>JAZNBR010000044.1:0-33707 GCA_045587105.1 Ruminococcus sp.
ATGTCGGGAACCGCAAACGTCACCAAAATTGACTTGAGTGACGTAGGAACTTGGGAGTTTTATTTCGGTTGAGTGTTAAGGCGCTCTACCGACGCAAGTTCCGACAAATTTAATATTCCTCCATAGCTCAGTCGGTAGAGCACTCGGCTGTTAACCGAGTTGTCGCCCGTTCGAGCCGGGCAGGGGGAGCCAAATCTGTGAAATATCAGAGTAGAAACCACGCAGTAAAGCGTGGTTTTTTACTTTTGGAAGAAGCTATCAAATGTTTTATAATGGAGGGAAACGTATTATGATTAACTTTGCAATCAGACCAGTTTATATTGATGACTACGACGGAATCTATGCTTTGTGGAATAGTACAGAGCAGTCAAGACGTGCGATGAATCCGGTTGACGACAGCAGGGACGGAATCGAACGATATCTGAAGCGTAATCCAGCAACGTGCTTTTTAGCATATATTAACGATGAAACCGACGGGAATGAAAAAATAATTGGTGTTATACTTACAGGTCATGATGGAAGACGTGCAATCGTTCATCATATGTGTGTTCATCCGGATTATCGTCGCAATGGTATCGCTCGTATGCTTGTTCAGACGGCTGAGGAAGCCTTACACAAGGAAGGAATTTCAAAGATATTTGGATTGGTTTTTAAAGATAATGATGCCGCCAATTACTTCTGGGAAGAACAGGGATATACGCTTCGTACAAATCTTAATTATCGCAACAAGAGCCTTAACAAGAATGTTCCGCAAGGCGAATAAAAATGATAATGAGCAGATTAGGATATAATTCCTGAGTCTGCTCTTTTTTGTTTTTTTAAAATAGTATTAGTTTATTATGCGTTTTGCGTTAATATACCACTAATATAAAAATACTGACATAACTATGGTGTAAAAAATATTGTAACACTTTTTATCATGTTGTGTATACACAAATGTAGGCGTTGAGCCTTAAATAAAAATTTGAGGTTATACAAACGCTGACAGGCTCAAAAATGAGCTTGTTATAAATTTGAATGTACATTGTACAGAAAGGGAATATTGAAAATGAAGGGAAAAATGTTAAGAACAATCCTTTCGGCATTTATTGCAGGGGCTACAACCTTGTCATCAATGCCGGTATCTGTCTTTGCTGAAACAGCAGGCAACAAAAATATGAGCTCCGATAACGCTCATACTGATGAGCATGAACACGATCATGCTTGTGATGAAGAACATAATCACTGCGGTGAAGATGAGGAGTTATTCCTTGGAAACGGCATCAATGTAGCCGTTCTTGATTCAGGAATAACAAATTACGAATCAGCAAAGGAAATCTCATTTGTAGATGACGCGGAATTCAGCGAGCATGCTAATATGATGGCAGATGTACTCATTAATGAAGTGCCTGAGATTGCAGTATATGATGTTCGTGTTCTTGATTCAGAGGGTAAGGGTAAGTATTCTGATATCAGCGAAGCAATCGTATGGTCTGTTAATAATGATGCAGATATCATCGTAATGAGCTTTGAGGGCTATGAGGCATCAACTCTTCTTGAAGACGCTGTTAAGTATGCGGCTGAAAATGATGTTCTTATGATTGCAGCAGCTGGAAATGATATTAACAAGGAAACAATCTATCCCGCAGCTTATCCGACAGTAATTTCAGCTGGCGTGGTTGACGAGTCTGGTGAAGTATCTGGCGACTCAGTTGATATCTATGTGGAAGCAGTAGGCGGTACATCCTTCGCAGCACAGTATGTTGCAGCTGACGCTGTAAGATATATGCAGGAAAATCCTGATGCTGACAGTGAAGAAGTAAGAAACGCACTTACATACAACAAGGTTAAGAACTATACAGGCGAGAGCAGTGCAGTTGATGGAACAGTTTATGCTGCGGCTTGTTCACATAATTATAGATACAGTTCGACTGTAAAGCCTAAATGCGGTACCCAGGGCTATGACATTTATAAATGTACGAAATCAAGATGTGGTGCTACAACAAAGAAAAACTACAAGTCTTCACTTGGACATAATTATCAGAACAAGCAGACAGCAAAGCCAGCAACATGTACAACAGACGGAGTAATGGTTCAGGCATGCTCAAGATGTTCATCAACAAAAAATGTGCCAATAAAGGCTTATAGTCATAATTATAAGTATAATAAGACAGTAGCACCTAAATGTACAACTCAGGGATATGATCTTTATAAGTGTACAAGATCAGGATGCACTGCTTCATATAAGAGCAACTACAAGTCTGTACTTGGACACAATTATAAGAACAAGCAGACAGCAAAGCCAGCAACATGTACAACAGACGGAGTAATGGTTCAGGCATGCTCAAGATGTTCATCAACAAAAAATGTGCCAATAAAGGCTTATAGTCATAATTATAAGTATAATAAGACAGTAGCACCTCAATGTACAACTCAGGGATATGAGCTCCATAAATGTTCAAGATCAGGATGTACTTCTACAACAAAGAAGAACTACAAGGCGGCTACTGGACACAACTTAGTTAATTACACATATAAGCCTACATGTACAGCAGAGGGTTATTCATATAAGTACTGTACAAGAACTGGTTGTAAATATAAGACAGATAAAACCAATGTTGTTTCTGCACTCGGACACAATTATAAGAACAAGCAGACAGCAAAGCCTGCAACATGTACAACAGACGGAGTAATGGTTCAGGCATGCTCAAGATGTTCATCAACAAAAAATGTGCCAATAAAGGCTTATGGTCATTATTATAAGTATAATAAGACAGTAGCACCTAAATGTACAGCTCAGGGATATGAACTTCATAAGTGTACAAGATCAGGATGTACTTCTACAATAAAGAAGAACTACAAATCAGCTACTGGCCACAATTATAAGAACAAGCAGACAGCAAAGCCTGCAACATGTACAACAAACGGTGTAATGATTCAGGTATGTGCAAACTCAGGATGCACATCAACAAGAAATGTGACAATAAAGGCTTATGGTCATAATTATAGTTGGGTAACAAAAGTAGCACCAACTTGCACAAAGACAGGTACAAGACAATATAAGTGTACACGTAGCGGATGTGGTAATGTAAGCAAGACTGAGACTATTCCTAAGCTTGGTCACAAACTGAGCGATTGGAGATATATTAAGCCTGTATCAGATACTGAAAATGGTACAAAAATACGTGAGTGCACAAGAGCAAACTGTTCATATAAAGAAGTTAAATCAATATGTTCAAATAACACTCACAGATTCGATTATCCAAAATACTTAGTTACAATATCTCCCACAGCAACACGTACCGGTGAAAAAGAAAGAACATGTCAGCTTTGTGGATATAAAGATATAGTTACTATGCCCAAAGTTGAGAAGAAAAATTATACCGTAGCAACAGCAAAGCCTGATGCTAATGCGCCTTATGGATATGTTGTATTCAACGGAAAAAATTATCCAATAAAGATTCATACACCGGTTTATGAAACTCAGATTTCAAGTCCTACAACTATCGTAGCTACTATCAATGATAATACAAGAAACTTTGATTGGGCTTCATTTATTGCCGGATTAACTTTAAATGAAGATGCTGGCGAATGTTTAGGTAATGGAGTAAAGGGTAATGTTGCAGGAACAGCACTTATTGCTGCAGATTTATTTGGCCAGGCTGGAGCAAATATAAGCTATGATTATAAGGCAATTAATATTATAGAATCCGATAATGGTGCATATTATGCAACTATTTCACTTGGTTCTTCAAAATATGAAAATAATGTTGCAGCGTGGGGCAGCGGAAAAGAAGTATCTGCATATGATAAAGCAATAAATGTTGCGGCTCGTTCTATGATAAACAGTAATGCAAAAGCCCTTTATGAAGCTCTTACAAACAAAAAACTTGATTCATCCGGAACATATGATATTATAGTTAATCTTGATAGTAAACGTAATGGCGGAAGATATTCAACTAACGTTTACATCGATGAATCCGGAAACGAATGTGAATGGATAATCCCATATAAAAATGATAAAGTATATATTGCAGAAAGATGTGGATTATTAAATTCAGACTATAAAATCATTTATGATTTATCTTATCTCTTTAATCCTGAAGACGAAAGATATATCGGACCAATTGCTAAATAATCCAAATTAAAGAATCCCCATATTTGAAATTTGATTTTCAAATATGGGGGTTTTGGTCGTTTAGTAGTAAGTGTTAAATAAATCGCGTTTCATAAGATAAAAAATAGATCCTCTGAAAAAAAGTCTGTAAAAAGTCATCTGACTGTGGTAAAATATCACAGGGGTCTGATTTTTTTATGGGAAGAAGAAAAAGATAGTCAACGAGTGAGGGCAACATCATAGGAATTTGAGGAGTATGATATCAGATCGGCGAAGGATGTCAAGGATGCGCTGAAAGACCTTCTCAGCTGATCGATACAGGAAATGCTTGAATCCGAAATGGATGAATTTGTTAAAATTCCAGCAGCGTACAGGCATTATATGAAGTACAGATGGGTAAGAAACATCACCAAAGAAGATATATCGTGATTTCATCGGAAAATTCTTGTAATTTCCGCAAGGCGAATAAAAATGATAAAGAGCAGATTAGGAGATAATACCTGAGTCCGATCTTTTTTGTATTTTTTTATAGTATTAATTTATTATGCGATTTGCGTTTAAACACCACTAATATAAAAAACTGATGTAATTATGTTATAAGATTTTTTGTAACATTTTTTATCATGTGGTGTATACATAAATGTAGGCGTTGAGCCTTGAATAAAAATTTGAGGTTATACAAACGCTGATAGGCACAAAAAGAGATTATCATAAATTTTAAATAGTTTTTGCTGATTAATGAAGCGAAAACAAATATGAAAGGGGTTATAAACATGTCAATCAAATCATCCGTACAATCAAGTCGCTTTAAAAAGCGGGTTGTAAGCTTCCTTACGGCGGCTTGTTGTTCTGCGTCTATGTTAGGTGTGCTTCCGTCAAATTCTTTAAACAAGGCGTTTGATAAAAGTGTCAGCGTGTCTTATGCGGCAAATATCAATACTTCTAAATGTCTTGGTGTTAAAGGTTTCAAATTTACGATTAACAAAAGGTATACAACTGCATCAAATATTAATATAGTTTTCCAGTCAGATGGAAACCTTGTGATTTATAATGGTACTACGGCTTTATGGTCATCAGGTACTTGTAACAGTGGAGCAACTTCCTGCGTTTTTCAGAATGATGGAAATCTGGTAATGTATAATAGTGCCGGAAAAGCTGTATGGGCAACACGTTCAGCAAATAAAGGCGGAAATTTGTTATATCTTGACTATAATAGCGGTGAACTTTATATTTATTCATCAAATAAAACTGTAATATGGACATCAAAAAACAGCAGAGGAGAAAGAATAGCTGTTACTTCAGGAAGCTCATCTTCGTCTTCTAATACATCCGTTCTCGGTGGAATCTCACAGGCAGTAAGCAATGTTACTTCAGGAAGTTCATCTTTGTCTTCTTGTGCAAAGACAGGTCACAGCATGGGCTCATGGACAACAACAAAGCAGCCTACATGTACAGCGACTGGTGCAAAAGTTCGTTATTGTACAAAATCCGGATGTACATACAGTGAAACAGGAACAATTGCAAAGCTGGGGCACAGTATGAAGTATAATAAGACAGTAAAGCCTACATGTACAGCTCAGGGATATGAACTCCATAAGTGTACAAGATGTACTTCTACAACAAAGAAGAACTACAAGGCTGCTGCTGGACACAGTTATCAGAACAAGCAGACAGCAAAAGCTGAAACCTGTACAACAGACGGATTAAAGATTCAGGCATGCTCAAAATGTTCTTCAACAAGAAATGTGACAATAAAGGCCAATGGTCACAATTATAAGTATAATAAGACAGTAAAGCCCACATGTACAGCTAAGGGCTATGATCTCTATAAATGTACAAGATCAGGATGTGGTGTTACAACAAAGAAGAACTACAAGGCTGCTACTGGACACAATTATAAGTACAATAAGACAGTAAAGGCTACATGTACTACAAATGGATATAAACTCTATAAGTGTACAGGATCAGGATGCAAATCAACAAAAAAAGTGACAATAAAGGCTACTGGTCATAAGTATGGCGATTGGAAATGTGTCAGCTCTAATAAGGACGTATGTACACGAGAATGTTCTGCTTGTAAAAATGTAGAAACAACAAGTCACACCTTCAATGGTTCTTACACAATATTAACGCATGCTACTTGTAAAACAACTGGTGAAAGAGCCAGCAAGTGCACAAACTGTGGTGGTATTCTGAACAAAACAACTATTCCTAAGACGGGGCATAAGTATAAGCCAAATAGTGATTACTCTGCTCTCACATGTATATATTGTGAGGTGGTTTATCCCGTTTCCAGGTCTACAACATTTAAACAGTATGTAAATGCAAGTGGTATTATTTTCGACAAACTCAGCGAGTCTGAACAGGAAAAATTCATGAGAGGTTATTTGATTGCCGTTTTAGGTGATTCTGTTCTCGTAGATATTTCTATTGAGATGGCTAATCAAAACAAAGTCCTTGAAAAGAGCGACATGAATAAGCTTAAGAGTAAGTTAGAAGAACTCCAGAAATTAGCAGAAAATACAGAATTAGAAGATATAAAATATCTCTCCGATGTTCTTCGTTATGGAACAATAGCTTGTGATGTACATGAATTATTAAACGGACCCGAGATTACTATTGATAACGCTAAGGATAGCCTTTCTTCATTTATTGACGTTGCCTCCAGCTTATTTGAATATATTCCATATTATGGAAAATCATATTCAGAGGTTATTAAAGGATTCGAAGAATATTTTATGGGTCACTACAATAATGTGAGGGGAAAAATTAATGAACTCACTGAGGCTACACTTATATTAAACGGTGTTAAACATTATACTGACCTTGCTGATCCGGTAGTATATGAAAATCAAATAGAAAACCTTAATGGTGCCAGCTATAAATATAGAAAGGCTCAGGTAGACTACTACATTTATTCTTGTTTGGATAAGGATATTAAGGCGATTACCGGTATGTCAATTGATGAAATATGCGAAATGATCAGCTGATACACAGAATAACAATATGCACCTCCGGAGTTTCCGGCGGTGCATTTTTATGCAGAAAACTTCCGGATAATGTATTCTGATTATCATCAGATAAAAAAGCAATATTTGTATTGAAATTCTTTCTGATATATATTATAATGATATTGCTCCAACAACTAAACCTTGCCGTCAGATACTCAGAATAAAGAAAATGTCTCTATGTCATAAAAACTTGAAATGCGGCAGCATTTCAGGGGGGCATTCCTTGATAAATTTACTTTCTGATTTCGTCTTTTTGGAAAGGTTTAGTTGGTGGAGCAATAATACATCAGACGAAAAAAGGTGGTAGTATGAGCTTCAACAGAGCGTTGTACAAACAATTATCAGGCATCGTTGCACCGATAGCGTTTCAATTTCTTATGTCATCGCTTGTTACGGCAAGCGATGCATTTATGCTTGGATTTCTTGATCAGGATTCTCTTTCAGCCTCGTCGCTTGCAGGACAGATATCTTTTGTGTTCAGCTTGTTTTACGGAGCCTTCGTATTCGGACTGACAGTTCTTGCAGCACAGTACTGGGGAAAGGGCGACAAAAAGACCGCAGAGGAAGTTCTTGCGATAACCATGCGGTACTCACTGCTTGTGGGATTTATTTTCACATTTGCTGCTGCTCTTGTGCCGAAAGAGATCATGATGTTTTTTACTTCCGAGAGCAAGCTTATAACGGCAGGAGCGAAATATCTGCGAACGGTATCTCTTTCATATCTGCTGACAGGATTTACTCAGGCATACTTCGGAATGATGAAGGTATGCGGCAGAGCGAAGCTCAGCTCAGTTCTGGGGTCGCTGTCCGTTGTGATAAATATTATACTTAATGGCGTACTGATATTCGGTATCGGATTTTTTCCGAAAATGGGAATAGAGGGTGCGGCGCTTGCGACTGTTCTTGCGAGAATTTTTGAGGCGGTTATGGTTGCAGCTGTTGTTGTAAGGAAGAAATGTCCGTCCCTGAGAATAAAGCTCATGCTGAGATCCGGCAATAAAGAACTCCATAAGGATTACTGGAGGTATACCGTTCCGCTTCTTATAAATCAGCTTGGCTGGGGTGGCGGAGTAACGATGTATTCAGTAATAATGGGACATCTCGGCACTGATGCCGTCGCAGCGAATTCCATAGCCAGCATTGTCCGGAGCATGATTGCAAGCCTTTGCTGGGGCATAGCATCAGGTGTGGGTATTATTATCGGTGGAATGCTTGGTCGTAATGAGCTTGACGAAGCGAAAAAAGCAGGCGGAAGCTTTGTGAGGTTTTCTATATGGATCGGCATAGCGTCAGGAGCAGTTATACTTGCGGTAACTCCGCTTGTGCTTCATTTTATTCATCTTGCACCGCAGGCACAATATTATCTGAAATTCATGATGCTCATGGCGGCGTATTATATTATTGGAAACTCGCTCAATTCAACGATTATAACAGGTATTTTTCCTTCAGGCGGAGATACAAGATTCGGTATGTGGTGTGATGTAATAACGCTCTGGGGCGTAGTTGTTCCCATGGGAATGCTTGCGGCATTTGTTCTGAAATTGCCTGTGCTTGCAGTAGCTTTTATACTGACGCTGGATGAGTTTGTTAAAATTCCCGCAGTGTACAGGCATTATATGAAGTACAGATGGGTAAGAAACATCACCAAAGAAGATATATCGTGATTTCATTGGAAAATTCTTGTAATCTCAAGCATAATGTGCTATAATATATCTGTGGATAACAGACGTGAAGCATTTTATTGTTATCTGTTTACAGTAAGATTACCAGAACTCCGTTCTGAAAAGGGCGGAGTCTGTTTTTGTTCAGACGATAAATTATAAAGGGGAATAAAATTGAAAACTATTCTTATAACTGATGATGATATCCATATCGGGAATATGCTTGAAGAAATTCTCACACGGGAGGGGTATAATATTCTTCGTGCGTATTCGGGAACAGAAGCACTTATGATTCTTGAAAACAAGAAGCCTGATCTTGTGCTTCTTGACCTGATGCTTCCGGGAATGAACGGAGAGGAAGTTCTTCCGAGGATAAAGAATATCCCGACGATAATTTTATCTGCAAAGGCAGGAATCAGCGACAAGGTGAATCTGCTTCTCAGCGGAGCCGCCGACTATATCACCAAGCCCTTTGATATTGATGAGCTGCTTGCCAGAATCACCGTTGCACTGAGAAAGAACGACACTTCTGTTTCGTCGGAGAGCATTACGTTCAGGGAGATTACAATTGACCTTGTTGCTCATGGCGTTATGGTTTCAGATGTTCCCGTAAAGTGTACGAAAACGGAATTTGCAATTCTTAAGCTTCTGATGCAGAATCCGTCGCAGGTTGTGGCTAAATCTGTAATTCTTGACAGAATCAGCATTGATACTCCCGACTGCGTTGAGAGTTCTCTTAAGGTGCATATCAGTAATATCCGGCGCAAGCTGAAAGAGGTAAACGGTACAGATTACATCGAAGCGGTCTGGGGTATTGGCTTTAAAATGCGTGAGGATTAATCTTAACCATTTCTTAACGTTTTTCTTTACCGCCTTCTTAACAATTGCATGATATTATTATTACATCAGATAAGGAGGTAGACATTAATGGAATATGTTCTTCAGACAAATGCTTTGTGTAAGCATTACAGAAAATTCAAGGCACTTGATGGTCTTTCAATGAACGTGCCGAAGGGTTCAATTTATGGCTTCGTCGGAAAAAACGGCTCCGGCAAGACTACACTTATACGTCTTCTTACGGGAGTACAGCCTGTAAGCTCAGGTGACTATACACTTTATGGAGCAAAAAGCACCGGCAGCGAAATCTACGACGCAAGAAGAAGGATGGGTGCGGTGGTTGAGACTCCCTCTATATACATGGGAATGACTGCTGTGGAGAATCTCCGTGAGCAGTGCCGTATTGTGGGGGTACCGGATTTCAATGAGATTCCTGAGATACTGGAACTTGTAGGACTTGCCGGTACAGGAAAGAAAAAAGCAAAGAACTTCTCACTCGGTATGCGTCAGAGACTTGGAATTGCTATGGTTCTGGTCGGAAATCCTGATTTTCTCGTGCTTGACGAACCGATAAACGGTCTTGATCCACAGGGAATCATCGAGATTCGTGAGCTTATCTTAAAGCTTAATAAGGAACGCAATATAACCGTACTTATTTCCAGCCATATTCTTGACGAGCTGTCACGACTTGCCACACATTACGGCTTTATTGACGGCGGACGTATTGTGAAGGAGATAAGTGCCGGAGAGCTTGAAGCTGCCTGCCGTAAGGCAATTCGTGTGGAGGTTGAGGATATTTCTGCAATGGCAAGAGCTCTTGACAAAATCAATGTTGATTACGCTGTAACCGGCGATAACTCTGCCGATCTTTTTACAAAAATGAGTGCAACAAAGCTTATCAACGCTATTTCGGCGGAAAACTGCGAAGTTTTCACCATGTCGGAGCGTGACGAAAGTCTTGAAAGCTACTTTATGAATCTTGTAGGAGGCGGAGAGAAATGAGCAGATTATTAAGGGCTAATTTTGCGAGAATATTCAAGAGCTGGTATTTCCAGCTTGGTGCTGTGATTTTTATTGTTGTCAATTTTATTGTTCCATTTTCAACTTACAGGGATATGCAGAAATATCCGGAGTTCTATCAGCATGATGTAGAAATTATGGAGGACTGGACCCCGGAAGAACGTGAGGACTTTATCAGAGAAGCAGAGAGATATACCCTTCATGAGGGCTATATGTTCAGTACGGGAATGTTACTGCCGTTTATTGCGACGGTGGTTATCGGACTTTTTATCGGTACTGACTATTCTGACGGAACGATAAGGAACAAGCTTGTAGTCGGTCATAAGCGTATAAACGTGTATCTTTCAAATCTTATAACGGCAGTTTCGGTTTCCGAGCTTATATATCTGGCGGGACTTGCCTCGTCGTATATAACAGCCCGAATTCTTTTTGATAACAGTATACTATCGGCGTCGGAAATATTCATGTATATTCTTGCAGGAATCTTTGCAACAGCTTCGTGGGCAGCGATATGCACTTTCATTTCAATGCTTTTTCATTCAAAGGCAGGATGTATTGCGATCACTCTGTTACTTGCCTGTGCCATGGAAGTATTTTCAACTGAAATCATATACAGCCTTGATAATCCGGAGTATTATGATGAAAACGTGTATATGCTTGAAGATACCGGAAGAATAGTTGAGCTGCCCAAGCCTTTTGAGGAAATGACAGAAGAAGAGTTCCTGAAGCTTGGTATCACTTACGGCGAAATAGATAACCTTGTTTCACAGAAGGGCGAGGATCCCAATGCTCCGCATGGTATCAAGAGAAAGGTATTCAAGTTAGTAAGAGACGCTTCTCCGGGATGTCAGTATATACACATCGGTGATTGGGATAAATCATATAACGATACTACGATTCTCTGGTCGTCTCTGGTAATTCTTGCAGCGACTTCAGCCGGAATAGTCGTATTCAGAAAGCAGAATCTAAAATAATAAATAAGGGGTAACGCATGGAAGTTTTGTGTCTGTGGATAGTATTGATATCGCTGGCTGTAATTATAACGCTGGCTGTAAAATTATATCTTATCAGGTGTGCTGTCAGGGAAATTATAACCGGACTTGAAAAAAAGCTGTCCACAGATACAAACGCAATTATATATATTTCATCCGGAGATAAGGGATTGCGCAGGCTTGCGTCTGAGCTTAATGTTCAGCTTAAGGCTCTGCAAAAGGAAAGAATACGCTGTCAGCAGGGAGATGTTGAGCTGAAAAGGGACGTGACCAATATCTCTCACGATCTGAGAACACCGCTGACTGCCATAGTCGGATATCTGAATATCCTTGAAAGAGAGGAAATGTCACCGCAGGCACAGCGGTATCTCAAGATTATTTCGGAGCGAACAGCCGCAATGAAGCTTCTTACAGAGGAGCTTCTCAAGTATTCTGTTGCCGTATCGGGAGAGAAGATTTCCCATGAACCGGAGGATGTGATTGTAAATAATGTTCTGGAGGAAAGCATTTCGGGATTTTATGCTGTCCTTACAGAATCCGGTATCTCGCCGGAAATCAGTATATGCGAAGAAAAGGTTCATCGTATGCTCAATAAGAACGCACTGTCCAGAGTGTTTTCAAATATAATTTCCAACGCCGTTAAATACAGCAGCGGAGATCTCTGCATAACGCTTACTGAGGACGGCACAATAACCTTTTCAAACAGTGCGTCCGGTCTTGACGAGATTTCGGTGGGACGTCTCTTTGACCGCTATTATACCGTTGAAACAGGGGATAGATCAACGGGAATAGGTCTTTCAATCGCACGGGAGCTTACTGAACAGATGGGCGGAAGCATTAGTGCATCATATGCCAATGAAAGAGTAGTTATAAGTATTGTGTTCTGATTTTTCAAGGGCGGATATTATCATCCGCCCTTTGCCTGTATGTGTAAAATAAATATAGGCAATGTAGGGTGACTCCCTACGGTGTAGGGTGCGATGCCCACATCGCACCGCAGACAAATCACATTCATAACGGGCGGATGTAGGCATCCGCCCCTACAAAAGTAATAAAACAATAAAATATATCTGCCTACGAAAATTTTACACATACCCTTTGCCTTGTATTTTGAAATTTTACTTGATTTTTTCCTCTATAAGTAGTATAATTAAAAAGAACTACTAAGGACGGGAGGAAGGAAATGGACGAATTAGTAAACAACGATCAACATCAGGCAGAAGTTGCAGTATTGCAGAATCAGATTTACAGACTGACAAAATATATAAATGATACTGAGGCAGAGTATCTCAGAAAAAATATGACAGATCCGCATGATCCTTTTGGCAATCCGACCGAATATCACGGATATCAGGAGGATTATACAGAGATACAGCCGCTTATTTCCATTCCGGACTATAAACCGGAGCTTGAACCGGCAGCAGATGAACGCTCAAAGCTCAGAAGCTTCTATGCAATAGGCGGATGGTGCAGCCTGCTGAGATTCTTTGTTGCATATTCACTGATGAATATTCTGGCGGTTGTTGTGGTAAGGCTTCTTGAGAAGGGGAATCCGCAGATAGATTCAGGCTCAATATCCACATATATCGAGAATTCATCTATCTGGGCGGGCTTCAATATGCTTGTTTTTGGTCTGACGAATATTGCATTTGCATTTCTTGGAATGAAGCTGTCAAAGCAGCGGATATCAGCCTTCTTCAAGCCGAAGGACTATAAATTCCGTGATTTTCTGCAGTACAGTCTTATCGGATTTACGCTGTGGTTTACCGCAATAATGATCGGACAATTTGCTGTGAATATGTTCTCTCTTGCAGGAATAAGAGTGACAAGCGGCGGTGATTATCCTGCTACCGGAATCGGACTGGCTGTCAGTGCGGTTTATACCTGTGTTGTTGCACCTGTTACAGAGGAACTCTTTTTCAGGGGAATGCTTCTCAGAACCTTTTCAAAAGCGAATCAGCGGTTTGCGATATTCTTTACTGCTGTGATGTTCGGACTTGCTCACGGAAATATCATGCAGTTTATTCTCGGCTTTATTCTGGGAATTTTCCTTGCGCATATCACATTGAAGCATAATTCGATAATTCCGGCGATAGGAGTTCATGCGGTGCTTAATACGATGAATGTTCTGCTCAGTATTCCGGAATTCACCCAGCATGAGCAAATGATAATCATAAGGGCACAGGTTATGCTTGCACTTGTGGGATTTATTGCACTGATTCTGTTCAGAATGGGCGATAAATTTCCGAAAACTACTCCGGAGCAGGTGTACCGAGGAGCTTCAGTTGCAAGGGGCTCAATAGGAGTTGTGCTTGCCGTTGCAGTGAATGTGCTGTATTTAGTAGTTAATATCTATACTCTTAACAGATAAGAAAAATCTCCGTTCGTGATGAACGGAGATTTATTATTTGTGTTTATGTGGGTTGTTCTGTTTCGTTTTTATCGGGATATCTGCGTTTAATGGCATAAAGAACTATACCTGTTGCGATAAGAAGAACAATTGTTGTGAAGATGCTTCCCTCAATGCCGAAATTTCCGCCGGTGAGAAATCCGTGGGACGATTTCTGGCTTACTCTGAAAACGGATTCGCTTTTTCCTGAGCCGCTGACGCTTATGCCGTAGATATTTCCCTGCATGAAATTCCACACAGAATGAATTGCACAAGCTCCCCAGAGATCGTCGAACAGGATAACATAGAACGAGGCAAACAGTCCGAAAAGTACGAGATTTACCATTGCAATAGGCGTAAGACCGGGATTTAACCCGTGTGCGATACCGAATGCGGCGGAATTTATGACAATGGCAAGAGTTGTATTTCTGCTTCCGATGGACGACATAAGATAGCCTCTGAAAATGAATTCCTCGCTCATGCCCTGAACGAAGAAGCCGAGAAGATAGAGGGCGATGATACCGACATTTATGCCGCTGCAAAGGCTTATGCTGTTGGCTCCGGAAAGCACGGTCAAGAGTGTTATAGATGTCATAAGAACGGCACCGATACCGAGACCTGTCAGGTAGTGCGGAACGAGTCTGCGTTTTCTGACGCCCATGCTTCTGACGTGCCTCATTTCGATGAAACGGCAGCAGAAAAGGCTGACTATCGTACCGAATACTGTGCAGAGAAGATTGGGAACCATAATTTCGGGAAGCTGCATATATTTCGAGGTTATTTTCATTGATTCGGATAGTGTGATCTGTTTCTTTCCGGAAGTATAAAGCGGATCCGAGGCGAGTTCCTCCATAATTCTCGGTGTAGTGAGAATTGAAGGGATTATTGATTCAAGTATGAATATGACAGCAAGGGCTGAAATGAAAATCAGAAGCTTGACAGGAATATTATGTGAAACGAGGGAATCTGAAGCTTCACGGAACATCTTGGGTTTGAATTTAAGCATGGAGAATCTCCTTTGAAGTATATACAATCATTTTACATCAGAACGGTGAATTTGTCAAGAATAAAATGTTTTTAACAGAGGTTTAAAAAGAAATGTTCTCTCTGGATAAATAAAGAAGCTGATATACTATATGTATAAAAATAGTTTGTGCAAAAGGTAGAAACTCATTGTGCATTGTGATGAATTTGCTGTTTTTCCCTTCCATTTGTTGTTTGAATGTGGTAATATTAAATAAAGAAAATTATGCGGATAGTAAAACTATGTCCGCTGAAATTATTTGGATTTTTTAATAGGGTGGAGGTTTTGTTATGAGTAAAAAGCTTAATAAATTGTTTTCATTGGTTACCGCATTTGTTATGTCATTTTTGTGTCTTGTGACAATTCCTGTTAAGTATACAGCCAATTCAGTCGGAGGGGCGGAAATGGATGCGGCAACAGCGGCAGAGACAATGGCGGCACGCTTTAACGAGGAAAGAGAAGCGGTTGGACGCAAGCCACTTAAAATCGTTCCGTATCTCAATACGCTTGCAGAGCTCAGAGCTAATGAAATTGTAGAGCTGTACAGTCATATCCGCTATGATGGAACAGAGATAGATTCCCTTATAGATACAGATATAGTGAATTTCTTCTGGTGCGGCGAGACTCTTGGAAGAGGTTCGTACAATATCGAATCCATGCTGAAAGCGTGGAAAAATTCTCCTGATAATCACTGGGATATTATCACCAAGGCAGAGGCTACACATATCGGTGTTGCTGTTGTTTACGCCCCTGAAACGCAGAAGAAGTGGCATTGGGCAGTAATACTTGTTGCTATTCCTGAGGGACAGACTCTTCCGGATCAGAAGAATCCTCTGGAGGACGAAATAGTTCCGGCATACTGCGGCGATCTTAACGGTGACGGACAGATTGACTCTTTTGATCTTGTTCTGCTGAATAAGTATATCAACGACGATATTTTCTTCAATACTGCACAGATTGAGGCTGCGGATGTGCTTGATGATGGTGTTATAACCAAGGCTGATGCAGCTGCACTAAAGAACTATATTCTCGGAAAATACCATAAGCTTCCGGTTACCATTGATATGCTGATGGGACAATAATAGCTCAAGGTATTCCTTATAAGGGTGATTATTTCACTCTTTAAAGAAAAAATCCTGTATGCGTGGCATACAGGATTTTTTATTGTTTATGGATTACTTGCCGAGATTAGCTTCAATCTTGTCAAGAACGCTGTAAAGATCAGCAGGAATTCTTCCGCCCTTAGCAGCAATATCCTCGTCGTAATATCTGCGCATTTCAGCGATTTCCTTTGTCCAGAGATCCTTGTCAACAGCGAGGAGCTTCTCCATGATTTCAGGAGTAACCTCATCCTCGATACCCTCAACATTGATATCGCCCATCTTGGGGAGGTATCCGATAGCTGTCTCGTCAGCTTCAACCTCGTTGTCGCATCTCTTTACGATCCAGTCAAGAACTCTCATGTTGTCGCCGAAGCCGGGCCACATGAAGTTGCCTTCCTCGTCCTTCTTGAACCAGTTTACGTTGAAGATCTTAGGAGCCTTATCGCCGAGCTTAGCACCCATATCGAGCCAGTGCTGCCAGTAATCGCCTACGTTGTAACCGATGAAGGGCTTCATAGCCATAGGATCGTGACGAAGAACACCAACGGCACCAGTAGCAGCAGCAGTTGTCTCAGAGGAAACAGCTGAACCGATGTATGTACCGTGAGTCCAGTCGAATGACTGATATACGAGAGGAGTTGTGGAAGCTCTTCTTCCGCCGAATACGATTGCAGAGATCGGAACGCCTGCAGCACTGTCGAACTCAGGTGAGATGCAGGGGCAGTTTGCAGCGGGAGCTGTGAAACGTGAGTTGGGATGAGCAAGCTTCTTGCCCTCAGCAGTCCACTCCTTGCCGTTTGTCTTGATACCTGTCCACTCAGTTGCGTCCTCGGGAGGATTCTTGTCGAGACCTTCCCACCATACTGTGTTGTCAGCATTGTTGAGAGCAACGTTTGTGAAGATAGCGTTCTTCATTGTGGAAGCAAGAGCGTTGTAGTTGGACTTTGCGTTTGTTCCGGGAGCAACGCCGAAGAAGCCGTTTTCAGGGTTGATAGCGTAGAGTCTGCCGTCCTCGCCGGGCTTGAGCCAAGCGATATCATCGCCTACTGTGAATACCTTGTAGCCATCCTTGAGGTATCCCTCCGGAGGAATAAGCATAGCGAGGTTAGTCTTACCGCAGGCAGAGGGGAAAGCAGCACAAACGTACTTAGTTTCTCCGTCGGGCTTCTGAACGCCGAGGATAAGCATATGCTCAGCCATCCAGCCCTCGTTCTTACCCTGGAAGGAAGCGATACGGAGAGCAAAGCACTTCTTGGAGAGGATAACGTTTCCGCCGTAAGCAGAGTTGATTGACCAGATAGTGTTGTCTTCAGGGAACTGAACGATGTATCTGTTTTCGGGATCAACGTCAGCCTTGGAGTGGAGACATCTTACGAAGTCGTTGGAATCACCGAGTCTGTCGAAAGCTGCCTTACCCATTCTTGTCATGATGTTCATATTGAGAACAACGTAGATAGAGTCAGTAATTTCAACACCGATCTTGGAGATAGGTGAAGCAACGGGACCCATTGAATAAGGGATGATGTACATTGTCTGTCCCTTCATTACGCCGTCGTACATAGGGGTAAGCTTAGCGTACATTTCCTGGGGATCCATCCAGTTATTTGTAGGACCTGCGTCCTCTTTGTTTCTTGTGCAGATGAAAGTTCTGTCCTCAACACGGGCAACGTCGTTTACAGCAGTTCTGTGATAGAGACAGCCGGGGAGTTTTTCCTGATTAAGATAATACATCTTGTTGGGATCTCCGTCGGGGAGAGAAGTAACCTCTGCTGTGAGAGCGTCGAGCTGTTCCTGAGAACCGTCGATCCATACAACCTTTTCAGGCTTGCAGAGAGCAATCATTTCATCGACCCATTTTAATACATTGGGGTTTGTTGTCAGTGACATGGCATTGTACCTCCTGTTATTAGCTGATTTGACGCAGTAAAGCATCTGAGCGTCTTAATTGATTTGTCTTAAAAAAACCAATTGTACCTCAATTACTATTATATCTTAATTTTGTCAATCTGTCAATAGCAATTATAATTAATTTCCATTACTCAGCATACAGGGAGGAGGAATTGCAGAAAAAGATGTTAGTTGGAATTGCACAATAGATATATATATTAATTGTAAGAAACGGAGAAATTAATGAAGGAACTGAAAATTTATAGATAATCCATTGAAAAATGCGAATAATGTGGTATAATATGTATTAATGTACTATATTGATTGTGTGATTTGCCGGAGTATATCAGGTGCTCCGGTTACTGAGGGGGTAATTGAATGAAAAAAAGAATCATAACAATAGAACGTCAGTACGGAAGCGGAGGAAGCGTTATCGGAAGGCTTGTCGCAGAAAAACTGGGGATAAACTGCTACAACAGACAGATACTTGAAATGACTGCGGAAAAATGCGGTGTTTCGCCTGAGTACCTCGAGAGTGCAGAAGAAAATGTTCCTACAAGCTTTCTGTATTCGTTGCTTCTATCGGCAAATCCGGTACGTTCTATGGAGGACAGCCTGCCGCTTTCTGATAAGGTTTTCCTCATGGAGAGCAGGATAATAACTGAAATCGCCGAAAATGAGGAGAGCTTCGTTCTTGTAGGTCGCTGCGGAAACTATGTCCTTGAAGAAAAAGGGTGCTTCAGTGTGTATATCTACGCTGATGCCGAAGCAAGAGCGAAAAGGGCAGTTGCTGAATACGGTATTGCGTCAAATAAGGCGGATTCTGTTATGAAGAAGGCTGATAAACGCCGTGAGACTTTCTACAATGTCAATACCGGCAGATTGTGGCAGGATAAGGATACCTACTGCCTTTGCCTCAATAGTGCTGTTCTCGGCGACGATCTCTGTGCTGAGCTTATTGTGAAAGCATATAATGAATATAATGCCGAATATTGAATTGCTATAATTTTTATCTCTCATGCAAAAAGTCTCTGCCGTAAAGCAGGGACTTTTTGTGATACAGAGAATAAAATCAATCAAATCAGAAATAATAATCAACAGAATTCCGATGAAAGGGTTATTGTTGATGAGCATAATTTTTATCAGATCGCTAATACTTTATTTTCTTGTAATTTTTGCTGTAAGGCTTATGGGAAAGCGACAGCTCGGAGAACTTCAGCCATCGGAGCTGGTAATCACAATTCTTGTATCAAATATTGCAACACTGCCCATAGAAAATCCTGATATTCCGGTGATAATGGGTGCAACGCCTATTCTTTCGCTTGTATGCTTCGAGGTCATAATGTCGTGGCTGAGCCTGAAATTCCCGAAGCTGAGGAAGCTTGTTTCCGGCAGTCCGAAGATAATCATACGGGAGGGAAAGGTCGATGCACAGGTGATGAAGGATCTCCGCTTTTCTGTTGATGATCTGCTGACTTCTCTGCGTGGAAAGGATATCTTCGACATCAGCGAGGTACAGTATGCCGTCGTGGAAACCACAGGAAATATGTCGGTGATGAAGAAACAGCCGGATGATACACCGACGAGAAAGGATATCGGATTGAATCTGCATCCGGAAGACCCGCCGCAGCTTGTTGTTTCGGACGGAAAAATACTTGAAACATCTCTGAAATCGCTTGGATTTGATACTCAGTGGGTGAAAAATATGCTCAGTGAGGGGAATGCGAAGCTGTCAGATGTGATGATAATGGCAGCGGACAGAACAGGAAAGTGCTATATCGCCGGCAAGGACGGCAGAAAACCATATATCAGGGAGGGAAACGTCAGTGACAAGGGTTAAGATAAGCTTTGTGATTCTTGCGGTACTTCTTGGAATGAGCATTTTCACGGGAGTTCTCATCAACAGAAAATGCACTGATTTCATCAGCCGCACAGAGAATATATGGGAGCTTTATGATTCCGGCGATCATGATTCTGCCTGTGAAAAAGCAAGGGCTTTTGAAAAAGCATGGGAGAGATTCCGGAAATACTCCTCAATGCTGATAAACAACGAAAAACTGACGGAAATTGACCGTATATCAGCAAGAGTAATATATCTTGCGGAAGGAGACAGCGAGGAGCTTCACTCCGAGCTTATGGAACTTCGCCACATGATAGAGTCACTGGAAAAGGGCGAAACTCCGGTGATAGAAAGCATTTTTTAGAAAATATCAGACATAATCTCCCTGTCCTTTACAAAAAATCGTTTACAAATACGGAAAAAGATGTTATAATTAAAAGAAGCAATATTGAGGAGGGATATCATGTTTGCGAATATTTCCAGTCTGGGACTTTTCGGACTTAACGCCTTTCCGGTTGATGTGGAAGTCGATATAAGCCGTGGAGCACCTCAGTTTGATATAGTCGGACTTCCCGACGCTGTTGTAAGGGAAAGCCGTGAAAGAATCAGGGCGGCTCTGAGAGCGTCAAATATAAACTTTCCTGTTGCGTCGGTTATGGTAAATCTTGCACCGGCGAATACTAAAAAAAGCGGATCTGTCCACGATATAGCGATATTTATGGCTGTTATTCAGGCAATGCATCTGATAAATGTTTCTACTGAAAGCTGTGCCTTCATCGGAGAGCTTTCTCTCAACGGCAACGTAAGGCAGATAAACGGAGTTCTGCCGATGGTCATGCTTGCCCGTGAAAAAGGCTTGAAATCAGTATTTGTTCCATATGAAAATGCTGCAGAAGCCGCTGTCATAGAGGGAATTGACATATATGGCGTAAAGAATACAGAGGAGCTTATCAGGCATTTCAGAGGTGATGGCTTTATAAAGCCGGCAGAGCATTTTATTCCGCCGGAGACAAGCTATCTGGAAATACTTGATTTCGCCGATGTCAAGGGACAGCAGACGGCTAAAAAGGCACTTGAAATAGCGGCGGCAGGAGGTCACAACGCATTGCTTATAGGATCTCCCGGAAGCGGTAAAAGTATGCTTGCAAAAAGAATGCCGTCGATACTTCTACCGCTGACCTTTGAGGAAGCTCTTGAAACTACAAAGATTCATTCTATTTCCGGTCTTTTGTCCACTGAGGAACCCCTCATAACAAAAAGACCGTTCCGTGCACCGCATCACACTGTTTCTTCTGCCGGACTTGCCGGAGGAGGAAGCGTTCCCCAGCCGGGAGAGGTTTCCCTCGCCCACAACGGACTGCTTTTTCTGGACGAGCTTCCGGAATTTGACAGACGTTCTCTGGAGATATTGCGTCAGCCGCTTGAAGAACGAAAGGTGACTATTGCCCGTGCGTCCGGAACAGTGACGTATCCGTGTACGTTCATGCTTATCGGTGCGATGAATCCCTGTCCGTGCGGATATTTCGGGCATCCACGACGTAAATGTATATGCTCGCCGATTAAGTCTGCGGCATATCTTTCAAAGATATCGGGACCGCTTCTTGACCGTTTTGATATGCACATTGAGGTCGCACCTGTTGAGTATGAGGATCTTACATCGAAACAGAAAACGGAAGCCTCAGCCGAGATAAGAAAGCGTGTGGCGGCGGCAAGAGAAATCCAGAACCGCAGATTTGAAGGAACGGCAATTACCTGCAATGCACTTATAACCGCAGACAAGCTTCAGGAATTCTGTCCGCTTGACGACGGAGCCGAGGTAATGCTCAAGGCTGTTTTTGACAAGCTTGATCTCAGCGGAAGAGCCTACGACAGAATACTCAAGGTAGCAAGAACAATGGCTGATATGGATTCTTCAGAGGTGATAAAAAGACAGCATATAGCTGCTGCAGCACAGTACAGAAGCCTTGACCGCAAATACTGGTCGCAGTCCTGAAATACATAGACATCAGAAAGAAAAGGAGATAAAATGAAATCGGCATTCAAATTACAAAAGAACAAGCATCTCATTGATGCCGGACTTATTTTCGCTGTAACGATCTGTGCCGCTATCGGTGTTCTGCTTATTTACTCAATAGCAGAAAACGGCATTAGTGCAGGTGAAGGAGTCGGCGGCGATGACTGGAAAACACAGCTGTTTTCGATGATCGTAGGCTTCGGAGTTGCGATTATTGTTTCGCTTATAGATTACAGAAAGCTTGTAAAGCTGTGGTTTATTTTTGCTCCGGCAGCGTTGTTCCTTGTGGCACTGACCTTCACGTCACTGGGATATCAGCGTTCCGGTGCCGACGATCAGGCGTGGCTTCAGATAGGTCCGGTAAACTTTCAGCCTTCGGAGATACTTAAAATAGCCTTTATCCTGACCTTCGGATATCATCTGTCAAAGGACGAGGAGAATATGAACAAGCCTCTGCATATGCTTCTGCTTCTCATCCATGGCGGATTTCCTATCGCAGTTGTTGGATTGCAGGGAGACTACGGTACGGCAATTGTTTTTTCGGCAATATTTATCTGCATGATCTGTTCAGCGAAAATATCGTGGAAATATCTTGCGGCTGCACCGGTTGTTATTGGCGGAGCAATAGCGGCAATGTGGTTTTTTGTCCTTGATGAATTCCACAAAAAGCGTATACTTATTCTCTTTGATCCGGGAAGTGACGCTGATATAGAATACCAGCAGGATCTCGGACTTGCGGCTCTCAAATCCGGAAAGGTCTTTGGGAAGGGGCTTTTCAGCAACGTGGAAGAATATGTATACGTTCCTGAGATTCACAACGACTTCATTTTCACTTATGTGGGACAGGTATTCGGCTTCCTCGGAGCAATGGGTCTTCTCATAATCCTTGCGTATATATGTCTCAAGATATTCGCTGACAGCCGTGTGACCTGCGACCGTCTTGGTATGTTCATCTGCATGGGAGCCTTCGGTCTTATGCTTTCGCACTGTATTCTCAATATAGGAATGGTGCTGAAAATGGCTCCGGTTATCGGAATTCCGCTTCCGTTCCTCAGTGCAGGAGGAACCGCTATGGTGAGTATGTATGTGATCATTGGTCTTGTGCTGAGTACTTACAGCCACAGAGCAGTCATCTATAATGTGTTCTACGATGCCAACGAAAAGTTGTAAAAACGTCTGCTGTTGCAGATTTATAGGGAAATACAAGAAATTATGTAAAGCATTCCGCACATAAAAGAAAAGTGTGGAGTGCTTTTTTTGTGTTAAATGCTTAAATTGATTTTTGTGTTATTGACATTGCCGTTGTACTGTGATAAAATATTTTATGTATATTTTTGTCGATGATAGGGGTTAAGATATGAACAAAGCTAATAAAGAAAAAAAGAAAATCGTAAATGATTCCGGAACAAAAGAAAAAAATGTGGTAAAGGGCGAAAAAAAGGGGTTGGCAGTCCGCTTTAACAAGAAAAATGTGCTGACAATGCTTCTTATAAGTCTGGCTTTCAGCTTTACGCTGTTTTTCTTTTCGCCTCTTGATGTTTTCATCGGAAATCAGAGGGATTTCATCGTAGGCTTCGGACGCGTTTTCCCTCCTATGCTGATAGTATCTCTTATTTCCTTTGCGGCACTGGCTGTACTTCAGGCAGTAATGCTGCTCATCAGCGAAATGATGTATATAATAATATCAAGACTGATTTTCGGATTCCTGTTTGCAGGATATATACAGATGCTCTTCCTCAACGGCAAGATGACCTCCTTCACCGGAGACGCTTACCGCTATAATGACCACAAGGCTACGGTTATACTGAATGCGGCACTGTATATTGCACTTATAGCACTTCCGCTTGTTCTGACGATCATTGCAAGGAAGCTTCCGGAAAATAAGGTGCTGAACTTCTCCGGCGGGAAAATTATACCGTATATGAGTGCACTCTTTTTCCTGATGCAGCTTGCCGGCACAGGAACTTCAATGCTTACAGCAGATTTCAGTAAATACAAGAAGAATTATACATCCTATCTTTCGTATGAGCCGGCAATGTCTCTTTCAAAGGAAGAAAATATCATCGTTTTT
This sequence comes from Ruminococcus sp., assembly GCA_045587105.1. Taxonomy (GTDB): domain Bacteria; phylum Bacillota; class Clostridia; order Oscillospirales; family Ruminococcaceae; genus Ruminococcus. The sequence goes on from JAZNBR010000044.1 coordinate 23,946, forward strand.
CTCGTTGACAGAATGGACGGAGACTGGATGGATCAGGCAGTTGCACGTTATCCTGAGCTTAACGACAAGCTTGAAGGCTTTACATATTACCGCAACAATATTTCGCATAATACGCAGACCTTCCCGTCTGTTCCGCAGATGCTCACAAATTCTATGTATAAGGGTACTGAATGGGCAGATTATGTAAGCAAGGCATGGGCTGGCGATACTGTTCCGAAGAATCTCAAGGAGAACGGCTATAATGTAAACCTTCTCATTGACAATCTCACAACTTACAGCAGTGTTGTACAGCTTAAAGAACAGTGTGACAATATCAGACAGTGCGAGGACAATAATGTAGAATTCAACTACACCGGCAAGAACGGAATTATCCAGTCGCTGACAAAGATTTCCCTTGCAAAGCTTTCTCCCTATGCCCTCAAGAGCGTTTATACTGTGGGAATGGGTGCAAATCTTTCTTCCGACTTCATTAAATACAAGGTTGTAATGGAGGATCGTATGCCGATGGCTACTGATGTTGAATCTGATCTGAGATACAACGATTATATAAGAAGTCATCCGCTTAATGCTGACAGCGAAAAGAAGGTATTCAACTATACTCATCTCAACGGTGCACATAACCGTTCCGCAAGACTTGTCGCTCTTTACGACAAGACTGGAACAGAAGCTATCGAAAGAGTAGAAACTCTCAGAGGCGACCTTGAAATCGTTTTCTACTACATGGAGGAAATGAAAAAACTTGGCGTATATGACAACTCAACTATCATAATTCTCGGCGATCACGGCAGACCGCCCGATGAGATTGAAGCGGCAAGCAAGAAGTATCTTGAAAGTCCTATCATGACTTCGCTTCTTGTAAAGCCGAAGAATGCGGAAAGAGTTCCGCTTCAGACTGACAGCAAGTCAGAGCTTACAAATGATTTCTTCCCGGCAAGCATTCTTGAATATGCCGGCATAGATCATGAAAAGTTCGGATATTCATATAATGATGTTATAACACAGGAGCTTCATCCCACAAGATATCTCCAGACATACGATTTTATGGGTTACGGTCTTTTAGAGCCCAAAACGCTCTATAAAATAAAAGGTGACGCAAGAGATTTCGATAACTGGGAAGTGGCAAAAACAAATTAAGGAAGGATAGTTTATTATGTTTAATCAGGCAGCAGCAATGTACATTGATCCGGCAACCACAAGCCTTATCGTTCAGATCGCAGCGGGTGTTCTCATCACTGCGGGAACATTTATAGGTATCTTCTGGAGCAAGATCAAGAGAGTATTCAAGAAAAATGAGGCGGAAACTGTTCCGGCTATCGATGCAGCTGAGATAAATGCTCTCCATGATGGCGAAAAGGACATCATCACGGCAGACGATCTTCTTGCAGATGACGAAGATTAATTTCCGGAGAGTGTATAAATGGCTGTATTAGGTACAATCCTTGGCTGGGTAATGAGCTTTATATATGATCTCATTCATAATTACGGTCTGAGCATCATAGTATTCACGCTTTTCACAAAGATACTGCTTTTCCCCATAAGCCTTCTTACGCAGAAGAATTCCATAAATATGGTAAGGCTTATGCCGGAGGAAAACGCACTTAAAATCAAGTACATCGACGATAAGGATAAGCTTGCGGATGAACGTCTTGCCTTGTACAAAAGGCATAAATATCATCCGATACTTGGTTCAGTTCCGCTTCTCATCCAGATTCCGCTTGTACTCGGACTTGTATATGTAATTTACCGTCCGCTTTCCTATGTATTGCAGATAGACGGCAGCGTTATCGACACCATGAGAGAATGGTTTGTGAACGCTCCTATAAGCTTCAACAACGAGGACAGCAACTATCAGGTGGAAATCATCAACAGGATAAAGGATGGGATTCTGCCGGAGGGAAAGAATCTCGGCGGAGTATTCTCCGAGATAAAGGCACTTGATATGCACTTCCTCGGAATTGACCTCAGCAAGACTCCTACCTTTAAGAAGGATTACATACTTCTCGTGATACCGGTGCTTTCCGGACTGAGTGCATGGCTTCTCTGCTTTGTACAGAATAAAATTAACATTCTCCAGATGGCACAGGGAAATGCCAATAAGATTATCACCACTGTATTCATGGTTGCATTTTCAGTATATTTTGCATTCCTCGTGCCGGCTGGCGTAGGTCTTTACTGGATATTCGGCAATATCTTTGCTATTCCGTCCATGTACCTCACAAATGTCTGCATGCCGCCGAAAAAGTATATCGACTATGAATATCTCAACAAGATGAAGGAGCAGAGAATCGAAAAGGAACGTCTTCACAAGCTCCACGGAGCAAGAGAAAAGGAAGACTACAAGAAATTCTTTGCAAACGAAAAGGTTGAGCTTGTGTTCTATTCCGAGCAGAGCGGATTCTTCAAGTACTATGCCGGAATGATCGACTATATCTGCAATCATTCAGATATTAAAATCCACTATGTAACGAGCGATCCGGACGACGCTGTTTTCAATGATCCGAGAGAACAGATAGTTCCGTATTATATCGCTTCCGATAAGTATCTCATACCGCTGTTCATGCGTCTTGACTGCCGTATGTGCGTTATGACTACTCCCGATCTTGAAAAATATCATCTCAAGCGTTCAAGAGTTAATAAGAAGGTAGAGTACGTCTATGCCTTCCATGGCATGGGAAGTACAGCTCTTACTCTCAGAAAGGGAGCTCTTGACTGGTACGATACGGTATTTGCCGTTGGTATCGACTGCGTAAACGAGCTTAGAGATGCAGAAGAACTCTACAAGACACCGAAAAAGCGTCTTGTTGAAACGGGATATCCTCTCATTGACGAGATGATCGAAAAATATGAGAGTACCGATCACGCTGAAAATAAGGTTCCGAGAATCCTCATTGCCCCGTCATGGCAGCCGGATAACATTATTGATTCCTGTATTGACGGTATACTCGATCAGCTTGCAGAAACGGATTATGAAATCATCGTCCGTCCTCATCCGCAGCAGGTACGTCACGAGCCTGAGAAGTTCGAGATCATGAAGGAAAAATATGGCAAGTTCGCCAATATCGAGATACAGACTGACTTCTCATCGAATAATCCTGTTATGGAGTCTGATATCCTCATCACTGACTGGTCGGATATTTCATGGGAATTTGCTTTTGTAACAAAGCGTCCTGTTCTGTTTATCAATACACCTATGAAGGTGATGAATCAGGAATGGGAAAAGATAAAGACAAAGCCTATAAATATTACTCTGCGTGATGTTATCGGCGTATCGCTGGAGCCTGATGCTCTTGGTGATATCGGCGGAACTATCAGTACTATGCTCGCTGAAAAGGAGCAGTACCGTGAGACTATCACAAAAACTTTCCATGAGCACGTTTTCAATGTCGGCAAGAGCCGTCAGCTGTGCGGAAAGTACATTGTAAAAAGTCTGAAATAATAAAATTACGGCACCCGAATGCGGGTGCCGTTTGTTGTATTATAATATGTATATTACTTCTTGGATTTTTTATCCTTTTTTGATTTCTTTCCGTCACCGTCGGAATTCTTCACGGGAACTGTGATAAGTTTCGCCTTGATAAGAGCAAATCCGACAGCACCAGCAACGAGTGTTGCAGCAGCCATTTCAAGAAGGGCATTGAGTGAGATTGATGTAAGAACGTAAATAATAGCAGATTTTGTCTTGCCGTCTTCGTCAGTCATGTATTTCTCAACGAAATTATCATTGTTGCCGAAAAGCATAACGAGTGCACTCATGAAGAAGATCGTATTCAGCAGAGCAGTGAAAAATCCTGTGATAAAGCATGAGATCTTTGCGTCAGTCAGTCTTGAAACGACTCTGAATATACAGCCGACAAGGAAACCGTCCAGAACTCTGGGGACAAGACGCTGAATAATTGTAGCGATAGGACTAATGTCCCATGTAAATATTCCCATAGTGCTGGGGATACCGATTCCCACGCACTGAAGAATGCTGAAAAGTCCGAAAACAGCTCCCATGGCAGCTCCGCCTATGGGTCCGAGGGCTATTGCAGCGATTGCAACAGGAATTACATTAAGGGTGATTACGAGCGGTCCGATGGGGATAGAGCCTATCGGCGTGCAGGAAAATACCACGATGATCGCCGTCAGCAGAGCCATCAGTACCATTGATTTGGTAGAGATTTTTGCTTTTTCTTTCATAAAAATTCCTCCTTGTTACTATTCCTCTTTGAGGATATAATACAATATATTGCTCTCCTTATTAAACTTTACCAAAAAGACGAAAGCAAAAAGGAAATTTATCAAGAAAGGAAAATGCAGGAATGCTGTCGCATTTCAAGTTTTTCTGACGCAGAAAAATTTTCTTTTTGCCGAGTATCTGACGGCAATGTTTAGTCAGGGGAGCAATAATATAATAGCACAATAAAAGCCGGATGTAAAGGCTTTTTCTCAAAAAAACAGGGATATTGCACGAAAAATAAACGTTTTGTAATTTATGAAGTAAGATGTACTTTTTGTATTGCTGAAAATGTATAAAAGTAACAAAAAAAATAGAGAATTTTTTATATTGAAAATAAAGTGAATACTTGAAATAAATAAAAAAATATGATATAATATTTCTATGAATCTCTGTGTGGAGGGGTCTGCGTACACGCAGATATTGCCAGTGCGGGGATAAAAACATTTTTTAAGAAAGGATGGGGTTTACTCATGAAAAAATCATTGGGGAAACGTCTGCTTAGTGGGTTTACTGCTGCGGTAACGAGTTTATCTCTGATACTTCCGTCAGCACCATTGCTTCCGCTGAATTCAGGGGCTGCAGAAGCACCGGTTAATATACCTACTTTACCAATGGGCGACGAATCTTCACAGGGAAGTTCTAAACCGAGTGAGATTGAGGGAAGTGAAATCCTGATCTATGATCAGCATTACTCCAATTATGGAATCTTCAATACTACAATGCCTCTCGGTCTGGCAAACAACTTCCACCTGTTTGCGTTTGAGTCAATAGATATCGGCGCGCACTGTAATGGTAACTTTGCGACACCGAGTGTAAGCGTTCCAGGAAACTGGGGTACGTCACAGCTGAAGGTGTCCGGTGGTGATCTGACTGTAATTACAGAAGAAATCAAATTGCTTTCTCCGGTAACTGATACCAATATACTTTATGTTCCGGAATCCTGCGAGGTTAGTATTAAACGCAGAGATACAGAGGGCGGAGGAGAATTCGTAGAAAAAGGAAATCCTATTGAAAACGGCGATGATGTCTATATCAATGGTCAGAAAATTTCTTTCAACACAACTCCTTCTTACATCTATAAGGTAAGCAAAGACTTTATTGATTTTGCTCAGGAACAGCAGTTCTATATTGATCTTTCAAGTACCTTGAGAAATCCTGATGTATGGAACAGTAAGAGTCCGGTAGGTAATGATAATATGCTGAAGGGCGCAACTGTGCTTACTGGTAATTACAATCTGAATAATGAATATCAGGTGGATATTACTGATGAAGCAAAGGAAGGTCCATGCGTTCTTAATATCAATGCCAAGGAAGTGGCCGGAGATGGCACATTTAACGGTCTGGTAATAAACAACGTAGGCGAGCAGGCTTTAGTTATCAACGTTGACTTGGCAGGATACAGCGGCACTTATTCACAGGATTTTGCTGTTAAGTTAGTGAAAAACGGTCAGGCATTATCCAATGCAGAGGAAAGCGTTTATAATGGTACCTCTATTCTCTGGAATTTCTATGATTCAAGCAATACGACAGACGGAATATTTTCCGGCGATATTTATCTTGCAAAGCCTCTCATAGGAAGCGTACTGGCACCTAAGGCTTCAGTAACGGCAGGCAGTAACGTAGACGGTACTGTTATTGCGAATACAATCAAGATTAATGCTGAATCACACAGAAGTGACTATATGAAGCCTTCAGGTCTGACAGTCCAGAAGGTGTGGAGTGATGGAAATAACCAGCACCTTACCGGATCGGTTGAGGTTCAGCTTTACAATGCAAATGTTGATAATGCTGATATAAGCAAGTTTGACGATGCTGAGTATGCAGCATCAATCGGTCTTACTAAGGTAGGCGATCCGGTTACATTGAATGATGATAACAACTGGAGATACATCTGGGATGGCCTTACAAATGCAGGCTTCTACTATGCGAAGGAAACATCGCTCAGCGGTTATGCAGTTACAAACTATGTAAACGGAAACGGTGTCAAGGGAACCGGTGTTATCACAATTAATAATACTCCCCTGAACTACAATCTGAAAGTTAACAAAGTTAACGAGATTGGTGGGTCGGTTGAAGGTGCTCTCTTTGAACTGAGCAAGGACGGCGTTTCTGTAAAGACATGGATTAGTGAAGCAGAAGCAACAGATATCCTGATTCCTTCAGGAATTGATATTTCTGCTGTTCCAGAAAAAACTGAATTCGAGTCAACATATACTCTTCAGGAAGTTATGCCTCCAGAAGGCTTCATAATGGACAGCAGCACCCAGACAATAACTTTAACGGAAAATGTTGAAGTAACTGATATAGACGGTCAGTCCTATATCACAAAGATTGACGCAACATTGACTGTTGGCGAGGGATATAATGCACAGACATACAATTATGTAATAAATGAAATTTATACAGATGGATTTATTACATCAAGAGAAGTAGTTGTTACTCACACTATCTGGTCATGGGGTGGCAATACCACTACTACTGACACATTCACAATTGATTTTGTGAATGGAACAGTGAAGTGCGGCGAAACAGAAATTTCATCAATCAATGCAGATGCAGAATATACTATTCAGTCAGGCAATATGTATACTCCTAGCAGAAATTATCGTTATGTTGCTTCAAGCTACATGGTTCTGAGAGATACAAACAGTGTTCAGTTCATGAACAAGGTTGCTCCGACATTACAGAAGGTAGATGAAGAAGGCAAAGTTCTTTCAGGAGCTGAACTGGTACTTGAAGAAGGTACATTAGAACAGGATGGTCCTGGCGGGCTGAAATTTACAGCCAGCGCTACAATATCTGAATGGGAATCCGGCTATAACGAAATTCTTCCTCTTGTCAGCATTAAACAAGACGATTTTGATAATCGCAGTTACGCTCATGTATATCGCGTTAAGGAAATTGAAGTTCCTGATGGCTATGAAACAGCAGATGATATATACTTAGTCAAGCAGGTAGTGTATAATAACAGCTGGCAAGCAACAGGTATAAATGTATTCTACATTAATGCTGATAAAGATGAGGTTGATTCATTCCCGTTAAATCTTGTTAATAATCAGATCGTTGAAACTGAAGGGCATGGATGGAATAAAATTGATATTCTCAACAACGATGCTTCAGGCCGTATCATCGAAATGGTTGATAAGAAGATCTCCGGTGCTGATGTCGTGCTTAAAAAGGTTGCAATGACAAAGGGCGAGGATGGTACAATCAACTTTGTTGAACAGGAACTCACAGGAGCAAATGTTGATCTTTATGCAGACGACGGAAGTGAAAGCGGAGTTCTCATTGCAGCAGATGTTTTCGGTACAGAAAATTCTTCCTTCTCTGTTTCCGGTATTGCAGGAAGTCCGGAAGTAAATAAATATGTTAAAAACGGAAGACTTCTTCCTGGTACATACTTCCTCGTAGAAAACAGTGCTCCGGAAGGTGCAACTGGCTTTGAGGGCAGACAGTACTTTACAGTAACTGATAACCATACAGTAGTTCCCGGTGTATCCACAGAGGCTGATGTCAAGAATGCAAGTGAAATTGCAAAGGGCAAGAAAATCAATGTGGGCAATGCCGGCAGAAAGGTAGTTGCAATCAGCTACACAAAGACTGATGGAAATCAGCTCCAGATAAAAATACCTGGTTACGAGAATATTCTTTCCTTAAACGAGAATTCAGGTAAAATTGAGTTTTCTGATGACAGAAAGTTTGTTATACCAGACAATGGTACTCTTGAATTTGGTGACAGCACAAGTGTTAAACTTGAATCATTGGTGCTGCACTTTGAGGTTCCCGAGAGTGTGAAATACGATCACCTTAAGGTTATCTCCAAGAATTCACAGTATGAAGTTAACATTGGAAATATAGTTGAAAGCTATGATGTTGTAATCAAGAAGGTTGACAATAACGGCAATCTTGTTATGGGAGCAACACTTGAACTGTCATCTACTGATGTTGCAGGCTTCAAGACTCTTACATGGGTAACAGACAGCGAAAATAATCCACGCACACTTCAGCTTGCACCTGGAAAGTATATACTGAAAGAATTAGCTGCTCCTTCGGGATATAAGTTAGCTGATCCGATCGAGTTTGAAGTGAAATCAGACCAGTCAGCAGATACTGGAAACGGTGAAGCTGCACTTGAAAAGTATTCCAAGGAATATACGATTGAGGGCGTTCTTACAGATTACTCTCTCTTCATAAAGGAAGATCTCTGGAACACAGAGGACGGAGTTTATGAAAAGGATTTCAACAAGCATCCTCAGCATATCGTCGGAGCAATAGCAATCGGCGGAAATGCAAACATTCAGTTTATCGGAAAGGATTCTTCCGAGAATTCTTATGTTGAAAAACTGCATCTCACAGGTGCAAGTCTGGAAGACACATCTGGTAATTATGTGATTTACTACGGTGAGCTTATTGATTGCGGAATCCCGTTAGGTTCTCGTGACGCCTTTATCAAGAGCAATCCGGGCTACATTGATTTCAATGCTGCATTTGCAAATATTGAATCACAGTCAGCAAAAATCGCACAGGAAGGTCAGACTATTGTGAACGAGGAAATCGTTGACAATACTCTTACAATTGATATTTCACAGTATCCTTCAAAGAATATTGTGATTCCTTACAGTGTTCTTAAAAACGCTGCTGACAGCAACGTAAGTAATTATGTTACTATTAATATCGTTGACGGTACCAAGACAATTAATGTCAAGGAATTCTCTCAGGCTGGTTATACAATTTCTGTTACAGGTATAGAAAACAATAATGTAAGTGTATATTATGGTGAGCCTTCAGAGCGGACAGCTATTGAAAATGATATTAATGTAAATATTAAGCTTGAAGGAACATCAATCTACAACAGATTCAGCGATATAAACGGTGAATCAAGCGACAAGGGAATGAACCTTATCTGGAACTTCCCTGACGCAACAGGAATTCTCAGAACTGGTGCCGGAACAGGTCATATTGTTGCTCCTAAGGCTGATATGATCAGATTCTCAGGTGCAAATGTTATTGGCGGAACAATCAGTAAATCACTTTATTCTGCTGATGAGGTTCATTTCTTCCCCTATTTCGGATCAGAACTTCCTTCTCCTGATGCAGGAGATACTACTCCGGGCGGTGACGATAATACTCCGGAGAATAATCTGACTGAGATTAAAATGGTCGATGAGATCGTTACAACAACCCAGGGAGAAACAACAACAACCACCACAACAACAACAACTACAACTACAACTACAACAACCACAACTACTACCACAACAACAACCACAACAACAGAAGAATCCACAACCACAACTACAACAACAACAGCAGTTTCCACATATAAGGTTGTAATCAACAAGGTTGACGCAGCAGGCGGAAACGGCAATGAAGTAAAGGGTGCTACACTTACTCTTACAGGTAAGAAGGCAGATGGTTCAACAATAATCTTCAATGATGGTGCAATCATCCTCGGAGAAGAAGCAACAATAGTAAATGGTTCGGGAGACAATCTGACATGGATTTCCGGAACATCATCAACAGATGTACTCCTTGAAAACGGA
>JAZNBR010000045.1:0-50113 GCA_045587105.1 Ruminococcus sp.
ACAGTTTCTACACCTGATGAAGAAACAACAACTACAACAACATCTACAACAACAGTTTCTACACCTGATAAAGAAACAACAACAACTACAACATCCACAACAACAGTTTCTACACCTGATGAAGAAACAACAACAACTACAACATCTACAACAACAGTTTCTACACCTGATGAAGAAACAACAACTACAACAACATCAACAACAACAGTATCTGATCCTGACGATACAACAACTACAACAACTACAACAACACTTCCTCCTGTAAACGAAGATCAGATCATCTGGAAGGTTGATGATGTAACAGCTAAGGCTGGCGAAACAGTTAAGGTACAGGTAAAGGTACAGGATCCTAACGCTACAAAGCTCCTTATCTCCGGTGCTGACTTCACAATCGTACCCGGCGAAGGCTTTGTAATCACAGACGCAACAGGTTCTGAGCTTTACGCTCCTGGCAGACTTGTATGGAACGAAGAAACAAATGAATTCCACTTCTCTGACGGCTCAGGCAAGGCTATTCCTTCTGAAGACGGCGGACTCGTACTTGAATTCTTCGTTAAGGTTCCTGACAATGCAGAGCCCGGCAAGTATCCTATTGATCTTATAATCGAGGCTGTAACAGGCGAGAACGGTGAAGAATATACTAACAACAACGTAGTTGCTGTTGGCGGTTCTGTAACTGTAATTCCTTCCGAGCTTAAGCTTGACCGTACATATGCTGAAATCGAGACTCAGGTAGGCTTCTACTTCAGCCACGATAACGGCGAGCGTGACGGAAAGCAGATCGGCGGCTTCAATAAGGGACAGGTAATGTCTATCAAGCTCTATGATGTATACGTTGACGAAAACGGCAACGAAGTAGAGGTAATCGAGAGAACAGGCGTTTCACTTGATAACATCAACTACAACGGACTTACACCTCAGAAGGTATATAGTGAAGATCGTACAAACTTCACATACGATAAGGACGTTCAGGTTTACTATCAGGATGGCGAGACAAACCTTGCTCTCGTTGACAAGGAAGGAAATCCGCTCTACATCACAGCATACATCGGCGTTAAGGGTGATATCACTCTTGACAACATCGTAAATGGTTCTGACGCAACATATGCACTCGTATACTATACAAAAATCAACGCTGGCGTAACTGCAATTGATCCTCGTACAGTAATCGCAACAGCTAACAAGCTTGTAACAACAGGTGATGATAATCTTGATCATCTCGCTGTATTCCTTGCTGACGTTACTGAGAACGAGTACTCTGAGGATAACTGGAAGCTCAAGAAGCAGGATAGAATCTTCAACGGAACAGACGCAACTCTGATCCTCCAGTTCTATACTATCTTCAACTCCGGTGAAAAGCAGGATGCACAGGTATGTTGGAACACGGTTGTTCCCAACAGATTCGGCGATGCAGCTTGATAAAAACCAAAAAGAAAGCAGACCTTCGGGTCTGCTTTTTTTACATAATTTAGAACTTGACAAAGATATATAATAGTGATATAATTGTTGATGTTGAACACAATATAAATGTCAAAATACGAAAAAGTTGCGTTTGTTGTGAAATAAGCACAAAAAAATAAGTGATTAATCGTCAATTATTTTTGAAAAAAATTATCACATCATATTGACTTATGGATTAGAATGTGATAAAATGATAGTATGAATTTTAGGGCGAGTTATAGGTAATTGCCTGTACGCACTGAAATTGGCTCAGAAAACAACTCGGACAGAGTAGGTTTGAAGAGAAAAATTTTTTTAGAGAGGTAAAAAACGATGAAGAAATCTTTTTTCAAAAGAGCAGTCGCAACAGTAGCAGCTGTTCCACTCGCTCTCACACAGTGTCTGACTTGTTCATTCGCTGAGACAACAACTGATGATTCTGCACAGGTGACAGCGGCAGCTGGAAACACCACATACACACTTGAAAAGCTTCTCAGAATTGAACCTGATAAGCAGTTCTCTGAGTGGAATGTAAATGCAACATTAGCTCTCAACGGTCTTACAACATTAGGTAAGGCAACAGGAACAATCAACACACAGAACTTTATTGATCTTGCTTCTGCTAAGGCTGGCAGATACGGTGCTCTTGCAGAAAATGTACTCGGTCAGATAAAGAACGTTCAGTACAGAATCAAGAATAATGGAGATATCGTTGTAACTGCTGACGTTGATAATATCTCTGATGCTCTTAATAAGGACTTTGAGCTTTCTCTTGGAAGTGCAGTAAGAATGCTTGCTGAAGGTTCAGGTGTTGATGAGATCAACGAGATCGACTATACAACAGTTGATGCTTCTGGTAAGGTTGAGATTGTTATCAACTCATCTGCACTTCAGAAGGGAACTGAGGTTTCCTCAACATTCAAGTTTATAACAAGTGATGGAAGAGAGCTTGACCTTTTCGGTTTTGCAGCTTACGCTATTCAGACAATCGAAGAGTACAGAGCAATTGCTTACAATAAGATTGACGAGCTTGCTGACAAGATTGACACAGCAGAGGCTAAGGAACTTATTGACAAGTCATTTGATCTCTACCTCGGCAGAATTGACGCTGCTCTTGCTAACTACAACAAGCTCCTTAACATGGATAAGTCCAAGAGCTATGACAGCATCTCCGGTCTCCTTGCAAGTGCAAATTACAGACTTGGTCTTGCTGGCATCCAGAGAAAGCTTCCTACATCAGGTGCTGGACTTGCTTCTAATGCAATTGCTTCCAAGGTATTCGATATTGTTCTCGGTATGATCAATAATGCTGCTGCTCCTGCTGCAAGCCTTGACATCACAATTGATGAACTCGGTGCATTTGCTGACAGCCTTACAAACATTGAAGCTGCTGCAAACGGCGGCGTATTCAAGCTTTCAGCTCAGTTCGATGATGCAGAGGCTGACGAAGTTAAGGAATACTACAACAGCACACCCACAGAAGGTGACTATGTAAGCTCTTACAAAATCATCACAGCTGAGGCTGCAATCGGCGGCGAAAACTATGCTGATGTTCAGATTGAAAGAGTTGTAGTTACAACACCTAAGACAACAACAACAACTACTACTACAACTACAACAACTACTACATCTGGCGATACAGACACAACAACTACAACAACTACAACAACATCTGGCGATACAGACACAACAACTACTACAACAACTACAACAACAACTACTACACCTCCTCACTCAACAACAACAACAGATGTTCGTAAGGAGATTGTCAATACATATGCAGAAGTAGATTCTGAGTACGGTTTCTATTTCAGCTATGAAGAAAGCTTCAATACAGCACAGCTTGGCGATGCAACACTCGTAGAAGTTTATGAGATGATCGCTATTGACGAAGAAGGCAACGACATTCTCGATGTAGACGGCAACAAGATCGTTGTAAGCGAAGGTTCAGACGAAACTGATATCACAGGAAAGGTTGACTTCGGTACAGCTACACCTGCAAATACATTTGACGTTGAAAATCTTACATTCCGTTATGATGTACCTCTTTCATACAATGGCACAGCTCTCGTAGATAACGAAGGCAATGCTATTACAGCTGAAGCTTACATCGGTAAGAAGGGTGACGTTACACTTGATAACATCCTTTCACCTTCTGACGCAACATATATGCTGATCGCTTACACAAAGATCAATGCTACTGTTGGAGCTGTTGATCCTAACACAGTTCTCTTCACAAGAGAAACAATGACTCAGGATCCGACAAGCGTTCTTGACCAGTTTGCTGCATTCCTCGGCGACGTTGACTGCAATATCACTGACAACTGGAAGGCTAAAAAGAATGAAAGAGCTATCATCGGTACAGATGCTACATATGTACTGAAGGCTGCTACACTTCTCAGTGCTTCCTTCCCTGGTTCTGAAATTGAGCTTTGGGAAGCTGTAATGGGCGGCGAAGAAGCTTAATTATAGTTTATAAGATCTGCCGCTAAAACGGCGGCAGATCAAAAAATATTATAAAATGACTGAAAGGAAATGAAAAACAATGAACAAGAATACACTTAAGAGAGTATTCTCAGCACTCGCAGTATCTGCAGTAGCTGTTTCTACTACATCCATGTTTGCTTCCGCTGAAACACTCAGCAATCCTTGTGATCTTCAGGACAACAAGGAAGCAGCTTATGTTGATTTCTATTCAACAAACCCCAACACAAAAATTACAGCTGCAGAGGCTGCAAACGCTGAAACAAAGCTTAATATCACTATTGACAAGATTGATCTTACTCTCGAGCAGGCACAGGCTAACCCTGTTCAGACTGTAAACTTCAACCTCGAAGGTGCAGAGTATAAGATTAGTACATTCGGTCTCCACCCAATCTGGGATACACGTCTTACAGTTGAAAAGAGTGGCTTAAAGTACGTTAAGAGACAGGATGCTTTCAGTGAATTCAGCTTTGGTGAAGATGTTTCTAACCTTGATAAGGGTTACCTCACAGTAACAGGTATGTGCGACATGGAAGCTAACACAACAGGTTCTATGTTCTCAATCAACTTCAGAATTCCTGATGATGCAAAGGCTGGCGATCTTTATCCTATCGGTATCAGATATCAGAATCCTGGTAACACAATGGACCAGTTCACAGGTCTTAAGTATGATAGCGAAGCTTGCATGCTGATGGAAGCTTATGTATTCACACAGGGTATCACAAACGGATACATCAAGATCCAGCCTGAGGAGACAACAACAACTACTACTACAACTACAACAACTACAACTACAACAACTACTACAACTACAACAACTACTACAACAGAGTCTACAACAACTACAACTACAACAACAGGTACAGAAACAGAAACAACTACAACATCTAAGGCTGCTACAACAACAACAAAGGCTAAGACAACAGCTAAGCCCAAGGCTACAACAACTAAGAAGCAGGATCCTCCGAAGACAGGTGTTGCTGGTGTAGGTATCGCAACAGCTGGTCTCGCAGTTGCAATCGGAACAGCATTTGTTCTCAGAAAGAAGGAAGACTAATTAATTAGTCCTTAATTCACTGATAAAATTAAATCCTCTCCGTAAGGAGAGGATTTTTTTATTTATTCGGGCCCCAGCCGTCGAGATCAAAACGCTGCATTGCACCGAAAATCCGGTTTTTAATTCCTTCGTAGGTTTTGTCGGCTTCTGCAAGGAACTCCTTCGTTCTCTGTCTGTTGGTATGACCGTCAGCAGGACAGACTGATTTGACTATCGGCAGTTCGTTTTTTACAGCGGCTCTTTTTACATCCTTTTCAGGAGCATACAGAAGCGGTCTTATCATGTGGATATCCTTTCGTTCAAGGTAGGACATCGGGGAAAAACAACCAATTCTTCCTTCGGTAAAGAGATTCATGATGAAAGTCTCAACAGCATCGTCATAGTTGTGACCAAGAGCGATTTTATTGCATCCAAGAGCAACAGTGGCGTCATGAAGTGCTCCTCTGCGCATTCTTGCACAAAGACTGCATGGATTAGTTTCTTTCCGTACATCGAAAACTATTTCGGCTATCTGCGTTTTGATAACCTTGTATTCTATTCCCTTGTCACGGCAGAAATCAGCAATCGGCGAATAATCGGTACTTATGCCCTTGAATCCAGGATCAAGAGTTACTCCAGTTATCGTGTAATCTATATTTATAAACCGCCTGAGAAGATGAAGTCCGTATAACATAACGAGACTATCCTTGCCGCCGGAAACTCCCACACAAATGCGGTCGCCGTTATTAATCAGATTATATTCCTGAATAGCCTTTCTCATATAGCCGAGAATCCTCTGCATTTTAAAATCCTCCTCAACAATTAATATAGAAAGTATAACATATTTTCAAGAAAATTGCAAATATATCTTGCAAAAATTCAGAAAATATATTATAATAATAATATATAACACATTGGAGGCGATCAAAATGTCACAGATTCTCGTGACTGGAGGTACTGGTTTTATAGGCAGCCATACCTGCGTGGAGCTCTTAGCAAATAACTACGATATTATTGTTGTGGATAATCTTTCCAATTCAAAGGAAGCAGCAGTAGGCAGAATTGAAAAAATCAGCGGAAAAAAGATAGGCTTTTATCAGGCTGATATATGTGATTACGATAAACTGACAGAAATATTCAAGGAAAATGATATAAGTGCTGTAATACACTTTGCCGGACTGAAGGCGGTAGGCGAATCTGTTCAGAAGCCTCTTGAATATTATACGAATAATATTTATGGAACACTTGTGCTTCTTCGCGTTATGCGTGAGAATGGCTGTAAAAGAATAGTTTTTTCTTCGTCTGCTACGGTTTACGGCATGAATAACGAAGCACCTTATACAGAGGATATGCCGACATCTGCAACGAACCCATACGGCTATACAAAGGTGATGATCGAGCAGATTCTCAGGGATTGCTGTGTTTCTGACAAGGAAATGAGCGTTGTTGCGTTGAGATATTTCAATCCCATCGGAGCCCACAAAAGCGGACTTATCGGCGAGGATCCCAATGGAATCCCGAATAATCTTGTGCCGTACATTGCTCAGGTAGCAGCCGGAAAGCTCCAGCAGCTCAGTGTTTTTGGCGATGACTACGATACTCCCGATGGTACTGGCGTAAGAGATTATATCCACGTTGTTGATCTTGCAGCCGGTCATGTATGTGCTATCGAATATGCAGAAAAAAACACAGGATTTGAGGCTGTAAACCTCGGAACAGGCAATGGTTCCAGCGTGCTTGAAGTTGTTTCAGCATACGAAAAAGCTTGCGGAAATCCGATAAACAAGCGTATTGCTCCGAGACGTTCCGGCGACATTGCAACCTGTTTTGCTGACGCTTCAAAGGCAAAGAATCTTTTCGGCTGGGAAGCAAAGTCGGATATAAACGAGATGTGTGCCGATAGCTGGAACTTCACAAAGCTTAATCCCAACGGAATAGAGTAACATCATTTATTTAGAATATAGTCTGAAATAGAAAGGGATGTTAAAATGTCAGAACAGCTTAAAAATCTGTTGATTCTTCTTGCCGGAATAATTGTAATTCTACTTGTAGTAATCCTGCTTTTCAGTGGTAAAAGTACATTCCGAAGATTTCTCACTGTTTTTCTTGATGGTCAGAGCAGCGGCGGATACGATGCAGGCCGTCGTCAGACCACTGTCAGAACTTCCTCTGAAAACAGAGATAATAATCAGAAAAAGTCGTCCGGACCTGTTGTTGAAATGGCAACGCTCATCAGAAAATGTGATGACCGACTCCGTATCATCGAAAGTACCGGCAAGGTTGAAATCAAGGACGCACGCTATGAGCTTATTTTCGTTACCCGAAAGGGGAGAAACGTTGTTATAGAGTGTTCTCCGGACGCTTATGAAAAGATTCCGTTCAATCAGCAGGGATCTCTCACATACAAGAAAAATACACTTGTGAAGTTCAAATATTACGAGGATACGGTTTATAATTAAAATGGTGAATTTCAATAACGACTGGGACGAGCTTCTCAGGGACGAGTTTACAAAGGAATACTACCTTTCACTTCGGCAAAAGCTTATAAATGAGTACCGCACACAGAGGATTTATCCGGGAATGTACGATATCTTCAATGCAATGAAGTACACCTCCTATAATGACGTAAAGTGTGTGATAATAGGACAGGATCCCTATCATGGCGAGGGACAGGCACATGGACTTAGTTTTTCCGTCTGCCGTGGAATCACACCGCCGCCGTCTCTTGTGAATATATTCAAGGAAATACGGGATGATCTCGGAATAAATAATCTCGGAAAGCATGGAGAACTCGTAAAATGGGCTGAGGAAGGCGTACTGCTTCTGAATTCCGTGTTGACTGTCCGTGCGAATCAGGCAAGAAGCCATAGAGGACTTGGCTGGGAGGAATTCACAACAGACGTGATTAAGCTTCTTAATCAGCGTGAAAAACCGATGGTTTTCATGCTCTGGGGAAGTGATGCGAAAGCAAAGCAGCAGTTTATAACAAATCCTGCACATCTGGTGCTTAAGGCAGCACATCCGAGTCCGCTTTCAGCGTATAACGGATTTTTCGGGTGCAGACATTTTTCACAGGCAAATAAATTCCTCCGTTCAAATGGTATGACGGAGATCGACTGGTCGATTGACTGAAATGAGGAAATATGCGTATCAAAGAGCTTTTCAAGGAGAAAACAGTCTTTTCTTTTGAGATTTTTCCGCCGAAAAAAACAAGCGGCGTTGATGTTATCTACAAGACTCTTGACGAAATGAAGGGTCTTGAACCTGATTTTATAAGCGTAACCTTCAGTGCCGGCGGAAGCGGAAATGGTCATTTTGCCTGCGATATTGCTTCTAAAATCAAGGAAATGGGAATTACTCCGGTAATTCACCTTCCCTGTATCAACAACACAAAGGAAGAAATTTCAGAGACTCTTGACGAAATCAGCTCAAAGGGAATCGAAAATATTCTTGCCCTGAGAGGGGATATAAATCCGGATATACCGCCTAAAACTGATTTCCTTCATGCAAGCGATCTTATTACATTTATAAAGTCGAAGGGCGATTTTGATATTGCGGGAGCCTGCTATCCGGAGGGACATCCCGATTCTGACAGCCTTGTGGATGATATTATAAATCTCCGCAAGAAGGTTGATGCAGGTGCAGATCACCTTATAACACAGCTTTTCTTTGATAATGACCATTTTTACTCCTTCCGTGAAAAAGCAGCAATTGCTGGTATAAATGTTCCGATTGAAGCCGGAATTATGCCGGTTGTCAATAAAAATCAGATTGAGCGTATGGTTACAACCTGCGGTGCAAGTCTGCCGAATAAATTCGTAAGGATCATGCAGAAATACGAACATAATCCGGAGGCTCTCCGTGACGCCGGAATCGCTTACGCTGTAAATCAGATTGTGGATCTTGTGGCAAACGGTGTTGATGGAATTCATCTTTATACAATGAATAATGCTTACGTTGCACGGAAGATAAGCGAAGCAGTTCTTGGAATCATCCGTTCATGATTGTTCCGGAGCCTGTTTCTGTCAGCGAAGCAGCACGCTATATGGGTGTAAAGGGGGAGCCGGATGGGAACATCCGGAGGCTCATAGAAGAAGCTGATATCGCGGCACGAAGGACGATTATTCCGAAGTACGTCTATCGTGTCAGCAGTGTGGAAGCTTTCAGCAATGGCATAAGGCTTCCGGACTGCGGAGTTTTTCTGCCGGGAGATGATATAAAAAAACACCTTGAAGGGTGCGGAAAAGCTGTTGTTTTTGCTGCAACACTTTCAGCCGAAGCTGATAAGCTTATACGAAAAGCAGAGGTTTCTGATATGGCAGAAGCCCTTGCAATGGACTGTGTTTGCAGTTCGCTGATCGAACAATTCTGCGATAAGGCAGAAGAAAAAATTTTCCGGGAATTAAAAGCTGCATACAGAACATGGCGATTCAGTCCTGGATACGGCGATTTACCGTTGTCTGTGCAGGAAGAGCTTCTCATTGCTCTGAACGCTCAGCGAAGAATAGGTCTTACGGTTACGCCGGAAAATATTCTGATTCCGTCAAAGTCGGTAACGGCTGTGATAGGAATTTCAGAAGAACCTGTCCATGAAAGGACAGGGAAGTGTGAGTTTTGTAATATGAGGGGGATGTGTGCATTTTCGGCACAATGTAAAGAAGAATGAATTATTACAAAACTGGCGCATAAAATTTAAGGCTGTATAGCCAAAAATTCCCCTCCTCTCAAAAAGTGAAGAAAAGAGGTATGGTAGAATGAAAAAACTCAAGATTTTTCTTGCCGCATTGCTTGTAATATCAATGACATTTGCAGCAACAGGATGCGGAAAATCCGACAAAAGCTCCGGTGACGGAGCAAAGGAAAACGAAAAACAAGAATTTACAATGCCGCCTGAAAGAGAAGAAAAGCTTCTTGAGGCATTGGAAAACGAAAAAGACGTCACCCTTGACGGCGAACTTGAAAACAAGACAATAAAGTGGATGGCAGACTGGGATATCAACCCCAGAGAGAGCGATCCCATTCCGCACTCTGATCTCTATTATTTTCAGAAGGTATACGGCGGAAATATCGAATATCATCATGTTGACTACGAGCAGCGCTATGATAAGCTTGCCGAAGCTATAAGCAGCGGTGAGGGAATCGACTTCTTCTATGCCGGAAATGGCGATGCTATTCCAAAGGGAGCTATCCGTGAATTATTCGTGCCTGTCGATGACTATATCGACTTTGATTCTCCGCTGTGGAAGGATGTCAAGGATGTAAACGACAGTCTTATATGGAATGATAAGCATTATACTGCGATAGTCCAGACCTCCGCAGATGCTGTTGCTGTACTCTACAACAGAAAAACAATTCAGGAGGCAGGTCTTGATGATCCGGCTGTTCTCTATGAGAACGGAGAGTGGACATGGGATACCTTCCAGGAGCTTCTTGAAAAGTATGTAGATACGTCCGATCAGCGTTTTGGTATTGACGGATGGTGGTTTGAATTCGGACTTATCAATACTATCGGAGTACCGCCCATCAGCATTGAGAACGGCGAGCTTGTAAATAATCTGGGAAATCCTGATATGGAGCGTGTCCAGAACTGGATCTATGAGATGTATCAGAAGGATCTTATAGCTATCGGCGTCGGCGATTATGGCTGGGAAGCAAAGCCGAACTACATCGGCGAGGGTAAGCTTCTGTTTTATCCTGTTGGTCTTTATGAACTCTATACAACTCCTGAAATCTGGAAGGAAAAGTATGGAGAAGATGTTTTCTTTGTGCCTATGCCAAAGGATCCTGAAGCGGATGAATATTACCTTCCTGCAAAAATGGAGGCTTATTGCATCGTTAACGGAGCGTCAAATCCGGAGGGCGTGGCAAAATATCTCGACTGCAAGCGTTATCTCCTGTTGAATGAAGAAGCGAGAGCTGTTGCTGATACGGCCATGTTCGTAGACTCCTATGGCTGGACTCAGGAAATGTTAGACATGAAGGAAAGCATGGAGAAGCTTGCTGAAAAGAATCCTGTGCTTGATATTTCAAGAGGAGTATCTGCTGATTGCGGCGAAGTTCTTGACAGTGATCTGAGAAATGCGGCACGAGGAAAGCCATGGAATGAGACATTTGACTCGACAAATCCTGTTATACAGAAGTATATAGATAAGGTGAACAGCGGCGAAATAGATTAATTGTGCAGTATTCTGAAAATTGTAAATAAACTATTAAAAACATTGAAAAAGTAAAAAAAATATGATACAATGATGTAGTTGAGTAAGGAAGGAGGCTGTGATAATGAATACAGTTGTTGTGACAGGCGGATGCGGTCTGATAGGTCAGCATATCTGTTCAGGACTTCTGAAAAAGGGGTATGAAGTCATAGCTGTTGACCGTGAACAAGGATTCTATAATGAGGGTAAGCTGCATTACTCTTTTGTGCAGGCCAAGCCTGATGACAAGGATGCCTATGCGGATATTTTCGAGAAAAATAAGGTGGATGTTCTGATTCACGCAGCCTGTACTGTTGATAATGATTTCGGTCCGATTATAACTGAAAAGGAAATGAGCGAAAGCAGGAACTGCGATAAGTTTATGTATCGCTATGCAATGACGGAAAAGGTCGGAAAGATTATCCTTATCAGCACAGATAGAGTTTATTCTTTCCCGAAAACAAGAGAACCAATCCGTGAGGATTCTGAGCTTAAGCCGGTTTCAAATTATGGTATTATGAAGCTTGAATCTGAAAAGGCTCTTGTCTCTGAAATGCAGCATCATAAGGATATAATGTGCTGTATCATCAGATGCTCTCCTGTATATACACACGATTTCACAGAGAATCTTATATCAAGAATTACAAATCCTAAGGACGGCACTCTCTTTGTAATCGGTCAGGGACAGAATGGATTCCAGCTTTGCTGTGTTCATAATCTTGTTGATTTTATCCTTTGTTATGTGAAAAATGCTGATGATATGAGCTATGCCGGTGTATACAACGTAAGTGACAAGTATCTTACAACGTGTGCTGATATAATCAGTTTCATGAGAGAGAATCATCGTCTCGGACCTGTACTTCAGAAGAATCCCGGAGGAACTATTTCTAAGATAAAGGGTATTCTCGGCGGAAATAAGGACGAAAAGACGAACTATCGCTACCTTGATCTGAGCAAGCTTGAAAATAACAATATGCTTGATAACACCAAGGCTGCAAAGCTTACAACATCACGTTGGAATCTTTCAAACACAAAATAAAAATAAAAGCTGCATGGAATTCCATGCAGCTTTTTGTGTATTATTCAATTACTGTATAGTTGTCAGCGGCGTTTTCTTTTGTTGCGTGCTCAGTGACGTTAATCACCTTAACCTTGAGAGGACGTGCTCCCATATTGATTTCGATGATATCACCGACCTTGACATCGTAAGATGCACGGGCAACTCTGCCGTTTACAACGATTTTTTCAGCGTCACAGGCTTCATTTGCGATAGTTCTGCGTTTAATGAGCCTTGTAACCTTCAGGTATTTATCCAATCTCAATGAATATACCTCCTACCGGCACAGACCGGAATTCCTGATATAATTACTTGTTTACAGCGTCCTTAAGAGTCTTGCCGGGCTTGAAAGCAGGAGTCTTGCAGGGAGGGCAAACCATAGGCTGCTTAGTTCTGGGATTGATACCCTTCTTTTCGCCTCTTTCACGGATCTCGAATGTACCGAAGCCAGTGATAGAAACCTTTTCTCCGTTCTCAAGAGCTTCCTGAATAGCTGCGAGAGTTGCCTCAAGAGCGCATCCAGCGTCTTTCTTTGTGCAGTTAGCTTTATCTGCGATAGAATTAATAAGTTCTGCTTTTGTCATTTTTATTTCCTCCAATAAATTTAATACGGGTTTATTACAGCTTTCAGAGCTGTTTTTTTGCTTTTTCCCAGTAAACGTCAAGTTCCT
The DNA here is from genome assembly GCA_045587105.1 of Ruminococcus sp. Classification (GTDB taxonomy): domain Bacteria; phylum Bacillota; class Clostridia; order Oscillospirales; family Ruminococcaceae; genus Ruminococcus. Next base: position 12,883 of record JAZNBR010000045.1, read on the forward strand.
CGATAGAGAGTTGAGGCATATCAAGACCGCTTTCAGCAACAAGCTGTTCAGTTGCAGCGAAACGGCTGATAAACTTATCAGTTGCAGCCTTAAGAGCGAGTTCAGCGTCGATACCAAGATGACGAGCAGCATTTACGCAGGAGAAAAGCAGATCGCCCAGTTCTTCTTCGATATTTGCCTTATCGCCGGAAAGGATAGCGTTATCAAGTTCTTTCTTTTCGTTGGCGATACAGGTAAGAGCGTCGTCAGCACAGCGGAAATCCATTCCGGCCCGCATAGCACGTTTGCCGACCTTCTGTGCTCTCATAAGAGCAGGCAGAGATTTTGCAACGCTGTTGAGAGTATCGGTATAGTTTGTCTGCCCCTTGGTTTCCATTTTGATAGCATCCCAGTTTTTGAGTACCTGATCGGTGCTGTCGGCGGAGACTTCTCTGAAAACGTGGGGGTGGCGGACAATAAGCTTCTTGCAGATACCATCGCATATATCCTCAAAGGTGAAGGAACTGAGTTCTTCTTCAATTCTGCAGTGGAACACCACCTGTAAGAGAACATCTCCGAGTTCTTCACGAAGAAGTTCGGTATCCTTCAGATCAATTGCCTCAATAACCTCGCAGGTTTCTTCGAGAAAATCGTTTCTGATAGATTCATGTGTCTGTTCACGATCCCAAGGACAGCCGCCCTCACTGCGAAGCAGGCGGACGATATCAATAAGATCGTCGATGTTGTACGACGGTTTCTGTTTGTATTCAACCATAATAAGACTCCCTGAGCGTATGCACGATATTTCGTGCTTTAATACCTATAATATAATACCTTAAAAAATGTCGGAATGCAAGTGTTTTGGACAAATTTGTTGATATGACATAAATTTCAGGTTGAAAAAGCTATATCATTTATCAACAAAGCCGATTTTTTAAGGATTTATTTTTCGTCGAGCATTGCCCTGATAGACGGACTGTTCTTTGTAAGCTTTCTTACGGATACATTATCCACCTTTTCATTGGCTAATCGGAGTTGGTTCCCTGATTTCAGAAGATTTTCCTTGACCTTGTTGAGATGATCAATAGTTTTGTCGATTTCAGATATAGCTTCATCAAAGCGTTTTGCAGCCTGATTATAGTTGTACCCGAATTTTTCTTTGAAATCAGCGAAGGCTTCTTCAAAATTCTGAAGATCAATATCCTGCTGCTGCATACGGAATAGCTCCTGTCTGGCTGAAAGACAGCTGAGAGCAGCATTTCTCAGCAGGGAAATAAGCGGAATGAAAAACTGCGGACGGATAACATACATTTTTTCATATTTGTACGACACGTCAACGATACCCTGATTGTAATAATCGTTGTCGTTTTCGAGAAGACTGACAAGAACTGCGTATTCACATTTCTTTTCACGTCTGTCCTTGTCGAGTTCTTTCAGAAAATGCTCGTTTGTTTTTTTAGTTGATGTTGTATCTGCTTCATTTTTCATTTCAAACATGATGCTGATAATTTCAACGTTGTTTTCGTCGTATTCTCTGAAAATATAGTCGCCTTTTGAACCTGATTTTGAAACGAGATTATCCTTTCCGAATTCAGCGTTAGGGAAAGCTGCCATACGGATTTTATTAAACTCACGTTCACAGTGGAGTTCCAGGGATTCGCCGATCATTTTGGTAGACTGACGTGCTTTGAAATCCTTGTAGAAATCACGTTCACGTTCCGCATTTTCTTTATCAATATTCAGAGAAGTAATTATTTTATCATATTCTGATTTTGTATCAAGAACAGCCTGCTGTTTGTCGATTTCGGACTGTTTTTCAGCCAGAGCGAGATCATTTCTGACCTTCTGAACCTCATTCTTAAAGGAATCGGCTTCACTTCTGGCATCCGCAAGCAGTTTTTCGTATTTCTGACGTTCTTCCTGAGCAGATTCAATTTTTGCCAGACGCACGTTGTCCTCATGATTTTTTTCAGCTGCTTCACTCTTTGCTTTTAATTCAGCGAGTTCAAGTCTGATTTTATCAGTATTATTTTTTTCAGTTTCAAGAAGCTTCTGGTATTCCTGTTTTGTGGAGAGAACAGCTTCGTTAACTGCATTTTCACGCTGGATTTCATGATTATTCTGAGCGTCCGCAAGACGAGCATTGATTTCCTTTTCAAATTCCTTTGTGCGTATCTGTTCACGGATACGGTCTGCGATATCTTCTGAGAGATCGAAAACGCCATTGCATTTAGGACACATTATTTCCATAAATACACGTTCCTTTCTTAGGGGAATCAGCCCTTATCCACAAAGCCGACTTTTCTGTATACCTTTGAAAGGATTCTCTGAGAGTATCTGAGAGCCTTTTCAGCACCCTCGGTGTAGCATTTTTTAAGATATTCCTTGTCCTTGGAGAGACGTGCGAATTCAGTGCGTACAGGTTCAAGGTGATCTGCAACAGCTTCTCCGACAGCGAGTTTGAAGTCGCCGTAGCCCTTTCCTGCAAATTCTGATTCTATTGCGGCAAAATCCTTACCGGTAACAGTGGAATAAATAGTCATAAGATTGTTTATTCCGTCCTTGCCTTCACGGTAGCAGACCTCGGTTTCGCTGTCTGTAACGGCACGCTTGAACTTGCGGATAATAGTATCCTTGTCATCGAGTATAAGGATAACCGCATTCGGGTTGTCGTCAGATTTGGACATCTTTTTTGTAGGCTCCTGAAGCGACATTACCTTTGCTCCTACCTTTGGGATGTAAGGCTCAGGAAGTGTAAAGAAGTCGCCGTAGCGCTGATTGAAACGCTGAGCGATATTTCTTGCAAGCTCAAGATGCTGTTTCTGATCAACGCCCACAGGAACGAGATCAGCATTGTAGGCGAGGATATCGGCTGCCATAAGTACAGGGTAAGTAAAGAGTCCGGAGTTTATATCGTCGGGGTGACGCTGGCTCTTGTCCTTGAACTGAGTCATGCGGGAAAGCTCACCGAACTGGGCATTGCATCCGAGAACCCAGCTTAATTCTGCGTGAGTTCTGACATGGCTCTGAATAAAGAGGATAGATTTTTCCGGATCAATTCCGCACGCCATAAGAAGTGCATAGGAATTAAGACTGCTCTGACGGAGCTTCACGGGATCCTGTTTTACGGTAATAGCGTGCATATCAACAACGCAGTAAATGCAGTTGTATTCATCCTGAAGCGGCCCCCAGTTTCTTACGGCACCGATGTAGTTGCCGAGCGTGAAGGTACCGGTAGGCTGAATACCGCTGAAAATCAGCTTTTTATCTTCCATATTAATAAATCTCCTTAAAGCCTGCCGGAGAGGTCAGGCATAGTTCGTAAGCTTACTTGATAGGATTTCTGCCTGTTGCAGCGGCATCCTTAAGCTGACAGCTTCTGAGTTCGTTGAGAACACGCTGATAGAGAACGTAAAAAGCACGCTTTTCGGTTTCTTCTGCCGGAATTTCGCCGGAGGGAAGATTTATCTTGTAAACGCCGCCCTTTGTGAGGAGGAAGATGTTATGGCTTCTGTTTGTAGGCAGATCAAACTTTGTTGTTTTTTCTGCCTTGGTAAGAAGCTGACCAGCGTTTGCAACGAGGGTATGTGAAACCTGAACGAGATTTCTGTGCTTCTGTGCAGCACCTGAATATTCTCCGCCGTTGTTGAAATAGAGATTAGCCGCACCGTTGATGAAGCATACCATAGTCGTAAGGATTTCAGGTGACATAGGAATGTCGATAACAACGCCGTAAACGTCGTTTTTCTTTAAATTCGGATCAAATATTTCAGCCGGAAAGTTGATAGCCTGTCCTCTTGTCATGAGGTATTTCTGTGTAACTGAATATCTGCCTGTGTTTGTGATTGCCATAGTAATTTTCCTTTCGTTTTATATGTAGTTTGATTAATCAAGCATTTCCCTTGTCATTCTGGCAAGGATTTCCATACCGGTTCTGATCTGCTCATTTGTAGGAGTTGAGTAGTTCAGGCGGAAGGAACTGCATTTTTCATTTTCACTTATGCTGAATGAATTTCCGGGTACAATTGCGATTTTGTATTCCTCAACAGCTTTCTTGCAGAAGGACATCATATCACAGTCATCGGGGAGGGTACACCAGATAAAGAGTCCGCCTTCCGGTCTGATATATGAGATTTTCTTTGAGAAGCCGCTGTCGATGTAGCCGAGCATAAGCTCTGCCTTTTCTCTGTAAATATTACGGAGCTTGTTGAAGTGTTCCTCACGGTTTATGGTTGTCATAAAGCGGTGAGAGATAACCTGTGCCCAGATATTTGAGTGGACGTCGGATACCTGCTTGCATACGACGATTTTCTGAATAATCGGAGCAGGAGCAGATACGAAGCCTGTTCTGAATCCGGGGGAGATGAGCTTTGAGAAGGTGCTTGAGTAGATAACACGTCCTTCTGTATCAAAGCTCTTGATTGAAGGAATGTTTTCGCCGGCAAATCGGAGTTCTCCGTACGGATCATCCTCAAGGATTATGAAATCATATTTGCAGGCAAGCTCATAGACAGCCTTTCTCTTGGCGAGAGACATAGTGCGTCCTGTCGGATTCTGGAAATTCGGGATAAGGTACAGGATTTTTACGTTATTGTCTGTTTTAAGAACATCTTCAAGCTTTTCAAGATCAATTCCGTCATCCTCCATTTCGATTCCCTTAAGGTTTACGTTGTAGGAACGGAATGCGTTAAGAGAGCCTATGAAGCTTGGAGATTCGCAGAGAAGTGTGTCGCCCTCGTTAAGCAGAACCTTGCATGAAAGCTCGTTAGCCTGCTGACCGCCGGATGTGATAATAAGCTCATCTGAGCCGGAACGGAAGCAGCCTTTTTCTGTCATCCAGCCTTTGAGATAGTCTCTCAGGGGAGTATATCCCTCGGTGATGCTGTACTGGAGAGCGAGAATCGGCTCGTTTCTGAGAAGCTCATCAGAAAGCTCAGCGATACGTTCAGCGGGGAAAGCTTCGGGAGCAGGATTTCCGGCAGCGAATGAAATAACGCTCGGATCAGCGGTATGTTTTAGTATCTCACGGATAGCAGAAGCCTGCAGGCCGCTTACTTTATCGGAAAATTTATATTCCATGAAAAAAACCAACCTTTCATTATATACATGAGAAGTGCTGTATGGTGACTGTTATTATTGTATACATAATAAAGCAATAATACATAACCTGTTACTATTATACCACATATTTTTGATTTCTGCAACATATATTTTTATAAAAAATGTTAGGGCAGCACCGCACAATGCACACCTGACGGTTTTGTAGAAAATCTGCTTACATATTTTCCGTCATTCCGCACAAAAAATTCTTGACATACGTCAGTATGCCTGCGAGTTTTCTGTACAATCTGACGAAAAATCTGACTTCGCATCTTTTGTACAAAGCTGACAGCCAATAATTGTGCGGTATGTCTTCGGATAAAAGAAAGAGTTGATTATATGAAAAAACAATCGTTTATCAAAGGCTCGCTCATACTGATGTTTTCTGCCGTAGCCGCAAAGGTTCTCGGAGCTTTTTTCAAGATACCGCTGACGAATATACTCGGCGGCATAGGCATGAGTTATTTCAGCTGTGCATATAGTCTGTTCATGCCGGTTTACGCTCTTACGGTAACGGGAGTTTCGTCTGCTGTGGCAAGGATGACAGCACAGAGTATGGCTCTTGGAATGGCTGAAAATGCAAAGAAAATCCGCCGGACAGCTCTTGTGATTTTCTCTGCCGCCGGACTTGCCGGAAGTATACTTACCTTTCTGCTTGCTAAGCCGTTCAGCGTGTATTCCGTGAATAGTCCTCAGGCGGCAGCGGCAGTTGCTATGATATCGCCAGCAGTATTCTTCGGCTGCATAACTGCCGTGGAGCGTGGATATTACGAGGGCTTAAGCAATATGTATCCTACTGCATTGTCGCAGGTTGCTGAGGGCGTGGTGAAGGTTTTCGGAGGCCTGTGGCTTTGCGGATACGTTACTGCCCATAGTGAAAGCATTATCAGGTTCTTTCCGGCAATTACGGATGTGAGGGCACTTGCCGCCGCTGCCGGAATTATGGGAGTTACGCTGTCGTCGCTGGGAGCAGTTTTGTTTTTTGCAGTACTCAGACTGTTCAGCCGATGTGAAAATTCCGATGAGAGAACAGTCATGAGCAGAAGGAGGATAACCCGTGAGCTTATCGGTACAGCACTTCCGACAGGCGTGAGCGCTCTTGTAACGAATCTCACTGCACTCATTGATATGTGGACAGTCATTGGCTGTATATCGTACTTTGGCACATCCGTGAAGGCTCCTGCCGGAGTATCTGCGGCTGAGCTTCCGCATTTTATATATGGTTCCTTTGCCGGAATAGCGTTGACGGTATTCAATCTTGTACCGTCGGTAACAAATATGCTTGGCAAGGGAGCACTCTCCTGCATTACAGATCACTGGGAATGCGGAAGTCGTACTGCACTTGAAAAAAGCTCGTCTCAGGCTATACTGACGTCACTTGTGATTGCAGTTCCGGCGGCGGCAGGAATAATAGTTTTAGCACCTGAGATCATGGATTTTTTGTTTCCACGTCAGTCAGATGAGGTCGCAGTGTGTATCAATGCTCTCCGCCTGATGATGCCGGGAATGGTTTTCCTGTGTGTTTCCTATCCGCTTTTCAGTATGCTTCAGGCGATAGGAAAGCCAATTCTGCCGTTGAAGATAATGCTTGCCGGAACAGCCGTCAAGCTTGTGGGAAATCTCGTTCTTATTCCGTCTATGGGCGTTGACGGAGCTGCTTTTTCAACTACAATATGCTATGGAGTTATACTTGCACTATCGCTGATTGCTTTTGTAAGATCGTCGGGAGTGCATATAAATATCGCCACGCTTGTGGGTATCGTTTATGCCGGTATGATGTGCGGCGGAACAGCGTATCTTACGGCTTCTGTTGCGGAATCTCATAGAATCGGCGGTGCTGCGGTAATACTTCTGTCGGCAGTTACCGGCGGTATAACCTATGTGCTGTCAGTTTTTCTTGCAATAAAAAAGCAGTCTCGTATATGAGACTGCTTTAATTAATGTTTAGTTGTTAACAGGCTTGATGTCATTGGGAGTTACTTCAACTTCGATAACAGTCTGCTTGTTGCCAATATCGTTCTGAGTTGGATAGAAGCCTACGATAAAGCTGTCGAGGTTGGGATCAACTTCAAAACCAGAGATAAATCCGGAGAATTTACCATTAGCAGGAATGATTATAGGATCCTGATTGATTTCAATGTCCTTGAGATTGTTTTTAGCATAGAACATTGTGGAAAGGTCAGAGGTTTCCATGATATTGTCGTCATGAAGGAGGTAGAAGTTGTTAAGGCTGCTGAGACTGTAATCTTCGTCAGTGTTGTTTGTGATGTCAACGTTGAGATAGATATATTTTTTTCCATTTGGACCCTGAACACCGGCATCAACAACAGAATTAAGCTTGAATATAGTATCGTTTGCATCAGCTTCTTCGTCAATTCCTGCGGAAATCTGATTTTCACCGAGATTTGGGTTAATAGTCATTTCCTGAGGAGTATTCTTTGTAGACTCTTCATTTCCGGGATTGTTGTATTTTTCAGAATCGGAAGCTGATTTATCAGACTTGCTGCTCTTGTTGTTATCACATCCTGCGGATACAGACAGAGCCATAGCTGCACAGAGAAGAAGTGCTGAGATTTTTGATTTTTTCATGTTTTTTCCTCGCTTTTTAAGATGTTTTTTTATTAGTATATCACAATAAGAGTATTGTGTCAAGTGGATAATAATAGAATAAAGGCGGTATTGCCTAAAAATTACTTCCTGATTTTCATGGAAATATCAAAGCATTTAACGGAATGTGTAAGAGCTCCGAGAGAGATGATATCAACGCCGGTTTCTGCAACGGAGCGTATATTTTCCGATGTGATATTTCCGGATGCTTCAAGGAGAGCACGTCCGGCGGTGATTTCAACAGCCTGAGACATTTCCTGACAGTTCATGTTGTCGAGCATAATGATTTCCACGTTGTTTTCGAGAGCTTCTTTCAGCTCATCAAGAGTTCTGACTTCGACTTCGATCTTTACTGTATGACCGATTTTTTCACGGAGAGCCGAAACAGCGGCTGTAATTCCGCCGTAAGCGTCGATGTGGTTGTCCTTGAGCATTGCGGCGTCGGAGAGATTGAAGCGGTGATTTTTTCCGCCTCCGACAGTCACTGCATATTTCTGGAGAGCTCGGAGACCGGGGAGAGTTTTTCTTGTATCGGTAACAGAAGCGTTTGTTCCGCTGACAAGCTCCACGCATTTGTTGGTGGCAGTCGATATGCCTGACATATGCTGGAGAAGGTTAAGAGCAGTTCTTTCACCCTTGAGAAGAGTGAGAGTGCTTCCTTCAAGCTCAGCGATAATATCGCCATTGTTTACCTTTGTACCGTCTTTCAGAAGGATGTTGAAATCCACGTTTCCACCGGCAAGCTCAAAAACACGCTTTGCAATTTCTATACCGCATACAATGCCTGTATCCTTTGCGACATAGTATGCAGAGCTTCTGTGATTTTCGGGGATAAGATTATCCGCAGCGGCGTCGATATAATTGATATCCTCCATAAGGGCGGTAGTAATGATATTGTCAATATAGCATTGTAAAAGCTTCATAATAATCTCCTTTACTGAGTTACTTCTCTGAGGATTATTTCTGCAACGGTAACGATTGATTTTGCAAGAACGTAATCTGCGTCCATGAAATAGTTTCCGGTAAGCAGATCGTTCCGCATTTTCTTAATGCGTTCAAGACCTTCTGCCGCAGCCTGCTTGTCGGGAATGACAAAGTGAGCCTGCTGCATGATATTTCTTGTTTCCGTGCGGTATCCCTTAGGGATCCGGCTGTTTCCGATATGTGCGTCAAAGTCTGCTTCATCGAAGCCTTCCGGAGCAGAAGCGATACGGGAAGCGATTGTATCTGCGGCATGGCGTGAGAATACGAGAGCTTCCAGAAGAGAATTGCTTGCGAGTCTGTTGCTTCCGTGAACGCCTGTATGAGAACATTCTCCGCAGGCAAAGAGGTTGGTCAGGGATGTTTCGGAGTTCATATCGACGTCTATGCCGCCCATGAGATAATGCTGGCACGGATAAATCGGGATAGGCTCTTTTGTAAGATCAAAGCCCTGTTCCATAAGATTATGGTAAATCATGGGGAATCGTTTTTTCAGGAAATCGCTGTCCTTGTAGCTGATATCAAGGAAGAAGTCGGTAGAATTCTGCTTTCTTGCTTCCAGAATGATAGAATGTGAAACGACATCTCTCGGAGCAAGCTCAAGACGCTGGTCGTAATTGTGCATAAAGCGTTCTTTTTTGCAGTTGAGCAGATATGCACCTTCTCCGCGGACAGCCTCGGAAATGAGGAAGCATTCACGGGTTTCCTTGTTGTTGAAAGCTGTGGGGTGGAACTGAACGTAACTGAGGTTTTTTATTTTAGCTCCCATTTCGTAGGCAAATGTGATACCGTCTCCGGTAGCGATAGCGGAATTAGTTGTATATTTATAAACTCTGCCGATACCGCCGGTAGCAAGAATCATGAAGTGACAGTTGCAGGTTTCGTAGGAGTTGTCCGGCATTTTCAGGAAAGCGGAATAGCCTGTGGAGGTCTTTTTAACTTCGCACATAAAGGTGTTTTCCATTATTTCGACGTTATCGAGAGTCTGGACATAGCTGAGGAGCTTTGAAGCGATTTCCTTGCCGGTAGAATCGGCATGATGGAAGATACGGTGATGACTGTGACCTCCTTCAAGGGTACGGTGGTACGAGCCGTCGGGATTTTTGTCAAAGTCCACACCGATATTTATAATACGTTCGATATCCTGTGCAGCCTCGCTGACAAGAGTATGAACGGCGTCTGCATTGTTTTTGAATCCGCCGGCTATCATGGTATCATTCTGGTGATACTGGGGATTATCCGTAGGTGAATTATAGACACCGGCGATCCCCCCCTGAGCGAGAGATGAGTTGCAGAGAGTGAGATCACGCTTGCAGAGGATGAGAATATTAAGATCAGCCGGAAGATTTATTGCGGCATAGAGACCGGCAGCACCGCAGCCGGCGATAATGACATCATAATTACGAGACATATTATCACGTCCTTTATAATATATACTTAATTTATTATAACACAAATTTCTATAAATGTCACTACCTTTTGAAAAAATAGTAGCGATTTTTGCAAAAAAATAAACAGCCCTCTTGAAAGAGAGCTGTCTATCATTGTTTTCTGATTAGATTATTCAGCAACAGGAGCTGAAACAGGGCAAACACCTGCACAAGCACCGCAGTCAACGCAAGCATCAGCGTCGATAACGTACTTTCCGTCTCCCTCTGAAATAGCACCTACCGGACACTCGCCCATGCAAGCACCGCAGCTGATGCAATCATCTGAAATTTTGTATGCCATAAGTATGCACCTCCGTGTTATTTAAGAGTGATACACTCTTATTTAAATATATTGTAACATATTTTCTGAAAAAATCAAGTTATTTTTGTTAGTCTTGACTTACGGTTTTTTTATCCTGAATTTTCTTTTTTTCAAGGCATACGCATGAAGCTCCGGCGGCTGACCAGAATATCGGTGCAAAAGTGATGTTGCTGCATCCGATGAGGAATATTACAGCTCCGCCGAGAGTTACAAGGAAAAGAACGGCATTTTCCGATTCAACAGCGATCTTTGCGTTTTTGAAGCCGAGACAGAGAACAGGAATGAGTATGCAAAGGAGAGCAAGAAGCGAGGGGATTCCTCTTGTTGCTGCGGTGTAGAGATATTCGTTGTAGACCTTGTCGAAGGTTCCTTTGTTGTTGCTGATGATATCAGTAACGGATTTGAGTTCTTCACCAGTCGAGGATTTTACAGTGTATAACTGAGGATATACAAGCTGCTCAGGGCCTGTACCAGTCATGGGAAATTCATTGATGATATCAATTGTTTTGGTGTTGAGGAAATAATATACGTCGTAAGTATCATTGATATCAACGGCACGGTCGTCATAAAGTCCGCTTGATGATATTCTGTTGTAGGAGTCAAAAGTCCAGAGAGTCTTACCGTCAAGAAGCTTGTAACTGCTTGATTTCGAGCCGATTCCGGCAAAGCAGAGTACAAAAGCGAGCACTCCGGATGCAGCGGGGAGAATCAGAAGTAAAAGTGCTTTTTTGGGTGCTTTTCTGATTATAACGGCTGCAATTGCGAAAATAATTGCCAGAACTATACCGACAAGGCTCATGAATGTAAATGTATAAATCATGACAAAAGTGAATATACAGGAGCTTGCCAGACAGAATATGCGGTATTTTCCGGAAGATGTGAGAGCGAATGATACCAGTGCTGCTATAAGTGCAAGAGTGAGTGTCATTGCCAGAAAGATAGGAGACTGTGAAAGTCCGGAAGCAGCGAAGTCAAGATTGGTGAGAACAGGCGGATAATGTGTGAACTCGCCGGTAAATATCTGTATCATAGCAAAAACTGAGTTTACAATACCGGCAAGAATAATTCCGTTGACAACGCTTTTCAGAGCTTTCTGACGTTTCAACGAGGCAGCCGTTATGAAGAAGCAGCAATAGAAGATGATTGCAAGAAGTCCTTCACCACGCTGCGGAAATCCGTAGAATCCGATGTTGATGTCGTATGAATCAAGCATGGAAACTGCTCCCCAGCCGAGCATTGCACCGAAAGCGCAGGCGGAGAAGATTGCACTGCCTGTGATGAATTTTCTGATTATAGCGATAAGAGCCATAATCATGCAGAAAACTCCGGGAATAACAAGTCCGAACGTGGAGCTGGAATATGTCATTTCTTTGCTGACTTCAGGAGGAATAGTAAAGAGCGATACAGAAAGACAGGCAGCGATAAGACCGAGAGAGGCTGCCTTTGAGTACTGTTCCTCTGTCATATTGAGGATAAAGTTGGATTTATCCGAGGTATTCATTAGATTTTTAGCCATAGCTTCGACCTTTCTCATTGAAATTTGATGGTTTAAAAAAGCGGACGGAATTAACCGTCCGCAATTTTCAGCGTTATTTAGCGTAGTCAGTAACTCTGCTTTCACGAATAAGATTAATCTTGATCTGTCCGGGATAATCCATTTCGTTTTCAATCTGCTGGGAGATCTGTCTTGCAACAAGAACCATTTTTTCATCGTTGATAATTTCAGGGATGACCATGATTCTGACCTCACGTCCTGCCTGAACGGCGAAGCATTTTTCAACGCCCTCGTAGGAAGTGCAGATTTCCTCAAGCTTCTGGAGACGCTTGATGTAGCTTTCGTAATTTTCGCTTCTTGCGGCAGGTCTTGCGGCGGATATAGCGTCAGCAGCCTGAACGATGCAAGCGATAACAGTTTTAGGTTCAACGTCGTTGTGGTGAGCTTCAACAGCATGGATAACAACGGGATTTTCGTTGTATTTCTTACATACATCAACACCGATCTGAACGTGTGAGCCTTCAATTTCAGAAGTAAGAGCCTTACCGATATCGTGGAGAAGACCGGCACGGCGAGCGATATTTGCGTCAACGCCAAGCTCAGAAGCGAGAACCCCGCAGAGCTTTGCCACTTCGATGGAGTGGTCAAGAACATTCTGACGATAGCTTGTACGGAATTTAAGGCGTCCGATAAGCTTGATAAGCTCGTGGTTTACGCCGTGTACGTTAGTTTCGATAACAGCACGCTCACCTTCCTGCTTGATGCGGTATTCAACCTCACGGCGAGCCTTATCGACCATTTCCTCAATGCGTGTGGGGTGGATACGTCCGTCAGCGATAAGCTTTTCGAGGGCGATTCTTGCGACCTCACGGCGGATCTGGTCGAAGCAGGAGAGAGTAATTGCTTCGGGTGTATCGTCGATGATGAGATCGACACCGGTAAGAGTTTCGAGAGTTCTGATGTTTCTGCCCTCACGTCCGATGATACGTCCCTTCATTTCGTCATTGGGGAGAGGAACAACGGAGACGGCGGCTTCTGACACCTGATCTGCCGCCACCTTAGCGATAGCGAGCGAGATATAGCCTCTTGCCTTTTCATGACATTCATCTTTGATCTGCTGTTCATAGGCTGCAACCTTGACTGCCTTTTCGTGAACGAGATCTTCCTCAAGCTTGGAGATTATGTATTCCTTAGCCTGATCCTTTGTGAATTCGGAGATTCTTTCAAGAACATCGAGCTGGCCTTTTTTGATAGTTTCCGCTTCTTTAAGCTTTTCGTCGGCGGATTTTATCTTCTGATTGAGGATATCCTCTTTCTTTTCGAGGTTGTCGTTTTTCTTATCGAGATTCTCTTCTTTCTGCTGCATACGTCTTTCCTGACGTGATAAATCTGCTCTGCGATCCTTGATTTCCTTGTCAGCTTCTGTGCGGAGCTTATGGATTTCGTCTTTTGCTTCAATAAGAGCACTTTTCTTTTTGTTGTCTGCGTCTTTTTTAGCGTCTTCGACAATACGTTCTGCCTGCTGTTCAGCGGAGCCAATTAAGGATTCTGCCTGCTGTTTACGTTTTTCGATACCAGCAGCGACACCTTTTTTGTATGCGATGAGTCCGGCAATTGCCGCACCTGCGATGAGAGCCACAACAATCAGAATAATAGCAACAATCAAGTCCATACAGTGCATTACCTCCTTTTTTAATAATTAATTTAATAATCTTGTATTATAAACCTATTACTAAAAGGCGGTAAATGCCGCATTATTTTATTCATTTAAATATATTGATTAAGAGCCTGCGTGAAGCAGTACCCGTAAAACAGGTTGGACGTTCAACGTCCGGTGCATATAGCCGACTGGAAAATGTGAATATTATCAGCCATAAATGCACAGTTGTTTGAATCATATTTATACTGCGGAGAGCAAATGTTTATTTTTAGCTGCCTTCCGAGGATGATGTAAAACAAAGCCGCATAAACTGCCATAGTAATACTATGCAAATAAATACAACATAATTATTATACACTTTTTTGATGTATATGTCAATAGACTTTTAGTAATAAATGCAAGTAAAAAAATATAATTTTAAGAATAGTCTGCCTTTTTTTGTCAGTGAATATCCGCTTGACTTTTTGAACAGAATATTATATAATACGCTTAAGGAATAAGATATAATAATCTGCAAGGAGGAACAAAAATGAAAAAAGTATTATCTGTATTGATTTCAGCGGTTATGGGTGCGTCAATTGCAGCTATTCCGCCCACACACGCAGTCGGCGAGACTTCCGGCATCGACGGAATTGCAATTTTTGGAGACAGTATAGCTTCAGGATATGGTCTTGATCCTGACAAGGAATACAACTACGGTCAGATAATCGGCGATTATCTTGACTGCAAGGTGGAAAATTATGCCGTTTCAGGCGATACCACATTCGATATGCTTGATGATGTGAAAAATCTTTCAGATGAACAGAAAAAATTTATATCCGGCTCTGATGTGGTAGTTGTATCAATCGGCGGCAACGACCTGATGAAATATTCTGCAAAGAAGGTTCTGGCTTTTGCGGCTGATAACGGATTTCTTAACGAAGGCTACACAAAGGATAACATTCCGCAGGATCCCGGCATTACTGACCTTTTGATATACATTAATATGGAAAGCATTATGGATTTTGCTTCCACAGGACTTACAGCTCAGCTTAAGCTCGGCAGACTTCTTATGGATATTTATTCCGGTCTCTGTGTTGGTTCGGGAAATGATGAGGGTTATATCAGCGAGGTGATGATTCCGAATATCACTGAGGCTGTCGGTATCATAAAATCGCTTAATCCCGATGCAAGAATCATAATCCAGAGCGTTTACCAGCCTCTCCAGTTCTCACCTGAGTTTATGGATGAAAAGATGGCAGGAGACAGAGCTGTTGCGGCAGGAATGGTAAGACTGAGATTCGAGGAGATTCTTGCGGATTACAGAACAAAGCTTGCGGCTGTTAAGGGCGTTGAGCTTGCTGATGTCCTTTACGAATTCACATCACTTACACCTGAAGAGGCGGAAACAGAACAGGGATACGCATATTATTTCACTGATATCGAGCTTTCCGGTGAGGACAGGGATTTCCACCCGAATCAGAGAGGTCATCTTGCCATAGCTGCCGAGATTCTTGATACTATCGGAATTCTTCATAACGATAACGGACTCCTGACAAAGGTTTACCGCAGTCTGCCGGAAACAGGACGCGAGGTAACATACCCTCATATTGCTCTTGACACCTACAAGAAGGTTGCCGGAAACTTTATGCTCGGTGATGTCGATTTCGACAATATTATTACCGGATCAGACGCCACTCTTGTCCTCAGAGAGTATACACTGCTTAGCAGTAACGTTGATACGATTTTCTCTTCAACGCAGAAAGAAGCTGCTGATGTTGATGGCAACGGAATAATTACCGGATCAGATGCACAGATGATTCTTAATTACTACACATATCTTTCTTCCGGAGGAAAGCTCTCTTTTGAGGAATATTTCGAAATCGCTGAATAATATATTCTTTGATTATAAAAAACGCCGCAGATCAGTGAACCGCCCCATTTTGTGCGGACAGCACAAAAGCTCCCTCTATGGTGTGAATATTAAATTTTAAGCAACATACTGACTTCGTTTTTCAAGCGGAGTCAGTTTTGTTTTGAGTTGAATACGCTGGTTATTGTAGAAATGAATGTATTCTGCTATGAAGAGGCGAGCCTCCTCATAAGTCTTCAGTTTTGCCCGATAGATACACTCTGTTTTGAGAATAGAGAAGAAAATTTCAGCCATAGCGTTATCATAAGGGTTACCACGTCTTGATATTGACGGTGTAATGCGGTATGATTGTGTTAATTTAAAATATGCTTGCGATGTATATTGAAAGCCTTGAAATCTCTGTTCAGAAGGTTAGGCACCTGTGCAGATACTCATCGTATTTACAATATTTCTTGCGTCTGACAACTGAGAGGAACAAGGGCAAGCTGGAGCTTTTTCTTGAACAACTCATAGAAAAGCAGGAGAAAACAAAGAAAATCGAATAGGTAAAGAAAATCCGCAGTAACGGAAAAAGGCTCCGTACTGCGGATTTTGTTTTGTGTAAGTTTATCTGATTTTAGCACCGACAGGAACACTGTCATCAAGGAAGATTACCTTAACACCGTCGGGAGTATCAGCGGCACAGATCATGCCGAAGCTGTCAACTCCGCAGAGCTTGCAGGGCTTGAGATTAGCGATAAGCTGTATTTTCTTTCCGACAAGATCCTCGGGAGCGTAGTACTGAGCGATTCCGGAAACTACCTGACGTCCGCCCATTCCGTCGTCAAGCTGTAAGCAGAGAAGCTTTTTGGATTTCTTCACTTTTTCGCAGGATATAACCTTTGCTGCTCTGATTTCTACCTTTGCGAAGTCGTCGATAGTGATTTCAGGAGCAAGAACGATTTCTTCCTTTCCGGCTTCTTCCTTCTGGGCTGCAGCTGCCTGAGCAGCCATTTTAGCGTTGGCTTCTTCGATGAATTTCTCAGCGTCGATTCTTGCGAACAGCGGAACAGGCTCGCCTACTGATTTTCCTGCTTCAAGACCTCCGAAGGCTTCGAGACTTGCAAGATCACGTTTTTCAGCACCGATTTCATCGAGAATCTTTTCAGAGGTTTCGGGCATGAATGGAGCAAGAGCGACACCGATAAAGCGGATTGCTTCAAGAAGGTTGTAAAGAACTGTTCCGAGTCTTTCCTTCTTGCTTTCGTCCTTTGCGAGAACCCACGGAGCAGTTTCGTCGATGTATTTGTTTGCACGGCGTGCGAGACTCATGATAGCGTCGATTGTATCTGCCATGCGGTATTCGTCCATGTATTTTGCCACAAGAACCGGCATTTCAACAGCTTTTGCCTTAAGATCGTCGTCAGTATCTTCGGATGCACCGGGAGCTATGATTTTGCCGTCAAAGTACTTCTTAGCCATAGCAACGCTTCTGTTGACGAGATTTCCGAGAGTGTTGGCAAGATCAGAGTTATATCTTTCGATGAGGGATTCATAAGTGATAGAACCGTCAGAGTTGAGGGGCATTTCGCTGAGGAGATAGTATCTTGCACCGTCAACACCAAAGGATTCAACTACATCATCGGAGTAGATAACATTTCCCTTGGACTTGCTCATCTTGTCCTCACCGAAAAGAATCCAGTTGTGACCAAAGAGTTTCTTGGGGATTTCAAGACCGAGAGCGTGAAGCATGATCGGCCAGTAGATTGAGTGGAATCGCATGATATCCTTGCCGATAACGTGACAGTCACAGGGCCAGTATTTATTGAAAAGTTCTGAGGAACCGTCAGGATCGTATCCCATAGCGGTAATGTAGTTTGAAAGTGCGTCAATCCATACATAGATAACGTGCTTGGGATCGAAAGTTACGGGAATGCTCCAAGTGAAGGTTGTTCTTGATACGCAGAGATCCTGAAGACCGGGCTTGATGAAGTTGTTGAGCATTTCCTTCTTGCGGCTTTCGGGAACGATGAAATCAGGATTTTCCTCGATGTAGTCTTCAAGCCATTTCTGATACTTTGAAAGTCTGAGGAAGTAAGCTTCCTCGTTGGCAGGCTTTACCTCTCTGCCGCAGTCAGGACATTTTCCGTCTACAAGCTGAGAAGATGTCCAGAAGCTTTCGCATGGAGTGCAGTAAAGTCCTTCATATGAGCTTTTGTAGATGTCGCCCTGATCGTAAAGCTTCTTGAAAATCTTCTGAACGATTTTTTCATGCTGTTCATCAGTAGTTCTGATGAATCCGTCATAGGAAACGTTCATGAGGTTGCAGATTGACTTGATTTCAGCAGCTACACGGTCAACGTGTTCCTTGGGCGAGATGCCTTCTTCCTTTGCGAGCTCTTCTATTTTAAGACCATGTTCGTCTGTTCCGGTGAGCATAAAAACGTCATAGCCCTGCATTCTTTTGAAGCGTGCAACAGCGTCAGTGAAGACAATCTCATAGGTATTGCCGATATGAGGTTTTTTTGACGCATAGGCGATAGCCGTGGTTATATAGAATGGTTTTTTTGACATGATGATCTCTCCAATCTTCAAATAATCATTATTTCTATTATACACCATATTTATTGATTTGTCACGCATTTTTTTAAAAAATAATCGGTAATTACAATATTATCAAAATATTTCAAATATATAATATATTAATGTTTTATTAAGAAAATAGTTTTAAAATAATAACATAGAAAACGCAATTTTATGGTAAGATATTATTGCATAATTATGATTATATTTGTATATGTGCGTATTTGGGGGGTGATATTGTGGCATCATATTCAGATTCTGAAGAAAAAGTAATAATAAATGTTGCAGAGGATTTCGACACCGCAACACAAGGCTCCGGATATAACGGACATTTCAGCAAATGGCGTAAAAATAAGGATAATTCATTTGCTTTTAATTTTGAAAAAAACAGCAAGGAAAAAATATTCAATGAAAGCCGCGGATTTGAAACACCATCCCAGACGGATGAAGGAAAAAAGGTTTTAAGCGCAATAATGCGTGAAACGGGAATAATAATGCTTATAGTTATTGTTCTCCGGAATATCGTTGGTAAAATTGTTGTTATAGTTCTTGACTCAGTTGGTTTTGATATCCATACAAATCTTTTCAGCACAGGAATATACGGAGGAAGTACGGAAATTGTAGCAATCACGATTATTCTTGCTTTGGTGACGCTGCTCATTCCGGTGGTATATCTTCACTCAAGAATGAAAATACCGGTTAAAGCAGGCATTATGCACACTGTACGGGATTCGGCAGAAATTATCGGGGCAATAGGCTTTGCAATGGTGTTCTGTACTATTGTATGTCTGCCGGAGGCTTATTCCAGTGAAACCAAGGATATCTATACTTATTTTGCAAGTGCAGAAACTGACGTTTCTATATGGAATCAGAAGGATTTCATTATTTACACTGTGTTTGATGTGGTTATTCTTTCAGTTCTGACGGAATTGCTTTTCAGAGGCGGTATATTTTCGGTGCTAAGACAGTTCGGAGATGTGATGGCAGTAACGGTTACAACTGCTATGGCGGTGCTTCTTACCGGAGATTTCTTTTCAATGCCTGCGGCACTGCTTATCTCGATTGTTTCCTCAATCGGAATGCTGAGAAGCGGCACGATCTTTACGGCTATCATTGTCCGTATTGTATATAAAATGTATCAGCTTGCCATTGTTATTCTTGAAGTGGATACTTCGGCAAATATGATAATTACACGAAATCTGTTTATGATCTGCGTTTTCATTCTTGGAATTATTCTTGCTGCACTCGTTATGATCGTAGGCGGCAGAAAAAATAATCACTATCTGGTGACTTACAAATCTGAATTTTCTCAGACCAGACGACTTGCCTTTGCAGTGAGGGTATTTCCGTTTCCGGCGGTTGCAATGCTGTGTGTAGTTCAGGCGATAAGTGCTTTGATGTATTAAAGGAACGCTATCATGGATGAATATATGAAACGTGCTCTGGAGCTTGCAAAAGAAGCGGCTGAAGAAGGTGAAGTTCCGGTAGGAGCCGTAATAGTTCAGCGGAAAACAGGAAGAATCGTAGGGGAAGGCAGGAATATGCGTGAAAATGCACGGAATGCCCTTGCTCATGCGGAAATAATGGCAATAGATATGGCATGCCGTACCCTCGGAGGATGGCGTCTGCCTGATTGTGCAATGTATGTCACGCTGGAGCCGTGTCCAATGTGCTGCGGAGCGATAATCAATTCACGGATAGATCAGGTGATCTTTGGAGCGTATGATCTGAAAAGCGGTTCTGCCGCTTCTGTACAGAGAATGTTTGATTTGCCGTATAACTATCGTCCGGAGCTTATCGGCGGCGTCATGGAGCAGGAATGTGCCGAGCTGCTGTCTGAATTCTTCCGGAAATTAAGAGAACGCGGTAAGAAGTACAAAAAAATACAAAAATGATACAAAAAGCGGACGACCAATGGTCGTCCTTGCTTTTTATATAAAGAACATTAATGACTTTATTCTGATAAAATAAAAAACTCCACGATAACCGTGGAGTTTGGTGCGAGTGATGGGACTTGAACCCATACGTCGGTTGACACACGCCCCTCAAACGTGCCTGTCTGCCTATTCCAGCACACTCGCATATATTCTATTTCCTGACTGCTTTAATATTATATCAGAAAAAAAACGATTTGTCAACCCCTTTTTTCAAAAAAATCAAAAAAATTTGAAAAAAATTTTTGTGCCGGAAATTTCTGCATTAAATTAATGAAAAACGGACTCCGAAGAGTCCGTTAAATTGGGGAGAGGGGATTTTTCATTTTCAGGATTCAGGAAGCTCCGGAATAATCTTAAGCAGATATTTCTGTATAGCGAGAGCGTCCGAGTTTGTAAGGCCGTCCCCGACATTGGCAACGTCGCCGTTTGTTACGCCTTGTTCTGTTATATGAGAGTTGTCTGAGCCTGTTACGCCGTAAGAATCAGGGTTTCCGATAACCTGAAGAATAAGAATTGCGTCTGAGAGATTAACTGTTCCATCGCAGTTGGCATCGCCGTAGTCGGGATTTAAAGGCTGAGCAGATGTTTCCTTAGCCATTACAGTGTAGTTGATAACGTATCCGGTCATGCCGTTAGTGCCTAATTTAACGGAATCACCGCTTTTAACGTCCTTTTCGTATACGTTGAATGTAACATCATTGCTGCTCTGTGCTGTCATTGAAGTTTTTGTCCAGCCGTCAAGCCATGAAGGAACAGAATTGTTTTCCTCCACTCTTGTGTCAAGGAGAACATATACTGTCATATCCTTTGCTGCTGAGAAATAGCCGAGATCGCCGGAAGTATTCTTGGAATCGCAGGCTGTGAGGATAGATTCTGAGCCGATAAGCTCATCAGGAAGGTTGGTATAAGTGAAATCACGGTCGCCGAATATCGGACTGCCGACTTCAACGTTTTTTCCGATCTTCCAATTGGGACGGTTATCGGTGTCCTGAACGATAAGTCCCTTGATGAGATCGCCGTTTATAGCGTCAATTTTAAGTTCAACGATCCATTTCTGATCTGCACTGTCACTGCATTCCCACTGGATTGCAGTTGTACCTTCGTCTTTGGAGCCGGAGCTGATGCCTATACAGCTTGCGTCCCTTGTTGCCTTTGTACAGATTGTATAAGTTCCGTCGTCGTTTCTGACAAACTTGAAAGACTGAGCGTCACTGTTTGTATCTGTGTATATACCGATATTTGTGCCGTTGTCTGTCTTGCCGTAATCGAGATCAAGCATATATGTTTTGCCGTCGCCGAGCTCTGAGTAGATCTTGTAGTATCCGCCGCCTGCGTCAGCGAGAGACCAGCCCTGTCCTGAATCGGACTGAACAACGTCAGTTCCTGCTTCGGCTGTTCCGCCGGAAACCTCGAGGTAAAGACCGCTGTTTAAGTTCTTGAAGCGGTATTTTTCGTTTGTATTGAAGGCTGTTCCTGTCTTGGGGGGATCAGCGATTCCTGTTGAATTTACAACGCCCTCAGGTCTTGCGGGAAGATCGTATCCTGTTCCAAGGAAAAAGCTTGTGTGAGGAGGCTGATTGTATGCGGTATTCTGAGAGGAAACCTGCATACGGTACTGAGCGTCGTGCATGAGAGTTGTGATACGGTAGTCTGTTGTATACGGAGTGCAGTAAATTCTCACACCGTCGTTTGTAGATTTTCTCACGATAAGTTCTTCACGCCAGTCTCCGAAGATATCAGCTGAGAGACAAGCGTTAGCCTTTGTGGAGTTGTTTGTTGCACACCCGTCAGTAGTAAGGAGTGTGCTTACTTTGTCAAGAGAAGTCATTTTTGTAATTGTAGCGGGAGCATTATCGCTGCCGTCGAGAAGCTCACGTTCAAGATCGCCGTCCCAGTAGATAAGAGAATTCATAGCTACCTTTGTACCTGTAAGCTTGCTTCCGTCTGATTTCAGAATACCGTCTGTGTAAGAACCCCAGTATTCTGAACCAGCATTTGCAGCAGTGATATTTCCGGCACCGCAGCGTCCTGTATCTTTAGGACCGTCCTGATGGAAGATAGTTTTTCCTGTTGCGGCTTCAATAAGACTTACGCCCCAGCCGGAGCCTTTTTCTTCGTGACATACCCAGAGCTCCTGACCTGATCTTGTCGGTTCAAAATCAGTGAGGTGCATTGCGTCGCCGTGACCGAGATTTGTGCACCATAATACCTTGCCGTTGTCGTCGATACAGGTAGCACCTGTGATGATTTCCTGTTTTCCGTCGCCGTCAACGTCAGCCGGCATACTGTTGTGGTTGCCGTCGCCATAGCCGGCAGCAGAGCTGTTGTTTCCAGTATCAAAGAGCCACTTCTTGACGAGCTTCTTGTTTTCAACGCCGTAGCAGGCGGCTGTCATTCTTGTATAGTAGCCACGTCCTGTAACAACGCAGGGGTGAACGCCGTCAGCGTACATTACAGAGCCCCAGAAACGGTCAACACGGTTTCCGTAGTTGTCGCCCCATTTTGAAACTTCACCACGCTGAGGTTCGTAGTCAATTGTATCAAGTGCGGCACCGGTAGCTCCGTCAAAGAGGGTATAGTATTCCGGACCGGAGAGGATGTATCCATCAGAGTTGCGGTAGTCCTTGGAAGCGTCGCCTATAACTTTTCCTGTACCGTCAACTGTTCCGTCTGCTGTTTTGCAGGTCATTTCTGCGATTCCATCCAGATCGAAGTCTGCAACGTAGAACTGAGTATAATGTGCACCGGCACGGATATTCTTACCGAGGTCGATACGCCATACTCTTGTTCCGTCAAGTCTTATACAGTCAATGTAGACATTGCCTGTAACTCCGCCTTTGGAGTTGTCCTGAGAGTTATTCGGATCCCATTTAAGGAAAAGCTCATACTGTCCGTCACCGTCTATGTCGCCTACTGACATATCATTAGGTCTGTAAGTGATTCCTGAAGCCGTCGGGGGCTGAAGCGGGATATCGAAATAGCTGTTGTTTGAGATAAGACGGCAGTCGTCCGAGCTTACCACCTTACCGCCTGAGAGGGTATCCACACGGTAGGAGGATGTGTTTTTGCCGTCCTTGTCGAGATAGCAGGTAGATTTGCCGCTTTCGCTTGTATAGATAAGACTGCCGTCACGATAGAGGTTGAAAATAGCGTTGTCGTCGTCATCGGCAAGGAAACGCCAGCTTACAAGCATTCCGGAGCCGGTATTTATTGCTGATATGCCTCTGTCAAGATGCTCAAGAACATTATTTGTCTGTGCGGCAGATACGCTGAGAGGAGAGGACGTCTCTGCCGGCATATTGACTGCTGATGTTCCGATCAGCAGAGCTGCTGCTGATGCAGTTATTCTTTTTATTTTATTGTTCATAGTAATTCCCCTTTTAGACCGGTAAAAAATATATATTGAATTTCCTATGTTTACATTATACATATATTTTTAAAGAAATACAATACAATATTGTATCATTCTGAGAAGATTATTTTCAAAATCACTGACAAATGTGTAAAATAGTCTTGCAAAAAGTAGTGCGGCATGATATAATAGTATATAATATTACGGTGAAAGGAGGATATCATGAAAAAACCTCTTTTAATAGGTGTAGTAATGACCGAATGCAGTAACGATTTTCAGGAAGAACAGCTCCGTGGTATAATATCACAGGCATTCAGAAGCGATACGGATATTGCAGTGATTACCACAATGCATAATTTCTATTTCGATTCCCTGCATAAAAATACTGACAAGTATATATGCGACCTTGTGTTTTCCGATAAATTCAGCGGTTTTTTATATGTCCGTAATTCCTTCGGCACCGAAAAGATACGAAAGTACATAGATGACCTTCTCCTGATGACGGGAAAGCCGGTAATGCTTCTTGATTTTCCGGGACACAGATATTTTGAAACTACCGCTATTGACGACTGCTCTGCTTTTGAGAAAATTACCGATCACCTTATTGAAGCTCACGGGTGCAGAAAAATATACTGCCTGACTGGTCCGAAAGGGATTTTCGTCTCTGAGGAAAGACTTAAGGGTTACAGAAATTCCATGAAGCTTCACGGGATTCCCGTTGAAAAGAATTACTGCTGGTACGGAGATTTCTGGAAGGACGCTTCAAAGAATTTGGCGGCTGAAATAATCGCCGGCAAAAATGGACGTCCTGACGCTGTTGTGTGCGGAAATGATGTTATGGCTATTGAACTCACAAACGCACTTATTTCCGGCGGAGTAAGAGTTCCTGAGGATATTGCTGTTACCGGCTATGATGATTCTGCGGATGCACGAAGCAATATTCCTTCCATTACAACATACAGACGTCCTAATTTCCAGCTCGGAGCAGAAGCGTTCCGCCGTCTGTACAGGATAATTACAGGAAAGATATGCAGTATGATTCCTAACGAATACGGTACGATATGCCTCGGCAGAAGCTGTGGATGTTCCGGAGCTGAGAGAGTCCGCCATGAAGATACAAGGCGGGAAAAAATGGATAAAAGGCTTGAATCCTACCTGCTTTACGGCGATATGCTTTTTGATATTACAAATACTGACAGCCTGTCCGTTTTTGCTGATAAGCTGGATAACTATACATATCTGGTATACAAGAACGCAAAACTCAAGATTTGCCTTACAAAAAAGTATATAGAATCTACTATGGGCTTATATAATGATAAACTCAGCTTTCATTGCGGCGATGAACTCAGGATTATTCTGTCAAAGGTAATGGCAGCGAGAAAATATGATGAAATCAGTGAATATTTCAGCTCTGCGGAGATCCTTCCGGAATACAGCCAGAACAGAAATTATCCTGTGGCTTACTATATATCACCGCTTCACTATAATGACAACTTCTTCGGGTACTGTGCTGTTTCCTTCGGAAAGAATCCTATGGCATACAGTGCACATTATCTGCAATGGATAAACTATGTCAATGTCGCACTGGAGCAGGTAAGAATCAAGGGAATACTGTCGAATAATATACTCAGAAGTAATATGTCGATGCTTTACGACAGCACAACGGAGCTTCTCAACAGATCGGGAACAGAACAGGAGCTTCTCCGGCACCGTGATTTCTTTACCGGTGATTCGGCAGCTGAAATCATTACAATTGAGCTTGCCGGATTGAATAAAGTATATTACAGCAGCGGCGAGGAAAGATGCAGCAATATCCTGAAAGCCTTTGCCGATGTTCTGAAAAGATGCGTCAGGGATAACGAAATATGCGGATTGTGGAACAATAATACAATGTGCATTTTTTCCCGTGATAAGAAGCGTGCCTGCGAGATATCTGAGTTCTTCCGCAATGAGGTGGAGGAGAGCCAGTTTTTAGATAATAACTTCAATATAGATTTTTCTGTCGGTCTTTACAGTGTTGTCCTGACCGAAGAAGTTAACCTCGGAAGTGCTGTATATCAGTCAATGGTAAATAAGATTTTCAGCTACAATAATGCGGAAAATCTTGAAAATCCGCAGTATGAAAAGCTTTGTGCTCTCAGAAGCAGTATAAGGAAGAATCCTGCGTTTCCGTGGAAAATAAACGAAATCGCTGAAAGCCTGTATCTCAGCAAAAGCTATCTGCAAAAGATTTATAAGAACTTTTTTAACAAGAGTATCATTGAGGAAATGATCGGATTCAGAATAGAAATGGCAAGAAATCTTCTTGAGAAAACTCAGCTGACAGTAACGGAAATATCCAGAAAATGCGGATATTCATCCTATAATTATTTTGTCCGTCAGTTTCGTTCCATTGTGGGATGTACTCCTGTTGAATACCGTGAAAAAGCAAGATGATTCAGAAAATCACCGCTGTACAAAAGCAGCAATACTCTTATAGTAGTTTGTTATGTTTTTATTGAGGAAAACCCTTTTGAAAAAGGTTTCTCCCAACGGAAGCCTGTCCCCTCTATCAGCTACGCTGATATCTCCCCACAAAGTGGGGAGATGTCCGAAGGACAGAGGGGACCGCCGCTGTTGGCGGAACCTTTCCTCAGAAAGGTTTCCCCCCCCCGATAAATACATATAAAGTTTCTATAAAAGTATTACTGTATTTGTACAGCGGTGATTTTGTTATTTGACGAATATCTCACGCTGTATGCCGATTTCGCCTTCAAGCTGATAGGTTACGGTATAGGTAAGAGCTTCATCGGTATTTGTCTCAGTTATTTTTCTGTCGAGGATTTTTTTGTCATGCAGAAAATTCTTTTCATACAGATATATTTTCTTCATGAGACGGTCGGAGAGTTCTTTTTTTGTAAGAGTCTGAGATTTTATATCCGTTTCTGAAAGCTTCTCCTTTTTAATACCGATGGGAAGCTGTTTTCCGAACAGCTTAAGGTAATTCTCCGATACCTCTGAGGTATAGTCCTTGAAGTCTGTTTCTCTGATATACAGCGGAATTTCAAGGCTGAACAGATAAAGATGACGTTTTGTTTCCTTTTTTCCGGTAAGAGCTGCTTCATCCGTATTGTATTCTCCGGTGAAGGTGAGCGTTTCCTCATAAATCCCTCTGATTTCGCCCATTGCATGATGAAGAGTGCTGTGACCTGTATCATCAGTTGTAACGCCGGTGACAAGCAGTGTTCCGGCTGGAACGTAATCCCCGACCTTGTGCATGAGCATACCGTCATATACTGTTGTGTATGTAATTCTTGCGTCTTTTGAAGATACTATATTGCATGGAATTCTTTTCAGCTCGGTTTCCGGTTTTTCGACTATCTCTGTAACATCAACGACAACACGGTTTCCGGTATGGCGGATAGCTGCCCATGATACTCCCTGCACCATGACGCGGAGCTGATTTTCGCAGTGGTGAAAATTTATGCTTCTGATGGGAGTTCCCTTTTTGATATTAAGCTCCTCCAGAGCCGCCAGTATAGCCTGATCGCTTACTCTGGAGTTTCCGTTTATCTCGATAGTCACCACCACATTTGAAAAGTAAAGTGCGGATATTGCTGCAATGAGAATTCCGATAACAATACCGAAGCGTTTTCTGTACCGCCGAAGCCTGAGAGAAAGAGTGTCGTATTCGGCACATGTCAGATCAATGCCGTATAGTTCTGCAAGTGCTTTTGTTTCTTTCAGGTCACAGCGGCGTATGTCGGCATATAGTATATCTTTCCTGACGTATTGTCCGCTGCATCTTACAGAGCTTTCGTGCAGAGCGTTTATGAAGCCGTATAATTCCTTTCCGGAGGCGTTAATTCTTACCCGACCTGATATGCTGTTTTTCATTTTCTCTGCCGCCCCTTTCGATAAATTCCACTCTTGATATTTTGCCTCTTACGACAAGTCCCTTCGATTTGAAGTCGTATGCACGGAGCCCGTTTCCCCATATCTGAATGTAAAGAGCTCCGGAAACCAGCCGCATAAATATCTCGTTGTATTCTTCGATTCTTTTGCAGTTTTCAATAAGAAGCTCACGGTTGCAGTCGAAATATATCTGCGGATTGAGATAAAATGTATCCAATCCCTTTTCTTTTATCCTGTTGAACAATCATATCCACTCCTCTGAGTATAATTCTCTTCTACAAATAATATGATTAATCGGGTGATTAATATGAAGAAAACAGAAGAAAAAGGAATAATCTGCCTGAAATGTGTACTGTTTGTTGCAGCTGTGTATTTCTGTATTGTCGAAACTGATCTCGTTAGGTCAGCAGTATCTGACGGAATAAACCGCTGTCTTACTGTTGTAATTCCTTCGCTTTATGCGATGATGACAATAGCCGTTATTATTGCGAAAAGCGGTATTCTTGGATATATTCCTTGTTTTATCAGACGTATAGGAGAAATTCTTTTTGGAATGAAGGGGGAAAGCCTTGCTGTTTTTGCATTCAGTATGTTTGCCGGATATCCTGCCGGAGCTAAAATAATAACGGAGCAGTATTCATCAGGAAGGCTCTCTGAAAGAACTGCTTCTGTACTCTGCGGAGTCTGCTTCGGTGCAGGTCCGGCATTCATCATGGGATGTATATCATGTACACTTTACGGTTCAGCTCTTTCCGGAAGGATAATTATTCTTTCCACTGTTTCAGCGAATATCCTGACGGCTTTTATTGTATCGTTCCTTATCCGGAAAAGCAGTTACGCAGAAGGAGATTCACGGCGGCAGATATCTCTGAACGGCAGACTTCTGACAGAATCATTAGTTTCTGCCGGCAGGACAATGGGGGAGCTATGCTTCATGATAACGGCTTTTTCCGTTATGACCGCTATGCTTGAACATTGCGGTGTTATTTCCGCTGCGGCAGGAGTTTTTTCCTCGCTTACGGGCTTCAGCAGAGAAACATCCGAAGCCTTCATTCCGGCGGTGCTTGATATAACAGCTGTGAACGGACTTCCGGCAGATAATTACGCTATGCTTCCGTGGCTTTGTGCACTTGTATCGTCCGGAGGAGTATGCGTTTTATTCCAGACAGCAGCGATTATCGCCGGACGCTTTCCTGTCCGGATATTTATTCTGCTACGTCTATGTGCTTCTGCACTGAGCTTCGGGATATGCCGGATTGTTATGCCGTACCTGATAAGAGACGAAATTGTTCCGGCTTCAACGGTGAATGTCAGCGTATGCGGAAGTCCGTCGCCCGTGCCGTCGGTAATGCTTCTTCTCATGACTTTCATCATAATAGCTGAATATGACAAAATAGTAAAAATTCCAAAATAGTATGGAAATTCAGTGGAAAGTGTGTTATAATAATAACGTATTCGCTTTTCGGTGATTATACTATGACCGGATAGCGTCATATCAATCAGGAACAGGAGTGTTACCGCCAATGAAATATGAAAGAACAGAGCTTGCCGATAATATCGGTTATTCATCTGTGATTGACGAAAAATTCAAAACGAGCTTTCTTACGGTAAGATTCATTACCGTTCTGGGCAGCAGAACTGCAGCTGCAAATGCTCTTGGAATAAGTTCATTGTCTTCGTCAAGCAGAAGCTACGACAGCATAGCAAAGCTTAACGAAAAGCTTTCGGCTCTCTATGGAGCGTCCCTGAGCAGCTTTACAAGAAAAAGAGGAGATGTTCAGATTCTTGGATTGTCCTCCTCATGGATAAACAACCGCTTTGCAATTGACGGTGAGGATCTTGACGGCGAAATGCTTGAAATAGTAAAGGGATGTATATTTGATCCCAATGCGTCGGAAGGGGAATTTGAAGCGGATTCCTTCCGCATCACAAAGAAGGATCTTCTTGACCGCATTGACGCAGAGCTCAACAACAAGCGTGGATATGCAATTTCAAGAGCATCAGAAGTTGCATACAGGGGCGAGCCAGCTGAGAATTCCTGCTACGGAACAAAAGAAACAGCAGAAGCAGTTTCGGCAAAGGACGCTTTTGAAGCTTACAAAAGACTTCTTGAAACAGCACAGATTGAAATATACTATATCTCGTCTGAGAAAAACGACCGTATTCCTGAAATGCTCAGAGAAGCATTCGCCGGTATAAACCGTACTCCTGAAAAGGTTGTGTTTGAAGGAATAAGTCCGGTAAAGGAAGAACTGGCAGAGGTTTCCGATGAATTCGATGTAAATCAGTGCAAGATGGTTATGAACTTCAAGACGGACTGTCGTGATAAATACGCACTTAAGTTTGTGAGTACTATCTTCGGTGAAACTCCGGTGTCAAAGCTGTTTGTGAATGTCCGTGAGAAGCTTAGTCTCTGCTACTACTGTGCCTGCCGTATGGTATCTTCAAAGGGAACTCTTATGGTTGACAGCGGTGTAGAGAAGGGTAATATCGAAAAGGCAAGAGCTGAGATACTGGCACAGCTTGAAGAAATCTGCCGTGGAAATATAACCGACGATGAGATTCAGAGTGCAATGCTTTCTTTTGAAAATTCACTTTCTCAGGTGGGCGATGTGCCTTCTTCCTACGAGAACTATTATTTCGAGCAATTCTGCTCCGGAAATATCATTACTCCGGCTGAACGTCTTGCTGAATACAAGGCAGTGACAAAGGAACGCATCATCGAAGCGGCAAAATCGCTCAAGCCAGACAGCGTTTATCTGATGCTCAATAAGGAGGCTGAATAATGGAGAAGAAGATTCTTACAAGTGCAAGAACAGGCGACAGCTGTATCCATGTGAAGCACAGCAGCGGTCTTGATATCTATATATGCGAAATGC
The DNA here is from genome assembly GCA_045587105.1 of Ruminococcus sp. Classification (GTDB taxonomy): domain Bacteria; phylum Bacillota; class Clostridia; order Oscillospirales; family Ruminococcaceae; genus Ruminococcus. The sequence goes on from JAZNBR010000045.1 coordinate 42,933, forward strand.
CGGGATTCAGCAGTGTTGAAGCTCTTTTCGGAACAAAATACGGCTCAATCAATACAATGTTCAGAATGAGGGACGATGAGGAATATACAGTCGTTCCCGAAGGAATAGCACATTTTCTGGAGCATAAGCTCTTTGAAAACGAGGACTGCGATGTTTTTGAGCTTTACGCTAAAACAGGTGCAAACGGCAACGCATATACTTCCTTCGATAAGACCTGCTATCTCTTTAACTGCTCCGGAAATTATCAGGAATCACTGAAAATTCTTCTTGATTTCGTCCAGAAGCCGTATTTTACTCAGGCTACCGTTGACAAGGAGCAGGGAATTATCGGGCAGGAAATCAAAATGACCAATGATAATCCCGAATGGCGTGTGTTCTTCAATATGCTCCGCTGTATGTATCACGAGCATCCCGTTAAGATCGACATCGCAGGTACAGTCGAGAGTATTGCAAAGATCGACGCTGATCTGCTTTACAAATGCTACTATACCTTCTATAATCTCAATAATATGGTTCTGTCGGTTGCCGGAAATATCAAGGCTGACGAGGTTCTTGCGATATGCGATGAATGCCTCAGACCGTGCGAGGATAAAGGTCTGGAAACAGTATTCCCTGATGAGCCGGAAACTGTCGTTGAGCCGGAAATCTATGAGATACAGCCGGTTGGCTCTCCTATCTTCCATCTGGGCTACAAGTGCCGTCCGTGCAGCGGTCAGGAGCGTCTGAAAAAAACAATGGCGGCTTCTCTGGCTGTTTCACTGATTACTGACGCTTCCACAGATATGTATAAAAAGCTTCTTGATGACGGCGTTATCAATTCCAGCTTCGGCGGAGAGGTTTTTGTCGGTGACGGATATTTCTCTGTTATATTCAGCGGTGAGTCGGCTGCTCCGGAAATAATTCGTGACAGCGTCAGGGCAGAGGTCGGAAGACTTGTAAAAGAAGGCATAAAAGAAAAGGATTTCCAGCGTATAAAGAAATCTGCATACGGTTTGTCAATTCGTGAGCTTAACAATGTCGAGGTTGTTGCAAATCTCATGATAAACTCTCACATGGACGGTGCAGGTCCATATGATTCAATCGAAGTTCTTTCAGAAATGACCTCACAGGATGTACTTGATTTTATCCGCAGTGAGCTTGATTCTGAGAAGCTTGTACTATCTGTTGTAAAAGGAGAGTGATTAAAGTGAAGGCAGTTGAAAAAATAACAGAACTTGACAAAATATCCTTCCCTAAGCTTGGCTGGGAATTCAAAATTGATCCTACGGCATTCAGAATAGGAAATCTTGAAATACAGTGGTACGGAATCCTTATCACACTCGGATTGGTGCTTGCAGTTCTTTACTGTATGCCGAAAATGAAACGCTTCGGTCTTGACGCCGACAGAGCTATCGATGCTGTTATCGGCGGTGTAATTGGCGGAATTGTCGGTGCAAGAGCATATTATGTGATATTCAACTGGAGCGAATACAAAGGCGATTTCAAGGAAATATTCAACACACGCGGCGGAGGTCTTGCGATTTACGGCGGAATTATCGGAGCAGTTCTTGTGGGGCTGCTGATATGTAAGCTGCGTAAAGTCAAAATGCTCCCCATGCTTGATATTACCGTTCTCGGATTCCTGATAGGTCAGGGAATTGGACGCTGGGGCAACTTTATAAATCAGGAAGCTTACGGTACAAATACCGACAGCCTTTTCGGTATGACAGGCGGAAGAATTCAGGCAGAGCTTGCATGGGAATCTACTGATATATCTGGTGATATGGCTCAGAAGGGGATAGAAGTTTTCGCTGATTATGCCGTTCATCCCTGTTTCTTATACGAGTCCCTCTGGTGTCTGCTGGGATTTGTAATCCTTGCGTTTATTTCAAAGTGCAGAAAATACGACGGACAGATATTCCTTATGTATCTCGGCTGGTACGGTGCAGAAAGATTCTTCGTTGAAGGTTTGCGTACAGACAGCCTTATGGTCGGAAATATCAGAGTTTCACAGCTTCTCTCTGCCGTACTTTTTGTTGTATCGGTAGTTCTTCAGATAGTGATTTTCTCCAGAAGAAGGAGAGATCCGGAAGCGTTCGTACTCTATGTAAATACGGAAGAATCAAGAAGACTTATTGAGGAATCACGCAGAAAGCGTATGGGAGTTCCTGCAGAGGATATCGGGCTTGGTGTGGATGATGACGATATTGAAGAAGAATTCTCTGATGATATCGACGATGATGATGAAGCTGCTGCCAACAGCGGCGAGGCTCAGGAAGTTTCTATGGAAATACAGGATAATGAAAATAAGGAGGATAAATAAATGGCACAGATTATTGACGGAAAGGCAGTTTCAGCTGCTGTAAAACAGGAGGTTGCTGAGGAAACAGCAAGACTTAAGGAAGAGAAAGGTCTGAAAATCGGACTGGCAGTTGTTATCGTGGGAAATAATCCAGCATCAAGAGTTTATGTAAATAACAAGAAAAAAGCTTGCGAGGCAGTAGGCTTCCAGTCATTTGAGTACGCTCTTGATGAAAATACTACTCAGGAACAGCTCCTTGACCTTATTAATGTACTTAACCGCGATGTAAGAGTAAACGGAATTCTCGTTCAGCTTCCTCTCCCTGCACATATCGACGAGAAAAAAGTTATCGACGCTATTTCTCCCGACAAGGATGTTGACGCATTCCATGCAATTAACGTTGGAAAAATTATGATAGGCGAGTACGCATTCCTTCCCTGTACACCAGCTGGAGTTATGCGTCTCATCGAAAGCACAGGCACAGAAATTTCCGGAAAGCAGTGCGTTGTAATCGGAAGAAGTAATATCGTGGGCAAGCCTATGGCAATGCTTCTCCTTCACCAGAGCGGAACAGTTACAATCTGCCATTCCAGAACACAGAATCTTAAGGAAATTTGTCTTGGTGCTGATATTCTTGTCGTTGCAGTCGGAAAAGCAAACTTTGTTACCGGCGATATGATTAAGGAAGGTGCAGTTGTTATTGACGTTGGTATGAATCGTCTTGATAACGGTAAGCTCTGCGGAGACGTTGAGTATGAATCTGCTGAGAAAAAGGCTTCCTATATTACGCCTGTTCCTGGCGGAGTTGGTCCTATGACTATCGCAATGCTTATGAAAAATACCCTCACAGCTGCAAAACAGCAGGCTGGTATTGAATAATCAGATGATATAAAAACAACCTGTAATAACGGTTCTCTTATGGAATCATTGTTACAGGTTATTTTAGTATTATCTGATTATTCTGCATCTGATGTTGTTTCGGTGTTTGTACCATATCGCTCAATGAGCCAATTGAGAGTACCGACGAATTTCCAGCCATCGTTTTCAACTTTTACGAGACAAGAGGTATCTGATTTTTCATTACCGTTGTTATCAATGACAGTGCATTTGAAATTATAGCCTTCTGTAACAACGAGGTCATCTGCGGTGATACCACGGGTTGCAGTAAAGTCTTTAAGGTACTGTTCTGCCAAGCCGAGCTGTTCTTCAGTGAGGCTTATTTTTTCGTCTATGCTTTTAAGTGACGGAGTATATGAACTGAGATCGAGCATCTGATTTTTTCCGTTATTGTAGTTGAGAATAAGCTGTCTGTATTCATTTTTTGCTATCATATCGTCGATCATCTGCTGAGTATACATATAATTAAATGCAGCTTCACCGGCGTCTCTGGTATAGTTAGCTGTAAAGAAATCCCTGAGAGCGTCTTCTCCGGAGCCATTCTTCTGTTCTTCGCCGTAAACGATAGTGCTTCCGGTATCACTGCTTTTTTTCTCACAGGAGGCTCCGCAGGCGGTGATGAGACAGCAGGCAAGAATTGCCGATAATATTTTTTTCATAGTATTTCTCCTTATTAATAAAGTCTTTCAACAGTATATCCCATATCTTCAAGCAGAGCTGTTACTCCTCTGTCTCCGGCGAAGTGGAGTGCTCCCACCATGAAGAAGTAATTTTTGCCGTTTTCTATGAATTCAGCAGCTTTGTCAGCCATGCCTTCATTTCTATTGTAGAGCATTATATCGTAGTATGCTTCAGCGTCATCGAGCAAGTCCTCAGGAATACCTTCTGTATCATTGGAAAGCTCTTCAAGACCTTCCATATCACCGGTTGCCCACATATCGTAGAGCTGACCGAGAGACTGTGCTGTTTCTTCAAGATTTTCAAGATCCTCAGGAAGCTGTCTGAGACAGTAATCTGCGTATTCATCGGAATAACCTACGAGAGCCTGAGCCTGAATATCAAGAGTTTCAATGCTGACGATTTCCTTGCCGTCCTCTGCTGCCATATCGAGGAACTGAGCGTCAACACCGTTCTGAGAGAGATTTTTAAAGGAAAGCATAGCCATAGATTCTATCTGATTCAGCCAGAAGCCGGGCTTATAGACATCAAGCAAGCTGGAGTACATACCAAGATCGGAGAGACACTTTTTGCCGGCTTCGTATGCTTCTTCCGAGATATGGTCGCTGATTTTTGAGCCATCCGCGTATATCATCTTTAAGAGAAGCTCCTGTGCACCGGATATTTCTTCAAGCTCACGGATATCGTATTCAACAGCAATACCGTCGCTGTTTTCGTAGACATCGAGGAGGTAATCAGGCATAGAGAATTTTTCTTCGCTGAGAACGTGAATAGTTCCCATAAGATAAAGTTCATTTCCGGAATCGGGATCAGTAGCCTTCCAGAGGGCAGGTTCAGGGGACTCAACAGTGATATAGTCGTTTATGTCGATGACTTTGTTGTTTTTGTCGTCATCATCATCCTTTGGCTTGGTTTCTTCTTCGGGTTCAGTTTCTTTTTCAGATTCAGTTTTTTCCTCTGTAACAGTAGTTGTTTCTGCTTCGGATGAAGTCTTGCTGCGGTCTGAATCAGAAGGATCGTTATTATCCGCACATGAAGCGAATGTAAGGAGTATTGCTGATGTAATAAGAATAGCTGTAAGTTTTTTCATTTTAAAATCCTTTCATGGTAAATAAATTCACAGGATATCCCTATAACTCCTGTTTAATTATTTTAACACAGTATAATTGCTTTGTCAAGAGGCAAGAAGCTTTCAGAAGCAGATAAATATCCCCCGTTACAATTATGTATCGGGGGATGATTTTTTATACTATGGGATTAGTTATCGGATTTGCAGTCTGCTGTGAAGAATGTTCGTTGAAGCCTTCATTCTTTACGACGTCAACGTGGTTGTAGCAGTCCATACCTGTACCGGCAGGAATAAGCTTACCGATAATAACGTTTTCCTTAAGACCGAGGAGCCTGTCGCTCTTTCCTCTGATAGCAGCGTCTGTGAGAGCCTTTGTTGTTTCCTGGAAGGAAGCGGCTGACATAAAGCTGTCAGAGTTGGAGGATGCCTTTGTAATACCCTGAAGAACAGGACTTGTCTGAACAAGCTGGAGATCATACTCGCCAGCGTCGATTCGTGCCTGAATTTCCTCGTTGATAACGTCAATTTCCTTGCGGTCAACGAGAGTTCCGGGAAGGAGATAGCTGCTTCCGGTTTCTTCAACCTTGATCTTTCTGAGCATCTGACGTACAATAACCTCGATATGCTTATCGTTGATATCAACACCCTGTAAACGGTAAACCTTCTGTACCTCATTGATAATGTAGTTCTGTACATTCTGAGTTCCGAGGATATTGAGGATATCAGCAGGATAGATGTTACCTTCAGTGAGACGTGTACCCTTTTCGATATAATCGCCCTCCTGAACACGGATCTTGAGGTTGTAGGGGATCATATAGCTTTCGGAATCGCCGTTTTCGTCGTTGGTAACGATGATATTTCTTGTAGTCTTGATTTCTTCAATGTGAATCTTTCCTGAAAGTCTTGAAAGGATAGCAGCACCCTTGGGACGTCTGCTTTCAAAGAGTTCCTCAACACGGGGGAGACCCTGTGTGATATCTTCTGCGTCGGCGGAAGCAACACCACCGGTATGGAAGGTTCTCATGGTAAGCTGTGTACCGGGTTCACCGATAGACTGCGCAGCGATGATACCAACAGCTTCACCGACAGAAACGATATTGTTGTTTGCAAGGTTAGCACCATAGCACTTTGCACATACGCCGGTTCTTGCCTTACAGTTGAGAACAGAACGGATCTTGATTCTTTCAACGCCTGAATCAAGAATCTTCTTGGCGTCAGCGTCATTGATCATCTTGTTGTGAGAAACAATAAGCTCACCTGATTCATCACGGAGATCCTCACAGAGGAATCTTCCGACAAGACGTTCTGCAAACGGCTCAACGATTTCGTTGCCGTTTCTGATTTCGTAAACCTCGATACCATCAGTAGTTCCGCAGTCGTCCTCACGGATGATTACATCCTGTGAAACGTCAACAAGACGACGTGTAAGGTAACCTGAGTCAGCAGTACGGAGAGCTGTATCAGCAAGACCTTTACGGGCACCACGGGAAGCGACGAAGTATTCGAGAATGTTAAGACCTTCACGGTAGTTAGCTCTGATCGGGATCTCGATAACGCCGCCTGAGGTATTAGCGATAAGTCCACGCATACCGGCAAGCTGACGGATCTGTGAGATAGAACCACGGGCACCGGAGTCAGCCATCATCCAGATAGGATTGTAGCGGTCGAAGTTAGCCTTCAGAGCAGCAGTAACCCTGTCGTTTGTTTCAGTCCAGAGAGCAATGATCTTCTTGGACTTTTCCTGAGAGGAAATATATCCGTACTCGTACTCAGAAGTGATCTGTTCAACCTCTGCGTCAGCCTCAGCAAGGATTTCCTTTTTCTGAGGCGGAATAGAAGCGTCGCATACAGCAACAGTAAGAGCAGCTCTTGTGGAGTATTTATAACCGAGAGCCTTGATTCTGTCAAGCACCTCAGATGTTGTTGTTGTACCGTGAATCTTGATGCAGCGTTCGATAATATCGGAGAGCTGCTTCTTTCCTACGAGGAATGCAATTTCAAGATCAAACTGCTTGTCTGAGTTTGTTCTGTCAACGTATCCGAGATTCTGCGGAATATTTTCGTTGAAGATAAGACGTCCGACAGTAGCGTCGATGATCTTTGATACCTTCTTGTCGCCGATATCCTTTGTGATTTTCACCTTGATATTAGCGTGGAGAGATACATAATGCTCGTTGTAAGCCATGAGAGCTTCATTAACATCACGGAATACCTTGCCTTCTCCGGGTTCGCCGGGCTTATCCATAGTAAGGTAGT
>JAZNBR010000046.1:0-55235 GCA_045587105.1 Ruminococcus sp.
AAAGCGGGTGTTTAACGTTATCAACGATAGCAACTACGACGGTCTTATCCATCTTATCGCTTACAACCTTACCTACTCTTGTTTTTCTAAGGTTTCTCTCAGTAGACATTAGCTAAATCCTCCCTTTCTTACTGCTCTGCAGCAAGCTCTGCCTCACGCAGAGTTGTCTTGATGCGTGCAATATCCTTCTTTACAGCCTTAAGACGGGCTGTGTTATCAAGCTGATTTATAGCGTGCTGAAAGCGGAGAGCGAAAAGCTCTTCTTTCAGGCTTACGAGCTTCTCGTTGAGCTCATCAACTGACATTTCTCTGATTTCTGATGTCTTCATTACTGCTCAACCTCCTGCTCTGCCTTAGTTACGAACTTACACTTGATAGGAAGCTTGTGCATAGCGAGACGCATAGCTTCTCTTGCAGTTTCCTCAGCTACTCCCTTGATTTCAAAGAGAATTCTGCCGGGCTTAACTACTGCTACCCAGTATTCGGGTGAACCCTTACCTGAACCCATTCGTGTTTCAGCGGGCTTTTCTGTGATAGGCTTGTCAGGGAATATCTTGATCCATACCTGACCGCCTCTCTTGATATAACGTGTCATAGCGATACGGGCAGACTCGATCTGGTTGGAAGTAATCCATGAAGGCTCGAGTGCCTGGAGGCCGTAATCACCGTAAGTTACCTTATTGCCTCTGTATGCCTTACCCTTGAGACGTCCTCTGTGGACTCTGCGGTATTTTACTCTTTTTGGAAGCAGCATTACTGGTTACCTCCTTCTCTTTTTGCGTCACGGTTGAAGTTTCTGCCGTTGCCGCGTCTGTTTCCGCCGCGTCTGTCGTCACGCTTGTCGTCACGGCGTCTGCGGTCGTTGGGTCTGTCGTTCTTCTTTTCGAACTTTTCTCTCTGAGCTGCTGCCTTAGCTGCGTCGCCCTTGAGAACTTCGCCCTTGTAGATCCATACCTTTACACCGAGCTTGCCGTAGGTTGTATCTGCCTCTGCGAAGCCGTAGTCGATGTCTGCACGGATTGTCTGAAGCGGAATTGTACCCTCGTGGTAGCTTTCGCTTCTTGCGATCTCGGCACCGGCAAGTCTGCCTGAAACCTTAACCTTGATTCCCTTTGCGCCAAGACGCATTGTTCTGCCGATTGACTGCTTCATTGCTCTTCTGAAGGATACTCTGTTCTCGAGGTCGAGAGCGATCTTTTCAGCTACGAGCTGTGAGTCCATATCGGGCTGCTTAACTTCGAGGATGTTGATGAAAACCTGTTTCTTCATCATAGCCTCAAGCTTTGTTCTGAGTTTTTCTATTTCTGCGCCGCCTCTGCCGATAACGATACCGGGCTTAGCGCAGTGAATGTGGATCCTTACCTTATCGGCGAAACGCTCGATTTCGATTCTCGGAACACCTGCTGCATACAAGCTCTTCTTAATGAAGTTACGAACATTGTAGTCCTCAACAAGAGTGTCGCCGAAATCTGCCTTGTTGGCATACCAGCGTGAATCCCAATCCTTAATAACGCCGACACGAAGTCCGTGCGGATTAACTTTCTGGCCCATTATTCAAACCTCCTTGGGATTATTCTTTTTCTTTAAGAACAACTGTGATGTGTGATGTTCTCTTTAATATTCTAAATGCTCTGCCCTGTGCTCTTGGCCTGATTCTCTTCATGATAGGACCGGGTGTTACGAAGCACTCTGCAACATAAAGGTCATCCTTGTTCATGCTGAAGTTGTTTTCAGCGTTTGCCATAGCGGACTTTACAAGCTTTGCAACGATAGGACTTGCAGCCTTCGGAGTAAGATCTAAAGTAGCTAAAGCGATGTCAACAGGCTTGTTCCTGATAAGGTCAAGAACGATCTGCACCTTTCTGGGTGATATACGAGCATTTCTTAAATAAGCTCTTGCTTCCATCTGAACTCCTCCTTCCGCTTATCTCTTACCGTTGTTTGATGTCTTGGAACCTGCGTGGCCCTTGTAAGTTCTTGTAGGTGCAAACTCACCGAGCTTGTGTCCTACCATATCCTCTGTAACATATACCGGAACGTGCTTGCGTCCGTCATGAACAGCAAATGTGTGACCTACGAAATCAGGGAAAATTGTTGAAGAACGGCTCCATGTTTTAAGAACCTTCTTTTCTCCTGCCTCGTTCATAGCCACAACTCTCTTAAGAAGAACCTCCTGGACATAAGGTCCCTTTTTAATGCTTCTACTCATTAATAAGTTCCTCCTTTCAGATTACTTGCCGTTGCGGCGCTTTACGATAAACTTATCGGTTCTGTTGTGAGTCTTACGAGTCTTGTAACCAAGTGCAGGCTTGCCCCATGGTGTAACAGGTCCGGGACGTCCAACAGGTGACTTACCTTCACCACCACCGTGGGGGTGATCGCAGGGGTTCATTACTGAACCGCGAACAGTAGGTCTCCAGCCCATATTGCGGACTCTACCAGCCTTACCATAGTTTACGTTCTCGTGATCAATGTTTGAAACCTGACCGATAGCAGCCTTACATCCGATCGGAACCTTTCTCATTTCGCCTGAGGGAAGTCTTATAAGTGCGTATGCACCTTCCTTACCCATAAGCTGAGCCTGGTTGCCTGCGCTTCTTACGAGCTGTGCGCCCTTGCCGGGATAAAGCTCGATAGCGTGGATGAATGTACCAACGGGGATATCTGCAAGCTTGAGTGCGTTACCGGGCTTGATATCAGCCTCAGGACCGGACTCAATCTTATCGCCAACCTTCAGACCGTTGGGAGCGAGAATGTATCTCTTCTCTCCGTCCTCGTACTGAACGAGAGCGATAAATGCACTTCTGTTAGGATCATATTCAAGTGTAAGAACTGTTGCTGTCATGTTGTCCTTATCACGCTTGAAGTCGATAATACGGTACTTTCTTCTGTTACCGCCGCCTCTGTGGCGAACTGTGATTCTGCCGTAGCTGTTTCTTCCCGACTTCTTCTTCATAGGTTCGAGAAGGCTCTTCTCCGGCTCTACCTTGGACAGAACCGAGTAGTCAGTTACAGTCATCTGACGTCTCGAAGGTGTCGTAGGCTTGTAGCTTTTAATAGCCATTTATTTCACTCCTTAAAAATGCGTCTTTTGCGGGAGCATTACTCCCATACTTACCGGACTATCCGGTTAATTATACCATACCCTCAAAGAATTCGATTGTCTTGGAATCTTCTGTAAGAGTTACGATTGCCTTTTTCCAATCGGATGTCTTGCCAACGAATCTTCCCATTCTCTTTTCCTTACCATTGCAGTTGAGAGTATTCACCTTAGCTACCTTTACGTTGAAGAGAGCTTCTACTGCCTTCTTGATTTCAGACTTGTTTGCATCAGTAGCTACCTTAAAGGTGTACTTGCCCTTCTGTAACTCGTCCATTGACTTTTCAGTGATAACGGGCTTAAGAATGATATCCTGTGGTGCTTTCATTATGCGTACACCTCCTCAATCTTTCCAACGGCATTCTTAACAACGATGAACTTATCGTAGTTGAGGATGTCGTAAACATTAAGAGTGTTTACAGCAGCAGTCTTAACACCAGGGATGTTAGCTGCGCTCTTGATTACCTTTGCATCAGCCTCTGCTGTTACGATAAGAGCCTTACCGTCTACGCCGAGAGCCTTGAGCATTTCAACAATTGTCTTTGTCTTGTATGTCTCAAGTGCGAGATCATCAAGAACGATCATGTTGTTATCGAGAACCTTAGTAGAAAGTGCAGACTTCATTGCAAGTCTTTTTACCTTCTTGTTAAGTGCATATCTGTAATCTCTGGGCTTCGGACCAAGAGCGATTCCGCCGTGAACCCACTGAGGAGCGCGTGTAGAACCCTGTCTTGCGTGACCTGTTCCCTTCTGTCTCCAGGGCTTTCTTCCGCCGCCGCTTACTTCTGTTCTTGTAAGTGTGGACTGTGTACCCTGTCTCTGATTAGCGAGATAGTTTACTACCATTGCGTGCATTACTGCCTCGTTGGGAGTAATTCCGAAAACTGCGTCTGAAAGCTCTGTTTCGGAAACCTGCTTACCAGCCATATCGAATACTGAAATTGTAGACATATACGTTTCCTCCTTCCTTAAGCCTTAACGCTGTCAACGATATATACGATGCCGCCCTTAGGACCGGGAACAGCACCCTTGATAGCGATGAGATTGTTCTCTGCGTCTATTTTAACTACTTCGAGATTCTGAACAGTTACCTGTTCTGCGCCCATGTGACCAGCCATGCCCTTGCCCTTGTAGATTCTTGAAGGTGAGGAACATGCACCCATTGATCCAGCCTGTCTGTGAACCGGTCCTGAACCGTGAGTTTCCTTAAGTCTGTGCTGGTTGTGACGCTTGATTGCGCCCTGGAAGCCCTTACCCTTGCTTGTACCAACGACATCGATTGAGTCGCCTACTGCAAATGTGTCAGCCTTTACCAGATCGCCAACGTTGAGTGAATCGCAGTCATCAAGTCTGAATTCCTTGAGCTCTGCCTTGTAGCCAACGTCTGCCTTGTCGAAGTGACCCTTCATGGGCTTGTTCATTCTCTGAACCTTTACATCGCCGAAGCCGAGCTGAAGAGCTGCATAGCCGTCGTTCTCAACAGTTTTCTTCTGTACAACAACGCACGGGCCGGCTTCAACAACAGTTACAGGAACTACTTTTCCTGTTGCCTGATCGAAGATCTGAGTCATACCGATCTTCTTGCCGATAATACCTTTCTGCATATCGTTTTCCTCCTTATAGGTTATTGGTTGATGCTTTCACACCAACATGACCGGCGGACTACCGCCATTCCGCATCCCACTGCGGTATTTTCAGCGTAACAGGGTTAATTACTTAACCTCCATAACAACGTCTACGCCTGCGGGGATTTCAAGCTTTTCAAGAGCTGCTGTTGTCTTTTCAGTAGGACGGATTACGTCTACAAGTCTCTTGTGAGTTCTCATTTCGAACTGCTCACGGCTGTCCTTATACTTGTGAACCGCACGGAGAATTGTAACAACTTCCTTGTCAGTAGGGAGCGGGATAGGTCCTGAAACTCTTGAACCGCTTCTCTTAGCTGCCTCAACGATCTTAGCTGCTGCAATATCAACAGTAGCGTGATCGTAGCCCTTGATCTTGAATCTGATTTTTTCGTTGACTGCCATTATTTTCGCCTCCTTAAGGTATTATTATGGGGACGCAAATCTGGGATTCACACGCTCCCGTGTGTTTCATGCCATATCTGATAAAAAAACCCGAAAAACTGTTATGTTTTCCAGGTGACAGAGCATTTTAAGCACAAAAAGGGCATAGTTCCGCACACACGCAAGCTGTGCAGATCAATTACCACAAACTGTGTTCGTTATCCCAATCGCCCGGTTTAAAATCGGACATACTCCACAGAAATTACCTGCCATACCGGCAGCAACCTTCTGCTTCGACGCATATCTTCTGCAGTCAGTACGCATTCAGCGCACTCAACAGATGTAATTATACCACACTCTCATTACAAATGCAATATTTTCCGGACAATTCGGAACAAAAATAATTGTAAATTTTTTATGAACTAATTTTATATTTTTCTATATAATCAAGTCGCCAGTCCTGACCTCTCGATTCCTTCCGTAAAATGCTTCTGGAGAAATATATACATTATTAATATAGGAAGTATCGACATCAGGCAGCCTGCTTCCTTCCATACGATAAGCTCCCTTGCGCTCGCCTTGATATTTGCACTGCCATACAATGCACGGCTCAGTATCGAATCAAGATCATACAGCATCGTCGAAACAGTCTGCGTATTAGTAAAAAATGATGTGCTGACGTAATAATCATTCCAGTACCACACAACAGAAAACAGGAATACCGTCAGAAACGCTGATGCCGCATTCGGAATCATTACCCTCACGAATGTCATGAACGGTCCGCAGCCGTCAATGCAGGCGGCATCCTCAAGCTCCCTCGGAAGTCCTCTGAAAAACTGACGGAAAATCAATATCATCAGCCCAGAACGTATTCCGTTTGCCGTCATCGCAGGAAGATACATCGTCAGCATACTGTCAATGAGATTTACAGTGAATATTCCCTTTATGCCGAAAAAGCGGAACTGCGTGTACAGCGGAAGGGATATCAGCTGCGGCGGTACAAGTATCATCATGATAACTATTCCGAAAAGAAGCTTCTTTCCTCTGAAATTGAATCTTGCAAAGCCATAACCTGTCACGGCACAGGAAATCACCTGAACAAACGAGCATCCGATATTAAGAAACAGCGTTGTCCTCAGCGTTTTTCCCATTTCCATTGCCCGCCATGTTTCCTTTATAATATCAAAGGTGTAATGACGTGGAATCCACATTACTGTGGGATCGTTCATATCAGCACGCTCCCTGAAAGCACAGCTTACCATATATATAAGCGGATAGAGGACTACAAATCCCACGCCGGCAAGTATCACAAAACGGAAGAATCCCCATACCCTTTCCTTTCCTTTAGCCATCATACACCTCTCTTTCATCAGTCATTCTCGTAGTAGATGAATTTATTCACTATCCACGAAACAATTCCTATCATAGCAAGTATTATCACAAAGTATATCCATGCCATAGCCGAAGCCTCGCCGTAAAGCACCTCCGATTTCATGCGGAGTATCCTCTCCATAACCTGATTCATCGGACTTGTAAAGGAATCTATTACCGTGAATATCAGATTAGCCAGTATGAACGGACTCAGGTACGGGAACGTTATTTTCCAGAAATATTCCCATGCGGTTGCTCCCTCAAGCATTGCCGCTTCTCTTGCGGAGGGCGGAATATTCTGGATCGCCGCTAAAAACAGTACTATCTGTATTCCCGAATTCCATACGATGCCGAAAATATTGTCCGCAACCGCACCTATAATAACACTCATTTTGTCGCTTATGCCGTATATTCCAAGAAACTGCATCAGCTCGTCAACAAGATCAGTGGACATCATCGTGGAGAACTGCTCTGCTGTACGGCTGCCGGTAGAATCAATATCGCCGCTGATTATTCTGAATACCGGACCTGTCACGATTATTACCGGCAGAAAAAATACTGCTCTTGCAAGCGCTCTGCCCCTGAATTTCTGATTGAGTATCACAGCTATAAACATGGAAAATATCAGGATAAGCGGCGTTTTCCAGAGAGTCTCTGAGATTGTGCTGCCAAGAGCTTCCGTGAATTTTGCGTCATCAAGAACATAGGTGTATTTTGCAAGTCCCTTCCACTCTGTTTTGATTCTTCCCGGCTCGATAGTCACCGTATGGAACGAATACCACAGCGATTTAATCAGCGGAATCAGAAAAAACATCACAGTTCCCACAAGCCACAACGATATAAAGCCCCAGCCGTAAAGCTGTCTGCGTCTGCCGTACGTCAGCAGACGTCTTTTTTTACTGCTGTCCATACTGTTGTCACGCCTCCTCATCGCCATTGATGTATATTCTTCGTCCGCCGTATTCAATCCAGCGTCCGCTGTAATCGACAGTTATCACAGAGCCGTCAGAATACTCGACCGTGACTCTTCTGCCGTTGTTTACTGTTGTTCTTCCGGTAATGAATTCTCCGCTTACCTCCGAGATAACCGGCTTAAGAAGCTCATACGATTCTGCCGCCTCGTCAGTCCATCCCCTGCTGTCTGCATAATAGTAAATATCAAACTCCGTATCTTCAAGCACTCCCGACTGCTCGTATATCATGTCGTACCGCAGACAGCTTCCCGTTTCAGCCGCATACAGAAGCATATCTGACGTGTCAGCACTTCCATTCACTGCTTCGGTAGTATAGGGAATAAGTCCGTGAATTACCATCTGATAGAAAGGGATATCCTCATCGAATATATCAAACCGGCTCGATGTCATGGGAACATTCTTTATATGGCTGACATAAGGCAGTGCGTAAGCGTTTGCACCGTTCGCCATGATTCCGTTTTCCATTGAGCCGCAGAGCTTCTCATACCCCTTCACAAGACGGCTCATCGCCTCATAGCGTGAAGCACCGTTTTTGCCGTAATCGCCGTACAGTGCCGTAGTAAGAGCTCCCGCTGAAACTCCCTCAAGTCCTGCCTTTTCATATCCTTTTGAAAGATCACTGAAAAGTCCGTCATAGCTCATCGGAGAAAGCAGCGACATATTCTTCTGTCTGCCGTCGGGAACGCCATAGGCACGGTCGTAGCTTACTATCCTTGAATAGCTGCCGGAAACTCTCACAGCCGTATCCGTAAAGGAATAATATCCGTTTCCGCTCATGAAATTCACGTTGTCAGAAACAGGATAAAACAGAATTCCTCTGTCCTCCATGTAGTCCGTCAGACTGCTGAAATCCTTTTTGCCGCCCAGTGTTCCGGAAGGCTTTGCATCAGTATCAACCTTGTTCTTTATGCCGTCGTTAGTCCAGTTCTTGTAGGATACCACCATTTCATCGACTCCGCCGCTTTCAAGGCTGCGGAGGATATCCTCGCCCTGTTCGTATGAAGTCACCGCTGTTTTCATCGTAATCGGTATACCCAGTACTGAGCGTTTTTTCTGAACTCCGCCGTAAAGATCGACATACAGAGGTGCGCTGTTTTCCGTTGTCTTCGGAATCACGCCCTTTTCTTCCATGAGATATTCCCTGTAACGTGAGGCTATATCGGCATAGCCTGCGTTTTCAGCTGATACAGGATAATACCGCACTTCGATATCGTCTGATTTTATTTCTCCGCTTTCAAAGACAGTAAGCTGCTTGCTTCCGCTTCCGGACATATAATATGTATCCGTCTCCCTCAGTGTAAAGCTGAATGAACACATATTATAATCTGTATTGGACTGTCCCGATATCTTCGCTGATATCGAAGCGTTTGAATCGCCCTTCTCAGCCACCGCAAGCAGAGCGTTATCGCCCTTGACGATACCGTACACCGGAAGATAAATCTGCTGCGTATATGCTCCCCTGACTTGCGGAACAGCAGTAATATCCCTGCCGTATACAGGCTGTTTATAGGCATTTATCTCCGATGTTCTGCCGTTGTTGAAGCGAACAATTGCCCCGCTTCCGTCAGGAATGACAAAATAGCCTTCCTCCTCCGAGGACGCCGCCCCGAAGGTCTCCATGAGAGTAACCTCAGTTATTATATTTTCAGATTTGCTTTCCTCAATGTCCGATACCCTAAGAAATGCACGGAGATAATCCTCCTCCAGCGTATACTCAACGGGAAACTCAAATCCTGCTGATTCAAAATCATACACCACCCTCACGCCGTTTTCAATATCTGTGAGAGTCATGCGGCAGTCGTCCGTGTTGGAACGCAGAGTATTTCCATCACTCCGCTTATGGGGAATTCCGTAATTCAGGATTACCGATGACCTCAGACCATCGGCAAGCAGATCTGTTGCAGAATCATCGTGCATTGCACCCAGCGGCGACGACCACCAGATATATCCTGTTTCCTTGTTTTCAAGTCCGAAAACTGCATTGCGGTCGTCCACAAGCATACGGAAATGCTCGTTTTCCGCACCATAACGGTAAATACCATAAAACTGCTTCATATCCGAAGATACCCACGCAAAGCGTTCTCCGCCTTCCTCAGAGTATATAACCATACCGTCCTTTTCACTTCCACGATAAAAAACAGCCTCAGTTTTCTTTTTGTCATCAGACATCAGCTCAAGCGTATTGCCGTTGTCAGATATATATACATTCTCGTCGTCCAGAGTGGAAATCACCGATTTCAGGCTGACTCTATCCGGAGAAACCACGGCGATATATCTTTTCTTTTCGCTGATATAGGTAATTGTTCCGTCCTTCTCGGAAAACTCCTCAAAGACAGCGGCAGCCTCACCGGAATCAGAATAAACAGCGGCAGCCTCACCGATTTTCTTTGCCTCACGAAGCTCGTCCTCTGTCAGGAAATCATCTTTCCGGATGTATATATCAAGTCCGCCGGAGCTTCCTGCAAAGGAAAAAAGCTCCTTCATGCGGACGCTGTCGAAATCCGGTTTTTCTACGGTCTCACGACGCTTTGCACGTTCCTCCTGAACAGCATCCGACTCAATCCCGTCAGCAGGAATAACTGGTCCTCCGGCATAGATATTTCCGCCCATACACAGCGAGGATGCCGTAATCAAACCAAAAACGACTGCCCGAATTTTTTCAATTATCACAGAATCCCTCCGAAAAAGTAATAGCTTATCCCATTCTTATGCGATATGTTATCTCAGTCCAGATTGTGCAGATGAACAGCCATATCTGCTGTATAAGCGACATGAACAGCACCAGCAGAAACAGCATTATAAGCATTGCGGCTATCGTCAGTACAACGGAAAATGCCGTTCTGCCTGCTGAGTATCCATGTACATTCTTAGCAGCAATAAACAGCATTACTGCTGTCAGGACTATTCCGGCAATGCGTATTATCTGGATGAATACCACCTCATCCTGAATGAGGATATGTGAAAGTCCCGTACAGACAAAAAGCTGTACGATATACGGTACAAGTGCACTGGCACTCGATGTACATATTCTTCCGGCAGTACCGCTTCCGTCAAGAAAGGTGCTGACAGCTCTGCTTCCTATCACCCATGCGGCGAATATCACAAAGCTTCTGACGATATACGGAACAATGCTGAACGTCCGGTCGTCGGGATATCCGAACTGAAAGCCGTAAAGTCTCCCCTCGGCTATCTGTCCGAAAAACATCATGATAAGTATAAAGATTGTACCTTTGTACTTTGATATTTTTGTTCCGGAATTACGTCTGACGTGATTTTTCCGCAGCCTTCCCACAGCCTGAGAAAGACGGACTCTTATTTTTCCTGCCGCTAAGCGAAGCCTTTTCCGGAAGAAATACAATATTACAAGCAGTACGATAATCAGGCAGATATGAATAAAATGCTCCCTGATAAATATCTCTCTCCAGCCCTCAAATGCTTTATTGTAGATATCTGTTGCGTATCCGAGACGTGCATATTTCATAGCTCCGCTGTAATCGCCTTTATTGAGAAGTGCAGATGCCACTCCGACATATGCACGGCGATAATTTCCGTCACACCGCAGAACCTCGTACCAAGGCTCAAGAGCTTCCTCATAATAACCGTCATTGTAAAGCTTTACCGCCTCGTGAACTGTTCCTCCGAATGTTGTTTCTTCAAAGACAGTTACTGTATTCTTGCCGGAATCAAGAACATAAAGTCTTTCCTCATCCGATTCAACCGCCGCCGGATCCTTGAATCCGCCAAGCTGATTTGACTTTGTTCCGGTAATAAAAACAAGCTCGCAGTCTTCATCATACTGAAATACACGTCCCGTTGTCAGATCAAGACAATTGATGAAGCCTTCCGCAGAAATGTCAATATCAATTATGGACGGAGCAAAGAATTCATTTCGCACAGCATTATAAACAGGTGTAAGATCGCCGAAAATCATTTCCTTATTCGCAAAGATATTCTTTCCGGCAGCGTTGAGCTTCTTTACTGTATCAAGCTTCTGGGTTGATGAAGATGTACAGGTGAAAATAAAATCGCCGGCTATGTCAAAGCCTGTAATTCCGGCAGGAACTGTTCTTCTTCGCTGGGATCTCTTTTCCTCAGATGAAAAAAGATTTCTGATATACTTCAGAACAACCTCTGCTGTCGGTTCTGTACGGTTTGCACCGTAAAAGCCCATGAACTCACCTTCCGGAGAAAACATTGCGGCTCCCGTAGTTATGTTGCTCAGCTGAACGTAGATATTCCCTGCCTTATCTGCGATAATCTTTCGTGGAATGAACGTTTTCTGACTGTCGTATACCGGAGAATCCGGCTTTGTGAGTTCCATTGTCACCCTACCGTCCGTACTGCAGATAAGAACTCTCGAATTTCCGCTGTCAGCAATGTACATCATATTCCTGTCAGCGGAAACGTATATGCCTGTCGGCTTGCTGAGCCTTGTTTCACTTCCGTCGGGAAAAATGAAGCTGTCATAGATTCCGCAGACGCCTTCAAAATTGCTGTCAACAGCAATAATACGGTCGTTTCCGGTATCGGCGATATAGAAAGTACCGTCTCCGGATAAAAAGATATCCGACGGAGAATCAAGACTCCCTGCACCGATATCACTGCCTGAAACGCTTTTTACAGCAGTATATCCAGCCTGCGACGGAACAGCGTTTCCGCGGCTGTCATAGCTGTATGATTCATAAGGCTCTGACGCCCATACAGATAACGGACATACTCCTGCAAGAAGCAGCCATATCATCATTACGGAAATAATCGCTTTTTTCATTCATTCACCAACGTTCTATCTATGAATCCTATTCTTTTATTCCTGAGTGAGCCATGGTCTGGATAACGTATTTCTGTGCAAGGATAAATACTATCACAGGCGGAACAAGCATGAAAACAGATGCCGCCATAGCAACTCCGGCTCTCGCCATTCCCGACGATGAAACCTGTGCTACTGCCGCAGGAAGCGTCTTGTACTGCTCACGGAAAATCACACCGCCGCCCTGAATATTCCATGCCGCCTGAAATGCAAATATCATCAGCGTCATGAGTGCCGGCTTCTGATTGGGAATCACTATCTGCCAGCATATACGGAATAATCCAGCACCGTCAACCTTTGCGGCGTCAAGCATAGCGTCGGGAATCTGACTTATCGACTGACGCATAAGAAATACTCCCATAGGAGACGCCGCCGCCGGAAGAATAAGTGCAAGCGGATTATCTATTATGTTGAGCTTTGTCATTACCATGTACTGCATAATGTAGATTACACTGCTCTGATAAAGGAGCGATGTCACAATAACGCCGTTGATAATGCGGCATCCGGGAAAGCGGCATTTCGCAAGGACAAAAGCCGCCATTGACGCAAATACGCACTGTGCAGCCGTTACGGATACCGTCACGAATACGCTGTTGAACACATACCTTGAAAACGGAACCCTGTTCTGTCTCACGGCGGCAAACATATCACGGAAATTATCAAGCGTCGGACGCACAGCGTAGAGTTTCGGCGGAAAGACAAAAAGCTCCTCCACCGGCTTTATCGCCATTACAACGGTCAGGTATATCGGAAATACCATAAATAGACCAAGTGCGGTCAGAAGCACAAATGAAGCTGCTGTTCCGCCGTATTTTCTTCCAGCCGGACCGCTTGACGCCCTGAGCTTCTTTATATCCGCAGCCATCTGCCGCACCTCCGTTCTTCAGGGATATCAGTCACCCTGTATTTTTCTTAGTCCTTTTGAGATAAGTCTGTTGAGTACAAACATCACAACGAAAAGTATCATACATATCGCAGAAGCATAACCCATTTCGTAGCGGACCCAGCCGTAATCGTAAGCGTGAGTCATTATCGTATGTGCCTTGTTTTCCGTGCTCGGAAATCCTACAAGATTCTGTGCAACAGTTCCGGCTGTAAACGAACCTACTATCTGCATTACTGCCGCAAACAGCAGCTGCGGTACCATTGAGGGTATCACGATGTAGATAAGCTCCTGCCACCTGTTGCGTATTCCCTCGATAGCTCCCGCCTCGTAAAGTGCAGGATCAATATTCTGAAAACCGGCTCTTATTGCAAGAAAACCAGCTCCGAGAGATATCCACAGCTGTACGATTATCGTCACAGCAAGCACATATCTGCCGTCCGTAAGCCACTGAACAGGCGAGTTGATTATTCCGAGGTCAATAAGAAATGCATTGAGATAGCCGTTCATATCGCCGCTGAATATAAGCTGCCACACGGTATACACCGACGCAAGCGAAGGAATGTAGAATATCAGCGTGAAAAAGGTTTTCAGACGTTTTGGCATTCCGTCGATAAACCATGCAAGAAGAAAACACAGAACATAGCTCACCGGACCAGTCAGAAGCGCAAATACTATCGTTACCCTTATTGAGCTGATGAATACCTTATCTGAAAGAAACAGCGTCCGGAAATTTGACAGTCCCACGAATTCCGGCTTCTGCACCATGTCGAAATCAGTGAATCCTATCGGCAGCGACATCACTACCGGAATCACTGTAAACAGTATAAACAGAATCATAAAGGGGGCAAGCATGGCATAGCAGGCTTTATTTTTCCGTATCTCACGGAAAGTCCGTTTCAACCCTGCTTTCTTTTTCATAGCTTACCCACCTCTCTTGTTCATTACTTCATTTTTTCGTTCTATTTCGTCGTTGATATCCCTGTTGTACCACAAAAGCGTATCGCGGGGATTTTCGCCGTCATTGACCACCTCACGAAAGACGTTCATGATATTTCTTGTAACGGCATACGACGAAGGAATTATCGGAATTTCCGCAAGCTCCTCGTACTGATCCATAAGTCGTGAAAGCTCCTCCTCAGACCACGAAAGCTGACGGAGTGCCTGAGGATCAGCTGTATCAAAACGTCCCATTACGCCGTTGAGTCCTTCAAGACGCATACCGAGTTCCGTCTGGACCTCAGTGCTGGTGAACCATTTCACAAATTCCCATGCACCATCCTGATTTTCCGCACTTTTGAACACTACTGCTCCGGAGCCGTTTGAATTAGCGGCATGAGATACAGTTCCGTCCGCCCTGAGCGTTCCCGGTACCTGACAGAAATCCCATAAGCCCCTTATTTCAGGCGAAGCCGCTTCAAGCTGATTGAAGAATGTGTAATTTGCTATAACAATGGGATACTCACCCGTTCTGAAACGGCTGAATGCGTCATAGGACTGCTCAAAGCTGTACTTTGCGTAGAAATCCGTCCACTGCTCAAAGCATCTGTATGCTTCAACAGAATCAAAGGACGTAGCCGTAAGATCATCGTTATAGTAGCCACAACCATTCTGAAGCATCAGCATTGCAAAGGTATGACCGGCTTCTGTTGCCGGAGATATATTATTCGGCGGAAGCACAAGTCCGGCATTCATGTAATTCCGCTGTATCGCCGGAAGCATTTCCATGAGCTCGTCCCATGTTTCCGGCGGATGATCGTATCCAAGCTCGGAAAGAATATCCGTCCGGTAGAACATCATCGGGAATGACCGGCTTATGGGTATTCCATAACAGCCGCCGTCCCATGAATACTGCACCATAGCACTTTCACCGAATTTCTGCGACACATCGCTGAAATCATCGTACTGCGAAAAATCGGTCAGCAGACCTCTTGACGCAAGATTCACCGGAAATTCTCCGCCGAGAAAAAGTGCCGCATCCGGAGCCTTTCCTGCAAGGGCGGCTTCTACAATACCGCCATTCACAAGATTGACAGAAACGGGAATGCCGTATTCCGGAATAAACTGGCTTTCCGTCATGTCACGGACTATTTCCGCCTGATCTCGCCCGAGAGCAACCCAGATTTCAATTGCACTCTCTCCGGTAATATCGGAAAGCGTGGTGTAATCCTGAAAGAACGACGAAATAAATGCCTTTAAGCTGAATTTTGCAGACTTTATGAGCTTCCGCTCACAGCTTGTGAACTTCCTGTCAGCTGACGCAAATTCGATGTAGTCGATTTCAAGCGGCTGTTCACGACATTCTCTCATCCATGCGGAAAGAGAAGTTATACTGTCCTTTATTCTGGCAAGATATGAAGGAATCTCAATTGGCTTTTTCACGCATTTATCGAGTATTACCGCTGTATTTTCAAGTACAGCCGCCTCTGAGCCGTAGGAACCGCCAAGCTTTTCCATATCATTCTGAATATCCTTAAGCTCTGCGGAAAGTTCCCTGAGACGTTCCGTAAGATCAGGAAGCTTTTCGTGCACATAATAATCGGTATATTTATCGGGTGAAGGTCCGGTTATCATAAGGATTCTGCGGTACTGCACGTTCATTTCCGCAAGAACCTCCTCCAGACGACGCAGGCATTCTCCGGTTTCTCCCGGAACGACCTCCATTGTCAGAGTATGATCCGAGCCTGAATCAAGGTAAACAAGGATATCCGGCGAAGCAACCGACCAGTTGCTGTCGTAGCTGAAAGGCACCTGATTCATTTCCTCGCAGATCACTCTGCCGTCGAGGTATATACGCCTGTTGGAAACAAATCCTCTCTGGAAATTCTGTCTGTATTTTATACCTATTTTGTACCATCCGTCATTTCCGACATCTTCTTTTGATATGTTCCATGTAACGGTCTGGAGAGGCTTTCCCCAGCCGCTTCCTCCGAAGGTATTGTAGACAATCCTTGAGGGATCAGACGGTGATACAAGGTAATTCGTGTTGTCGAAATTTGCACAGAGCGTTGCATCGGATTTTACCGCTGCACTTTCGCCCTCTATCCTGAAAAGACGTGAGGGAGTTGTCTCCGGAGTAACCGAAGATTTCACCGATGCCTTATACTCCTCGTATGAAGGGATTTCCGGAGAAGCCTCAAAGCTCAGTGACGCAAGTGCAAGCTGTCCTGCACCGGAGGACAAGGATATTTCGTGCTTTCCTTTTTCAAGGAAGAATATAAGCGGCTCTCCGAACAGACCGTCCGGATCTCCTGCAAGCACGCTTTTGTAGCTTTCCTGCTGTACCTGCGGCGGACGTATCTGATTTCCTCTTGAATCCCCGTAGATATCACGGCTGTTCACCCACACTCTGCCGATCGTAATGCGTGAAGCCGCCTCAAACGGGAGCTTTCCGTCTATTTCAATGGAAATTTCAATAGTCTGGCTTGTCTGTGCAAGCGGACAGTAATCAACTCTCAGGCAGTATATTCCCGTCCCCGGAACATCAATTTCCGCCAAAGCCTTCCCGCCGCTTTTTTCCCAGACAAGAGCATCCTTTGTGACTCCCTCCGCCTTGTGACTCACCAGAACTGCCGAGCCGTCCGGCGAGAAGAAATCCTCGGCTCCCATTCTTATTGCGGCATCAGGATGTTCTTCACCGCAGTACAGATCATAGTAGCTGCTGTACGAAAGAAGCTCAGGATCGACCGGTTCTATTCTGTAATAATCTTCCTCCATAGCCTGAAGCGTCTGCTCCGAGGGTGTATATATTTCCTCAGCAAAAACCGGAACTGTCCCCCATAGGGCAAGCCACACCGTCATCAGGCATATCATCGCTGATCTTATTTTCATTCAGCCCTCCTGTTAATAAAAAGCAGGGACAGGAGCTTTCCTGTACCCTGCCTTGATTATTTTCTGTAAATCCCCTGTTTCCGGTTTCTCGGCGATCACTTGCCGTCAGGACGATATTTTGCACGGGTACGGGCAATGCTGTCCTCAGATCTCTTTATGAGATTAAGCAGTGATGATGAATACTGTGCGTAATCCTTCTGAAGGGTTGACATAGTTACATAAAGCGTATCAAAATTATCAACGCAGTCGTTTCCGTCAAGGGGCATACCGCTGGAGGAAGCCTTGATATTCGCTTCACTCATGGATACAATAGCATTTGCACTGTCGTTTGCGATAACTTTTGGTATACGGAAAAGCTTCTGGTCGTTGTTCGGATTGGCATTGTATATAATTCTGAACAGCTTGTATACTGAAAGCATCAGATAGGACGAAACTTCCTTTATCAGCGTAACGCTGTTTGCCTTCTGGGCGAAGCTGAAAAGAAGACTTATCGAGTTATTGATGATTCTTCTGTTGAAGTTGATGATTTCTGGCGACGGCATTTCAAGGCTGTTATTTCCGTCGTCATCAGGAATATCCCCGACAGTAATTGTCTTGCCTTCCGGATCGGGCGTTCTTCCGAGGAGATAGTCGCATGATACATTATAATAATCGGCTATTTTTACGAGAAAATTAAGACCACATTCACGGATTCCCTTTTCATAATGTGAAAGAAGAGCCTGAGAAATTCCGAGATCTGTCGCAGCCTGCTTCTGGCTGATGCGGCGTTCCTTTCTCTGTAAAGTTATAATTCTTGCAAAATCGGAATTCATAGATGTTCCTCCTGAAAAATTATTTAACGACACTATTATTATAATACAAAATGTATAATTTGTAAATACTCTGATTCATGAAAGAATAGAAAAGTTTTTCGCTGATTTTTGTAGGATTTTATAAGATATAAATTTTTTCCGCGTTTTTTTGTGCATATTAACAAAATTCATATTCAGAGACATCCATCTCAAAAGAAGAACAATACAAAATCCTCTGATTCGTTTTTCCGATGTCGTCTTATGATAATTCCTATTGACACAAATCGTATTTTCTGATATAATATTTGTATAACGTAACCGCCGGCTTGCGAATGAGGGCGGTTATTTTTATTGAGAGGACTGATAAAATGAAAGGATACCGCATAAGTGTACTCCGTCACGGTCTGACGGCAGCTAACGAAAATGGCATATATATCGGCTCGACCGATCTCCCCCTCTCCGGAAAAGGCTCAGCAGAGCTTGCCGCAAAAATGGATGAATTTGACTATCCTTCTGTCCACAGAGTATATTCCTCACCGCTGAGACGATGTACAGAAACGGCAGAAATTCTCTTTCCCTGCACAGAATTATGCACCGTGGACGATCTCAGAGAGCTTAATCTCGGAGAATTTGAAAATAAAAGCGTTGATGAACTTCTTGAACGTGATGATTACAAGGCTTGGCTCAGAGGCAGCATGGATGCACGTCCTCCTCAGGGAGAAAGCCTTGAGGAAATGACTGCCCGCACCTTCAAGGCTCTCCACGAAATCATAATGGATATGATGAACGACGGTCTTACTCACTGTGCCATGATAACTCACGGCGGTGTTATTTCCAATATGCTCAGCTGCTTCGGACTGCCGAAATATGATCCGAAAACACTTACTGCCGACTTCGGCGAGGGCTTCGATATAATCGTTACCGCCCAGATGTGGCTTAATTCTCAGGCATTTGAGATTCTCGGATACTGCCCCTATGAAAAAATTCCGGATCCTGTTGATGAGGATTTCTTCGCATAATTGAATAATATCCAATAAATAACATACACTATCCAAAACATCCCTGTGGTATGGAGGAATAGTGATATGAATATCCGTGAGCTTATTTCATTCTCAGGAAGGCTTCTTAAAGGCAGAAAAGCCGTTACAATGACAATATGTCTGCTTCCTCTGGCGGCTGAACTTTTCTTCCGTTTTGCAGAAGCGGCAATATACAGTCTTATGCTCTATTTCGGACAGATACAGCCTGCTGAGCTTTTCAGCGGCAGAAGCAGAATCCAGCTTGCAGCAGCTCTGATAATCACTATCCTCAGAGTAATAACTGCCGCACCGCTGACCTTCGCCGCAGCATACCGTCTTATGGAGATATGCGGCAGCAGAAAGCCTCTGACTCCTGTTTCAAGAATCCTTATGAGCCGGAAATATTTCCGGAAAAGCCTCGGACTTTCAATCATGTCAAAGGCTGTATCACTTCTTGCTCTTGCACCGGCGGCTTTCTTCGGAATTACGGCATGGACGCTGTTCTCAACTGCCCGTAATGCAAAAGAGCTGTTTCTCACCTGCCACGCATTCATGCTGACAGCTGTATCAATCCTGATGTGGCTGTCTCTTAAAATAAGCCTTGCCGCAGCACCGTTTCTTATGGCATATTTTCCGGAACATAGTCCGTTCCGCATCATTTTCATGACAATAGGATTTATGAAAGGCAGAAAAAAAACTTTTGCCGGTCTGACAGCTGTTTATCTTCTGCCTATATTGTCAGTAGCCGCACTGCCTGTCGCCTGCACCCACCTTATGACAGCGGCGGCTCTGTGCATTTCAATTCACATCAAAGAGGATGAATATGAAGGAAATAAAACTGAAGGTCATCTGCGACCAGCCGATAACCCTGCAAAAATTCCTCATGGAAAAGCAAGGTGTATCAAGACGGCTTCTTACCAGACTGAAGCGTCTTGAAGGCGGTATTACACGAAACGGCAGAACTATCCGCAGTATTGACTACGTTGAAAACGGTGACGAAATAATCCTTCGTCCCGATACCGGCTCTCCGCTGGAAGCAAGTCCGTCACTGAGCGTTCCCATCGCCTTTGAAAACGACGCTGTTGTGGTTTTCAACAAGCCCGGCGGAATGCCTGTTCATCCGTCGATACGTCATCAGGGCGATACTCTCGGCAACTGCTTTGCCGCTATGTATCCGGAGCTTGCCTTCCGTGCCGTAAACCGGCTGGACAGAGATACTTCCGGTCTGTGCGTTGTCGCAAAGGACGCATACTCCGCAAGGATTCTCCAGAACAGCTGCAAAAAAGTCTACTATGCAGCTGCTCAGGGAACTGTTCCCCCACACGGAACTATTGACGCTCCCATAGCACGTCAGTGCGAATCAATAATTCTCCGGTGCGTCCGTGAGGACGGTCAGAAGGCAGTCACTCACTATGAACGTATCTCCACTGACGGAAAGCACTCCCTTGTGAAAATAAATCTTGAAACAGGCAGGACTCACCAGATAAGAGTTCACTTTGCCCACATCGGACATCCTCTTGCCGGCGACGATCTCTACGGCGGTTCCAGAGAATATATGGCACGTCAGGGACTTCACTGCGGAGAAATGACGTTTACCGATCCGGTCACAGGGAAAGAGCTTACTGTACTCTCACCGATTCCGGATGATATGAAAAATCTTTTTAAGGAGAATAATACCATGGAAAAAATTGCAAGCTTTCAGGTAGACCATACAAAATTCGGCGTGGGAATGTACATCTCACGCATTGACGACGATATAATTACATATGACATCCGCATGGTAAAACCAAACGGAGGAGTCTATATATCATCTCCCTCTCTGCATACCATCGAGCATCTTTTCGCTACATACGCAAGAAATTCCGCATACGGAAAAAATATTGTATATGTAGGTCCTATGGGATGCCGTACCGGCTTCTACCTTCTGACAAGAGGACTCTCCCATGAGAATGCAATTTCTCTTGTAAGGGATGCCTACCGCTTCATTGCTGACTATACCGACGATATCCCCGGCTGTACAGAGATTGAATGCGGAAATTATCTTGAACATGATCCCGAATCAGCACGGAAGGATGTTCTTCCGCTTATCGGAGTACTGGAAAATTACACTCCTGAGATGCTTGATTATTCGTGGTATTTCACAAACAACAGCAAATAACCAGCCTGAGTTTTGTTAAGTTCTACAAAATATCCTGCATTACAGAAAAAACACGGTAATTCTCGTTGTATTTTGCGGATAAATTGCTATAATATTACATTGTAACCACTTTGTAACGAAAGGAGCTGTCTGAATGGATATAGAAGAGCAGGAACACTATCCGGAACATCCGGACAGCTTTTTCATGCGAACCACAGACAATACTATAAATCTGTTTTCACGGCTTGGCTTATGTGCAGTAAAGATTCTTGCCATTGCTGCTCTCGGAATAATCAAGGGCCTCGGACTTATACTTTCTGAGCTTCTTGGATTCCTTTCCTTTGCACTGCGTGGAGCAAAATGGTTCTGGCGAGGTATGACGGAATCCATCAGGTTTCGCACCAAACGCAACAAGGAGCTTTACAACGAAGTCATCAAAGCAAAAAAAGAAGGAAAATCTGCCCACGCCAAGGCAGTTACACGATTTGCCGGTTCCTTCCTTTTCGGAGAAGAAGGCGTTTTCTACACGATGTTCAACTACATCATGCCTATTGTCTCTATCGCCTTCCTTGTCGCCGTAGTGAAATACGGCTCCGGTCTTGAATACGGAATCGCCGTGGATTTCAACGGAAAAGAAATAGGCATTATCAGTGCTGAGGCAGATTTTGAAAAGGCAGAACGTGAGGTTCAGCAGAGAATCTCATATGCGGAAAACGATAAAACCCTTAACCTTTCCGCTAACTTTTCTCTGAAAATCATCTCCGACAGCGACAGGATTCTCAGCTATGACCAGCTTGCAAACGAAATGCTTGAAGCGTCCGACGAAAAGCTTACAGAAGCATGGGGAATCTATATCGACGGAAAATTCATTGCTGCCGTTGAAGATAATGAAAAAATCCAGAAGGCATTGTCGGAAAGACTCCTGAACTACAAGGTTGACGGAGAAGTCCGTGATCTCTCATACAAAAACAAGATAGAATATACTCAGGGCATCTACCTTCAGGACAGCGTCATGGCTGAAAAACCGGCAATTGAAATGCTGACCTCATCTACTGAAAAAAAAGGCGTATATATCGCTAAAGCCGGCGATACAAGCGTTTCCGTCTGCCAGATGTACAACATGAGCCTTGAAGACTTCAAAAAGCTTAACCCCTACAATGCGAGCACCTCCCTCAAAAACGGGCAGGTCATAAATGTTATCGAAACCGAGAGCTTTCTCCCAATCAAGTACGTCAAGGATTTCGAAACGCTTTCCTTCCTCGACTACGAAACGGTCGAATACGAAACAAGCGCTCTGAATGTCGGTGTAAGATCAGTTCTTGTAAAAGGTGCTGTCGGTGAAAAAATCAGCAATACCGAAGTTACCTACGTTGACGGCATTGAAAGATCACGCAGAACAGTACGCTCTGTTGTAACAAAAGAACCCGTTATCGAACAGATCGGTATCGGCACATACGCTGCACGTCCCGACCCGAACTGCCGTCCCGTTACAGGCTCAGGCGAAATGGGCTGGCCGCTTGACGGCGGATGGATAAGCGATACGTTCATCAGCGACAGAAACCACAAGGGACTTGATATCGCCGCAAACGAGGGTACAGATATCTATGCCGCCGCTGACGGTGTTGTTATCTCTGCCGGCTGGAATTCAGGCGGCTACGGCTATATGGTACAGATTGATCACCTTAACGGCTATCAGACGGTATACGGTCACATGAGCAGCGTATTTGCCACCGAAAACCAGACAGTCAAAAAAGGTCAGCTTATCGGTGCTGTGGGTGATACCGGAAACTCATACGGCTCACATCTCCACTTGGAAGTCAGATATATGGGTGTATGCTTCGATCCTGAGCTGTTCCTCAATACTGTTGACGGCACAGAAGTTCCACTGGATGAACAATAAAATCATACTGAAAGCTGTACATCACAACTGTACAGCTTTTTTATTTTCAGATTTATCAAATATCAATTAAAAAACCCGTTGAAATATTCGTATTTTTATGCTATAATAATAGCGTACCGGATTTATCTGCCGCTATTGCAGATAAATCCGGACAAGTTATATACCATATATTTTTTGAACGGAGGAATTATCATAAACAAGACTAAGGAAAAAATTATGAAAATCGCTGCTTTTGCAGCAGCTATTACACTCACTGCCGGAATGCCACTCGGAACACCAAACCGTGCAGATGCTCCGGCTCAGCTTACAGCATACGCTAACACAGACTTCAACTATACTCCCGGAACACTCGGAGCAATCAATTACGCAAAATATACTGACCATATTGAAATCACCGGATGTGCAAATGGAACAACATCACTTGAAATCCCCGATACAATAGACGGTCTGCCTGTAACTGCTATCCAGATGTACGCATTCCAATTATGCTCTCTCACAAGTATCTCACTGCCGGATTCCATAACAAAAATCGGCGGATATTCATTCGGAATGTCAAGCGAACTTACGTCTGTCAAGCTTCCAGCAAATCTTGAAGTTATTGAGCTTCATGCATTTGAAATGTGTCCTAAACTTGAAACAGTAGAATTTCCTGACCATACCGTTGAAATCCACTCAAAAGCATTCGATTCAACTCCGTGGCTTGACGCTAAACGCAAGGAAGGTCCGCTCGTAATCGTAAACGGAACGCTCCTCGACGGAACAACTGCAAAGGGTGATATCGTTATTCCCTCTGACGTAAAATATGTTTCTTCAAGTGCTTTTGCAAGAAACAGCAATATTACCTCAGTTGTATTTCCGTCGACAATCAACAAAATAAGCGATAATACATTTTTCTTCTGCGACAATCTCACTTCTGTTGAAGCAGTAGGTGCAACATCTATCGAAAGCATGGCATTCGCTTACTGCAACAAGCTGAGTAGTCTCAAGCTCTCGAACAAGCTTAAAACTATCGACAGCTATGCTTTCTCTGATATAACAAATTCCGCAACTATTACCTTCTATGGTACAAAGGATGACTGGGACAAGGTAGAAAAATCAGCAGATGATAAATTCCTCAATAATGCAAAACTTATCTTTGAGGAAGCCCCTGTTGTTCAGGATATTTTATACGGTGATACAAACTGCGACGGACAAATTCTTCTGAACGACGCTATTCTTATCCTTCAGTATCTTGGAAATCCTGATGCCTATCCGCTTTCTGATGAAGCTAAGGCAAATGCTGACGTAAGCGGTAACGGCGATGGCTTAACCAACAAGGATGCTCTTGCAATCCAGAGGTTTATCCTTAGCATCATATCAAGTCTCCCCGAAACATAAAAAAATCAGCCGTACATCTCCGGATGTACGGCTGTTTGTATTATTCATAAAAACGGCATATCACACCATATCCATAAGGAACCTTCCGAAATCCTCTTTTTCAAAGGTACGGAATTCCACTGCTTCCTCCGCCTGTCTTCTGCCGATTTTATCCGCCGGAAGAATTTTCGCCTTTCTGGAATTTTCAAACATAATATAAGCGAAATTCTCTGTCTGCGGACTTTTTTCCATTGCAAGGACAATCCTGTAACGAAGGTAGATGAAGCGGCTTTTGCTCTTGTCGTCAAGCCTGTCGAAGAATTCCTGTTCTTCCGAAGAAAGAGCAACGGAAAAAGCCTTTTCACGGCGTTTTTCTTCCTGTAACGCTTTTGCCTGACGCAT
Organism: Ruminococcus sp.; assembly: GCA_045587105.1. Classification (GTDB taxonomy): domain Bacteria; phylum Bacillota; class Clostridia; order Oscillospirales; family Ruminococcaceae; genus Ruminococcus. Next base: position 24,578 of record JAZNBR010000046.1, read on the forward strand.
TCTTTCAAGTCTTTCCTCAACGAGTGCCGCATATTCCGGACGACTCCGGAAATCCGTAGTAAATACAGCTTTATGTATGGTATATAGTGCCATCGCATCATTCAATGCGTTGTGGAAGCTGCCGCTGTCCGGAGCATATCCGAGGGAAGAAGCAAGCTCCTTTATATTTATCGCCTGCGGAAGCTTCATGAGGTTCACCATTTCATCCTGTATATCGCGGATTGCATTGCATATTCCGCATATACTGCCGCATTCCTTTTCAAAACGTCTGTGCATTTTTATGTCGCTCTGAAGTCCCTGCTTATCGAAGTTTCCCCATACCCACAGCTCGCCGACACCGTATCTATTCATAAGCTCCGAGACAGTCCGAAGAACATCATTGCTGTCCGGAGAAGCCGAGATTTCCTCCTGACTGAGATTCGTCAGCTCACGGCACTGCTTTGAAAGCTTCGGGTAACGGTTCGGCTTTGACGTAGCATAGAATTTTTCAGCAATATTATAACTGCTGTCGCAGATAATCACGCCTACGGACAGCATTTCGCTGCGGAAGCGATATCTCGGACTTCCGCAGGTAAACTCAAAATCGGCAAAACCGATATATTTTTTTGTATCTGTCATATTAAACCTCAGTAAAGCAAAGACGCCTTAATAATTGCATTCCCTGTACAAATCGCACAGACCGGAAATAAATTTCCTGAGTGTAGGTCTTTGGGGAAATCTTATCTTCAGCAGCGGATCAATATCGGGAGACGAAAGCATTGTATCAAGGTAATACCTCAGTGCTCTTTCTACGGCGGTATAGTCGGAAGCTCCGCATTTCTGTGCTGTTTCCGTGTAGACCTGCTGGACTATCCGCTTAAGACGTTCAGGCTCACGCAGACACATTTCAAGTGCTGTGCAGAGATAGTAGAAGCCCTTGTGGAAGCCTGTAAATCCGTGATCTGCAAGAAATGTTGATATATACGGATCCACATCCGGATGCTCCCGCCGGAACATGAGAAGTCTTATAAAGCTTGAAAGAAGCTTCATTGTTATCTCCTGAAACCACACGCAGAGAGAAGCTCCGTCATCGTAGTAATCCTCAGCGTAATTTTCCCACCGGTGCAGCATTACAACGATAATTTCCGTATCAGGATGCAGCTCTTTGAGCTTCCGGATAAAAAACATCACATCGTGCCTGTTGTCTGCGGCAAAGAATACAACAACGTCATATTCCCGCTTTGCAATGTGATTTCTCACATCAGTCGGGTGCATAGTACAGTTCATGACAGTATATTCAGTTGTGTTGAAGAATCTCTTCATCACCATTCCCACACCAGGAGTCTTATTGCAGATCAGCAGTTTTTTTCTCACAGACGCACATCCTTTTTATCCGGAAATATGCCGGTTATTCTTCATCATCCTGATTCTTGTTTTTTCTGTTCTTTTTCTTATATTTCGATTTCTGTCCCATATTGAGTGAAACTGTCAGCAGCTTATCTGACATGAATAATCTGAGGGAGAAGAAGATACACACAAAGAATACGATTATCTGGTATACAAGACCGCCCCAGAACAGCAGATCGTTACCGAACATGAGGTTAGGAACAGCTGTAAAGGTATGTGTGAAAGGAATTGCATAAACGAACACTCTGAATATCATAGGCAGTTCGTTGATATCTGCAACCATTGAAATTATATACGGAACCATCGCACACATCATGATAGGCATGAGCATATTCTGAACGTTCTTTGCGTCGTCGATGAGTGCTCCGAGCATGATTGAAACTGACAGACAGATCATGATTGTGAAGAACAGCTGGAGACCGATAAGCAGATAATCGCCCAGAACAAGGTTGAGTCCGAGCTGTTCAAGAGCCTGATCTACTGTAAGACTTACACCGGCTGCGTTCGCCACTGTTTCTGTGACCTCATCCGTAGCACCGGAAACAAAAATCGAAAATGCAAACATATATACAGCCGCATTGATGAGAGCAACAACAGCAGCAGCAAGCATTTTTGCACTGATTACCGACAGTCTTGAAACTGGTGCAGAAAGAAGTGTTTCAAGAGTCTTGTCGATCTTTTCATTTGAGATGGATGTCATAAGCATCTGTGATGTAAGCATGATGAGAATGAATACAATAATCGGGAGCATCATATTCTGCATCATTATCTTACTCATGATATTTCCAGGAGCAATACGGGCTTCCTTATCGTCAACAACGGTATTCTCCGTCAGGATGACAGGCTTCTGCATAAGCTTGTACTGTTCTGAATTCATGCCTGTATCTTCAGCAATAGTGCTGGAAATACAAGCTTCAATAACCTCGATTGCTGCTTCCTTACCTATATCCATATTGGACATTGTAGCCGCAGATGTCATTCTTGAAACACTGATAAGCTCCGGCTGTTCCATCTTGTCATAGGAAGCAGTAAAGCCCTCCGGAATAATAACAAGGCTGGATATATCATTTTCTTCAAGGATAGCGGAATAATCCTCGCCATCACACTCAACGACCTTGATTTTCGTCTTGACATCCGAATCAGGATCGCTGTTCAGTTCCTCTATGGCTGCCATGATATTCTCTGTAAATTCTGTCTTATCCCTGTCGCAGATGTTTATCGTAACATTTTCGCTCTGGTCAACCGCCTCGTCAACAGTTGTCTTCATAACTCCGCCGAGCACCATAAATATCGCAACTGTTGCAACAAGACCGATAAGCATCTGGAAATTCACAAGCTCAGAAAGTTCCTTTTTAAGCAGGTTAATGAACTTCATTCTGCTTCACCACCCTTTCAAATACCTCCTCAAGATTAGCGGCGTTGTACCGCTGCTTGAGTTCGTCTGCCGCACCTGTCACCATAAGGTGTCCCTTTGTGATGATTCCAACACGGTCGGAAACGAATTCTATTTCCAGCATATTATGCGATGAAAGCAGGAAGGACATTCCCTCCTCCTTGGCAAGACGCTTGATAGTCTTTCTGATTTCGATAGCATTGATAACGTCGAGACCGCTGGTAGGCTCATCGAGGATTGCAAGCTTCGGCCTTGTCATAACGGCACGGGCAAGCAGAAGCTTTCTGATCATTCCTCGGCTGTAACTGCCGATCTTGTCGTTAAGACGATCTCCGAGCTGACAGATTTCCTTGGCACGCTCAACACATTTCTTGATTTCTTCCAGATCAGAGCTGAAAAGTCCCGCCATGAACTGAAGATACTTTATGCCCTTCATGTTCTTGTAGGCACCTGCCTCATCGGGAAGATATGTGATATTCTCCCTTACCTTTTCCGGTGCACTGATAATACTGTTCCCCATAACCAAAGCGTCTCCGGATGTAGGAGTGAGAAGGGTGGATATCATGCGGATAGTTGTTGTTTTTCCTGCGCCGTTAGGTCCGATAAGAGCGAATATTTCTCCTTCACCTATATCAAACGATACATTGTCGGCGGCAAGAACCTTTGAGTACTGTTTCGTAAGTCCCTTGACTTCGAGAACCTTTTCCATGTTCTTAATTAACCCCCATTTAATTTGATTTTTCCGGACAATATCACGCACTGCCGGAACATGAATAATCATACCACAAAAACCAGATTGTGTCAATAGCCGCATCCCTGTAAATCTGGTATCAACCCAGCCGGAACACCTCTGCTCCGGAATAGTAATGCCTGAGGATTTCCTTCCAGCTCCAGCCCTCGTCAGCCATGGAATCTGCTCCGTACTGGCTCATTCCGACGCCGTGGCCATACCCCCTCGTAGTAAATACAGCCTCCTCTCCCTCAAAGCGTACATCGAAGCAGGCGGAACGGAGCGACAATGCCAGACGGAGTTCATTTCCGGAAACGATTCTGTCTCCTGCCCACGCCTTCAGCACCGTGCCGGAATCCGAATTTTCTTCTGTTCTTATCCACGATGAAAAATCCTCGCCGAGAACGATTCCTGCAAAAGCCGTTTCAAGCTTCTGGCGGAGAACCTCCTTTGTAAGGCGTATTTCCTCCCTGTATCCGGGAGCCGCCGTGTCGTAGCTGCTCTCCACCGGAATAAGATACGGAGCTGAAGCTCCCCACGCATTTTCAGCACTTTCCGTCTTTCCGGAGGACATAGAATGAAACGCGGCGACTATCGGCTCGTCCTCGTATGTAAGAATATACGGCAGAACCTCATCAACAGCAGCGGATATCTTCGCATAGCTCTCGTCATATGCCTCACCGAGAAACTGTCTTGCCTGATCCTGAGTGAAATATCCCTGATACTTTGACGTATCATTGGAAAAATCTGCCCCCATAAGCTCCGCAGTGGGATTGCTGCTTTCCCTTATCCGCTGACGCTCTGCGTATGTATGAGCCGCCACCGCCTGAGCCTTGAGAGCTTCCTCGTGAAAGGAAGCCGGCATTTCCGCACAGACTGCCCCGATAACGTAATCCCGCACCGGAACTTCAATTATCTCCCCCGACGCCATATCAAGAACCCTGTACGGCTCCGACAGCTCAGCGGCAGAAGCTTCATCCGGAGCCACTGAGGATGAAGCGGGAATTTCTTGTGCCTCTGATGTCTCCGGAACGTCACTTTCAGCCGCTGCCTCCGGCTTTTCCGCACTTTTTCCGGCACGTCCGGATATATATACCGGTACCGCCGGAATCACCATGACTGACAACGAAAGGGCAAGCAGCTGCGATATGTAATTCTTCATAAAAATTCTCTCCTTACACACGAGTTTTATTAATCATCGCCTTATTTCGTATGGGCGACCCTTGCAGCCGCCCGAACTTTCAGAAAATCATTATCGGGCAGCCGCAAGGGTTGCCCATACATGATAAAACAATTAAAATTGATTTGCATTACATATAATGTATGTGTTGACAGATTTCATAAAATGGTGTATAATTTTAAATATGAATAATTTTGAGGAGTGTGAATGTAATGCCGTCTTTTATTTCAGGTGCCAATATTACAGGTTTATGCGAGGAACTTTATAATAATTCCGTAATTGACTCCAAGCTTTACGACAAATATCACGTTAAAAGGGGTCTCCGCAACAGTGACAGCACAGGTGTTGTCGCAGGAATTACAAATATATGCAACGTTCACGGCTATATACTTAACGAAGGCGAAGTCGAAGCTATCCCCGGACAGCTTATTTACAGGGGCTATAATATCAACGATCTTGTAGGAAACGTGGAAAAGGAAAACCGTTTCGGCTTTGAGGAAACTGTATTTCTCCTGCTTTTCGGACGTCTGCCAAGTAAAAAGGAGCTTCAGCACTTCAATACATATATCGCTCTCAAGAGAGATCTCCCCAATGGCTTTGTAGAGGATATGATTCTCAAAGCACCATCTCAGAATATCATGAACAAGCTTGCACGTTCAGTTCTTGCCCTTTACTCCTACGATGACGAGTGCGAAAGCAAGGGGCTTGAAAACGAAATGAGAACAGCTATCAGCCTTATCGCAAAGCTGCCCGTTATCATGGCAAACGCATATCAGGTGAAAAGAAGAGTCTTTGATAACCAGAGCATGATCATGCACCCTATCAATTACGAGGAAAATACTGCCCAGTGTATTCTCTCTCTCCTGAGACCTGACAGACAGTATACTCTTGAAGAAGCTCAGATGCTCGACTGTCTGCTTATGCTTCAGGCTGAGCATGGCGGCGGAAATAACTCAACATTTACCTGCCGTGTGCTTACTTCATCAGGAACTGATCCCTATTCTGCATATTCTTCTGCTATATGCTCCCTCAAGGGACCCCGTCACGGCGGTGCAAACCTTCAGGTTATCAATATGCTTGACGACTTCAAGGCAAACATCAGCAACTGGGAGGACGAAGGCGAAGTCGCTGACTATATGCGTCGTACTATCCTTAAGGAAACAAACGATAAATCCGGTCTTATCTACGGTATGGGCCACGCTGTATACACTATCTCCGACCCAAGAGCTATAATCCTTAAGAAAAAGGCGTTTGAGCTTGCAAAGGGCAAGGAAATCGAAGCTGAATTCCGTCTCCTTGAAACTGTTGAAAGACTTACTCCGGAAGTATTCAGATCCGTTAAGGGAAGCTCCAAGGCAATGTGTGCCAATGTCGATATGTACTCAGGTCTTGTGTACAGAATGCTTGACATCCCCGAAAACCTCTTTACTCCCCTCTTTGCCGTTGCAAGAATGGCAGGCTGGGCAGCACACCGTATGGAGGAGGTACTTACCAGCAGCAGGATAATCCGTCCCGCATACAAGGCTATCGCCAAGGAACACGAATACGTTCCGATTGACCAGAGATAATAAAACTCATCTACAAGCCGGAATCAAAGGTAACATTACACAAAGCACGCCATACGGCTTTGTACAAAATCTGCTGTGCCCGAAGGAAATGCCCTTGGGGTACAAATTTTCCGTCATTCCGCACAGAAAACTCTTTACATACGGCAGTATGTCTGCAAGTTTTTTGTACAATCTGACAAAAAATCTGTCTACACATCTTTTGCACAAGCTTTGTGTACTGCTGCCTTGACATTCCGGCTGATATTGCTGAAAAATGAATTTGAAAAGAAAAATACTGATCGCCGCCGCTGTCATGACGGCGGCTCTTACAGGCTGTACCTTCGGATCAAGTATAGATAACCTTATGACTCCACCGACGCTGAGCTCTGACCATGAGCAGATATATAAGGCTCTTACCAATGCCGCAGGAACAGCCATAAGTCTTAAATACCCGAAATCCGGAAAATATCTGTCTGCCTTCATCGTTGAGGATATCGACGGCGACGGCGGAAATGAAGCTATCGTTTTCTATGAAAAAACAAGCCTTGCAGCTCCGGAAAATACCCTGAGAATCAATATTCTTGACCAGAGCAGCGGAAAATGGCGGTCTGTCTGCGATACTCCGGCAGAGGGTGCTGAAATCGAAAAGGTACTCATATCAAAGCTCGGGGACAACAGCCGCATAAACCTTATTATCGGCAGCAGTCTCATCAACCGTTCGGAAAAGAATGTGGCTATATACAGCTACAATTCGCAGAACGGTACTATCGAAAAGACATTCTCCGAGGCTTGCTCCTTTATAGACGTAACCGATCTCGACGGAGATGACAAGACGGAATTCCTTCTTCTTGCCAGCTCTGCAACCGGCTCTCCTGCCGTTGCAAAAAGCTATAAGCTCGACAGCGAAGGCAAATATCATCTGTACAGCTGCGAGCTCAGCGGAAGCTTTACGGAATTCGACAGTCTCAGCTACGGACAATCGGGCAGCGACAGAAAAGCTCTCTATATAGACGCAGTTTCCGGTGCCGGAACTATCCAGACAGATGTCATCTATATGGACAGCACCGGTCTCAACAAGGTCTTTTCTGACCCGAAGGATTCCCTTGCTACCGTCCGCCCTGCCGGATGCAGCTCCTTCGATATTGACGGCGACGGTATCCTTGAAATACCTGTCCAGACTATCTCTCCCGGCTACGAGGAGCTTCCGGTCAGCGAACAGATGAACATCATCCAGTGGGACTTCATAAACCGTGACAACCGCCTTGAACAGAAGTATTCCTCATATTACAGCGTGGGCGACGGTTATATTTTCGTTTTTCCGGAAAAATGGAACAGAAATGTAACCATAAGACGTGACGCCGTAAATGACGAAATCGTTTTCTGTGCCTACTCGGACGGTCAGACAGGTCGTGAACTCCTGCGTATCTATTGTGCAGAGGATTCCGCCTCCCGTGAGGACAGAATTTCCAACGGATATATGCTTATGGGTACAAAAGGCGATTCAGCCTACCTTGCATATATTCCCCACAACCAGACAAACACTGACGACGGTCTTTCCCCTACCGCAGGAGATGTGGCTGTCGGATTCATTATGAAATAAATGCCTTGAAGGAGGCTTGAAATATGAAACGTATACTGATCTGCGAGGATGAAGCTACCATCCGTGAATTTGTTGTCATCAACCTTAAACGTGCCGGCTATGACGTCGTTGACGTTGACTGCGGCGAGGCTGCACTCAGAACCTTTGAACAGGAACACGGCAATTTCGATATAGTACTTCTTGATATCATGATGCCCGGTATTGACGGCTTCACGGTCTGCAAGAAGATCCGTGAAAAAAGCTCTACAATCGGTATCATCATGCTTACCGCAAGAACACAGGAAATGGATAAGGTCAGCGGACTTATGATCGGTGCCGACGACTACATAACAAAGCCGTTTTCACCGTCCGAGCTTACTGCCCGCGTTGACGCAATTTACCGCCGTGTGTGCATGAGCTTCATCAAAAACGAAAAGCAGTCGCTTATAGAATCGGGACCTTTTGTACTCAATCTCAAAAGCCGTACAGTTACCAAGAACGGAAAGCCGATTGAACTGACTCAGGTTGAATACCAGATTCTTGAATTCTTCATGAACAACAAGAATACAGCTCTCGACCGTGCAAGCATCCTCAACCATATCTGGGGCGAAAGCTATTACGGCGACGACAAGATTGTTGACGTAAACATCAGAAGAATCCGCATGAAAATCGAAGAAGAACCTTCAAATCCACAGTATATCATAACTATATGGGGTTATGGCTACAAGTGGAATGATATGCAGTAATGGCTAAAAAAAGTATTACAAAACGCTGGATTATCAACAATCTCGGCGTAATCATCCTTGCTCTGCTCGTAATCGCTATGGCTATCATCTACGCTATACAGACGTATTTTTACAGCTCGGCAAAGCAGTACCTGATCTCGAAGATCAACGCCGTTACAAGCGTTCTGAGTATCCATTCGCAGGACAGTGCCGCAAATTTCTCGACAGAAATGAGAAATATGCTGGAAACCTTCAACGAAAAGGACAAGATTGAGCTTATGGCAATCAACTCCAAGGGACGAGTAGTTCTGACATCCTCAGGCTTCTCTCCGGACGCAGATCTCCTTATGCCCGATTACGAGGAAGCTATGGAATCCGGCGAGGGCACATACATAGGAAAAATGCCCAGCGGCGAAAAAATACTGGCGGTATCAGTTCCTATTTCTTCAATGAACAGCGAATACAGCTCCGTGAGAATGGTAACATCGCTGACGGAAATAGACAACGCTATTAAAAACTATACCATTGCTGTGGCTGTTGTCGTCCTTGTCATTATCGCTATCGTAATTTCTACCGGACTATACTTCGCAGGCTCTATCGTAAAGCCTATTCGTCAGATAAGCGGAATCGCCCGAAAATTCGCGATGGGCGATTTCTCGGTGCGTATCAGCAGCAACAGCAGCGACGAAATCGGTGAACTCTGCACCGCCATCAACCACATGGCTGACGAGCTTTCAAATGCCGAAAACATGAAGAACGAATTCATTTCCTCTGTCTCGCACGAGCTGCGTACTCCTCTGACTGCCATAAAGGGCTGGGCAGAAACACTCATGATTGACGGCGGCAGTCCGGATACCATGAAAAAGGGCGTCGGCGTTATAGTCAACGAAACGGAAAGACTTTCGCAGATGGTTGAAGAATTGCTTGACTTTTCAAGAATGCAGAGTGGTCACTTCACGCTCCAGAACGCAAACATGGATATACTCGCTGAGCTTGGCGACGCTGTTCTTATTTACAGCGACAAGGCAAAGCGTGAGGGAATCGGAATAATCTACAACGAGCCTGATATGCTTCCATTCGTATTCGGCGACAAGAACAGAATACGTCAGGTATTTATCAATATAATCGACAATGCAATCAAGTACTCCTCCAGCGGCGGAACAGTCACAATAAACGCCTATGAGGACGAAAAAGAAAAAAAGGTTGTCGTATCAGTTACCGATACAGGCTGCGGAATAAAGCCTGCTGATCTTGCAAAGGTAAAAACAAAATTCTTCAAGGCAAACCATACAAGGAGAGGCTCCGGAATCGGTCTTGCTGTTGCAGATGAGATAATCGCTATGCACAAGGGAACTATGGATATTACCAGTGCCGGCGAAGGTCTCGGAACAACCGTAACAATCGTACTTCCGGCAAAGACATCCTGATATTATACATTAAAAATCATGCGGCAGGAATATGCCGCCTTTAAGGTGATAATTATGAGTAACAAAAATAAGCCATCCGGCGAAAAATTCAAATCCAAGATCGGCGGTCAGGCACTTATCGAAGGAATCATGATGCTTGGTCCCACTACGGGAGCCATGGCGTGCAGACTTCCGGACGGCACAATTGATCTTGAAACATGGGAGGAAAACAACGGCAAAAAAGCTCCGTGGTACAAGAAAACTCCTCTCGTGAGAGGCTGCGTAAGCTTCGTGACATCGCTTGTCAAGGGTTACAAATATATGATGAAATCCGCAGAAAAACAGCTTACCGATGAAGAAAAGGAGGAAGAAAACCTTTCCTCCGGCGTTATCAACGTAATTATGGGAATAGGCATGGTTGTCGGAGTTTTTCTTGCAGTAGGACTTTTTATTTTCCTTCCAAAATGGATTGCCGATTTCATTCCCGTGGTGAGAGATGAGCGTATTCTCCGTTCAGTCGCCGAGGGAATTCTCAAAATAGCTATTTTCATAGCGTACATGGCGCTTGTCGGTCTTATGAAGGATATAAAGCGTCAGTATATGTATCACGGTGCCGAACACAAGACCATAGCCTGCCATGAAGCAGAGCTTCCGCTGACCGTGGAAAACGTCCGCAAGCAGACACGCTTCCACAAGCGATGCGGAACAAGCTTTATTTTTATTGTACTTATCGTAAGCATACTCGTGATGTGCTTTGTTCCTTCCATGAACAAGTGGATAAGAATGCTCATAAGCCTTATACTTCTTCCGCTTGTGGTCGGAATTTCCTATGAATTCATACGTCTTGCCGGAAACAGGGACAATCTTTTCACAAGAATTCTTTCTGCTCCCGGACTTGCAATGCAGCGTCTCACCACCCGTGAGCCTGACAACAGTATGATCGAAATTGCTATTGCGGCTCTTACACCGTGTATCCCCGAGGATAAGGAGGAGGACAAGTGGTAAGCCGCTCCGTTCTCTTTGAGGAATGCCGCAGGGCTATGGAAAACAGCGGAAATCCCGATGCACGCTTTGATACGATGTGCATTTTTCAGGATATACTGAACGAAACGCATCCGCTTTTTCTTCCGTCAGAACCGGTGGAAGAAACTGCTGAAAAGAAAATCCGTGAGTTTACTGAAAAACGCTGCTCCGGCTATCCTCTCCAGTATCTGCTCGGTCAGTGGGAATTCTTCGGCTGTCCGATAAAAGTCGGCGAGGGAGTGCTTATTCCTCGTCCCGACACGGAAACTCTTGTTGAGCAGATTCTTGATATATGCAGAGAAAACCACCTTGAATCGCCAGCAATAGCTGATCTTTGCAGCGGCAGCGGATGTATCGCCATCGCTCTTAAAAAGCATATCCCCGACGCAAAAGTATATGCTGTCGAATTATCTGACGCAGCACTTGAATATCTCAGACAGAATGTCCGGCTTAACAGCACGGATATACAGATAATTCAGGGCAATGTTCTTGACAAGGATTTCAGCAGAAGCTTCAGCGGACTTGATATCATCGTCAGCAATCCGCCCTATCTCACAGGCGAGGAAATGCAGTCGCTCCAGACCGAGGTTTCCCACGAGCCGGAAAAAGCTCTGTACGGCGGTACGGATGGTCTTGATTTCTACCGGAGAATGACTGAGCTCTGGAAAAAAACGCTGAAATCAGGCGGCTGGCTTGCCTATGAATACGGCATGAATCAGCATGACGCTGTAAAAGAAATACTTGAAAAAAATTCATTTACCGATATTGAATTAAGAACTGACGGCGGAGGGATAATCCGTACTGCCGCAGGAAAAAAATCATAAGAGGAGGATTTAAAATGGCAAAAAAGGAACTTGCAAAAAAACCGGAAGTGGTTCGTGTTACTACCAAGGAGGATAAGAAAATGGCTCTTGAAGGAGCTATGAAGCAGATCTCCAAGAAATACGGCGAGGGAGCTATCATGCGTCTCGGTCAGAACACCACACTCAACGTTGAGACTATCCCGACAGGCTCTATGACTCTTGATATGGCTCTGGGCGTAGGCGGCGTTCCGAAAGGAAGAATCGTTGAGATATATGGTCCTGAAAGCTCCGGTAAGACAACCGTTGCTCTTTCTATCGTCGCTCAGGCTCAGAAGCTTGAAGGCGAAGCAGCTTTCATCGACGTTGAACACGCTCTTGATCCCGTATATGCAAAGGCTCTCGGCGTTGATATAGATAATCTTCTTGTTTCCCAGCCCGACAGCGGTGAACAGGCTCTTGAAATTGCAGAAGCTCTCATCCGTTCCGGTGCTATCGACGTTATCGTTATCGACTCAATCGCTGCTATGACAACCCGTGCGGAAATCGACGGCGAAATGGGTGATCTTCATGTAGGTCAGCTTGCAAGACTTATGTCTCAGGCTATGAGAAAGCTTACTGCCGCTATTTCAAGATCGAACTGCGTTGCTATCTTCATCAATCAGGTTCGTGAAAAAATCGGCGTAATGTACGGAAATCCCGAAACAACTCCCGGCGGACGTGCACTCAAATTCTATTCATCCGTCCGCATTGAGGTAAGAAAGGGCGAGGTTATCAAGTCCGGCAGCGATATAATCGGTGCAGCCACAAAGTGTAAGGTTGTAAAGAACAAGGTTGCTCCCCCGTTCAAGGAGTGTACCTTTGATATGATGTATGGTACAGGAATTTCCCGTACAGGTGAAGTTCTTGACCTTGCCGTTCAGCTTGATATCATCAAGAAGGGCGGCTCATGGTTCAGCTATAAGGATCAGAAGCTCGGTCAGGGACGTGACAATGTAAAGGAAATCCTCAAGAACGATGAAGCTCTTATGAAGGAAATCGAGGAGCAGATCATCGCACGCAAGGATGAGCTTAAGGAAGATCAGTCCAAAAAGGAAAAGAAGGGCAAGAAGAACACTGAAACAGCTTCTTCTGATTCCGGAGACTACATGGACGACAGAATCAGCGATGATATCCTTGCCGATATAGAGGATGACTTCGAGGAATTCACTCCTGCGGATGAATAATGAAAATCACCTCGCTGAAAAAATACAAAGGCTCCACTTTTGAAGCGGAGCTTGACCATGAACGTAAAATTTATCTTCATGCAGATATAATTGTTGATTTCGGTCTCAGAGAGGACGATGAGCTTGACCGTGAAAGGCTCCGTGAGATAATCAGGGCGTCAAATTTCCGGCGTGCATATCAGCGTGCACTGTATCTCCTTGATTATCGGGACTATTCCCGTGAGGAGATGTACAGAAAACTCCTTGACAACTACAAAAGCGAAAGTCTCTGTGCCTCCGTTGCCGACAAGCTGGAACAAACCGGCATAATCGACGACGAACGCTATGCCGAAAAGCTGGCTGTCAGATACGTTTCCGGCAGAAAATTCGGATACCGACGTGCTTTGCGTGAAATACGCATGAAGGGTATCGCACAGTTTACCGCTGTTGACGCTCTTGAAGCCCATTCGGAAGAATTTGAGAAAAATCTCATGCACCTTCTGGAAACAAAACACGCACACAGACTTACTGATCCCGATGACCGGAAGGAAACCGAAAAGGTAAAGGCAGCTCTTGTACGGTACGGCTATGGCTTCGATGAAATCAACCGCTGCATAAAGGAATATTTTGAAAATCACTTGGAGGACTGAAAATGGCAATAAAAGTCGGAATGGTATCTTTAGGGTGCTCAAAGAATCTTGTTGATTCCGAGAGAATGCTCTATAAACTGAGGAAAAAAGGCTATCAGCTTGTAACAGAACCCGGTCTTGCGGATATCGCAGTTGTCAATACCTGCGGATTTATCCAGTCGGCAAAGGAAGAAGCTATTGAAACAATCCTTGAACTCGGAAAGCTCAAGGAGGACGGTACGCTGAAAAAAATAATCATTACCGGCTGCCTTACCGAACGATATCGTGAAGAAGCCGCAGAGCTTTTTCCGGAGGCTGACGCTGTTATCGGTATCGGAAACAACAAGGATATCGTTGATATTCTCGATCATGTACTTGCCGGTGAAAAATATATCAATTTTGCTCCCAAGTCTGACGCTGAACTTACAGGAGAGCGTATTATCTCGACTCTGCCGTTTTTCTCATACCTCAAAATAGCTGAGGGCTGCAGCAACTGCTGTACATACTGTGCAATTCCCATGATCCGTGGCGGATTCCGCAGTGTTCCCATGGAGGATGTTATAAAGGAAGCTGAGGATCTTGCGTCAAAAGGTGTTACTGAGCTTGTTGTTATCGCTCAGGACACCTCACGCTACGGAGAGGATATCTACGGAAAATCAATGCTTCCGGAGCTTCTTAAAAAGCTTTGCCGCATAGACGGACTCAAATGGATACGCACGCTCTACTGCTATCCCGAAAGAATCACAGATGAGCTTCTTGATACTATCGCATCTGAGGAAAAGCTCGTGAAATACCTCGAAATCCCGATTCAGCACTGCGACGGCGATATCATCAGCCGCATGAACCGCTGGGGCGACGAGGAAAAGCTTGAAGCTCTCTTTGCTCACATCAGGGCGAAGATTCCCGGAGTTGTTCTGCGTACAACGCTTATTACAGGCTTCCCCGGAGAAACTCAGGAGCAGTTCGACCGCCTTGCTGAATTCGTTCAGCGTGTACGCTTTGACCGTCTCGGATGCTTCCCCTATTCTCAGGAGGACGGAACAAAGGCGGCAAACTTCCCCGACCAGATTGACGAAGAAACTGCCGCACACAGAGCTGATATAATCATGGAACAGCAGCTTCTTATCAGTGCCGAAAACAACGCAAAGCTCCTTGACGCTGAGCTTGAAGCCGTTGTTGAAGGCTTCGACCGCTTCGGAGAATGCTGGTTCGGAAGAACAGTTCTGGATGCTCCCGACATTGACGGAAAGGTTTTCTTCACATCTGAGAAAAGGCTTCAGATCGGAGATTACGTTAAAATCCGCATAACAGACACACTTGACTATGATCTTATCGGAGAGGTGATTGAATAATGAATCTGCCAAATAAACTTACACTGCTGAGAGTTTTTCTCATACCGTTTTTCCTGCTTTTTATGTATCTTGAATTCACCGGTCATTATACACTCGCACTTGTGATATTCGCCGCAGCCTCAATTACTGACGCACTTGACGGAAAAATCGCAAGAAAACACAATCTGGTGACTAATTTCGGAAAGTTCCTTGATCCGCTTGCGGATAAGGTACTTGTAATTTCAGCTCTTACGGTTTTCGTGGAGCTTGACTGCGTGAAAATGGGAGCAATTCCGCTTATAATCATAATTGCCCGTGAATTCATGGTATCAGGACTGAGACTTCTTGCCGCTGACGGAGGAGTTGTTGTTGCCGCCGGAATCTGGGGCAAGCTGAAAACAGCCTTCACAATGGTTACGATAGTAGGCGTATTGCTATGGCTCTGTCTCTGCTTCGATTTCAGTCTCGGAATGAATGCCGATCTTATCGACGCTGTGAACAATATCGTAATTCCCGCACTTATCTGGATCTCAACAGCACTTACAATTATTTCAGGACTTATCTATCTCAAGGGCTACTGGCATCTTATCGACTCAGATAAGTAATTACACATTACGCTCACGATGAAAGGGTGATACAAATGAAGACATGTGCCGGACAGATAAAATATCTTGCCGCTATTAAAGAACTTTCTGAAACGACCGACAGCCTTCACTGCGTCCATATTGCCCGACATCTGGGGGTATCACGTCCCAGCGTGAGCAAGATGCTGAGATGCCTTGCAAATTCCGGTCTGGTTTATGAGGATTACTGCAACAGCGTGGTTCTTACTCCGGAAGGAAAAGCAGTTGTGGAGGAGATTTTTTCCCCCTTCAACGATATATATACATTTTTCCACAGCTTTCTGAAGCTTCCTCACGAGGAAGCTCACGAACAGGCACTGCGGTTTATAAGCGAATTCCCGAAGGATACCTGCGAACGTTTAAGGAAAATTGTCAGGAATACTGTGCGGAAAGCATAAAATAAGTGGACTCCTTCACTTGCAAGGCGTCCACTTTTATTTATTCCGATTTATGATGTCTCCGGATTTTCCGGAGTTTTTTATTCCTGCTCATTCTTTTTCCGGTGGAATACCCCACGAATTCTGTAACGCAGTCTGTCAAGCTTCAGGCTGAGATATCTTTTCAGCTTCGGCTTTTTTCGCCGCCACAGGATTATAAGTCGGAGCAGAATCCATACCAGCGTAAGGATCGGAATCAGAAGAATCAGCTTTCTGCCGTGATAAAGCCGTGTCAGCTTGTATTCTACGATCCTTGAAGCATTTTCCCAGTAGGGATATATGACACCGTTATCCTGTACGACAGAGCTGCTCAGTTTCTTATAGGCTTTTGCACGCTTTTTCGGATCAAAACGATTGCTGTTGCTGACGATATCCACCTTACCGCCATACTGCTGACCGAATATCTTTTCCATCGTATTCTTTGCAAAGCTGTCAACAGGATTCGGAAGTATACATTCATAGCAGGTAATTTCTGTGAATGCCGCCGAAGCTTCATCGGGAGTCATATTTCCGCCGGAAAACGTAGATGTTCCCAGTCCTCCCGAAACCTCATCCGCCATGTCGTATGAAATATACGCACGCATTTCTTTTCCGGCACACTGCTTCTCCGGCTTGGTATCAGGAAGATCAATCACTCCTGCAATGTAGAATTTAACACCGTTTATGTACATATCCATTCCGGCGATGTTCTCAGAGCCGTAAAGCGACCATGCAAGAGTCCTGTCAATCACGGCACCGTCCTGCATAAGATCATCCATTGTGAAGAATGAGCCGTCAAGAAGCTCAAAGTCACGGAAATAGAAGAAATCTCCGCCTACCACTGTTATCTCCGCTGATGTATTCCTGTTTATATCGGATGATACCTGAAATCCACCCAGAGAAGTACTGTATGCGTCCGGAACGAGAGTTTTCCCTTCCTCCGGAACAACCGCAACCGTCTGGAGCTCACTCAGCATCATGCTCCGTACGCTGTTGAGGGAATCAACAGAAAAACCGGCACTTTCAGAGAAGAAACAGCTCATCTGAGCGTAGTCGCCCTTTTTGCCTCCCCATTCCGAGGCGGTATAGTTGTATTTCTGAGACTTTGCCATAGAGCTTCCGACTGCTGTCATGACTGCCGCAGAGATCAATGCCGCCGCATTTGCAGAAGCAAGGATTATATGCCTGATTTTAATTCTTAATTTCATAAGGGGAACCACCGCCTTACTTATCCTTCATACGCACCTGATCTCCGGCAGATACGGGCTTGCTTGCCGCTGTTATCAGGCTGTCTCCTCTTGATACTCCGCCCTGTACCGCAGATGAAGTCTCATCCGAGGCAAGAACCTCAACCATTACTCTTTCTGCATAGTAACGGTTTCCGAACGGAGAGCTCTTCGATTTCACCTTAAGCACAAAGCTTCCGTCCTTGTCCTGATATACAGCGTTTTTAGGTACAATAGCGTCGTATGAAGCACTTCCGCAGGGAATAGAAAGCTCTACGAATGTGCCTGATTCAACATCGCCGGTAATGGAAAATTCAAGTATCTTGCTTCGTGAGCCGGCTCTGGTATCATTCTTGATTTTCTGGAGAACGGCTTCTGCATTTCCGCTGAAATTATTCACCAGATCAGCCTTTACACCGGTCTTGATTTTCTTTACCTTGTCGGAATCCACGGTAATTTCAACGGTATATCCCTCCTCAGCGATATCAATAAGAGCAAGCGGAACTCCCGGAGTAGTGGAATCATCCGGCTGGACATTTACCTCATTGACAACGCCATCGTACTTGGATTTTATTTCAGTAGCGGTAGTTTTTGCCTTAAGCTCTGCAATTTTTTCCTTCTGCCTGTCAATAGCCTTTTTCTGCGAATCAAGATTCAGATCACTGATCTGGCTGTTGACGTTATCAGCCTTCTGAGCCTTCTGGAGAGCTATCATCAATTCTTCAAGAGCACGTTCCTTTGCCTGAACATCAGCAACACAATCCTCGTAGGACATCCCGCCGCCCTGATTATTGCTTTCGTACTCGCTTATTCTGCCGGAAATCTCAGTTATCTGATATTCAATATCTGCAAGCTGACCGGAAAGTTCTGTCCGGACAGCAATTTTTTCTTCGTCGTATGAACTCTTTGCTTCGTCTCTGATAAGCTTTTTTACGTCTGCGTCAGCTTTTGCGGAATTCACGATAGCCTCGTCTGTCCCGTTTTCAACGGCACTGCTGTAAAGCTCGTAGGCTGTATTGTATTCTTTTTCCGCATCTGCGAATGTTCCGTAAAGTACGGTAAGATTTCCGATGTATTCAGGCGGGGCAGATGAATAATCATCGCTGTCGATAGCTGCAATTGCCGCTGAAAGCTTTCCCTGTTTTGCACTCATCGTGGAAAGCTCCTGTTTGTCATTGAGATACTGAGTTTTCGCCTGCTCGTTATCCGCCTGATTATTGTATGCCTGATCACGTCTTGCAATAGCCTGATTGAGATCCTCACGGGCGTTTTTTATTGCCTGATTCTCAGAGGAATAGTCAACCGGTTCCGAAAGCAGAGCCGTCTGATACTGGAGCATCATTGCGTCAAGAGCGTCCTCAGCATCACGAAGCTCCGTTGTACTGCCTTCGGTCACGGTAAAGAGAACATCATCCTTTTTCACCTTCTGTCCCGACTTGATATTGATTTCTTTAATTACCCTGACTGTATCGACAGTAACCTCGTACGTCTGGTTGGACATCACCATGCCGCTTCCCCTGACACGTTCCGTAAGCTTTCCGGAGGAAGCCGTTTCCGTAGTGATCTCCGGCAGCGAACGGTTCATGATTGTGTTCGAGAAAAACGTAAGCAGAAGCATTGCCGCAAGAAATATTATAAGCAGAGTCTTTATCAGCTCACGCTTTTTCAAAGGATTTTTTTCTTCTGGTTCCTTTAATCCGATGATTTTTTCTTCGTTGGTTTTTATATTCTCACTCATAGTATCGTCTCCTTTATCCTTTAATTCCGCCGGAATAGGTTATTCCCTCAACGAGATAATCCTCGCCGTAGAGAAACATAAGTATCGTGGGTATCATATATACAGCCCCGACTGCAAATGCAAGTCCTGCCTCGGCTCCGCTTATCTGAGAAAGAAATACCGAAAGCGGATGAAGCGATGTATTATCACCCTTCATAAGTACAAGCGGCTGTTCCACCATGTTCCAGTAGTCGATGAATACAAGCATTCCTATTGAAACAAGAGCACTCTTGCACATCGGCAGATATATTTTCGTCATAATCTGAATTTCTCCTGCACCGTCAAGCTTTGCCGCCTCGACGTACGAATTCGGAATACGCTTCATTACCTTGGTCAGCAGGAATATACTGAACGGCGAAAACACTGCCGGAAGTATTATTGCCAGACGTGAAACAAAGCGTTCTGTTTCCGGACTGACGCCAAGCTCCTGCGTTTCTATCATGCCGAATTTATCAAGCACAAGATAATTCGGAACAAGCGTAACCTGTGCCGGCATTAACATGAGGATTATGTATACAAAGAAAATCAGTCCCTTTATTTTTCCGGGATATCTCGAAAATCCGTATGAAGTCACTACCGCAAGAAGAAGCTGGAAAAATGTTATCGGAACGGTAAGGATAACTGAATTCCAGAACTTCATCAGATAATCGGCATTTTTTATCAGTACGGATTTATACTGGTCAAGCGTCACCTTGTCGGGAATGAACTTCAGGTTTATATCCTCGGAAATGAAGGTTTTTTCGCCGCCGGACATATTGCTGAACATCACACCATAATTGGCATTTATCTCGCTTGATGTCATGAATGAATTGGCAATGGTCAGGACGGTGGGCATCAGGAAAAGTATCGCCGCAGCCGCTATGAATATCGTTACCGAGATATCAAGGAATTTGTTCTGCTTTCTTACGATCATCAGTTTTCCACATCCTTTCCGAAGATATTCTCGGCTATGAGAAGCACGGCAATTATTACTATCATAACCAACGCAAAGAGTACCGCCGCAGCTGAAAGCTTCTGATAATTGAGGTTTTCAAAGGTATTGTTCATAAAGTGCTGGAGCATATAAAGCTTATCAAACGGATATTTTCCCGTCAGGAGATACACCTCACGGAAGATCTTGAACGAATTTATCAGCGAAAGAATAAACACGAAAATTATCGTGGGCGACAGATATCTCAGCTTGATATGTATAAACTTATAGAAAGATCCTGCACCCTCAAGATCTGCAACCTCTATTATATCACGCGGAATACTGCAGAGTGCCGACATGAATAATATCATATTATAGCCGATGTTCTTCCACAGAAACATCAGAATGATTACTACCTGACCTTTCGGTGATTTCAGCCAGTCAACGGTCTGACCTCCGAACGCTTCGATAATCTGGTTTATAGTTCCGTGATTGTGAAATAGTACCTGCCACACAAGCACAACGGATGCTGTCGGAACCATAAGCGGACTCAGAAAGAATGTCCGGAATATGCTTTTTCCGGGTATATTTCGTTCCAGCAGTATCGCAAGTCCGAGCGACAGCAGAATCGAAAGCGGAACGGCAATAAGCGAGAAAGTAGCCGTATTCTTAGCTGCCTTTTTGAATGCAAGGTTGTCAAGGAGATTCCGGTAATTTTCAAGTCCGACGTATTCTCCGCTTACAGGACTGTTGACCATAGAGTAATATATAACTATGCCGAACGGAATCAGAAAGAATATCAGTACTCCAACGATACTCGGCACAAGACAGGCACAGCTGAATATTTTTTCACGTCCCCTGCCGCATTGATTTCTGGATTTTCTTTTTTTCATTGTATCACTTCCCCATCTACAAAATGCTCTGATAACGTATTTTTTCGTTTCCTATATATAAGTGATTTTAAGGACCCAAAAAGACGAAGTTTTTATATATTTTTATATTTTAACTTAATCACCCAATTTATCTTCATCTATTATTATAACGAATATCATCGTTTTTTTGTCAATACCCTCATCATTTTTATTCTTTGGATAAAAACAAATCATCAAGCTGTCAGTTTTGTTGTGCAAAATGACGTTTTTCAGATTTTCTATTGACATACATGGATATGTGTGGTATAATAATTATCGTTGAAACGACAATGCGGGTGTAGTTCAATGGTAGAATTCCAGCCTTCCAAGCTGGTTACGTGGGTTCGATTCCCATCACCCGCTCCATTTATCAGCAGCCTTGGCTGCTTATTTTATCTAATGACATCTGCGCCTTTAACTCAGCTGGATAGAGTAACTGCCTTCTAAGCAGTAAGCCGCTGGTTCGAATCCAGCAAGGCGCGCCAATTTATGGTGGGTGTAGCTTAGCTGGTTAAAGCGTCGGATTGTGGTCCCGAAGATCGTGGGTTCGAATCCCATCTCCCACCCCAGAAGAATAGGCACTTTCGAGAAATCGGAAGTGCTTTTTTCGTTGTTTTCCTACGCAGGATCTTTCAGACTGTATAACTAAGCCGCATTTCACATAAAGAAGAAAAAACAAAGTGGGGCTTTGGGGCGTCGAAAAAAACTACCAGCATACATGGATAAGTCCCCGCGATTGCGGGGACGATTTGTTTGGTAGAATTTAAAAATAAACAAAATAAGATTTTAAATCTCACAATAATATTTAAAATCTTATTGACAAATTTTAAATTAAGTGCTAAAATTTAAAATGTAAGGCGGTGAAATTTAAAATGAATGAGATAGATTTAAAAAATATTGTAAAAAAGATTCAAAACGCTCAGGCAGAATTTCAAACAGTTGAAGTCAAGCGCAGCAAAACGCAGGCAACTGAAAGACTGTTTGATACTCTATCCAGCTTCTCGAATCAAGATGACGGCGGCGTTATCGTGTTCGGTCTGTACGAAAACGAAGGCTTTGTCGTAACAGGCGTTGACGATGTTCAGGAACTCCAGAAAAGCGTGATGAATCAGTGCGAGCAGATGGAGCCGCCTGTCAGAGCGGTATTCACCGTTGCTGAAATAGACGGTAAGAACGTTGTTTCAGCCGAGATTCCTCCGATAGATATATCAGAGCGCCCATGCTTCTACAAGGGCAAGGGACGTCTGAAAGGCTCGTATGTGCGTGTAGGTGAAGCTGATCAGCACATGAGCGAATATGAGGTTTACAGCTTTGAAGCTTATCGCAAAAAGTATCAGGACGATATACGTCCTGTTGAAAGAGCGGCTGTCTCCTCTCTGAGCAGTGATAAACTGGCTGAATATCTGAAGCTGCTGAAAACAGACAAGCCGAATCTCAGCAGTCTTGAAGACAGTCAGATATTGGAACTGATGAGCGTAATGCGCGAGGACAAGCCTACACTCGCAGCTGAGTTTCTGTTTGGACTTTATCCGCAGGCTTTCTTTCCGCAGCTTGGAATTATTGCTGTATCAGTACCCGGTACTGAGGTAGGTGATACAGATATCGACGGCTCACGGTTCATAGATAATCAGCGTATCGAAGGAACTATCCCCGATATGGTAGATGAAGCCTTGCAGTTCGTCCGCAAGAATACCCGCAAAAAAACAATAGTTGATCCCGATACCGGTAAGCGCAGGGATAAGACTGATTATCCTATCAACTCCGTCCGTGAGGCTCTTCTCAACGCGCTTGTACACCGTGATTACAGTATCCATACGGAAGGGATGCCTGTTCAGCTGAGCATATTTGCCGACCGTCTTGAGATAACAAATCCCGGCGGACTATACGGCAGACTCACGCTTGATACGCTCGGAAAGGTTCAACCTGATACAAGAAATCCGGTTCTTGCAACTGCTCTTGAAGTTCTGGACGTTACTGAAAATCGCTATTCCGGTATCCCTACAATACGCAGGGAACTGAAAGAGCACGGACTGCCTGCTCCTGAATTCCGCAATGAGCGTGGAGAGTTTACAGTTTGCTTCAGGCTTGGCGACGAAAAAGGAACTCAGAACGGCGATATTGATATAGTAGCATTCTGCAAGACGCCAAGGACACGTCAGGAGATAGCTGAATATTTAGGGCTCAGCTCCGTCACTTACGCAATGAAAAAATACGTCCAGCCGCTTATAGACAGCGGACGTATAAAAATGTTTTATCCCAATACTCCGTCAAGTCCGAATCAGAAATATTACTCTGATACTATTGGCAAAAATTAATATGAAGCAGGAACTCTCGGTATTGAAAGTTCCTGCTCTTTTTATTATTCTTAATCGTCACTATCAAACAAATCCTTGAAGCAACTTGTGATATAGTCCATTTCCGTTTTCTTAGCCGAGTCATCGGTATGGCTGTACACGTTAAATGTTGTGAGGAAGTCGCTGTGTCCGGCGTAATCCTGTATCTGTTTCATTGAGAAAGCCGTATTATTGGCGAGAAGGCTGATACAGGAATGTCGTAGTGCGTGAAATTTGATATGCGGTAAGCCGTTCTTATCAAGCAGCTTAGTAAAATAATGAGTTATACTATCCGGCAGTATGAGTGTTCCGACTGCGTTCACGCAAACAAAGTCTTTGTAAGCGTTAGTCTCCCTTATCATAACCTCCTGCTCCGCTTTCAGCGTTTTGAGGTAATTATAGAGAGCGTCATTAATTGTAAAACTCCTCTCGCTGCTGTCCGTTTTGAGAAAGTATTTCAGAATAATGTCCTTGGATTTATGGCTCTTGGTATGTCCAATAACCTTGTACGTTCCCTGTGGAAGAATACTTGAATCACCAACAATAACGCTCTGCTTTATATGCAGAATTCTGTTATCAAAATCGACGTTATCCCAGGTTATTCCCACTATTTCCGAGCGTCTCAGTCCCAGAACCATAGCAAGTATAACGGGAGTTTCAATATATGAGCCTTTAGCAGCTTTTGCAAGTTTGTTAAGCTGCTCAGCATTGTAGTAACTGCTTTCTTTTTTGACTTTAGAAGGCTTGTCTACAACTCTCATAGGATTCCTGAGTATGAAATCGTTTTTCTCTGCGTATCTGAATGCCGGTCCGATAAGGCTGAGCATTTTATGTACGGTTTTAGGACTTTTACCTGAATCTATCAGCGTACTGCAAAAGCTTTCAATATCCTTTGCCCTTATATCTTTAAGAGGTTTGCCGTTCTTAAAGTATGGCTTGATGTGCTTGTTCAATGCACAATGGTAGTCGTTGTAGGTGGTCGGTGACATTTTTACCTTGTTGATCTCAAGGCAGTACTCGGTACATTTATCCAGCGACCACGATGCAAACTCGCTGTCAACTATGCCGTCATAACGAGATACTATCTCTTGAGCTTTCTCGTCAGCCATACGCTTATTGATTCTTCGTCCGTAGTTATCATACGCCTTTATGCCTGTCGAAAGCTGCTTACGCTTCTTTTTCCCGCTGACATCATCAACGTAGAAGTTGACGTGCCACAGTCCCTTATTGATGTTGAGCTTATAATTAATCATTATTGTCCCTCCTTAAAGCTATCGGCTGCCATAAGCGACAGCCGATAGAACATGATTAGTTTCTGGCAGATTGCTTGTTAAGGTATTCGATAATAAATATCTTTGGAATCTTGTGAAGTCTTCCTATTCTTATCGACGGAATATCGCCATTCAGAAGCTGGAACGCCTTGTTTCTGCCTATACGAAGCATCTGCATCATCTGCTTAGTTGTTACAATATCAGGATACTCCGTGAATGTGTTCTCTTTAGTCAGCATAATTTTTCTTCCTTTCTGAGCAAATCGCTTGACCTGCTCCAGTTAATGTAATATAATAATATTATTAAAGTGATGAATCTCCGAAGGGCACCCACCATATTATTTATATCCGCAGTCATCTTCTGACACTTTGGCGTCTTCATATAGCTCATCGATTGTATCACCCGATTGGAAGTTATCTACATGACCACTAAGTGTTTTATGCATATTGCGGCCCTTCGCTTTGTTATAAAATGCGCCTTTAACAATAATATCACCGCGATCCATTGAGTCAAAGCGAGCTATGTCAGCTTTCTTCCAGCGAAGCTCAGCTGCAACAGCTTGTTCAGAGTCCTGAGATGGGCGAAGGAATATCTGTGTTCCTGCCTTTCCCATTGTGCTTCCCAACTCAGTCTTCTTGGGATAATAGTCCTGTGTTGAACCGAAGAACGCCATATGGATCTTTCTGCCCTCCTTCATTATTTTGCGTATTGAGCTGGTACTGCTGAAGTTCTGGTTTTGTATCTCGTCAATGAAGATGTCAAGCGGAATCGTGAAATCCTCGTTCTGGTAGCTGAACAGAGTCAAAAGCAGCATATCAATGACCTGATTGTTGTTATCGAGATTGATACCCTCCGTATGAATAATGACGATGGGCTTGGAGCTTGCTAAGAAGTCGTTCCATGTATCTTCAGACATTCCGCACTCAATAATATCACCCAGGAGCGGCTCAAGGCGATTACGCAGGCTCATAATAGTTCTTTCATCTATCTTTTCAGTACCTTTGCCAACGTCATCAAGTGCTTTTAACATCTGCTGAGGAAAGCCTTCTTCACTGGGATTTGACAATACCTCATCCAAAATAGAGCGTAATGCATTTGACTGTGGAACACTCAATTCCCCAATAACTGCCTTAAAAATGCCGACAAGATACTTGATTTTCGAGGCTTTGCCGAGAGTATCATCAACATGGAATATGTTGATAGGTATAACAGAGCTGTCGATATTATAGAAGGTAACGTTCTCATCAACAAAACTTTTTGGGAGATTTTTGCAGAGAGCTTTGTATGTAAACGAGTCACTGGTATCGAAAGCAACGACTTTATTGCCGAGGGAAAAACGTTTTGCTATAAGCTGAGCTTGAAGATATGATTTGCCGAAGCCGCTCTGACCGCAGATCAGCGAATGATCGTTATCCTCTTCGTCATAGTCAATTACCTTTCCTGCAACTCTTCCGTTGACGTCGCGTAATATTGGCAAGAAAGGCTTTGGGGGTATTTCCTTTTCTGAAAGCATATATGGCTCACTCTCAAGATTGTTGAAGATGAAGATGATATCCGCATCAAAAATATCAGCGGATATATCGTAAAGATATACCCTAACGGCTTCTCCGCTGCTATTATGAGCATCAAGCGGATGTGTACGACCATCTCTTGCATCGAGTGCGTTATAGTGAGCGAGAGCGTTTAGGAGTGCCTTCATATTGTGAGTTGTAGCCATTTGTGACAATATCTCAGCAATCATTTTACCGGTAAGATATACTCTGTTTCCGGAAATAATAGCCGTGTTGCCGGTATCGTTTATAATCATACCGTTCTTCTTACGGATTGCATTGAAACTGCCGGAACGAAAATGTTTGCTTGCGACCTTAGAGAATTCGCAAATGATAGCCGTATCCGAATCTATAAGAGCATTTCTCTGCGTATCAATACCTTGCACCCACTGGATTATTTCCTCGGATGTAGCGAGGTTTACACCAAAGATCTGCTGTAGGAACATCTCCGCCACCATTAAGCAGACAGTAATTGTCATCGTCTCCGCGGTTTGATATTTATCACTACAAAATTTGTTTTTTTGAATTATCACATACGCAGCAATTGACCGAATTTCAGACAGTCTGTTGAGTGTGTGTTTTACGACCAAACTCTCCATCTCACTTGTTACTTTGCTAATGTGGGCACTACTGTAATTCAGTGTTATGCCCTCCATCGAGAGAGGAATAACACTTTCGGGCGAAATACGGTGTGCAATATATCCGGCATTCTTAGAGATGACGGCAATAATATTTCTGCCAGTATTCGCTTCGCCGTAATCACCGCGACTTGCTTTTATCAAAGTCCTGAGCGGCTCCTCAATTGTTGCCGCCTCATCTGAGAATGAATTATCCGAAAATACCGCAAGTGAATCCCAGATATTTTTGAGATAAGATAAAAGTCCTTTTTCACTGAGTGCCAGAGAAGGAACAGGATAATTCTTGATGTCAAATGAATAGAGCATCGCTTTCAGCTTCTCTTCATCGAGTTCAGCCGATGGTGAAACTGTTATAATCGGCTTAAAAGACACTTCGTTTTCTTCAAGAATAAACTTCAACTTTGCCGCTATTGAGGTCAGGCCTAAGAATTTTAAGGTCGGATGTGAAGCGTAAATGTCAAGCCACTTCTGCACTATCTCCTGCGCCTCTCTATAAATTGGAATCAGTTTTTTCATTTTTACGCTGTCAGACATTATCTCGGCATAGGCTTCCATGTCTTCTGGATATGAACCGAAAGAATAATCGTTGTCACCAACTTTAACAAAGCCCTGACGTGAATATATCTTCGCTTCCGACTTAGGCGCTTTCTGTATCTGATCATATATAAGGTCGTTCACCTGCTTCTTTGTACGACTCGGACATCTTCTAACCCACTTCATATTCTGATAAAAACGCTCATTCATGTAATCTTCATATGTAATGATTGAGCTATACGGGCGTTCTGTTCCGCCCGCGATGAGAACATACTTAATTGGAGTTTCACCATATTCTCTTATGTAAGTGACACAGCCGATACTGAATGCAAAGGCAAGCGGTGTTATCTTTGCTTTTCCGTTGCTTGATTCCTCAATCAAGCAACAGTGTATACCGTCATTGTTGTAATACGAACGCTTATGGATTATCTCGTCGCCTTTGCCGTTGCCCTTGTCATGGCGGCGGCTATCGGGGTTCTCAAGTGGGTAAGTTGGTATCGGTGTAGAAACGTAGTTTGCTTCTGACTGTGAAAGACAGCGGTTAACATCTCCGTAGCCGTAGCGGCGGCTGTTGGGATCAAATCCCTGGTAGGGATTCGGACAATTCGATGAAGCATTGAAGTTGTCCGCTGTCTGACCGAAGTACATATTGTTGTTTTGAATATCGTTAAACATTTTATATTACCTCCTGAAGTATAATTAAGAACTACTTCGTTTTCAAAAAATCTCGGGTAAAAAATCCAAGAGAGAGAAATTTTTTTTGAAAATCCCGGGCGTTTCAGCATTTTTTCTCATCGCTCGTCATTTTGACCTGAGTTTTGAAATTTTGAAGTTGTTTTTTCAAAACAGCATTGCTGCCGTTTATTAGAATAGCACATCTTTTCAGCCTTGTCTAAGAACGAAAAAACGTTTTTCGTTCCAACAAGAAAGGAGTAAGTTGATGGAAGAAGTTATAATTACTGGCATATATACAAATATTATTGAATATTACCAATCATGGTCTCAAGAAGAGGCAGTATATGATAACATTCAAGATCCTATAGTGATTGCTAATGGAAAGGAAATTATATGTCATGAAAAAGATCTAAACAAATGGTATTCTGATCGCCTTTTAGATTCAGAACGTGCTTATGTTGATAAATTTGATGAAGATACCATGCGTCGTTATTTATCAAAACATTTTTCTTATTTGATGAAAAATGTTTTTTATATCGAATTGAAATTATTTAAAGCCAAAGGATCAAAAGGTTCATTTTACATTTATTCCAAAGACTCACCAATCATAAAAGAGATTCTTCTTAGATCAGTATCGGATAATAAAAGAGATATCATAATTAGGAAATGGCTTGATGGCAAGATCGAAGATTATTCATACCATGAAATTGTTGAATTAAGCTCTCGATTGTTTGAGATCATTAATAGGCTGGATGATGTTGATCCAAATGTGAAAGAGCAATGGATCACGGCGTTGTCATATGCGTTGAGAAGTGATTTGGCATATACAATGATTGAAGTTGAATTCACGCTTTTAAGCGTGTTTTCAAATTCATTTCCTTTTACATTCGGAACAAATAAAGAAACTAAAGATGGAATTATTACCCATAATCAAATAAGTGCTTCAATTATAAATTGTGCTAATTCACTTGGTGAAAAAGCACAGAATTTGACACCTGCTATGGTATTCGATTATTTAGAGTCAATTAATTTTGAGATGATACTAAAAGAGAAAACGCTACCACCTATTGAACTTCTAAAACTAAAATGGGTTTGTGAATATGTGTGTGCCAATTCTTATATAAAAGAAATCATTGAGAATAGTGAAGTTATTGATCGTGCAATAGATTATTTTGTTTCTATTGATAAAGAATTAGCTAACAAAGTTAAACGGACAAAAGAACTTGACAAGCAGAGATATCAACATAAAAAGCAAGGGAAGCCTTGTCGATGATAATATTTTGCTCAGGTACACCAAACTTGGCGAGAGCCTCAAATACAATTCATAGAAGCGCATCATTTTTTTACGCAAAAGATTTTTCTTAGGTACTTCTTTTCAGGTGAATCCGATATGTGATAAGAATCACTTGAAATATTCCTGCAATAATGATATAATAAAAGCACACGGAGGTGATGGCGTTGAAATACACATTAATGCACAAGAACGTTGCAGTTGCAGATATAGAAATAGATGAAACTCTTGGTGGAGTTACGAAAATCAGAAATATTACAGCAAAGGAACATCTTCCTGTAGGTACTATTAGGATTCAACGTGATGATGAAGTTGTAGACAGATACGCTTTCAACCAGTGGTGGACAGGACGTTCTATCCCTGCAAGCAGAATGGGAATCTCAGACGCTCTTGAAACTCTTGGAATATATAACACAAAATTATTGCTTACAAAATGTCTGGGATTAAGTCTTTCAGATCATTACTGGATAAAGCCTTACAATAAGAACATATTGTGGGAAGATGTGAATTTTTTCGACAATGACTTTTCAGATGATATCGGAGATGTGCTGTTTGGCATGAACGGTAAAAATGCTGATTTTGATTTCGTATCACCTGATAATACATCTGACGGAAACTTGCAGAAGCGTTGGAAAATTATTGACGGTAAACGATGTCTGTTGAAATCAGGTTCAACGCCGTTCATACAGCAGCCGTTCAATGAAGCGATTGCTACGCTGATAATGAACAAACTTGGTATAGAGCATGTGCCGTATACTATTATATGGATAGACAATAAACCTTACAGCGTATGCGAGGATTTCGTTACTAAAGATACGGAGCTTATCAGTGCATGGCGAGTTCTCCAACTGCGACAAAAGGAAAACCACGAAAGCAGCTATCTTCACTATGTTAATATCTGTAAGGAACTCGGTATTGATATAGTACCTGCACTTGATCGAATGATAGTTCTTGATTACATCATAGCCAATGAAGACAGGCACTTTAATAATTTCGGTCTGCTCCGTGATGCTAATACTCTTGAATGGATAGGTGCTGCACCTATATTTGACAGCGGTACTTCATTATGGTATGATACTTCTGCAAGGGGAATATCAACATATGATATTCCATGCAAGCCATTTAAAAAGAAGCACAGCGAACAACTTAGGATGGTTTCTTCATTCGACTGGCTTGATATTTCAAAGCTTAATGGTATTGAAGACGAGATTCTGAATATACTGTGTGAGGATAATGCAGTTCAGTATGTGGAAGCAGAACGTGCCAAAGCTATTGCTGCGGAGGTAAGAAAACGTATTGATACACTTGAAATTATTGCTGCTTCTCACGATTCTTACGACGTATCATCCAACAGCGACGATGTTGAAGAAGTCAACGCTACAAGTTATGATTGAATTATTGCAAAGCCTTAACAAATTAGTGTTTCATTAGCCCGTAGTCTATTGAAACACAGTAAAACCATTTCACATAAGTGATATTTCCGCTTTTGCAATATTGCAATAATAACGGACACCCTATTGAAAAAACGGAGCCGGTCATGCCGGCTCCATTTCTATAGCTTGCTCTCGT
>JAZNBR010000047.1:0-43397 GCA_045587105.1 Ruminococcus sp.
CTTTTTGGAAATTATACCAAATAGAATCTGTATTATAATAAAAGATTTATAGATTACTATTGAATATAAAAAATATTTTTAGAAAAGGATGATCATAAATGGCAGATAAGTCAATTGAAAAGGTCCTCTCAACAGGGCCTAAAAGTAAAACGCCGGACGTTGCTGATAAAATGCCAGAAAAATCCGAGCCTTCTGCTGAAAAGAAAGTACGTTTTCAGAAAATCAGAATATTCAACGAAAAACGCGAAGAAAGAACCGATAAATTCAAAAAACTCAACCTTATCCTGCTTATTATTTTCCCTATATTTATCTTGTCAATGACAGAAATAATTCAGGGAAAAAGCGTATCACGATACATTGATATTTGGGGTAATCATTTCCTCCCCATGCTCTTCGGTCTTATCATAACATACCTGATTTTCGTATTCTTTCTCGCCCTCTTTAAAAAAGGATGGCTCGCAACATTTGTCGAAAGTATTCTGTTTGTGGCTCTTGCTACAACTGAACGATTCAAATACAACACCAACGGAAATCATCTGATAATTTCAGATATGAAGCTCTTCCGAAGCGTAAAAAGCCTTACATCCTTTGCATACATAAAGATAACATGGGATCTTATCCTCTGCTATCTGATTGTAATCGCATTTTTCTTTTTAATCCTGTTCTTCAACCCGAAGGTTAAATGGAAGGCTATCCCAAGAACAGCAATAAGTGCTGTTTTCATTCTCATTTCTTTCGGATTTGTTATGTGTCGTCCGTTCTATAAGAATGTTTACTCTGCATTTGATATTGATACTACCTACACTATCAGACAAAGCAAAATAAATGAGAAATTCGACAACAACGGCTTTATCGGCTTCCTTCTCCAGACACTCTCTGAGGACTACGAGCACAGAATCAAGGAACCTAAAAATTACAGCAAAAAACACATTGAAGATATCCAGAATGATGCTCCTGTAATTGCGGCAGGAAATTTTAACAACGGTAAAAAGCCCAATGTTATTTACATCATGAGTGAATCCTTCGCTGATTTCCGAGTGTTCGACGAGCTTAAAGACGATATCAGCAGCGATGTTTACGAAAAATTCGATGACGCCTGCGAAGCTGGTGTGAGCAGACGAATTATCACTCCAACCTATGCAAGCTGGACTGTCCGTGCCGAATTTGAGCTTCTCTTCGGTCTCCCTTCAAAGGGACTCAACGATCCTAATATGCCGCAGAGAGAATACAATAAGGATCACGACCTTCCTGCTTTAGCTCAGTACTACAAGAGCTGGGGTTATAATACAGCATACATTCACCCATTCCAGGCAAGCTTCTACGGCAGAAAGAATACTTACCCTCTCTTTGGTTTCGATGAGCTGTATTTCCACGATGATCAGACAAAGGAATCTGACTTCACTGTTGAAGTAAGTCATTACGGCACATACGTTGAGGATTCTACCGTATATAATCAGATTGTTGATCTTCTGAAAAATTCTGATGATCCTATGTACATCCACACTACAACAATGCAGAATCATCAGCCTTACAATCTCGGCGAAGATCCTGACGATGAATTCGGCAATTATCTCCAGTGGATCCAGCATTCCAACGACGCTCTTGAAGTATTCCTCAAGCAGCTTGAAAATGTTGAAGAACCAACTCTCGTATTCTTCGTGGGAGACCACTTCCCGTCACTGAGAAACGAAACCAGCGTATATAACAGACTGGATCTCACAGAGGAAAGAGAAAGTCTTCTTTATGAACAGACCTGCTTCTTCTGGAGTAACTACGGTGCTGATTTCTCAAAGATTCCTGAAGGAAAGTTCTCATTCTTCTATGTTCCTTATGTAATCCTTGACGTAATTGATGCTCCTAATGATGCATTCATTAAAAAAATGACAAACTATCTGAAGGAGCTTCCTATCTACTCAACAGCTTACGATCCTTCAATTGAAAATGTCACAGAACTGGACGACCTTACTTACGACCGTGTAATAGGTGATCTTTATTCAGATTCTCCTGTCACAGATGAGGATTGATATTATGAAAAAACTTGAAACAGGAATTTCCGGCTGTGCTGATCTTACAGTTTCACCAAAAGAGCTTGCTGTTAATGTGGGCAGCGGCAGTCTTGAGGTCTTCGCAACTCCCATAATGACAATGCTTATGGAAAAAGCAGCTTGCTGCTGTCTTGAATCCTATCTTGATGACGACGAAACTACTGTCGGAACTATGCTCAATATTGCTCACACGGCTGCAACTCCTGAGGGTATGGCAGTCCGTGCTGAAGCTGTTCTCCGTGAGGTGAACGGCAGGGAATTCGTCTTTGATGTCCGTGCATACGACGAAAAGGATTCTATCGGCGAGGGCACACATAAAAGATTCCTTGTATACGGAAAAAAATTCACTGAAAAAACCAAATCAAAACTCAATTAAGCCACATATAAATTCAAACTAAATTCTTAAAAGCATCGCTTATGCGGTGCTTTTTATTATATGCACACATGATTTTTTTATTTTTTCTATCCACTATCATATAATTATCACAAAAAAGCTTATAATAAAAAGTACAGAGTTAAACAAAACAAGGACGATACTTTACAATAATCAAGTACAGTATCAACTTGATTGAAAGGATGATTCTTATGATAAATAAATATAATCCCGATGATAATCAGAACACCTTCACAAACGAAACAGACGGTTTCTCTGACATCGGAAACCAGAACTATGAAAACTACTACAACGAACAGCCCTCATCCGGAGCTTACTCTCCAGATCAGAACTCCTATGCCTTCACCTCTGAAAACAGTCTCAAGCCTAAAAAGAAGCGTAAGAACTTTATTCTTAAATCCGCCATATTTGCCCTCTGTCTTGCAGTTGTAGGCGTTGGATCAATTCAGGGTTACAAGATATTTATGGATAATAAGGATAAAACTGAAATATCCGAATTTGATCCTGAGAAAAAGAAATCCCAAAATGACGACGACAACCTTATCGAAGCAAAAAGACTCAACGCTTCTGATGACAGCTCCGAAATCAACGAAATTCCAAGCCTTATCCAGCTTGCCTCCCGTGAGGATGCAAAGCCGATTCCTGAAATTGTCGATGATATTATGCCTTCGGTAGTCGGCGTTTCATCAAAATTTGAATTCACTCAGGAATCTTACGGGTTCTTCGGCTGGGGCGGATCCACTCCTCAGAAAAGTGAAGGAACTTCAGCAGGTACGGGATTCATCATCTCTGAAGACGGATATATTGTAACAAACGCTCACTGTATTTATGATACAAGCGAGTATCAGGCAGGAGAAGCAGTTGAGGTTTCAGTGCTTTTCAGCGATGAAAGTGAAGTCGAGGCAAATATTATTGCATACGACCTTGAAACTGATATCGCTGTTCTTAAAGTAAACAAAACAGGTCTTAAACCCGCTGTTATTGGCGACAGCAACGATCTTATGGTAGGCGAGCTTGTTATCGCTGTCGGAAATCCTCTCGGATTCGACCTTTTCGGTTCCGTTACAAGCGGTATTGTTTCTGCTCTTAACAGGGAAATTTCAGTAAACGAAAGAAGTATGTCTCTTATCCAGACTGACGCTGCTATAAACAGCGGTAACTCAGGCGGTCCTCTCCTTAACAGCTGCGGACAGGTAATAGGCATCAATTCTTCAAAAATGTCATCCAGCTACGGAATGCCCAGTGTTGAAGGACTTGGCTTTGCTATCCCGATCTCAGACGCCAAGGTTATTATTGACGACCTTATCAACTACCAGTATGTTACCGGCAGACCTCAAATCGGTATAGCAACAAACGATATCACTGAAACTTACTCACGCTATCTCAATCTTCCTATGGGAGTTTACGTTCTTTCCGTTATGCCGGACAGTGCCGCTGAAAAGGCTGGTATCCTTCAGGGCGATGTTATCATCGATGTTGACGGCAAAGCAATTACAACCGCTGCTGAACTTAACGAAATAATCAGCGAGCACAAGGCTGGCGATGAAATAGTTCTTACAATCAACAGATACGGAGAGGATATCAAAATCACTCTCGAGCTTCAGGAGAAAAAATCCTGATAGTCAGTTTCTCCGTACACTTAATCAACAATTATTCCTACACATCTTCTCCTTTAAATGACCGGCATCTTATCTGGATGCCGGTTTTCTTTCAAAAAAATGTCCGGTGCTTAGCCGGACATTTTTTTAAGATGTATTGGAATTTCCTTTTCAAGCTCGATTGAATACAGATATGCTTCCTTTACTTTTTTCTTCATTGTCAGCTCAACAGCAGCCTTATACAACCGAAGCTGAACGCTGTACCTTTTTGCAAGTGCATTGGCTGAAATTCCCCTGTCTGATTTGTAATCAACGATCACAAGACCATCCTCTTCCTCAAACATCATGTCCACAATACCCTTGATCATTCCGTCTGATCGTCTGAACAGTTCCATAATGGAATTATCAATATCAAGATGTGCAACTGCTACCATGAATTTCTTTTCTCTCCACATCTGTTTTGCACTCGTCATACGTCGATAGAGATCACTTTCAAAAAAACTTCTGATCCTGACAATATCAACCGATTCTGCTTCCGTCCTGCTGAGATATCCCATATTTATCATCCGTTCAAGCTCAGACTCCGGATCATTGATTGCACTTCCGAAATCACAGTACTGAAGAAATGTATGTATCGCCGTACCGCGTTCTGTTCCTGAAAGATGTCCTTCTCCTGAAATAAACGCCGGACGTTTCAGACGGAAATCAAATTCATCATCCGCACCCTTGAGTTTTCTTGTAATCTGCGTAACACTCAGCTTTGCCGGCATTTCAGAAAGCGATCTGTCATATTCCGAGCTGATCATCTTCATGATTTCCTGACATATCTCCGGATCCGGAACTGCTTTTTCTACCCTCTCTGCTTCATGAAGCTGCACGGATTGAACGACAGGTTCGGCAATCACGATATCGAAAAGCTTATCACGGAACTTTACAAAGCTTTCCGGAACATCAATATTCAGCTGCTCCGAAATCTTCACTATATCATTGTGCATCAGCAGAGACGTCCACAGCCAGTCGGAAAATCTCACGGCATTGCAGACCTCCTCAGAAATATCTCCGTTTCTGAGCTGTATAGCGTCAATCTTTGACTGAACACCCTTAAGCGATTTTTCTCCTGACTTCAGATTTATAAACAGCTTCTGCTTTGCTCTTGTCATTGCTACATAGAGAAGCCGCATTTCTTCACTGCGGACAGCTGTTTTTTCCTCATCGTGAAGCATTATCTGCTGAAATGTCTTGTAACGCCTTATCAGCTTAGGATCGTAAAGATTATACCCTATCCTTCCGTCTGCCGAAAACATGGCATTCTGAGAATCAAAACGGAATTTTCCTGATGTTTCCGCAATAAATACAAACGGATATTCAAGTCCCTTTGAGCCGTGAATTGTCTGTATTCTTACATAATCGCCTGATTCTACCGATGACTTTCCCTGCTGAAAATCACCTGTTTCAAGAACTCTGTCAATATGCCGCAGAAATCCGCTGAGACCTCCTGTACCTTCGTACGCAGAAGAGCTTTCATAATTCTGGGCATACTGAATGAGAAGCCGGAGATTCGCACGTTTCTTTTCTCCATCCTCGCTCATCTGCATAACAGAAATAAAATCAGTGGTATCATATATCAGGGTAATTAGCTCTCCTATGGTCATAGTTACTGCACTCAATCGGAATGAATCAATGAATCCAAGAAAATCACGGCACTTTCCTGCAAAAACCGAGTCTGTGCAATCAGGATACATACCGTCAGCAACACCAAGAATTATGGAATATATCCTCTTTTCCTTGTCAAGTGACTTGATATATGCAAGCTCCTGAATAGTAAACATGAACATCGGCGAGGTAAGAACTGCCGCTGTCGGAATATCACTCAGCGGATTGTCAATCACCCTGAGAAGATCAATAAGAACGGCTATTTCACGTGATCTGAGATACCCCTTCTCCTCACCTGTCTTTGCTGGTATTCCGCGATCATTCAGTGCCTTTGCATAAACATTGATATACTTGTTTGTACGGACAAGTATACCGAAGTCTGACGGACAGCACGAACGAGGTTCACCGCCTGTGATAACCTTATAGCCTTCATTTATCATGGCCGCTATCTTGTTTGCAGTATACTCAGCTTCATAATTTATATCGCAGTCGTTCTTTTCGTCACTGCTGTTTTCTTCGTCATCCGGAGTATCATCGTTGATGAGTGCGATCTCTGTAAGACATGAGTCTCCGGCATTTTCGTACGGCTTCGCTCCAAAGCAAAGCATTTCATCTCCGTCGTATCTTATTCCTCCGCATTTTTCAGACATAATCTGGCCAAAAACGAAGTTTACAAAGTCGATTACTCCATGAGAACTTCGGAAATTCCTGTTCAGCACTATCGACTGATTCTTACAGTCACTTTCAGCATCGAATTTTTCCGAAGTGCTGAGAGTATCAATGAAATTCTTAGGATTCGCCAGTCTGAAACCATAAATCGCCTGCTTTACATCGCCTACAAGAAAAACATTATCACCATACATCGGATCTCCGTCGGGAGAATGCTTGAAATTCCTTGATATCAGTCTGAAAATAAGATCCTGCTTGTTATTTGAATCCTGATACTCGTCAATCATTATGATATCGTAGAATTCAGCTGTTCTTCTGGCTGTCTCAGAAGGAATTATTCTGCCCTGACTGTCAGTATCAGCAAGAATATCAAGTGCAAGCTTTTCTCCGTCCTCAAAGCTGACAGCATTTTTCTGGCACTTTTTTTCCCAGATAATTTCATGATATTTACGAAGCATCTCCACAAGTACAAACGTAACTTCGGCAGACTCATAAAAATCACTTTCAGCCTTATCTGCTCCGTATATTATCTCAGGAATCATCGACTTAAACTGTTCACGCTTTTTCTTGTAAATATCCCTGAGATTCTTGTTATGCGGAGTTTTTGCATTTACCGTCTGAACTTTTCCGAAATCCATAAGACATCCGGCTTCTTCCTCTTCCGGAAAACGTCCTGATCTTATGATATCTGCAAGCCTGCTTACCTGATCATATTCTTTTTCAGCCTGTTCATAGGATGCAAGTGCCTGCGGATAATTCTGGATATCCGGAAAAATCCTGCTTATCATTCCAAGACAATCATCTGCAAGCTCCAATGCTTTTTCTGCTTTTTCCGCAATTACTTTCATCAGTCTGCTGTAATAAATGGAACTCCGGAAATCCTTCCTGTACTCACTTTCAGCATTATCAAACCACTTGTCCCTGAGTGCAACTGATCCGAGAAATTCATCCGCAAGAGATATCACCTCGACCAGAACACGCTCGTTTTTGATGCAGAAGCGATCATACATAAAAGATATTTTTTCATATTCATTTTCTATATACCAGTCAAGCAAGTCATCCATCGCCTGAGCCTTGAGTGCTCTGTTTTCCGTTTCATCCATGATTCTGAAACCAGAAGTTATCCCCTGATCTGTAATATTATCTCTGATGAGTTCAAAACAGAACGAGTTGATGGTGGATATCCTCGCACTTTGCAGAAGCGTTTGCTGCTTTAGGAGATGCCGGTTTCCCGGATTCTGATTTATCAGCTCACGAAGTCGTTTATCAAGTCTGTTTTTCATCTCGGCAGCAGCGTCATTGGTAAAGGTAACCACTATCATTCTGTCAGCTCTTACACCAGAAGCAGGATCGGCAATCAATCTGACAAGACGTTCCGTCAGCACTGAGGTTTTTCCGCTTCCTGCCGCCGCTGATACAATTATTGATGAATTTCGTGCATTTATAGCGTTTTCCTGCTGAGGTGTCCAACCCATTTTACTCACCATCACTTTGTTTTTTCTATTAATTCCGCCTCTGAAATAATTTCAATTCCGAGTTCCTGAGCCTTTACAAGTTTGCTTCCGGCATCCTCACCGGCAACCACACAGCTTGTTTTCTTTGATACAGAACCGCTAACCTTACCACCGAAACTCTCGATAAGCTTCTTTGCTTCGTCACGCTTCATGGTGGGAAGGGTTCCCGTTAGCACAAACGTCAGTCCGCTGAAACGATCATCTTCTGTTGACTTCCTGCTGTAAGTCATATTTACACCGTACTCTCTGAGCCGGCTGATAAGCTCGATCGTATGCAGCTCACGAAGCGCATTATATACACTTTCTGCCATAACATCTCCGAAGCCTTCAATCGCAGATATTTCATCCTTTTCCGCATTGAGAAGTGCTTCAACACCGCCGAATTTCCCGCACAGGAGAGTAGCTGCTTTCTGTCCGATATTGCGTATTCCCAGACCAAAAACAAGACGATCTGCCTCGTTTTTCTTTGACGCTTCTATCGCGTCTATAAGATTCTGAGCCGATTTCTCGCCAAAACGCTCAAGTTCAGTAAGCTGTTCCTTCCTGAGGATATAGAGATCCGCCGGAGAGCTTACCAATCCGCTTTCAACAAGAAGCTTCATATTTGCTTCACCAAGACCGTCGATATTCATAGCATTTCTGGATGCAAAATGTATCATATTTTTGAGAAGCTGTGCAGGACATGATACATTAGGGCATCTGAGTACGCTTTCACCCTCGTCACGCACGGATTTCGTACCACACACCGGACATTCCTCCGGCAGTCTGAATTCCACTGAATTTTCCTCATGCGAAACGCTACGCAATACTTCCGGAATAATTTCACCAGCCTTGCGTACTACAATAACATCACCGATGCGTATATCCTTTTCATCTATGAAATCCTGATTGTGCAGTACAGCTCTTGAAACGCTCGTGCCGGCAAGCAGAATCGGTTCAAAGACGGCAACAGGCGTGATAGCTCCTGTTCGCCCGACATTCACTTCAATATCCAGCAGCTTTGTTTCCTTTTCCTCCGGAGGATATTTATATGCAACTGCCCATTTCGGAGTCTTGGAGGTAGCTCCCATGATGTCACGCTGCGAAAGTCTGTTCACCTTGATTACCACGCCGTCAATATCAAAACCGAATTCTGCACGCTCATCGCCGATACGATCTATCTCTGCCCTGATTTCAGACGCTTCAGTACAAATTCTGTATGAAGGCAGCGTTCTGAACCCCATTGCTCTGAGATCATCAAGAGACTGTGTATGTGTTTCGTATTTACGTCCTGTTATCTGCTGTACGTTGAAAATGAATATATCAAGGCGGCGTTTTGCTGTTATCTTTGAATCCTTCTGACGCAGTGAGCCTGCCGCTGCATTTCTCGGATTCTTGAACGGAGCTTCACCTTTAAGCTCCTGCTGTTCCACAAGCGAGAAAAAGCTGTCACGGGGCATATATACCTCTCCCCTGACCTCTAAGAATTCCGGTGCATTCTCTATTTTCAGCGGAATAGAGCGTATCGTACGCAGATTTGCTGTTACATCCTCGCCCACAAAACCGTCACCACGGGTAGAACCTCTTGTGAAGATTCCGTTTTCATATTCAAGTGATACCGAAAGTCCATCTATTTTCGGCTCAACTGAAAATTCCACATCCCCGAGTTCCTCACGGCATTTCATTACAAAGCTTTCAACCTGTTCAAAGGAAAATACGTCCTGAAGACTCGCCATCTGAACAGTATGACTTACCTTTTCAAACTTGTTCAGTGCCATTCCGCCGACACGCTGAGTCGGGGATGTCGGCAATATCAGTTCTGGAAACTGCTCCTCCAGCGATTTCAGCTCTTGCATGAGCATATCAAATTCATAGTCCGATATCTCCGGATTATCCAGCACATAATACTGATAGCTGTATTTGTCAAGAAGTGCGGAAAGCTCCTCTATTCTTTTATGAGCGTCTGAAATATTCATAAATTCCATGTCTCCTTATATA
This sequence comes from Ruminococcus sp., assembly GCA_045587105.1. Lineage (GTDB taxonomy): Bacteria > Bacillota > Clostridia > Oscillospirales > Ruminococcaceae > Ruminococcus. The sequence goes on from JAZNBR010000047.1 coordinate 9,851, forward strand.
TACTATTAAGGCTGTCCGGAAACTACACCAGACAGCCTGTTTCTTTTACTCAGTGATTCTTCTTGCTTCCATGTAGAAACGCTTATCCTCAGCGTGTCCCATTGAGAAAGTTTTTCTCGGAAGTGCTCCGTCCTTGATTACAGTCGGGAAGAGCTGTGATTTATCCATATCAGGAAGAATAAATCCGGCGCCGTTGTGCTTTTCAGCAAGCTGCTTTACTGTATCTGCACCGTGGATATAGTCGATCTTTCCGTTCTTTTCCTTGATATAACCGTCAAGGAAATTCTGGAGAGAACCAACAGAAAGATTGGATGTCTTGTTGTGGATCCACATTTTCTTCTCATTTCCGCCGCAGCAGCAGATCACATACTGATCTGATTCCTTATCCTCAGAAAGTCCGAGTGCTTCTGTCAGTGATGCCATGAGATCATCGCAGTCAACATCGTATACAAGACGGTGAATAGCCTCGAATTTGAGTGCATCGCTATGGAGGTTTACGATCTCAGCAAGTGCAAATCTTGCCGGATGACCGGAAAGATCCTTATCAGGATTTGCTTTTTTAAGCTGCTCATAAAATTCCTTTGCAGTTGCAAGAGAATGGTTTCCATCACCCATAGCATAAAGCAGAACCGGTGTATCAGCCATATTATACTTTTCAGCAAAAACAGCAGGATCAGAAAGTGCTGTCAGTGCATTGTCTATACGTTCCTGTTCTGTGCTGTCAGCAAGATAACCCTTGATACTTCCGCCGCCCTGCATAAGCTCTGTATCGTAAAGCTTTTCCATAGAAGCTGCCTTTTCTGCAAGAGGCTCAATGACTGTGCAGTCCGGATCGTCAATGAGAATCATAATATGCGGAAGCTCAAGAGGTGCCCCCTGTCTCACCTTGATTCTGGGAGGGATTCTTTCTATTACAGTAGCCTCTGTTGCACGGACTTCAGATGTACTTCCCTTTGAAAAATCATATTTTTCAAGATCTATTGCACCAACAATTCCCTGACGGAGTATGCCATTACCCTGAATTCTCTCAACGTAAATCATTGCATCCTTATATTCATCGAAAAGCTCCTGTGACATATAATCGTCCATTACACTGTGAATAGTGCTGATACGCTCAGAAACTCCATCCTGTTCAAGGAAAAGCTCCGGAAGAATAAGATTGAGCGTAGACGGTGCATCTCCGACAGTTTCGTAAACGCTGTCCCAGTATTCAGGCTCGCTTGTATACTGGTCGCAGGCAATTACAGACCACTTATAAGCGTCTGTGGATTTTTTCGGAAGAAGGATATCCGCATTGTGAAAAGCAGTAGTATTCATGATTTAGCTCCTTTGATAAATTCATTTAATTCATAATTAAGACGTGACACCGGAAGTCCCACCACGTTGAAATAATCACCGCTGATCCTTTCAACAAGAAGTGCTCCTTTCCCCTGTATACCGTATCCTCCTGCCTTGTCATAAGGCTCGTCGGTAGAGATATACGCTGTTATATCGGCTTCGGAAAGATTCCGGAAGGTCACATCAGTATAAACTGAAAAGGAATATTTCTTTTCTTTGGACACGATAGCACAGCCTGTAACAACAGTATGTGTCTTTCCTGAAAGCTCCCTCATAAGCTGCTCTGCATGAGCACGGTCACGGGGCTTGCCAAGAATTTTATTTCCGCTTATAACGGTAGTATCACAGCCGATAACGATATCCTCCGGATATTCAGAGGAAACCGCCTCTGCCTTTATCAACGCCAGATATTCAGAGGCTTCCAGAGGCTCTATATCCGGCGGAAGTGTTTCATCAGCATCAGAAGAAGCTGCTGTAAAATCCTCGGTTATCAGCTTCATAAGCTCTCTGCGTCTCGGTGACGCTGAGGCAAGTATCAGTTTCATTTTATCACGTCCTCAATAAGAATATTTTAACACATAGCAATACAGATGTCAAGAAAAGTTTATCTTGGCTGTCCCCATGCAGAAAGACGATCAGCTGCGATCTGCTCCCAGCGTGTTCCGGATCTGCCGTAATTACAGTATGGATGAATTGATATTCCGCCTCTTGGAGTAAATTCACCCCACACCTCCATGTATCTGGGATCAGTCAGCTTGACAAGATCATTGAGTATAATATTCACGCAGTCCTCGTGAAAATCCCCGTGATTACGGAAGCTGAACAGATAAAGCTTCAGCGATTTGCTCTCTACCATCTTCACATCGGGAACATACTGGATGTATATAGTTGCGAAATCAGGCTGTCCCGTAATCGGGCATAAGCTGGTAAATTCGGGGCAATTGAACTTTACGAAATAATCTCTGTCCTGATGCTTATTAATAAAGGTTTCAAGCATTTCCGGAGCATAATTATCCGGATATTCAGTCTTTTTATTACCAAGCAGGCTGAGTCCTGCTGTTTCTTCTTTGGTTCTTCCTGTCATAATAATCTCTCCTTATTTCATTAATGGATCATTGATTCCGTTTGCACGAAATGCTTCCTGCCTGTCACGGCAGGTTCCGCAGATTCCGCACGGCTTATCATTTCCCTCGTAGCAGCTCCATGTAAGCTCATATGGAACGCCGAGTTCAAGTCCAAGCCTTACTATCTCCTTTTTAGTTTTGCTCACAAACGGAGCTTCTATACGAAGCTGCTTACCGCTTCCGATATATATAGCCGCATTTATCGCATTATTGAACTCCTCACTGCAGTCCGGATAGGCACTTCCGGCTGCGTCGTCAGCGTGCGGACCATAATATATCAGCTCACATCCGAGCGAAAGTGCCATGCTTGCCGCAGACGCAAGGAAAAGTCCGTTACGGAACGGAACATAAGTCGAAACCGGCTTTCCGTCCGTTTCACTGAGCTGCTCTGCATAAGTTTCCTTGGGAATTTCCTTATCCGAACCGGTCAGCAGCGAGCAGTCGGAATCAGCAAAAATTAACGAAAGATCAAGCTGTTTCCATTCTACATTATAGTATTCCGCAAGCTTCTGTGCCGACTGTATCTCTCGGCTGTGCTTCTGTCCGTATCCGATTGACAGTGCAGTGACATTTTCCGAGCCATGTTCCTTTACTGCAAGTGCAAGACACGTTGTACTGTCAACTCCGCCGCTGAATAATACCATTGCTTTCATATTATCTATCCTCCTCAAAGAATCAGCTTCTGAAGCTCCTTATCCTCTATGAATTTTCCGCAGAATGTTGTGGTTGTAGTTCTTGCAGGTACATTTCTGATTCCTCTTGCCGTCATACAGCTATGAGATCCCGTGATTACAACACCTACATTTTCAGTTCCGGCTGCCTCCATGATTATCTCCGCAATATCTTCTCCAAGACGTTCCTGAAGCTGTAATCTTTTTGCCGCCATATCACAGATACGGGCGATTTTGCTCAGTCCTAAAACCTTTCCGTCGGGAATATAAGCAACATTTACTGTCATATCGTACATAAGAGCCATGTGATGCTCGCAGTAGCTGAAAACACTTATATCACGCATAACAACTGCTGACTGCCTGTTTTCCCTGTCAGGTGATGAAAAGGTCTTGCCGAACATTTCAGCTATCTCATGATTGCTGTACTGTATGCCTTCAAAAACTTCTTCATACATTCGGGCAACTCTTTCCGGAGTTTCAATAAGCCCCTCACGGTCAGGATCCTCTCCGAGAGCTTTCAGAATCTCCCGTATATGAAATTCAATTTTTTCTCTGTCTATCGCCATTATTACACTCCTCTCTCCATAGGATCCCATATAATTTTGTGAAGCTGCAATTGCAGACGAACATACCAAAGCTTTCGTTCCTTCATGAATTCCACCATCTCAGCAGGCTCGATTCTCCCGAACACCGGACTGAGATATACTGCACATTCAGGCTTATACTCCTCCAGAATCTCTGCGGCACGTTCAAGATCATTCCGTGAGCCGCATACAAATTTTAGCGTATCAGAATCTTTCAGCAGTCCCAGATTTTCAGTACACATTCTCTGTTCCATTCCGCTTGAAGGAAGCTTATAATCCATAGTTATTGAAGGATTGCAGCTGTATTTATCACATTCTTTCAGAAATGGTTCAAGCGGTACAGAACCATTCGTTTCAATCTCAGTATCAAGACCAAGCTCTGCAAGAGTTCCGCAAAGCATAGCAAGATCTTCCTGCAAAAGCGGTTCGCCGCCTGTAAGCGTGACATTTCTCACCCCATGAGCAGCAATCGCCTGTTCTGCAATTTCCACGAGATCTGAATCTGTTACCGCAGTAAACGGAGCGTCCTTTTCATTCGCCCACATGGTATCACACCAGTCACATCGAAGATTACAGCCGGTAAATCTAAGAAAAAGTGCCAATTCCCCCGCAAGTCTGCCTTCACCGTTGATACTCACAAAATGTTCTGCAAGTCTGTATTTTCCCATATTTTACACCTCGTAAACTGCACAGTTATCGGGAGTTTCATAAACCGTTACCGAGCTTATTTCAAATCCCTGTCCGCTGAGCAGACCGTAAAAATACTTTGCGAAATTCTCGGCTGTCGGTCTGAATGAAACTTCTATAAGCCGGAAATTCTCCTCTGCAAGTGCAGTAAGCGTATTCTCTCTGAGACTTCCGCTTTCATATATCAAAGCGTGATCAAAGCTGTCTGCAAACTCCTTCACTGCTTTTTTCAGATCTCCGAAATCAATCAGCATTCCTCTTTTTTCGCCTGTCTGCTGTAATTCTTCACCCTTGATTTCAACCTCGACCGTCCAGCGATGGCCATGGATATTAGCACATTTCCCGTTATATCCGCTGAGGAAATGCGCACTGTCAAAAGCTGCCTTTACCTTTAATCTGTACATAAATACACCTCTTGAAAAAATATGCGTGTGTCCGCAGAAACACACGCATACTGAAATAACTTTGTGATCTGCCCGTAGTTTTGTTTATCGACAGGATGGTGCAAACGAACTGTCGTATATATTCTCCGCAGAAAATTTCCTCCGGATCATCTGTATTATAGCACATTTATGGCAGATTGTCAATGATTTTTCAGAGCAAATGACATACCTTAATCTGATTATCAGCTGAATAATGCTTCAAAGAATTCAGGTGTCTTTTCAGTATCACTTTTTGAAATACATATGATACACATAAGATTATCATCAATTTTTCTTGCGTAGAAATAAATATCCTTTCCACCGACATTGACAAAACTCGTCTTCATTGTTAATCTAATATATTCTTCTTCTCCAAGGTTTACTTTTACTGGTTCTTCAAATACTACTCCACCTTTTGTACTGTCTAAAGCTCCTACTTCTTCTTTATAATCATTAAAAAAGTCTTCTTCTGTATAATCCGGATCATCAGGAATGCCAAGTTCAGTATTTAAGAAGGAAAACGATATCCCATCATCGCCACTCCAAAAAGCACTATCCGTAATTGTTGCTATTTCTCGTATTTTTTCTTTATCGTTAGCACACACGGATAACGCCCTATCTTCATTCAGCTTCAATTCGGATGCACTGGATTCTGAATAATCTCCCGGAACACTCATCTTTATACCAGCATATTCGTTGACATACACACCGTCTTTGAACATTCCCTTAGTGTAGTTGGTACCAGCCATAGGATCAATTTCCTCATCAGTTTCGGTTGATGAATCAAGAACAGTAACAGGTTCTGTACGGGGTGTGAATCCATCACCGTAGGATAAGCCATGACCATATTCAAGGAAGCATTCGGCTGTACCTATCTGCTCAATTGAGCCGTACCATGGCGAAGGAAGCTTTCCTTTAAAATCAGTGCATCCGCAGAGCACATCAGATATTCCCTTGCCCTCTGAGCCGGGAAGATAACACATAACTACGCTATCCCATTTTTCATAGTCCTCAGGATCAAGAATAATCTGTCTGCCTGCTACTATGCAGGCAACAGTCGGCTTTCCAAGCTTCTTTGCTTCTTCAATTGCGTTGTCATTTCCCATAAGACCAAGCTCTCCGCAGAGTTCCATATCTTCTGTATCACCGTACCACTCAGCATATGACTGTTCACCTACGCAAAGCAATACAACATCAGCGTCAGCAGCCTTGTCTGAATCGGTAATTACTTCGATTCCGTAATCATCAGCGTATCTCTCAAAGGATTCGAGTATAGTTGTAACGCCCTGAACATCCTCTGTTGGAGAACCGTTCCAGTCAACAGTCCAGCCACCGCACTGTACCTGTCCGTTATCAGCCGCCGGACCTGTTATGTAAACCTTTGTCCCCTCCTTTATAGGAAGAACACTATTTTCATTCTTAAGAAGAACAAGACTTTCCTCAACCAGCTGCTCGGCTACTTTTCTGTATTCAAGTGAGCCTGTTTCCTTCTGGTCGGTTTTCATATTCTCAAAGAGAGGATCATCAAATATACCGGCTTCTTTTTTTACCCTGATGATTCTTGTTACAGCGTCATTTATGCGGTCTTCACTAATTTCTCCGCTGCCGACAGCGTCAATTATAATCTGCTTTGCTTCTTCAAAGCGATCTGTTTCCATGAGCATATCAATACCGGAATTAACGCTCTTTATTACCTTTTCCCTATAAGAAGAACCTGTTATATTTCCAATAGATCCCCAATCGCTTACGATAAAGCCTTCAAAGCCCATTTCATCCTTGAGCTTCATAATGTATTCTTTATTTTCGTGCATCTTCACGCCGTTGAGCGACGAGTGACTGATCATTATTGTCTGCACTCCTGCGTCAATCAGAGACTGATAGACTTCAAGCTGTTCAGATATTTCAGCATCAGTGAGCTGGGCATCGCCACGGTCAATAAGCATCTTAATCTGTCCCTGCTCACCGGTACCATATTCAACATTGCCGTCAGCAAAGAAATGCTTTGCACAGGCGATCAGACCGCCATCAATAAGACCTTTTGTGTAGGCTGTACTGAGCTTTGTAATTGTTTCAAGGTCAGAGCCATAGGATTCATAGGTTCTTCCCCAGCGTGGATCATCAGACTGAGCTACGCAGGGAGAGAAGTTCCACAGCCAATGGCAGAGCTTCGCTTCATCAGCAGTGATAAGTCCTACCTGATAAGCAAGTTCTTCATTGTTTGCCGCACCCTGCCCGATATTGTGCGGAAAATAAACTGCATCAAGGCAGTAATTTACTCCATGAACATCATCCTGTCCGTAAACATATGGGATTCCTGTTTCAGAATCAATAGCTGCCTTCTGAAATCCGTCTACGATTTCACGCCATGAAGCCGCATCGACACAAACCGTCTGACCAAGAATACTGCCGTAATCGTTCGCCTTCATATCGTTCTCATCCACATTGTAAACAACCGGCTGTAACATCTGATTTACTTTCTCTTCCAGCGTCAGACCGGCTACGATTTCTTCCGGCTTCATTTCAGCGTATTCCTGATATTTATAAGCAATCTCTGTTACAGTACTTTCAGTCGTTGCTGGAATATCAGTTGTTGTCGGAGTATCAGTAGTTGTGATACTCTCAGATGACGAATCAGTTTTATCGCTTTTATTGGAATCAGATTTACATGATGCCAGTGATAAAATCATCGTAAGACTAAGTAGTTGCACAAGTAATTTTTTCATAATAACATCTCCATTTCAGAATAAAAAAATTATCCTCTTTGCATACATTACATTTATATTAACATAAAGTTATTATGTTGTCAATTACAAATGTAATGCGATATTTTCTCAGACTTTTTCAAAATCACTCTTTACCTTTTCCTGAAAATGTGATACAATATATCAAGAGATAAATATAAGGCAATACCGGAGGGAACAAAAATGATATATGTAACAGGCGATACTCACGGCGATTACAGCCGCTTTAAAGATCCTGCTATAAAAAAGCTCAGACGCGACGATACTCTCATTATCTGCGGAGATTTCGGATTTTTCTGGGATAACTCACGAAAAGAAAGATCAATTATCAAAAAGCTCACTAAAAAAGGCTATACCATTGCATTTCTGGACGGCTGCCATGAAAATTTCGATATTCTTGAAAAATATCCCGTATCCGACTGGAACGGCGGCAAAGCACGGGTTATAGCTGACAATCTTATCCACCTCATGCGTGGACAGATATACACCATCGAGGATAAGAAAATCTTCACCTTCGGTGGAGGTCACAGTCAGGATTTCGACTTCCGCAGAAGCAGTAAAAATTGGTGGAAACGTGAAAAGCCGTCTCATGAGGAGATTATTGAAGCTATTGAAAATCTGAAGCTCAATGGCAATTCATTGGATTATGTCATTACTCATGAACCACCTGTCTCTCTCAAGGACTGCCTTAACGTAGATGTCCTTCAGCGTCTTGAAGTTCATGCTCTTTTTGAGGATATCATAAAAACCTGCACCTATCAGAAGTGGTTCTTCGGAAAATGTCATATTGATAAGCATATTCCGATAAAATTCTTTGCTGTATTCAATAACGTTATTCCTCTGAAATAAAAATTCCGCAGACATAAGCTCTTGACATACCAGTGTTTGTCAGGAGCTTTTTTTAAGATAAAAAAGTGTCCGTAAGTCAAAGACTCCGGACACATTAGATTTGTACAAAGCTATCTATTGTGCTTTGCAGGTGTTTTTTTTTACTTTTATTCAGTTCCGGAGCCTGAAACAATCTTCGTGTCTGATTCAAGCTTTTTCATAGCTTTGAACTCATACGACGCCAGAATTATTGCAACAATTGCTGACAGAACATCAGCGATAGGACCGGTATACAGAATTCCGCTTATACCGAATATAGCAGGAAGAACAAGGAGAATCGGTACAAAGAAGATAATCTGTCTTGTCAGTGACATGAAAACTCCCTTGATTGGTTTTCCGATAGAGGTGAAGAAGGTAGATGTAATCGGCTGGAGACAGTTGATCCATGTGAAGAAAAGGAAGATACGGAAGAATCTGACACCAAATTCAAAATAAGAATCACTGCCCTTTCCGAAGAGCAAAAGAATCTCTTTCGGAAAAATCTGGAACAGAATGAAAGATATTATGGATATTCCGCCGCCTGCTATAACAGCAAGACGGAAGGCTTCTCTGACGCGGCTGAAATTCCTTGCACCGTAGTTGAAGCTTTGTATAGGCTGAGCTCCCTGAGCAAGACCGATTACAATAGAGAAAACTATCATATTTACCTTCATGATGATGCCTGCAACAGCAATAGGATCATCAGAACCGTATGAAGAATGGCTACCGTAATGCTTGAGTGAATTATTGAGAACAACCTGAACAATTCCAATTGCTATCTGATTGAAGCATGAAGCCATTCCGATAGAGGAAACCCTTTTCACATGACATCTTTGCGGAATGAAGTGTTTTTTCTCAAGCTTTATGGTTTTGAATCTGAAAACGTATACGATAACAATTACAGCAGAGACAAACTGACCGATGACCGTTGCAGCAGCTGCACCAGCCATTCCCCAGTTGAATACAAGGACAAAAACAGCGTCAAGAACAATGTTTATCACTGCACCAACGATATTAAGCAGCATGGTTATCTGCGGACTTCCGTCAGCACGGATGAGATGTCCGCCGCCTGTTGAAATCAGCAGAAACGGGAAGCCGATAGCTGTTACACGAACGTAATCATGAGCATATGGAAGAACCTTATCCGTTGATCCGAAAAGCCGGAGCATAGGTGTAAGGAATATAAGCGTAACTGCCATAAGCAGAATACCGGAGATTGTAAGCATAGTCAGTGAGTTTCCTGCGTAATGTGCAGCTCGCTTTTTGTCGCCCATTCCGGTTGAAAGATTGAAGCATGACGCTCCGCCGATTCCGAAAAGCAAAGCAAATGACATACATAACGTTGTCAGCGGAAACGCAATATTTGTGGCGGCATTTCCAAGAGGACCGATTTTCTGTCCGATAAACAGCTGATCGATCATATTATAGAGAGCACCTACAAGCATACCGATAATGCTCGGTATACCGAATTTCACCATAAGCCTGCTTACGGGAGCTGATGCAAGCGGATTTACTTCTTTTGTTTTTTCCATTTATATCCTTCTTTACACATTAATATAATAATTATATCACCTGTCGACGCGATTTGTCAAATGAAAGTCTTTTTTTCTAAGAAATACAAAAAATGATCTTGAAAAAGTTTGTGGAATATAGTATAATTATATAATATGACACGCTTTATTATAAAGGAGAATGTTATGAGTAAATTGAACGGATTAAAGCTTTATCATCGTAAAAATACGAATAACAGCATTACAGAAGAATTTGTACTTCCTGCCAAGGTAAAAATCCCGATGTCCATGACAATGGGAATCCCATGTCAGCCGCTTGTAAAGGTTGGAGATACTGTAAAAGTCGGACAGAAAATCGGTGATTCTGAAACTCCGTTCAGTGTACCTGTTCATTCATCTGTTTCTGGAACGGTTACTGCTCTGAGTGATTACATAACAGCTTCGGGAACAGTATGCAAGGCAGTTGAAATTGAAACAGACGGAAAGCAGACTGTTTCTGAGGACGTTAAGTCTCCTGTTGTTACCGACAGGGAAAGCTTTGTAAAAGCAGTCAGGGAGAGTGGAGCCTGTGGTCTTGGCGGTGCCGGATTCCCCACACATATCAAGTTGAATCCTAAAACACCAGTTGAAATTCTTGTTGTAAATGCTGCGGAATGCGAACCGTACATTACAGCAGACTACCGTGAAATGATCGAAAATGCGGAGGATATTATCGGCGGAATAAAGCTTGTACAGTCTCAGCTCGGAATAAAAAATGTCAAGCTTGCAATTGAGGCAAATAAGCCGGAAGCCATAAAGAACTTTAAAAAAATTGCTGAAAACGATGATTCCATTGATATCGTAACTCTACCGTCAAGTTATCCGCAGGGTGCAGAAAAAGTTATAATCTACAATTCTACCGGAAGAATTGTCAGGGAAGGACAGATTCCTTCCGATATAGGTGTAATTGTCATGAACGTATCTACGGTTTCGTTCTTGTATCGCTATATGCAGGATGGAATGCCTCTCGTAAAAAGAAGAATGACCATAGATGGAAATGCTGTTGCATATCCGAAAAATATCAGAGCTGTTATCGGAACTTCATTCCGTGAGATACTTGAATACTGCGGTACGGATATGGAATCTGTAAAGAAAATAATAGCCGGAGGTCCCATGATGGGTATGAGTATCCCTGATGCGGATATGCCCGTAGTAAAGACGTCAAATGCTCTGCTTGCCTTTGACCGCTACGATCAGAAGAAAACAAGTGCCTGTATCCGCTGTGGACGCTGTATAAAAGTCTGTCCCATCGGACTTATGCCTGCTGAAATTGAAAAATCATTCAAGATTAAAAATATTGATGAACTGAAGGAATTGAAGGTAATGCTGTGCATGAACTGCGGAAGCTGTACCTATATATGTCCTGCAAACCGTAAGCTTGCAGAGACTAATCAGCTTGCAAAGACGCTCATTCCAAGAAATTAAGGAGGATATACAATGAAAAAGCTTATTGTTTCGCCGTCACCGCACGACGAAAATTATATGAAAACCTCCGGTATTATGTTCAATGTAATTATAGCACTTATTCCGGCATTATGTATCGGCTGTTATATTTTTGGCTGGAGGGTAATTACTCTGACAGCTGTATGTATTTCAAGCTGTATGATATTCGAGTATCTCAGCAGACGTCTCATGAAAAGGAACAATACCATTACCGATATGTCTGCTGTTGTTACCGGAATTCTGCTTGCAATGAATCTTCCCGTTACTCTGCCATACTGGATGGCTGTCATAGGATGTTTTGTTGCAATTGTTATAGTAAAACAGCTTTTCGGCGGTCTGGGACAGAATTTTGCCAATCCTGCGATAACAGCAAGAATTGTGCTTATGGTATCGTTTCCGGCAGCAATGTCTCATTGGATTCAACCTGCATCGTATAAATACGACGCTGTTTCTTCTGCAACTCCGCTTGCAATGGGAAAGGAGGCAGAGCTTCCGTCATATATTGATCTTCTTCTCGGAAACGTCGGCGGATGTCTTGGAGAGACCTGTTCCCTTGCACTTCTTGCAGGAGGACTTTATCTTGCTGTTAGAAAAATAATATCACTTGCTTCACCTTTCGCCTTTATCGGAAGCCTTGCCGTGCTTATGGCAATTGCGGGAGAGGATCCGCTTTATCATATTCTTGCCGGCGGTGTGTTCCTCGGAGCTTTCTTCATGGCAACTGATTACGCAACAACGCCTATCACCTTTAAAGGAAAAATAATATTTGGTCTTGGATGCGGAACGATTACTTTTGTAATCCGTCATTTCGGCTCGTATCCCGAAGGTGTATCCTTCGCCATTCTTCTCATGAATATACTCACTCCGTATATTGATCAGATGACACGCACAAAAGTTTTTGGTGCAAAGGAGGCTGAGAAGAATGAAGGATAATATAAAGCCTACCATAGTTCTTACAATGATCTGTACTGCGGCAGCTCTTCTTCTTGTTCTTGCCTACGAGCTGACAAAGGACAGAATATCTGAGCAAAGAGAGCTTAAATTCAACAAAAGTGCTGAAGCATTATTCGGCGAATGTGAAACAACAATAATCGAAAACAACTTCGGTTATGATGAGATTCAGAAGATTGCTGTCACATCTGATGGTGAAACAATCATTCATGTTGTTGCTGACGGTTATGCAAAGGACGGAATAAATATCCTTGTCGGAATTGATGAAAACGGCGTTCTGTCAGGAATCTCGTTCATATCGCTGGCAGAAACTCCCGGTCTTGGAACGAAAATAAGAGATAAAGCGTCATTTGTTGATAATAATTTTATAGGAATCATGGAAGCTCCTGAAGAAATAGATTCCATAAGCGGTGCGACATTCTCATCAAAGGGAATGAAGAATGCCATTGAAATCGCAATGAACGCATACAACAATAACAAGGAGGCGATTCTCGGTGGCTGAAAAGAAATCTCTTTTAAGTGAAATAACAAAAGGTCTTATAAAAGAAAATCCCACACTCGTAATGCTTCTGGGAATGTGTCCTACACTCGCTGTAACTACTCAGGCAAAGAACGGAATAGGCATGGGACTTGCAACTACCTTTGTACTTTTAGGCTCAAATATCGTAATTTCAGCCCTGAGAAAGATTATCCCAGATAAGGTAAGAATACCTGCATTTATTGTAATTATCGCAAGCTTTGTAACGTTTGTCGGATTCATTCTTGAGGGATTTGTTCCTGATCTTTACGACAGTCTTGGAATATATCTGGCACTCATCACGGTAAACTGTATCATTTTCGGACGTGCAGAAATGTTTGCCAGCAAGAACGGCATTGCTGCATCGGCGTGCGATGCAATAGGAATGGGATTTGGTTTTACACTTGCACTGTTTCTTATGGGATCAATCCGTGAAATTATCGGAGCTGGTCAGTGGATGGGATTCAATATACCTGTAATCCACAATAATCCCATGCTGCTGTTTATTATGCCGGCAGGAGGATTTTTCACTCTTGGTATGATAATTGCGGTTGTAAATAAGATAGCGGATAAGAATCCTCCGCAGGAGCTTGGATGTCATGGCTGTCCGAATGCAAGTGCCTGTACTCAGGCTGAAAAAGGAGGATGTGAATAATGAAGGATTTATTTGTAATTCTCCTTGCGGCGATGCTTACTGATAACTTTGTTCTGTCAAAGTTTATGGGAATCTGTCCTTTTCTGGGAGTTTCAAAGAAGCTTGACAGTGCAACAGGAATGGGTATTGCCGTAACATTTGTAATGATATGTGCGACAGCAGTTACATATCCTATTCATCATGGAATTTTGGTTCCGAACGGACTCGAATACTTTGATACAGTTGTATTCATCCTTGTAATTGCTCTGTTTGTTCAGCTTGTTGAGACGATGCTGAAAAAGTGTATACCGTCTTTGTACAGCTCGCTCGGCGTATATCTGCCGCTTATCACAACGAACTGTGCTGTTCTTGGTGTTACGGTACTGAATATTGATAATAATTACAGCTTTGTGCAGGCTATTATTAATTCTATCGGTGGTGGACTCGGATTCATGCTTGCATTGGTTATATTCTCCGGAGTCCGCAAAAAAATGGAGTATGCTGATATTCCCGAAACCTTCAAGGGTGTTCCGGCTACTCTGATTGCCGCTTCTATTGTATCGGTAAGCTTCATGGGCTTTTCGGGATTGTTCAGCTAAGGAGGAAAGTGTATGACATATATAATTCCTGCACTTATCGTGGGAATCTGCGGAGCACTGGCAGGAGTCCTGCTGACAGCCGCTGCAAAGATTTTCTATGTCGAAACTGACGAACGGATTGAGAAAATCGGTGAGTCTCTTCCGCAGGCAAACTGCGGTGCCTGTGGCTATGCCGGATGTGCAGATTATGCTGCCGCTATTGTGAATAACGGAGTTCCTGCGAATCTCTGCCGACCGGGTGGAGGCGATACAGCTGCAAGTATTGCCGCAATTCTTGGAACATCTGCTGAGGATGTTGTTCCCATGACGGCTATTGTTCGCTGTAATGGTGACTGTGATGCAACACAGACTGCTTTCAGCTTTGATGGAGTTCAGTCGTGTACGGCAGTCAAACGTTTTTACGGTGGAAATGGTCTGTGCAGGTATGGGTGCATAGGTCTTGGCGACTGCGTAAATGTCTGCGATAGCAATGCAATAAAGCTAAAAAATGGTATTGCAAAGGTAATTCCATCTCTTTGCAAAGCCTGCGGTCAGTGTGTGTCAGTATGTCCGAATCAGCTTATTTCAATCAGACCTCTTGCTAAGCATATTGATGTTCTGTGTTCTTCTGCCGCAAACGGCAAGGAAACCAAGCTCAGCTGCAAAAACGGATGTTTAGGCTGTAAGTTATGTGAAAGGAAATGTCCTGAAGGTGCTGTGAAGATCGAAAATTTCCACGCTATCATTGATTATAATAAATGTACCGCCTGCGGAACTTGTATTAATGTTTGTCCTGTAAAGGCAATTCACAGCTGCAAAAAGTAATAAAACAACGGACGGGGTATTCCGTCCGTTGTTTTATATCACTCCAAGACCTTCAAGAAGCATCTTGACTCCTATAAGTATAAGAATTGCTCCTCCGGCTATTTCCGCCTTCTTTTCAAAGCGGCTGCCGAATTTATTCCCTATCACAACACCGGCAAAAGAAATAACAAAGGTTATTACCGCTATCATGATTACCGAAAGTATAAGATTCACCTTCGCTGCCGCAAAAACAATTCCAACGGCAAGTGCGTCGATGCTCGTAGCTACTGAGAGCACTGTAAGCGTGCCGAATGAAAGTCTGTACTCCTGATTTTCCTTTTCTTCTTCTTCGCTGAATGCTTCATAGATCATCTTTCCGCCTATTATTCCAAGAAGAATAAAAGCAATCCAGTGACTGACGGAATTGATATATCCTTCAAAGCGGTTTCCGAGAAAATAACCGATAAGCGGCATTCCTCCCTGAAACACACCAAAAAACAATGCGATTATCAAGCCGTTTTTCACGCTCAGCTTTTTCATGCTCAGTCCCTGACATACTGCAACGGAAAAAGCATCCATTGCAAGTCCGACAGAAAGCAGAATTAATTCAAGAATTCCCATAGCTTTATACCTCGCTGAATTTATGTTTCTTTTAAATTATATTCGGACAGGTTTTGAAATATTCCATTTTGTAATTGCAGTTCCCATGAAGTCGAATTATGTCAATGGAATTTAACAGTTACTTCCTTATACTTATCACTCTCTTTGGAATATGGATATTTCAACATAACCGTATCATCATCAAACCATTCATATTCTCCCTTTCCCTCAGAAAACGGATAATAACCTGTCTGCATATCTTTCAGAGAAGTCATATAATAAATATTCAGAAAACATCTCTTATAAATTGAAAATCCAGAATGAATTGGTCTGCGAAACTCCATTATCATAACTGTATTATCAGCATTTGGCGACTCAATCTTTGTTGTATATACATCAGCAATACCTCCAATTCTGAATGGAGCTATGCAGAATATACATCCATATATACATAATGGGACAATTATTGATTTCTTTTTCGTCTTGCATATTAAAACAATCCATATAAGCAGCGAGCATATGTATATAATCCAGAATATGTCATATGTACCTATAAACAGTGCTATACCAAATACTCTCAAAATCACAGCTGCGTTTAATAAAGAGAATATAACCGAAAATATAATTCGTATGATTTTCATTATCTCCACCTCTAAAAAGGACAGCCCGAAAGCTGTCCCTTTTATTATTATTCTTCGGGCATCTCCCAGTTGTGATATACGTTCTGAACGTCATCGTTATCTTCAAGGTGCTCAAGGAGAAGATTCATCTTCTTGATATGCTCCTCATCTGTGAGAGCTGTGTAATTTGAAGGAACCTGTTCTGCCTCAGCGGAAATAACCTTATATCCCTTTGCAGTAAGAGCTTCGCTTACAGCATGAACATTTTCAGGTGCACACTCGATCTCAACAGTCTCCTCGCTGATATCGAAATCATCACCGCCGCACTCAAAGACATCTTCCATTACAGCGTCCTCATCAAGACCGGTATTCTCAAGAATTACAATTCCCTTTGTGCTGAACATAAATGAAACGCATCCGATAGTTCCGAGATTTCCGCCGAATTTATCGAAATAGTGACGAACTTCACCGGCAGTTCTGTTTCTGTTATCTGTAAGACACTCAACGATTACAGCAACGCCATTGGGACCATATCCCTCGTATACGATATTTTCGTAGTTGTTCTTATCCTCACCACCGGCAGCCTTCTTGATAACACGCTCGATGTTATCATTAGGCACGTTGTTAGCCTTTGCCTTTGCGATAAGGTCACGAAGCTTGCTGTTATTGTTGGGATCAGGACCGCCCTCACGGACTACAACAGTGATCTCACGTCCGATCTTAGTGAAGATCTTTCCCTTAGCAGCGTCCGTTGCTTCCTTTTTACGCTTGATATTATTCCATTTTGAATGACCTGACATAGTTTTTACACTCCTATCATGATTTATTTAAGAACTTCTGCACTTTCTGCCGAAGTAGTATAATCTTTATTGCATGAAGCATTGTATGCGTTGATTATCATATCAAACAGCTCACGGATACGTTCATTCTTTCCTGTAAGAAAGAGATATCCGAAAAGACACTCGACCGCTGTGGCTCTGCGATACTGCACTGCATCAGCATGCTTCGGTACGGTATTTCCGGTTGCATTCCGACCTCTTTTCAGAATTGCAAGCTCATGTTCAGTTAGTTTTTCACACACTGTATCATAAGCCGCCGACTGAAATTCAGCACAAACCAGACGAATCTTAGCCGAATGAAGCTTCGCAACAGGCATATTCGCCTGAAGCAGAAGGTATTCCCTTGCAAGCGTATCATATACGCTATCTCCAAGAAATGCAAGACTCAGCGGACTGTACGCATTCGCTTCACGTTCTGATAAAAATTCCTTATTCATATCAATATATAAAGTCAAACTCGAAGCCTTCAAGATCTACGGTATCGCCTTCCTGAATACCCATTTCTTCAAGCTTTGCAATAATTCCGCTGTTAATGAGAACACGCTGGAAATACTGAAGCGAAGAATAGTCCTCAGGATCAACTGTACGCATAATAGGCTGGATCCACGGAGCTTCAACATAATAGATTCCGTCCTCAACGAACACACCGAACTGCTTTCCGGCACCAGCCATTTCATCAAGCTCAGCCTGCGGAATAGGATCTGGTTCATACTCCTTGATAGGCGGAAGCGTCTCCAGAACCTCTGTAATCTTGTTGACAAGCTCTGTCGTTCCCTTTGTTGTAGCCGCTGAAATACAGAAGAAGGGTATTCCCTGTTCCTCAATATAGCTACGGAAATCAGCAATCTGCTCCTCTGAAGCCATATCCGATTTATTGGCGGCAACAATCTGCGGGCGAAGTGCAAGTTCCTCATTAAACTTTGCAAGCTCCTTGTTTATGATCTCGAAATCACTCTTAGGATCACGTCCCTCAATGCCGGAAACATCCACAACATGGACGATAAGACGACATCTTTCAACGTGTCTCAGGAACTCATGTCCGAGACCTACTCCGTCTCCGGCACCCTCGATAAGTCCCGGAATATCTGCCATAACAAAGGATTTCTCCTCACCTGTTCTTACAACTCCGAGAACAGGAGTAAGCGTAGTAAAATGGTAGTTGGCAATCTTCGGCTTTGCAGCGCTCACAACTGAGATAAGCGTCGATTTTCCGACATTCGGGTATCCTACAAGTCCTACGTCTGCAAGAAGCTTAAGCTCCAGAGAAACTTCAAATTCCTCACCAGGAAATCCTGGCTTTGCAAATTTCGGAATCTGTCTTGTCGGCGTAGCAAAATGGACGTTACCCTTGCCGCCACGTCCGCCCTTTGCCAGAACCTTCGGCTCGTCGGTAGACATATCCGCCATGATTCTTCCTGTTTTTGCGTCACGGATGAGAGTTCCTCTCGGAACCTTTATTATCAGAGGCGGAGCACCTCTGCCGGTACAATTTCTTGCGCCGCCGTTCTGACCGCGCTCTGCGAAATATTTTCTTTTGTATCTGAAATCAATAAGCGTTGAGAAGTTATCATCCACCTGAAAAACAACATCTCCGCCCTTGCCGCCGTCGCCGCCGTCGGGACCTCCTGCCGCTACATACTTTTCACGGTGAAAGGAAACTGCTCCGTCGCCGCCGTCGCCGGCCTTTATAACTATTTTTGCACGGTCTACAAACATTCTACGCCCCTCCGATAGATCTTCTAAAGAAAAATCCCAAGCAAGCTGCTCGGGATTTATGCACACTTAAAAATGATTACTGCTCGTAAACAGAAACCTTCTTACGATCGCGGCCTAAACGCTCAAATCTAACCTTACCGCTTACTGTTGCGAATAATGTATCATCTGAACCAATGCCAACGCCCTCGCCGGGATGGATATGTGTACCTCTCTGACGAACGAGGATATTTCCTGCCTTAACGAACTGTCCATCTGCTCTCTTAACGCCAAGTCTCTTGGACTCAGAGTCACGGCCGTTCTTTGTAGAACCAACACCCTTCTTATGAGCGAAGAACTGCATACTGATCTTAAACATACTTACACCTCCGAAATAGTGATTTTAATTGTTTTCGGGAACTCCTCAAGTATCGCTTCAAAATGCTGTTTCAGACGATACAGTATTCTTGACGCTGTATCATTCTGAATAACTGTCATACATTTTATCACATTATCTCCGACTTTTACATCCGGAGAGCAGCCGAATTCATCAAGCAGATTAACTGTAAGCTGAACTGCCGAAGAAACTGCCGCACAGGCAACATCCCTGCCCCTTGAGGCAAGACCTGCATGACCATTCAGTCTGAAGCCGCTGAGTTTCCCATTTTTTTCGTAAAATTCTGCACGGATCATGATCAAGCCTTGATAGCTTCGATCTTCACCTGAGTGTAAGGCTGTCTGTGTCCCTGCTTTCTCTTTTCGCCCTTCTTAGGCTTATAAGTGAAGACAGTGATCTTCTTAGCTTTACCGTTCTTAAGAACCTTAGCTTCAACTGCTGCACCTTCAACATAGGGAGCACCGATCTTGAGTCCATCGTCTGCACCGAGTGCTACAACCTTGTCGAATGTAACTGTCTCGTCAGCTTCAACTGCAAGCTTTTCGATGAAGATGATATCACCCTCGTTTACCTGATACTGCTTTCCGCCGGTTTCAATAACTGCGTACATTTCTGGCACCTGCCTTTTCATAAACTCGCTGCGTCGGGCGTGTGAGAACACAACTTTAAAAGCCCGGTTACAAGCGGCAATAATATTTTATCACAAAGAATGTCCTTTGTCAAGGGTTTTTCTCATATTTTTCATGAAATCTGATAATTTTCAGCTTACCACACCTGATAGTCAGACTCTCCGATTCTGTACGAGGTTCCGGGAACATAGAGATCTGACATCTGGAACTGTTTACCCTGATCAGTCAGCTGTTTCTGTACCTTCATCATTTCTCTGAATGCCACGCTGTTCACAACAATTTTCTTTACATCCTCCTGAGCCGGACGTGTTCCGAGAAATTCAAGTATAGCCTGCTGGAGATAGAAGTACGATCTGAGCTGTGTTTTCTTGAATTCTACCTGTTTCTGATCATCTCCTTCACCTTCAATGAAGAAAAGACTATCTCCCTCACGGTATCCGAGAGTAAGCTTTGCAAGAATCTCAGGAATAAATATTCTTATTTCTGATGCAAGTGATTTGTTTCCTGTCATTTCTTCAAGTCTTTCTGCAAGAGCTATGTAGTCTTCCTTGCTTTCAACCTTGATCATTGAATTCAGGCATTCCTCAGCAGCTTTCATTACAGTTTCCTTATCAAAGGGACACTTGTCTTCTTCACGCTGAACAAAGATAACATACTGCTTTTCACAGGCGAATCCTTCTGTATCCTCCCATGAATCAATGTATGGAGTAAGAAGCTCGCCCAACTGAGGACATACAGAGCCGTTCACACGAACCTCGATCATCTTTTTTGTTCTGGCTTCCTGACCTGTTTCTTCGTTTGCGGGAACATGAAGCTTAGCAAGATATATTCTTACCCAGTAATACTTCTTTGAGCCAAGATACTTCGGAAGTTCATTCATAAGATACTTTGCAAGAAGAACAGGCTGCTTAGGCTGCTCTCCGGCTCTGATTCTTACGACTGACTGGCAGTACATATCAAAATCATAGTGCTGTCCGAGGAAATCTACTGAAATAGGTGCAGGATTCTTCTTGTTGATCGCCATATCAATGGGATGCCAGAGACCTGCATAGAAGATATCTGCCGCCATTTTTGCTGCATCCTTCTCCGTTGGTCCCTGTGCGTCAACAGGATCAAGAAGAGGTTCGTCAAATTCATCGTTTCTTATAATAAAGATAAACTGAATTATTTTTATAGTTCCTCTGTCTTCCTTCGGACCAACCTGAACGTCTATTGTATAACCCTTAGGCATGATAATGCAGTTATCGTAAAGAGTTCCGTTGAGCTTTTCATTGAGATTTGTAAGAACCTCCATTACAAGAGCTTCATTTTCTTTTTTAAGCTGTTCCTGAGGATTTACCTCCTGAAGCTGTTCATCCTTCTTTTTCTTCTTAAAAAGTGCCACTTTAACCATTCTCCTTCTATTTAAATTTATTTATTATCCCTTATCTGCGGGGAATTAAAGGGGTGCCGCAAGCTTTACTGCCGCCCATCCTTCTTTTACATTAATTTCAGGATTGCTGAAACCGACTCCCTCAAGAGCGCCGATAACCTCATGCATCCTCTCCTCAATAATACCCGAAACAATGAGTATTCCTCCATTTTTTATGTAACGCAGGAAGTGCTCCTTCATCGCTATAAGAACATCTGCAACAATATTAGCAGCTATGACGTCATATTTTGCGTCTATTCTTTTCGCCAGTTTTTCATCTGTCAGAATATTTCCGTAAAATGTCTCGTATTTATCAGGACTTATATGATTTTTTACTGCATTTTCCAGAGCTGTTTCTGCCGCATTCTGCTCGATATCAACTGCAACAGCACTTTCTGCACCAAGGAGCATTGCTCCGATCGAAAGAATTCCGCTTCCGCAGCCCATATCGAGAATTCTGTCGCCGCTGTTCAGACTCTTTTCAAGCAGCTCCAGACACAATCTTGTAGTATGATGCTGTCCTGTACCGAAGCTTGAAGCCGGATCTATTTCCAGAATAATTCTGCTTCCGTCGTTTTCGTATTCCTCCCACGAAGGCTTTATAACGAGCTTTTCACCGATTTTTACAGGCTTGAAATACTGCTTCCAGTTATTTGCCCAGTCTTCCTCACGGATACTGGAAAGCTCAGCTTCAAGGCGTCCGTAGATACCGTCAGTATCGGTTTCTTTAAGCTCAGCAAGCATCGCTCTGATCGAAAGAAGCATATCAGCTCCCTGAGAATTCGATGGAAGATATACGGTTATTCTCGTTTCACAGTCCGAAAGCCCCATCAGATCTTCATCTATATAATCCCATTTGCCATCCTTATTTTCCAGAAATTCATTGAAATCTCCGGCGTCCTGAATAACAAATCCTTTGATACCAATATCCATAAGCTTTGCACAGAGGAGCTCTATCCCCTCCGAAGCAGTATAGATATTTACTTCTGTCCATTCCATAAAAGTTCTCCTTAATCGCAGACAAGCACAAGGTATACCAGAACATCTCCGCTGTTCACCTTACCGTCTCCGTTTATATCAGCTGCTTCTTCCTCACAGTCTGTAAATATCGAAACGCCGTCCGGCATAAGCTCAAGGCTCCTGAGATATTCGCTCAGCATTCCGAGATCAATCATACCCGTTTTTCCGTCACCGTTTATGTCACCTCTTTTTCTGGAAGCTTCTTCCTTTACCTGAGACATTCCGGAAAGTTCTATCCAACCCGCAAAACCATCTGAGCCGGAAATATGACCGGCTTTTCCGACACATTCTGCCACATTGACAACTTCATTCGTTCTGACAAAAGCTATCGGATTCCCAGACATATCAGCTGATGCGTAGATTCCTATGTCGTTCAGCGTAGGATTGTAATATTCGCCCTCCGGCATATTTGTTGTAACATCCGGCTTTGAAGTGGATGTAGCTATTGTTGTCGTAGTAGTAGAATTCATTGTAGTCGTATTTGTAGTAGTTTTCGCAGTTGTTGTAGTTGTAGTGGTCGGTTTCGTTGTAGTTTTCGCAGTTGTTGTAGTTGTAGTGATCGGTTTCGTTGTAGTTTTTGCAGTTGTTGTAGTGGTCGTTGTTGAAGCTGTCGTGGTGATAGTTGTAGTCGTGGTGGTAGTTGTAGTTTCAGCTGTCGTTGTGGTAGTAGTTTCTGTTGTTTCAGTAGTTGTGATTTCTGTCGTTGTGATATCTGTTGTAGTTGTATCTGTTGAAGGCGGAGTAAACGGTGCAGGCGGATTCTTGCACGTCAGCGCCCAGTACTCATTTCCTCCGCTGATCTGGTATTCGTCATAAAGCAGACGAGTATCTGATGCAGGATCTACCATGTATATATCGTTTCCGACAACTCCTTCTATATATACCCAATGCCAGTTAGCATTCAGTATAATATAATATCCCTGATTCATCATTTCCTTTATCTCTGCCGCAATTTCTTCCTTAGTATAGCTTATAAGATAGGAATCCTTGATAAAATTGATCTGAGGAATTATCTTGTTAATCGTTCCCCAGCTTGCGATAGCACCTCCGTAATTGAAGCCATTCCTTGCATTGTATGCTTCTGCGAGTACGCCCGGATTGAATTCATCAACGCTTGTTATACCAAGATTTTTCAGAGCCGCTTCATCAAGTGAATCCGAAGCTCTTGCTATCATCGAAAGAGCTGTTATCAGACAACCGGATTTTGCTACCGTAGTACCATTCATGCTGATACTTCCCCATCGGGGATCCATCTGCCGCCATGAATGATAATCCTCAGCCGCTGATGTCCTGTTATTTTTTATGGGATCAAGCTGAATAATCACTGAAAAGAACAGCAATGCAGTCAACAGACTGATAATTCTTTTCAGGATCACATTTTTTCCTGTAATATACATAATTGCCTCCGTAAATCAGAGCTTCAGGCGGTCTTTATCTGCCTTTGCTTCTTCATTTCACGATATGCCCCATACGCTGAAATATAATCCGACATTGCTGTTTCAGCATCGTTCTCACTGAGCGACGCTTCTCCATAAACAACAGCGTCAAACAGATCAGCCGTTACCGAAATATCAGCACCGGATATTTCCATTATCCCCTTTGCCGCTTCATGTGATGTATTCATCCCTGATATATGGTATATCCTGCAAAGTCTGTGCATAACAGACTTTACCGTATCCTCAGGAGCTTTCCTTCTGCTTCGCAATATGAAAAGCCTGTGCGAAAGTGACGGATATATTCTGATGAATACAAAAATCAGGATCAGAAGTCCGAAAAGTACGATTCCGGCAATCATAAGCATTTCAAACAGACCGGATTTGTTTTCATTGCCTGTCGATGCTGAAATGGTCGGCTCGAAGGTAACCCAGCCGAAGCCATCTATATACAGCTCCGGATAGCCATGGAAATCCTTCGGAGTCACAACGATATTCGTGCTGAGTTCCCGATTATTAAACTCATTGGACGCAAGATATCCTTCACAGTATCGTGCCGGAATTCCTGCTGCTCTTGCAAGCAGTACCATTGAGGTTGCGTACTCATAGCAGACGCCACGCTTTGTATTGAAAAGGAAATTTTCCACGTTTTCTCCTCTGGATTTTACATATTCCAGATCATAAACGAAATCGTTAGTAAAGAAATACTGCTCGATCGCCTTCGCCTTATCATAATCAGATTCCATTCCCTGAGTTATCTCCTGTGCCAGTTTACATATTCTGTCACTGTCACCGTAATCAAGAAGATCAGATATATAATCAGCATAATCATTATACTCCGCACGGAGCAATACGATATATCCTTCAATATCTTCATCGGAAGGATCATCTGTGCGTTGAAGAACCTTTCTTGCATCCCTCAGAAGATCATAATAATCAGCCTGCGAGATAACGTCGATTATTTCCTTGTTTTTTGCTTTTTCAAAAAATGTATCCCTGTAATAGCTGTATTCGAAGATATCCGTACTGGAAAAGCTGTTTTTTGCACGGATTACACCTGTTTTCAGAAGTCCCATAGTTTCTGAGGTACTTGTCCATACAAGCTTCTTTGCATCCTGCGGAACAGGAACAACATCTCTGCTGTTTATGGCAAAATGGACTGCCACATTCCCTTCCTCCGGAACTACTATATCATCCGGAGAATAGCCGGAAAGACCGTATTCTGCCGCAAAATCCTCATCAAGCTCTGCTGCCGTCAGAATCGCCTTAGTAAGACTTCCGGCATTTCCGAGCTCTATGGATGATTTTTTGAATTCCTTTTTTTTTCTTGAGTCAGCACCACCAATGTGCCACGAATCCTGAGTAAAATCATAGAATGAATACGTTCCTGTCTTGAAGTGCAGCACCTCATCTGCCGATATATAATACAAATGAGAAGAATCATTATTATTTCTGTATTGTCCGCCTGATGATGAATCACGGAAATTTCCGAGCATTGCAACAAGACGGTCAGTAAACTGTTCCGCAGAGATAAGGGATTCAATAAATGTACGATCCGCTTTTATCTCAGGTTTAGGGAAAACTGCTGCAACTGCCGCAAACAGCAGTGCGTAAATTCCAGTGGAACGCCATGTTTCACGCTTTACAGCAATTACTACTGTATCACTGTCATTCAGCTCCCTGAAATGCACAAGGAGCATTATGTACCCAACTGACATCAGAATTATCAGTATTATGGGCATCTGCTCTGCTTCCTTACCATAAATAGTGAACGGAATGATAAATATGAGAAAATTCATAAATATCCTGTAACGCACACGGGTATAGTAATAAATAACTGAGCACATGAAATATATGAACAGCAGAAATATTCCAAAAGTATACCATCCGTTGAAATCCAAAATTGACTGCGGCGTCATAAACCATACTCCAAAGGAAATAGGATAATTATCCGCACCCATCTGCATACACATTGATGAAGTATAAGAGAATAACAACGATGCTGCTATATAGGCTATCGTGCCGAACAGCTTGTGATTTTCCATGTAATCCATCAGCCGGAAAAGCAGTATACATATTACAAATGAAGCTAATGTATAACCTGCTGTCAGTATATTTCTGCAATAATGATACATGATCGCTGTCATTGCAATTACAGTATATATAAGCACCGGATCGCATAGATATCTGGTGATCAGAGCCTTGAACCCTGTCGAATTATTTTCAGTTTCACGCATATATTTATACCAATTTGAATACGTTATCATTCTTGTCGAGATACCACAGCTCAGAAGTTCCCTTTAACGCAGGAATTTCAGGAACAATTATGCTTTTTTCTGAAATTCCGCTGACGATCTGAGAAACACTGTCGGGAGCCGTAGTAGCTACAACACAGGAGCACACATCCCCCTGATTATCCACCTTTATCCTCATGCCGGCAACAATCTTTACAGAGAGAAGCTTCAGGAGAAGAATATCGGGATAATCCACATTATCGACGCACTCTGTTACGGAGCCTTCTGCGGAATTGTAGACAAAATCACATGATATCCCGTTTTTCACAAGAGCCTTTACCAGACCAATTGCAGCACAGATAAGTTTTTCTTCCCTAAGTACAGCTTTTTCCGGAGCTTCATCCGGTTTTCTGTAAAGGTCAAGCACCACAAGAGGTCTCACCATTGATACAGCCTCATCAAGGCGAACCATAAGCTTACGTTTCTTCGATGAAAGCTTCCAGTTAACTCGTTTTAATGGATCGCCCTGGATATATTCACGATGTTCATAACCGGGGGCTGAATTTGAAGAAAACATAAGCTCTGTATCATTTTCTTCATCGTTATCGCTTGTCAGAACGGAATCAGCTATCTGACGGAACAGCTGAGATGATGTCTTTACATCCGGAATCTCAGGAATAACTCCGACAGATAACGGCTCAGGAAGCACAGTTTTTACTCTGAAACGCATAAAGCCGAGAAATCCGCATGAATAGAAGCTTCCGACGGATATCTCACCATTTCCGCCTGTTATTGCACCGATTTTATATGTAAATTCAGTTTTCCCTTCCGGAAGAAGTGAAAGCCTGTATTTTTTATTACTTTTTTCAAAGACCTCTGACGCTTCCGGACAGATTTCTGCTACTGCCATAGGCAGTTTGCCGTTTTTTTCAACAATCACCCTGACTTCAAGAGCGTTTCCTTTTTTCACATACGCATCAGCAGATATACTGACCGATATCCTTTTTCTGGCACTAAGTGCAAGCAAAAATGAAATTATCGGCGGAATTATGAGAAAAGTTATGAGAACGATACCCATTTCGCCTTCTATGTAAAAGGTGAATACATATAACAGAAAAGCGATAGCTGCAATACTGATGAATGTTCTTATTTTTCCTATCATTTTGCACTCATTGACGGAACATCTGTAACCGAAAGAAGATTTTCAATAAATACTTCATTCGTTCCGAAAGCCGTTTTTCCCTGCGGAGATAGAATTATTCTGTGTGCAAGAACTTCCTTCGCTATATTCTTGACATCATCAGGAGTTGCATATTCTCTGCCATAAATATAGGCAAACGCCTTCGACGCCTTATACAGAGCTATACTTCCTCTCGGACTGATTCCAAGAATCGTATTTCTGTTATTTCTTGTAGAATTGACAAGTCTGACTATATACTGTCTTACCTGTTCTGTCACACGGATAGAACGGACATCATCCATCATTCTCAGGATATCGTCAATCGTCATAACCGGAGCTTCTATATTATTTATAGGATTGTGCTTTTCTGTACGTTCAAGAATTTTTATTTCTTCCTCCTCCGAAGGATAACCCATTGACAGCTTCATAAAAAATCTGTCCATCTGGGCTTCAGGAAGATGAAATGTTCCGTATGTTTCTACGGGATTCTGAGTTGCCATTACAAGGAATGGTCTGGGCAGATGATGTGTTGTGCCGTCAAGGCTTATCTGACGTTCCTCCATTGCTTCAAGAAGAGCCGACTGAACCTTTGGTGAGGCACGGTTTATCTCGTCAGCAAGAAGAAAATTGCACATTACAGCACCATCACGATAAATAAATTCACCACTTACCTGATCCATCATCGTAAAGCCGGCGATATCCGAAGGCATTACATCAGGAGTAAGCTGTATTCTGTTGAATTTTCCACCAATAGATTTTGAAAGTGATGTGATAAGCTGCGTTTTTCCAACTCCCGGAACATCCTCAAGAAGAACATGGCCTTCACAGAGCATTGCAGCGATCAGCTTGATTATTGTATCGTTTTTTCCGACAATTACCTTACCTATTGATTCTGCAAGCCTTGCTACATCATGATTCATCTGATACACCTCGTTAATCTACATAAGTATCGAATGAGAAACATCATTCATTAATATTATACCATATTTCCTCTCTTACTGCAAGCAATTTGCACAAAAAAAGCACCCCCGAAGCTTCGTTATTTTGCACAAAGTTTCAGGGGGTACATTTATTGATTATAAACAACTAAAAAATGCAATCAGTATAATTCCTGCGATTTTTTCACCTTTATTGTCTTAACAATAGAAAGAATCAGGATAATAAATGAAATTACAAATATTGCTGCTGCCACAAAGAAAATCATCTTCTCTGTATCGCCTGTATTTGTTCCTTCCTTATCGACATCAAGAAGAAGCTCGCCTATATCATCTGAACTGAGATTGCCGGATTCAAGGAATTCATCTCTGTATTTCTTATACTTTGAGTTTGAACTCTGATTTCTGAGAACTCCGCTGATCTTTATTGATTCATCAGGGAGCTGATCGAGTATATTTTCGATCTTCTTAGCGTCAAGCTGCGGATCATAGCCACTTTCTTCAAAAAGATTCCAGAGGTTTGTATAACTCTGCATCCAGCGTTCGAAACGTTCAGCTGCCTTGTCGAATTTCTTGACCATATCCTCATCGGACACCGCCGCAACGTACCATGTCATTCCATCGAAAATGTTATCCGTATCAGAATCCACAGCCTTCGCAAAAGATTCATAATCGGTATTGCTTACAAGATAGTAGTATGTACTCTTTTTTCCTACCGGTATTCCGTAGACTGTATTCTTTTCTTCAAGCTCAGCAAAAGGACCTGAAATCATATAAGCTTCACCTTCTGCAATAGCACGGGTGCCGAAATCTTCTGTTGTGGCTTCGTTAATATCAAAACGCTTATCCTCAAAAACTAATTTTGCATCCGCAAATGCAACACATGTGAAAAATCCGCTCACAACCAGCACGAGAACAAGAACTATCCATTTATTTTTATTCATATATACCTCCGAAAAAACAAAACGGCACAGCTCAACGCTATGCCGCCTGAATGATTACTTGATCATCTTTGCAACTTCATCAGCAAGGTTGTCTTCCTTCTTTTCAACACCCTCGCCTCTTTCGTAACGGATAACGTCAGCAACAACGATAGTACCGCCAAGCTTCTTAGCCTCAGCGTCAACGTATCCCTGAACTGAAAGCTTATCATCCTTTACGAACGCCTGCTCAAGGAGACAATTCTCAGAGTAGTACTTGCCGATCTTACCATCAACAATCTTAGCTCTTACCTGCTCAGGCTTGTTAGCCATCTTAGGATCCTCAGCCATCTGAGCCATCATGATTTCTCTTTCCTTATCAATGATCTCAGCAGGAACATCCTCACGCTTGAGGTAAGGAGCGTTAAGAGCAGCTGACTGCATAGCAACATCCTTACCGATAGCAGCTGCCTGATCAGCAGAAAGCTCTGTATCAAGCTTTACCATAACACCGATGCTTCCGCCGTTGTGGATATAAGAAGCAAGAACGCCTTCCATTCTTACGAAACGACGGATAACGATATTTTCTCTGATCTTCATACCAGCAAGCTCAGTAAGAACATCGCCTACTGTTGCTGTACCGCCGCTGATCACTTCTGCCTTAAGAGCTTCAACATCAGCAGGATTCTTTTCAATGATTGTATTTGCAACGCCTGCAACAAAGTTCTTGATATCATCTGTATTTGCAGCGAAGTCTGTTTCTGTGTTTACTTCGAGGAGTACGCCTACATTACCGTTTACAACAGCTGTAACGATACCCTCAGCAGCAGCTCTGCCGCTCTTCTTTGCCTGTGTAGCAAGTCCTTTTTCTCTGAGGAACTCGATAGCCTTATCCATATCGCCGTCGTTAGCTTCGAGAGCCTTCTTGCAGTCCATCATACCAACACCGGTAGACTTCATAAGTTCTTTAATTTCAGCAACGGAAACCTTTCCCATTGTAATTACCTCCTGTAATATATATTATCTGCAAAAACCCGAACGGTCACATTCGGGTTTTTGATTTTATTTCCGGATTATTCAGCGTCCTCAGCAGGAGCTTCCTCAACTGTCTCAGCCTCAACAGCTTCAACAGCGTCATCGCCCTGTCTGCCTTCGATGATAGCGTTAGCAATAGTACCAGCGATAAGCTTTACTGCTCTGATAGCATCATCGTTACCAGGGATAACGTAATCAACCTCGTCAGGATCGCAGTTTGTATCTACGATAGCAACGATCGGGATATTGAGCTTCTTAGCCTCAGCTACTGCAATCTTTTCCTTTCTGGGGTCAACGATAAAGAGAGCAGCGGGGATCTTCTTCATGCTCTTGATACCACCAAGGAACTTTTCGAGCTTTTCGATTTCGAGGTTAAGCTTAACAACTTCCTTCTTGGGGAGAAGAGCAAATGTGCCGTCTTCTTCCATAGCGTGGAGCTGCTCAAGTCTCTTGATTCTTGTCTGGATGGTCTTGAAGTTTGTGAGCATACCGCCAAGCCATCTTGCGTTTACATAGTGTGCACCGGCTCTTGTAGCTTCTTCTTTAACAGAATCGCCAGCCTGCTTCTTTGTACCTACGAAGAGAACTTCGCCGCCCTCTGCTGCGAGGTCACGAACAAACATATAAGCTTCTTCAAGCTTCTTTACTGTCTTCTGAAGGTCGATGATGTAGATTCCGTTTCTTTCTGTAAAGATGTACGGAGCCATTTTAGGGTTCCATCTTCTTGTCTGGTGACCGAAATGTACGCCAGCTTCAAGAAGCTGCTTCATTGATACTACTCCCATGGTGTAGTCCTCCTTAAATTGGTTAATATTAATCCTCCGCAGTGCTTGTTCTACGGACAACATCAGTGATGCACCAATCCATAAAAGCATCTGCGTGCGAATTGCGTTAATATTATATCATATTTTTCTATATTTTTCAAGTCCCGATCGCCTGTCTATTTCAACAAACTTTTAAAACTATTTTTCTCCTCTTTTGAAGAATGTGTCAATTCCTGACACATTGACAGCTTTACAAGGATTACATCAGTTCCCACCACCCGTATATCTGAGCATGGAATTATCACATCCTCCTCCCTGCCAAGAAGTCCGAATAAACGCTGTCTGCCGTAAATCATAAGTGCCTGTACCTCAGATGTTTCAAGATCCATTTTTACATCGTCTATGTAACCAAGTCTTTCACCGTTCGTTATATCTATAAATTCCTTGTGCCTGAGATCGTCAAGACTGCATATCATAAAAAACACCTCCGCACACATATTGTATGCGGAGGGACATTCCTGTAATTATCATTCCTCAGAATTATCCTGTTCTTCCTGATCATTATCTTCATCTTCATTGCTTCTGCCCTTGGTAAGAACAGTCGTTGCGACAGCCGCAACAGCAACTACTGCAACAATAATCAGGGTTTTTGCCGGAAATGTATCACCTGTTGCCGGAGTATTTCCGATTGCTGCCATTAATTCATAGATCATTTTATTTTCCTCCGTTTTCCACAGTGATAAGACTTATCCCGAAAATCAGTATTTAATGAGATCAATTCCCATTATATCAATCTTCCAGTCCTCGCCCTTTACTTTGTAGACAACCATTTTTTCCTCTCTGCCGTTGTACTCAAAGGTAACCATCTTTGCTTCTTCAAATTCAACGGAAATATCCACGCTGAGAGTTTCATAATCATTGATCTGTGAAAGCTGTGTCAGAGGCTCAAGAAGCTTAAGAGCAATATCATCCGTAAGCTCTCCACTCTCAATATCAGCGTATTTTACATCGTTCTCATCCATTACAATAAAGAGATTCGTGTAAATCGAATACACCTTTTCAAGATTCTCAGCTATATCCGCATCACATTCTTCTACGGACACAGTTCTGACTGAATTTATCCCATCAAATCCGAATGAAGAAAAGCTGCTCATTGAAGCCATTATTGCATCAAGAGATTCTGTGGCTTCAAACGCGTTCAATGTAATATCCGGAAATGTACACTTAAATACAGCAAGAACATCATCCGCCTTCGCTGCGTCTACCATCTCCATGAATTTATCAGAATAGATATTGCCTTCAGCCGGATTTTCATCTGAATCCTCGTCTTTCTTTTCTTCTGTAACAGATTCCGTTTCAGATGATGAAAAGGCATCTGATTTTTCTTTTTTATTTTTATTATCTCCGCATGCTGTAAAAGTACAGAAACAAGTAGTTACAGCCATAAGAAAAGCTAATATTTTATTCATCCCATGCTCTCCAGTATTTAATATTCAAACACCGCAAGTCCGATTGTATCAAGTTTCCAGTTTTCGCCGCTGATCTTATACATAAGAAATTCAACCAGATCGCCGTTCATTGAAAACGTAACCAGTCTGACATTCTCAAATGTGATCGACTGTACGATATCAATATTCTCTCCTGCACATATACTTCCATACCTGTCAAGAACTGCAGAAAGCTGATTCATACGATTTTCATCAACTTTTCCTGTAATATATTCCTCGTAGCTTATGCCGATATCATCCATTGTTTTATATACATCATAGTATGCGGAATACAGCTTTTCAAGTCTGCTCCGGAATTCCGGTGTACAATCTCTTTCGGAAACATATTCTATCGTTTCTGCGTCCATTTCAGGAACTGCACTGATGTATTGTGCCACTGACGAAGCAATGGTTTCGCTTATAGTTTCAGCACCGCCGATATTCCTCATAGACTCAATCACGACATCCGGAAGCGACGCCTCAAGCATCTTATCCGGATCGCCTCCAATAAAGAATGTCCTGAAAATTTCTGTAAACTCATCGCCAGAATTTTCTTTCTGAGAAGTTTCCTTTGCCGAAGTTGTTACAGCTGAGGCATTCTCAGATTCAGATGTACTGCTGCTTTCTTTATTTCCGCAGGCAATAAATATTCCGGAACAGCATATAGCTGCTGTAAAAAATGCAAGCATTTTTTTCACGTTTTGTTCTCCTTTTTACCAGATCAGAAACCGAACATTGCAAGTCCGATTGTATCGAGCTTCCAGTCGTCGCCTTCAACCTTATACATAACAAATTTCTGATCAAAACCCTCAGCATTTATGGTAACATACTTTGCTTCCTCAAAAGGAATTATAATATCAACATCAAGATTCTCAATATCATCAATCTGAGAAAGCTTTGTAGCAGGCTCGAGAAGAAGCATTGCCTTCTCAGCGTCTATATTGCCTGACTGCATATCGTTATAGTTAATGCCATTATCAGCCATACAGATAAACAGCTCTGAATATACAGAATAAAGCTTTTCAAGCTTCTCTACTGTCTCAGCATCACAGTCAGAAACGCTTTCGATTTCAAGCTGATCAAGATCAATAGCTTCCATTGAAGTATATGAGCCGTCAATTGATTCAACCATGAAGTCATAAGCATCAATTTTAATAAGAGCGTCTATAAGCTTACTTGGGAATGTAAGCTCCATGAGACCTTCTGTATCCTTATCAATTGCAAGCTCACAGAATTGAGTTAATACATCCTTATAGATATCTGTGTTCTCATCGGAAACCTTATCATCCTTTTTCTTGTCATCATCTTCGTCATCGTCATCATTATCGGATTTCTTGTCGTCATCTTCATCATCGTCATCCTTATCGGATTTCTTGTCATCATCTTCGTCATCGTCATCCTTATCGGATTTCCTGTCGTCATCTTCATCATCGTCATCCT
>JAZNBR010000048.1:0-57929 GCA_045587105.1 Ruminococcus sp.
ATACGCAAAAAAGTCCGAAAAATCGGACTTTTTTGGCATGTGATCTTTTTCGTCACATATAGATGGTCTGAGTGACGGGACTTGAACCCACGGCCTCTACCACCCCAAGGTAGCGCGCTACCAACTGCGCCACACCCAGACATTAATCAGGGGATTTTATATCGCCTCAATCAACGATATTAATTATACCACAACGAATCTGATTTGTCAAGCGTTTTTTGAAAAAAATCCGGAATTTTTTCAGAAAATTTCTTAAACTCATTGAAAACAACGGATAATAGTTGAAAATCAGCAGTCTTCATAGGGTTCAGTTCCTATCATATACATTTTAACGAACTTTCCGAGAAGCTTTCCTGACCACGCTTTTATAAGACGAGCATATTCTTCCGGATAGATATAACCGCCTACGCTCATAACATCATATACTACTGACGCTTCCTGTATAAGCAGCGGCTGATCTTTGAATCCTCTGCGGAGATAAAATTCACGGCGGCTGACACGCTGACTGTAATTCGGCGCAGATTCATCAAGCTGTTCTCTTGCAAGAAAAATACGTTTTCCCTGATATTTCTTTTTCACTCCTTCAACTATGAGACTTCCATATCCCATGTTTCTTTTGTCGTCCTCAACTGCAAGATAAAATAAATATACAAGATCCTCATGGCAGACCATATACGCAAAACCAACGAACTCATCACCGTCAAAGGCAGCAAGCATTTCGGCTTTTCCCTTTTTCACCCTCGACATCATAAACCGGAACGGCGCACGTTCCTCTGCCGGAAATGCCGTATTATAGAGCGTTTTCAGTTTTTTCTCAATGTTTTTTCCGCTTCTGAAGCTTTTTATCGTAATGTTCATAATGATTTCCTCCGAAAATATTTCTTATAATAATATTACCATATTTTCGCATCTTCGTCAAGCTTCGGTTCAATATGCTTGACTAATCGAAAAAAATGGGATATAATATATAAGTAGTATATAAATTATTTAAGGAGTGTTCTCAAATGAGCGAATGTACACACGACTGCTCCAGCTGCTCAAGCAACTGCGACAGCAGAAAAGAGCCGCAGAGCTTTATTGAAAAACCAAATCAGATGAGCAATATCGGCAAGGTTATCGGCGTTGTCAGCGGAAAGGGCGGCGTAGGTAAAACTCTCGTTTCCTCACTGCTTGCTGTTTCCCTCCAGAGACTCGGCAAAAACGTAGGTATTATGGACGCTGATATCACAGGTCCTTCTGTTCCCAAGGCTTTCGGAATCCATTCAAAGGCTGAAGGCTGCGAATTTGGAATTATCCCCGTAAAGAGCAAAATGGGCATTGATGTTATGTCTATCAATCTTCTCTTAGAGAACGAGAGCGATCCCGTTGTTTGGAGAGGTCCTGTTATTGCAGGCGTTGTAAAGCAGTTCTGGACTGACGTTATCTGGAAGGATATCGACTGTCTCGTTGTTGATATGCCCCCCGGAACCGGCGATGTTCCGCTTACTGTTTTCCAGTCTATCCCTGTTGACGGAATCGTTATCGTAACTTCTCCTCAGGAGCTTGTTTCAATGATTGTTGAAAAGGCTGTAAAAATGGCTAAGCTTATGAATATCCCGATTCTTGGTATCGTTGAGAATATGAGTTATTTTGAATGTCCCGACTGCGGAAAGCGTCACAGCATCTACGGCGAAAGCCACATCGCTGAAATTGCTTCTCAGTACGGAATCCCCGTTCTTGCACAACTTCCTATTGATCCCGAGCTTGCAAAGCACTGCGATCAGGGAACTATCGAGCTGTTTGAGGGCGAATGGCTCAGTGACGCTGCGGAATATATCACCAAATAAATAAAAATCCCTAATACTGGGATTCCAAAGGGTTGATAACCCTTTGGCGGTGTCCAGAGGCAGCGCCTCTGGTGGGGTGTGGGGTAAAACCCCACATAATGCTTCAGAAGCACCTCGCAAGGGGTGAATTTCAAAACAGTCCGGTGGACTGTTTTGAAAGAGGGGACGCCTTGCAAGTGAAGGCGTCCCCTATAAATTTATATTTATTTATTCACAGCATGAGGTTTTCACCCCATGCTGTTTTATTTATATCAATCTATTATTTATGTCAATCAGGTTTATCTTTCCTCAATATTGCAGAGATCAACCAGTGTGCTGCCTTCAAGACCATAGCTTGAAAGATTAAGATAGAGATTGCCGACTTCATCTTCACGGAGTAAGAATGCAAGTCTTACATCTGCACTCTCGCCGGGATTAAGAACCAAGCCGTTCTTGCTGCCCTTATTGCTGTCTGCATAGAAGCTGAACGCTGAATTACGTGCACTAGCCAGTTCATCCAGATTGCAGAGAGAAGAATACTCTTCACGTTGATATTCTTCCCATTCAATACGTCCAAGAGTGCCGTTAGCAATCGTCATAAGTGACGGGGAAACACAATAATCATCCTGGAAATCAGAATTATTTGTATAAGTCAGATCTACAACAAGAATCTTTGAAGCCTCAGAAGCACTGCCCTTTTCTTCCCTTATATAATTACCATCGGGCTGTTCAACAACATCAAAATATTCTGTAACAGCATCAATAATCTTTCCGTTTTCATCGGTAAACTCACTGAAATCAATGTCAAGACCGATGCAGTCCGTAGTAAGACCGTTAAAGTTATCAGTGATATATGCGTCATTTACAGATACATTCATAGAACGGACACGGCCATCTCCCAGATCCACTTCATCTACTGTTAAATCACCGATAGAATACAGTGTAAGATCATCACGGGTTATAGAATCAGCTGATTCTTCTACTGCCTCTCCTTCTACAACTGTTGTAGGTTCAGCATTCTGTTCAATCTCAGACGGTTCAACATATACTGTTCCTCTGTCCTCGTCTGTATCAACAAGTGAGATATTCTCTATGATCTGAGCAAGGTCGTTGTCATCAACTGCGTCTGTAACATAAAGGAAAACTGCATACTTGCTTCCCTCAAAGGTTATCCATACGTTGCGTCCGAAGAAATTTTCCTGAACTGTACGGAAAAGGCATGAAGTGAATATCGTGACGAGTCTGCCGTCAAGGGCATATTCATCCATACTGCCGGTTTTGAAATTTGCATGCGGAAGAAGCTCCTGCTCGGGAGTTATCTTGTAAAGCATGGGTGTAATGCCGGCAAGCCTATCTCCATCGTGAATCTTCCAACCATCCGGATCAACTGACATTCCCTCAGGAAGCCAGCCGAATTCATATGTTTTAAAGCCTTCCTCAATCACTTCAGGAGCCTCAACTATTTCAGTTTCAGGCTCAACAGCTGCCATGGGATCTGCTTCGTCCTCAGGAACTTCTACGACAACAGCGTTTTCGTCTGTGCCGGGAACTGTGTTTTTCGGCTCAAGACTGTTCTTGATTACTACTCCGGTAGGAATAGCTACTACTGCAAGTACAGCCGCAGCAACAGTGCCTACGAAAATACGCTCTGATTTATTGTTCATCTTTTTCATAATCATACCCCTTTGTATATTATCTTTCTTCTGTTTGTACTGTTCGGAGAAGCTGTGATACTCACCAGATGAAAAAGCTTCTTCCACTATTCTGTCAAATTCGATTTTGTTTGGTAATTCAGATTTTCCCATCAGATATTTCTCCTTTCATGCCAATAAGGCGTTTTCTGATTCGTTCAAACCGCTTTCGTGCAGCGGATTCAGTAATTGACAGATCTTCAGCAACCTCTCTCCACGATAGCTCATCACGACACCTCAGCAAGACGATATTACGGTCTGTTTCGCTTATATTCTGAAGCATTTTGTTAAGCTCACGGCTGTTTTCGCCATCAATGACAGATTTTTCCACGCTTGCAGATTTATCCGGCAACTGCATTGTTTCCTCATTTATCGGAATTTCCGTTATGTAGGCACGCTGATTTTTCCGATAAATATTGATAGATGTGCTTTTTATCACCCTGACAATGTAATTTTTCGTCTTTTCGCTTTTTGCGTCACCGATACGGTCAAGCCGTCCGATAATACGGATAAAAGCGTCAGAAACAGCATCCTCAGCAAGCTCGCTGTTATGGAGGACAGCATAAGCTATCCTGTACATCGGCTGCTCGTAGATTTCGTAGAGTTGTTTCAGCTTTTCTGTTTCTTTGCTGGTCATGTTGTTATCACCTCTTCTTCGAGACGTCTCACCTAATATAACAGCTTTTGGGAAGAATATGTGACAGAATTTTGTTAGATCTTACAAACAGTGAAAAGAGGGGATTTTTATAGTCCGGAAAAATCAAAATCCGGAACATACTCCGCAGATGCAGATGTTTTCTCCTGCATGAAGCCTTTCAGTCCGAGTTTATCAGCATGACGGACTACGGAATTATATTCCATTTTCGTGACACGGCGGCTTAGTTCAGGGCAGTCATCCGGAACATGTTCAAAGGGGGTATACTGGCTCATAAGGCTCAGCAGAGCGTTCTCCGGAGATATATTTTCAGCTATCCAGTCGAGTATCTTCATGGAATCATGCCGGTGCGACGGCAGTACAAGATGACGGACAATCGTTCCACGCACAAGACCGCCATCGCTGTTATATGTAAGCTTTCCGACCTGTTCAGTCATTTTCAGAACAGCTTCGGACGCATATATGAAATAATCAGGTGCATTGCTGTATTTCGCTGATATCTCCGGTGAATAATACTTTATATCCGGCAGATATACGTCGATATAGCCGTTCAGAAGCTCAATCGTTTCCGGAATTTCATATCCACCGCTGTTCCATATCACGGGAATTCCAAGTTGATTTTTTACCCTGTCAAGTGCGAAAATTATCTGCGGCGCAAAATGCGTAGGAGTTACAAGTTCGATACTGTCAGCTCCGCTGTCACGAAGCCGCAAAAATATCTCGCCAAGCTGATTTACAGTAATGCTTTTTCCCTTTATATCGCTGCTTATGGAATTATTCTGACAAAAACAGCAGTGGAGTCCGCAGCCTGAGAAAAATACAGTTCCGGCACCGTTTTTGTAGGATATACATGGTTCCTCCCACTGATGCAGACAAGCCTTTGCTCCGAGAATCTCAGCTCCTGCACCGCAGTAACCGGCAATTTTATATCTGTTTATACTGCATCTTCTCGGACATAAACGACAGTTTTTCAGCAAATTTTCCATTGATATCACCTCACTCATATTATAGTCCTGCTGAAAAAGGATGTCAAGTATAGCGTTGTAGTAAAAAACACCTGTTGCAATCTGTGCCTGTGGGTTCGGATTGCAACAGGTGTTGTTTTATTTTTCAGGAAAATCATGTATATTGTTTTCGTGATGCGATGGTGGAAAATCAGTTTTGTTTTCCTGAGGATGTGATTCGTGTGGGAAATGCGGTTCTTCAAGTGGTGTGTCATTCCTGTATGAGGGGATCGGATTAGTGTTATTCTCATTCGGAAGCTGCTTCGGAGGAAGATCTTCATTGACATTCCTGTTCGTTTCGGGATCAACGGGAGAAGGATTTTGATTGTCAATTACAGGCTTATCTCCGTTTTTGTCAGGAGAAACATAAGAATTTTCAGTTTTGTCTGTTTTTTCGGCGGGCGGGTCACGATGGATTGTGGTTTTTTCAACGTTTTCAGTAGTCGGTTCTGGAGGAACTGTATTTTGTTCCACCCTGTCTGTATTTTCAGGAACTGTCTCAGGAGGAAATTTTTTTTGAGGCTTGATTTTATCTGCGGTACTGACATTGACATTCATGGCAGATAATTCATTCTCTATTTCATCCTTGTATGAAATATATGTTTTTTCACTGTCGGCTGAAATATAAACATCTACTGTATCTTCGTTTGTGATATAGCCTTCTTCCTTCATAACATCGAGGATATCATTCACGGTATTGACCATATTCTTATCTTTTGTTTTGTAATGCTGAAGAACCTTTTTTCCATCTGTGGAATTACTTTCCATGCGTATAACCTGTCCCTTGCTGTTGAGTTCAATCTGAATGTTGAAATCAGAGCCGATTGTAAGAACAGAACGCGTTTCAAGATTTTTATGGTAATAATTCAGACCGATTGCTGATACAAGAGTGATGCAGGCAGCAGCTGCTGCAATTTTTACGAATACTGAACGGCTGATGGCTGATTTTTTTGTATCCTCAGTGAGAATAATCGGCGAGGTGACAGTCTGTCCGACTGAATAATGAAGATTTGCAGCACGGACAAAGCAAGAGTCTTCTCCCATGAGAACAGCATATCCATCATGACATTCCATAACTGTGTATTTCATATATCTTCCCCCCCTGATATATTAACTGACTGTGTTCTTGTAAGTACCTGCATAATATGTCCACGAAGAATTTCATATCCGTTTGTACATATAAGAAGTACGCCTGCGAGATAATCACGGTGACGTTCAAGAGCTTTTCTGTCTACCGAAGCACCTTTTGCCAGCTTGGCAAGCGGTACTCTTTTTGAAGCGAGGAATTCGTTAAGTAATTCCGGATTACATCTTGCGAAACGTATAGCCGCACTGCACGATGCAATTGAACGATTCTGTTTCGGGGAGCTTTCAGCTATATCGCTCATCGAAAGTCCGAAATCCTCCATCTGTGCGGAAAGTTCTTCTATTTCATGACGTGTGGCGTCACGAAGCTCGTTTTCCTCGTAATCGTTGTGCTCATCGCTTATTGTATCAAGAAGTCCTGTATGTTCTTCGTCTCCGGCGTCAAGAGAAATATTTCCGGTATTTCGTTTTTCCCTGCGATAATGGTCAATAAGACGGTTTCTGATTTGCAGTGCCGCCAGTTTCAGAAAAGAACCGCGCAGTCTGGAGTAATTTCTGATTGCCTCATAGAATGCGAACATTGCGATGCTCAGCTCGTCGTCGGTCTGTTCCGGTGATCTTTTAAGAAATTTTGCTGTTTCTGACTTTATAAAAGGCATATAATCGGCAATGAGTGCATCAGCTTCCCGACTGTCTTTTCTGGCAAGCTGAACGCGCACTGCTATCTGCTGTGCATCGGAACTCATGAAATCCACCTCCATATTATACATAGTTTACGAATGATTTTGTGAGGAATCGGGGTATTAATATAAAAAAACAGGGGAAAATTGATTTTTTCTGCTAAGAATACAAAAAAAGCAGCTAAAGTTCATCAGAGTTGTTTTGGGATACAAAATTGCACAGCCACCCCATTTTCTGGCATGAATGTCCGTAATCTATAAACATGGACAAAGTCCAATGCCCCGACAGGAGCAGATTCGTGTATCTGTTGTAATGGAGTTTTCCGGTGTCGCCGCCGGATACTGCACAGACTTCATCACAGAATATACTGACAAACTTTAAAAAAGGAGTAGTTATTATGAACACAAGAAAAAAAATCACATCAGTACTTGCAGCTTTAGCTGTACTTTCAGGCACAACAAGCGTTGTAGCACTTGCCGGAAGCAATTCAGAAAAGGAAATTGCTGATGATAAGAAGTCTGCTATTGTAGTTGAGTCTGATGAAACTGAAACAGAAGCTGATGAAACTGAAAAGGAAGATACTTCTGAGGAAGTTTCAGATGATTCTGACGATGAGAATACAGAAGAAGGCACTGAGGATTCTGGTGAAGAAGCTGAGAAGCCGGAAAAGCCTGAAGCTCCCGTGAAACCAGAAGCAACTGAGAAACCTGAACTTCCGGAGAAGCCTGAGAATCCCGAAGTAACTGAAAAGCCGGAGCTTCCGGAGAAGCCTGAGAAGCCCGAAGTAACCGAGAAGCCGGAGCTTCCGGAGAAGCCTGAGAAGCCCGAACTTCCTGAAAAGCCTGAGAAGCCCGAAGTAACTGAGAAGCCGGAGCTTCCGGAGAAACCCGAGAAACCCGAACTTCCTGAAAAGCCTGAAGCTCCAATAAAGCCTGAGAAGCCGGAAAGACCTGCAAAGCATGAAAAGCCTGTGAAACCCGGTACTCCCACTGAGTCAGAGGGAGAAACAGAGGAATCAACAGATGTTGAAACAGAGGAATCAACAGAAGCTGCTGAATAAGCTGTGTAAAATCTTGTAATATCAGAATATAAACCGTCTGTGTATATCATTTTCGCAGACGGTTTTCTTAATATCAGAAATTTGTGTACCTTCTATTTGATTACTTATCAGATTCAGGGAGCTGCGGAATCTGATTAAGAATATATTTCTGGATTGCAAGTGCGTCTTTATTTGTGATACCATCGCCGGTATTGCTTACATCAGCGTTTGCAAGTCCGTCCTCTGTCAGCTTGTATGTATCCGGATTTCCGAGATACTGGAGTACAAGAACAGCGTCATTGAGAAGAATCTTTCCGTCGCAATTGACGTCTCCGGGCATATAATTCTTGTTTTGCTCGTTTTTCTTGTAATTAAAATGAATATTTGCTTTCCCAATGGGTTTGTTGTTGATTTCTATGGTGATAGCGTTCCATTCTTCCTCCGTACCAGTGTAGTACACATCGTTCAGAATGTCGCAGCCTTCAAATGCGAAAGATTCGATATCAGTAATGCTTTCAGGAATTATAATTGAATCCATGTAAGAGCATCCTCTGAATGTGCTTTCTTCAATGCTGACAATGTTATCGGGAATAGTTATTGAAGAAAGTCTGATACAACGCTGAAAGGCACCTTTCCCGATACTTGTAACACCGTCAGGAATCGTTATAGCAGTAAGGCTTTCACAGCTTTGAAAAGCATTTTCACCTATACTTGTAAGGTTTTCAGGGAGTGTTATGGTTTTTAAGCTATTACAAGCGTGAAATGTATAATTTTCGATACTTGTAATATTGTCCGGAATTGTTATTGAAGTAAGGCTGGTACAGTTAGAAAAGGAATATTCACCGAGTACCGTTACACTGTCGGGAATATTTATTCCACTAAGATTGGTACACATATAAAAAGCGTGATTTCCGATACCTGTAACGCTATCGGGGAGCGTTAATGTTTTCAGACCTTTACATTCCCGGAATGCTTCTTTCTCAATAGTTGTAAGATTGTCTGGAATAGTTACAGAAGCAAGACCGGTGCATTTGTAAAAGGCTTCTTTCCCG
Organism: Ruminococcus sp.; assembly: GCA_045587105.1. GTDB lineage: Bacteria > Bacillota > Clostridia > Oscillospirales > Ruminococcaceae > Ruminococcus. The sequence continues at coordinate 9,014 of JAZNBR010000048.1, forward strand.
ATGATCGTGACGCTATTGGGGATTATATAATTATCATTCTTGTTTTTATATGGGAATCTGATGAGTTCTGTCTTGTCCTCGTTAAAGAGTACTCCGTCTGCACTTGAATAATTAATGTTTTCATTGCTAACGCTTATAGATGTCAGGTTTTTACAATCGTTAAATCTGTATTCCCCGATACTTGTAACACCATTATCAATGACAACATTAACTATATCCGCAGCATATGTCTCCCACTGGATATATGCTTCTTCATCCATTATGCCTTCGCCGCTGATTGTAAGGCAGCCATTGGTGTCGATAGCCCATGTAACAGTACTGCCTTCGGTACCACATTCACCGGAATCAATTATATCCAGTTTGAAATTGATATCTGCATTTAAAAGACCGTCGTTTCCAGAAGCAATATTTATATTATTCCACTGTATTTTTGTTCCGGAATAATTTATATTCTTTATGTTATTATAATAGATTGCTTCTTTTCCTATTCTGATAACACTTTCAGGTATGGTTAACGAATTAAGATTCCAATTAAAATAGAATGCACCATCTGCAATAGTTCTGACACCTTCGGGAATGATAATATCGCCTTCACAGTATTGAGCGTCAATCAGTATGTCTTTTTCGATAACAAGAGGGGATTCTTTCTTCTTTTCGTTGTACCACTTTGTACCGGCAAAGGCATACATACCTACACTTTCGACATTTTTAGGGATTGTCAGGGAACTGAGATTTTTACAAGAACCAAACGCACGGGTTCCGATATTTTTAACGCCGGAAGGTATTTCTATTGAAGTAAGACCAGTACACAATATAAATGCCTCTTCCTCAATGCTTGTTACGCTTTCCGGAATTGTTACTGAGGTTATCCCACTGCATTCTTCAAAAGCTTTTTCTTCGATACATACGACACCATCCGGAATTATTACATCTCCCTCATAATTTTTTCCGTCAATTAGGAAGTCGTTTATAATTACAAGAGGATCCTGTTCTCTTTTTGTATCAAGCCATTTTGTGTTATGAAACGCCATCTTTCCTATGCTTTTGACGCTGCTGGGAATTGAGATGGTAATAAGAGAGTCGCAAAAAGCAAATGCGTAACGTCCAATGCTTGTTACACCGTAAGGGATTTTTATTGAGGTGATACTTTTGCATCCATAAAATGCTGAATCACCGATAGAAGTTACACTATCCGGAATAGTTACTGAACTGAGGTTTTCACATCTATAAAATGATTCGTATCCTATTGACGTAACGCTTTCAGGAATACTTACAGATGTCAGCTTGGTTAATTTATAAAACGCATAATTTCCGATATTTGTAACACCGTCTTTGATTATGATTTTTTTGATTTTTGAAATATAGCTGTACCAGGGAGTCTCACCTTCATACCAGTTTTCCATAGCTCCATTGCCGCTTATAGTAAGTGTTCCCTCGTCATCAAGAATCCATGTCAGGTTGCTGTTTTCATCACCGCAAACACCTGAGGCGACGTTGATAGCCGCACTGGCAGTGATAACGTGATTTTCAGCCGTACCTGCCGGAAGAACAACGGTATTTCCCGCTGCAATTACTGCTGAGGCAGTAATAAATGCAATAATTTTTTTGTAATTTTTCATATTCCCCTCCATGAAAAAATAATATATATAATTATATTCTTATTTTTATACTATTTCAAGAAAATAAATAAAAAATCGGCGATATGTACATGATTTAATAGATTTTTATGTACATCATATATAACGAAGAAAAATACAGACAGCAGCGCACTTGTCAAAGACTATTAAATGTGATACAATATATGAAATTGCTAAACAAAAAAGTAGGGAGGAATATAGTATGAAAATTAAAAGAATAATAAGTCTGATTTTTTCGGCAGTGATTGCTGTAAGTATATGTCCGGATATTCCGGCGGAGACTGTTGCAGAAAGCAGTGAAAAGCTTATTGCTCTTACATTTGATGACGGACCTAATACCTATACAACGCCGAAGGTGCTCGATCTTCTGGAGGAGTATGATGCACATGCTTCTTTCTTCCTGATAGGCAAGAATATAAACGACGACAGTGCAAAGGTGATGAAAAGAGCACACGAAATGGGCTGTGAAATCGACAGCCATTCAAAAACTCATTCTGATATGTCCGTTATGAGTGCAGATGATATCAAGGCTGAAATGGCATACGTTGATGAGTATGTTTATTCAGTTATAGGTGAGTATCCAAAGTTCTTCCGTGCACCGTATCTGAATGTGAGTCAGACGATGTATGATTCGATTAATCTTCCGTTCATAACAGGATTCAGCAGCGGAGATTCAAATGCTGAGAAAACTGCTCAGGAGCGTGCGGAAACAGTTCTCTCATCTGCGAAGGACGGTGCAATTATCCTAATGCACGATTTCTATGGTAACGATAAAACCGTGGATGCACTGAAAATAATACTTCCGGAACTTAAATCGCAGGGATATGAATTTGTGACTCTCAGTGAATTATTTGAACGCAAGGGCGAAACACCTGTACGGAATTTCTGTTACAGCGAGGTGCAGAGACATATATGCAATGAATATATATTTTCTGAAAATCTGTTCACTGGCGAGGTTTCCGGAGATAATAAGTGGGAGGGCTGGAAAACTGCAATTCTTCTGAACGATGCCGATCTTGACAGCATTGAAGCTGATTTTACAATTGAGGTTTCGTATGATAGCATAGCACCACCGGTTATTGTGCTTCACCGGTGGAAAAGCTCTGAGGACAATCTCTGGCAGGCGGTAAAGCCGGCGTATTACAACAGAACGAAGGCTTGCTTCCGCAGTGAAGATATGCAGGCAGTACTTGATTCTTATGGCATGACCTATGCTGACATGAATTATATAATGGTTCGTACGAACTGGACGGAAATGACGATTACTCAGGTTGATCTTCTTGTTATGGATGAGGAGACTTCACTGACCGGTGATGTGAATCTTGACGGAAAATTCAATATTGCCGATCTCGTTGAGCTGCAGAAATGGCTGCTCAGTAATCCGGAATCTGAACTGAAATGCTGGCAGAATGGCGATATCTGTGCGGACGGCAGATTGGATGCGTTTGATCTTTGCACAATGAGATCAGAGCTGATAAAGATGATTATATGATGTGAAAACCGCTGTAATCCGCATGGATACAGCGGTTTTTCTGATGTGCATTTCAGTGAAATTATTGGTACTTGCTTTTTTTTAGAAGATGTAGTATAATAAAATAATAAAGTCAGTATGTAAAAAATATAGCTTTTTGATCGAATATACAGAAATGTGGTGATTGGTTTGGAACAGATCGTAAAAAGCAGTAAAAGTACAGAAAATGATAATATATTCTACACAATAGCTATGAGGGGAATGGTTGCGTTTCCGAAGATGGTACTTCATTTTGATGTCTCACGGGATAAATCCTGTAAGGCGATAGAACACGCTGTCAAAGAGGGAAAGAAATTATTCCTCGTAACTCAGCATGAGGCTTATGTTGATAATCCTAAGGCTTCTGATCTTTATAAGGTCGGGGTTGTGGCAGAAATAAAACAGGTTCTCAAAATGCCTGATCATATAATGAAGGTACTTGTGGAAGGCATTTACAGGGCAAATCTCGTTCGCCTTATTGATGACGGTACCGTTCTTAAAGCGGAAGTAAAGCGTACATCAACATACTCCAGAACAAAGTACGACGAAGTCGAAGCACAGGCGCTTGTGCGCTCTGTCAAGGATGTTTTCGAGAGATATTCTTCATTCTTCCCAAAAATGCCCAAGGAGCTTTTTGTTTCAGTTATGTCACAGGATAATCCTGTGAAGCTTTTTGAAGCAGTAACTTTCAACTGTGCTCTTAATTACAGAGACAAGCAGACGCTTCTGGAAGAATCTAACATAATCAATAAGCTATCAGTACTTTTTGCCTGTCTTACGTCGGAAACTGAGATTCTTGAGCTTGAGAATCTTATCAACGAGCAGACGAAAAACAGCATTGACAAGGGACAGCGTGAGTATTATCTCCGTGAGCAGATGCGTGTGATTCAGGAGCAGCTCGGCGAGGATGACGGCGATGATTCTTTCAATTATATGAATGATATCATGGCACTTAAGATTGACGACAAGAGCCGTGAAAAGCTCATGAAGGAGGCTGACAGACTTGCAAAGCTTCCGGCTGCGTCTCAGGAAGCGTTTGTTATTAAAAATTATCTTGATACCGTTCTTGATCTTCCGTGGGGAGTCTGCTCAAAGGCTAAGCTTTCACTTGAAAAGGCGGAGGCTGTACTTGAAAAGGAACACTACGGACTTAAAAAAGTCAAGGAACGTATTCTGGAGTTTCTGGCAGTTCATATGCTGAATCCGGAGATAAAGGGACAGATAATATGTCTCTCAGGCCCTCCCGGAATCGGAAAGACTTCAATTGCAAAATCAGTTGCAAAGGCAATGGGACGTAAATATGCTCGTGTCTCTCTTGGCGGAGTCCGTGACGAAGCTGATATCAGAGGTCACAGAAAGACGTATGTCGGAGCTATGCCGGGAAGAATCATCACAGCGATATCTCAGGCAGGAACTTCAAATCCGCTGATACTTTTCGACGAAATAGATAAGCTTTGCAGCGATATAAAGGGTGATCCTTCCTCAGCAATGCTGGAAGTGCTCGACAGTGAGCAGAATAATGCTTTCCGAGATCACTACATTGAAGTACCTTTTGATCTGAGCAAGGCGGTATTCCTGACAACAGCAAACGATGTTTCAAGAATTCCGGCACCTCTCCTTGACAGAATGGAGATAATAGAGCTTCCGAGCTATACAGCAGAGGAAAAATATCACATTACAAAGGAACATCTGATTCCCAAGCAGCTCAAAGAGCACGGTCTTAAAGCTTCACAGCTGAAAATAGCTGATGAGGCAATAAACGATATCATTCAGTTCTACACAAAGGAAGCCGGTGTGCGTAATCTTGAACGCAAGATAGCTTCTATCTGCCGTAAATCCGCTAAGAAGATCGCTGCCGGTGAAGCAAAGCGTATATCCGTCAAGTCAAAGGATCTTAAAAATTTCCTTGGTATCCGCAGATATACGGAAGATCTTGCTCTTAAAGAAAACAAGCCAGGAATCGTCAACGGACTTGCATGGACATCTGTCGGCGGAGTGATTATGCCACTTGAAGTACTTGTTCTCAAGGGAACAGGTAAGGTCGAGGTAACTGGTTCACTCGGCGACGTCATGAAGGAAAGTGCAAAGATCGCTGTAAGCTACGTCCGCAGCGTTGCAGAAAAATACGGCATAAATCCCGATTTTTACAAGGAAAATGATATACATATCCATGCTCCTGAGGGGGCTGTTCCTAAGGATGGTCCGTCAGCCGGTGTAACTATGACAACAGCTCTTGTTTCGGCACTGTCAGGACTTGAAGTCCGTGCAGATGTTGCAATGACGGGAGAAATCACGCTTCACGGCAAGGTACTGCCTATCGGCGGACTCCGTGAAAAGACAATGGCTGCATATAAGGCAGGAATCAATACAGTTGTGATTCCGGAGACTAACAGAGCTGATCTGGAAGAAGTTGACGATGTCGTAAAGGAAGCACTGAACTTTGTTTTTGCGAAAAATCTCAGTGATGTACTTGAAACTGCACTGATAAAGAAGTAAGGAGGAATGACGGTGAAGCTGAATTACAACAAGGCGGAATTCACCGCCTCATACGGAAAATTTTCTCAGATACCTCCGTCAGAACGCATAGAAATAGCATTTGCCGGTCACTCGAATGTGGGGAAATCCACGCTCATCAATAAGCTTTTCAACCGGAGAAATCTGGCGAGAGTCAGCTCAGTTCCGGGAAAGACAGCTACTATAAATTTCTACGGACTGGATAATATTTACTTCGTTGACCTTCCGGGATACGGCTATGCGAAGGTGGCAAAATCTGAGAAGGAACGCTGGTCCGGACTTATCGGCGGATATCTCGGAAGCGATCGTGACATACGGCTCGTTTTCATGCTGGTGGATATGCGTCATGCTCCTACAAAGGATGACGTACAGATGATTAATTACCTGATAGATACCGAAATGCCGTTTGTGCTCGTACTTACCAAGGCTGACAAGCTTAAAAAGACCGAGCGTGAAAAGCGTATGACTGCTTTCAGGGATGAAATCCCGTGCTTTGAGGATATGCACGTTATTCCTTTTTCTTCAATGACATTTGAAGGTGTAGAGGAACTGAGAAGCATCGTTGAGGATGTTGTTTCCGACGACGATGAAACAGAAGAATAATACATAATGTATATATAAAGGTTGTGAAAAAATGTTTATATCAGATAATCTCAGCATAAATGAGAATGGAAATCTTACAATCGGCGGCGTTGATACGACTGTTCTTGCCGAGCAGTACGGAACTCCGCTCTATGTGTTCGATGAAAATAAAATCAGAGAATCGTGCCGCCGCTTCAAAGAGAGTATGGATCGCTGCTACGGCGGAAACGGAATGGTCTGCTATGCAAGCAAAGCTTTTTCGTGCATGGAAATGTGCCGTGTCATAAAGGACGAAGGACTTGGACTTGACGTTGTTTCCGGCGGTGAGCTTTATACCGCACTCAGTGCCGGCTTTGATTCTGCAAAGATTGGTTTTCATGGCAACAACAAGACTGATGAAGAACTGAAATATGCAGTTTCTTCTGATGTTGGACACATCATCGTGGATAACTTCGGTGAGCTTGAACGTCTGGAAAAAATTGCTGGAGAGCTTGGGAAAAAGCCGCATATCATGTTCCGTATCAAGCCGGGCATTGATGCTCATACACATGACTTTGTAAAGACAGGACAGATCGACAGCAAGTTCGGTTTTGCTCTTGAAACAGGGGAGGCATTCGAGGCAGTAAAGGAAGCACTGAATTGTGAAAATCTCGATTTCATGGGCGTACACTGCCATATAGGTTCCCAGATTTTTGATATAGATCCTTTTGAAGAAGCAGCCCGTGTTATGGTGGAATTTATAGCAAAGATAAAAAATGAACTGAATCACGAGGTCAGAGAGCTTAATCTTGGCGGTGGATTCGGCATAAGATACCTTAACAGCGACGATCCCGCACCGTATGAGACATATATGGAAAGAATCTCAAAGGTAGTAAAATCTGCCTGCGAGGAACATGGCGTCAATCAGCCTGCTATCCTCATCGAGCCGGGACGCTCAATTGCAGCTCCTGCCGGAATTACGCTCTATACAGTTGGTGCAAGGAAGGAAATACCAGGAATCAGGACTTATGTTTCTGTTGACGGCGGAATGTGTGACAATCCACGCTATATCCTTTATCAGAGCGAGTATGAAGCTGTTGTTGCAAACAAGGCTTCACAGGAGCGTGACGAGAATGTCACAATTGCCGGAAAATGCTGCGAAAGCGGTGATCTTATCGGCGAAAATATGCCGCTCCAGCATGCAGAATCAGGGGATATAATTGCTGTTCTTGCAACGGGAGCATACAATTATTCCATGTCCTCAAACTATAACCGTATTCCGAAGCCGGCAGTTGTTTTCGTGAAAGACGGAGAATCAAGAATCGTTGTAAAAAGAGAAACTTTTGAAGATATTATCCGCAACGACGTGTAAAAAACATCACTAAAACAGTCCTGAGAAATCAGGACTGTTTCTTTTAGCTAACAATTATTGATTATCCACAGATATTTTGGATTGTTTATTTGTTGACAAAGACCTTAAAATGTAGTAAAATATATATGTATAATTATTTTTGAAAGGAATGATTTCAATGGGTTTAACCTTAACAGAAAAAATTCTCAGAGCGCATCTCGTTGACGGCGAGTATGTGAAGGGGCAGGAAATCGGCATCCGCATTGACCAGACTCTTACACAGGACGCTACTGGTACAATGGCATATCTTGAATTTGAGGCTATCGGTGTTCCTCGTGTAAAGACAGAACGCTCTGTTGCCTACATAGATCATAACACACTTCAGAACGGCTTTGAAAATGCCGATGATCACAGATTTATCGGCAGCGTTGCAAAGAAGCATGGCATCTATTTCTCACGTCCCGGAAATGGTATCTGCCATCAGGTTCACCTTGAGCGTTTCGGTATTCCCGGAAAGACACTCATCGGATCTGACAGCCATACTCCCACAGGCGGAGGTATCGGTATGATCGCTATCGGTGCAGGCGGACTTGACGTTGCTGTTGCAATGGGCGGCGGTGCATACTACATTACCTGCCCCAAGGTGGTTAAGGTTGAGCTTACAGGAAAGCTTCGTCCATGGGTTGCTGCAAAGGATGTTATCCTTGAAGTTCTCAGAAGAATGTCCGTAAAGGGCGGCGTAGGCAAGGTTATTGAGTATGTTGGCGAAGGCGTAAAGACACTTTCTGTTCCTGAACGTGCTACTATCACAAATATGGGTGCAGAACTTGGTGCAACAACATCCATCTTCCCTTCAGACGAGATCACAAAGCAGTTCCTCAAGGCTCAGTGCCGTGAAGAAGTATGGACTCCTCTTGCTGCTGACGAAGACGCTGTATATGACGAAGAACTTACAATTAATCTCAGTGAGCTTGTTCCTCTTGCTGCTTGTCCTCATTCTCCTGACAACGTAAAGAGCGTTGAGGAGATCGGCAAGCTCAAGGTAGATCAGGTATGTATTGGTTCATGTACAAACTCATCACTTCTTGATATGCTCAAGGTTGCTCACATCCTTAAGGGCAAGACAGTAGATCCCAGCGTTTCACTTTCAATTGCTCCCGGCTCAAAGCAGGTTCTCAATATGCTTGCACAGAACGGTGCATTATCTGATCTTATCGAAGCCGGTGCAAGAATTCTTGAAAGTGCCTGTGGTCCATGTATCGGTATGGGACAGTCACCTAACTCAAAGGGTATCTCACTCCGTACATTCAACAGAAACTTTGAAGGACGTTCAGGCACAAAGGACGGTCAGATCTACCTCGTTTCACCCGAAATGGCTGCTGCATCAGCTCTTACTGGTTATCTGACAGATCCCAGAGATCTTGGCGATATGCCTGAGTTCAAGCTTCCTGAAATTTTCGCTATCAATGACAATATGGTTGTTCCTCCGGCAGATGAAGCTGAAATGGACAGTGTTGAGATTCTCAGAGGACCAAACATTCAGCCGTATCCGGCTACTGCTCCTCTCATGGAGACAATTGACGCTCCCGTATCACTCAAGGTCGGCGATAATATCACAACAGATCACATCATGCCTGCTGGTGCAAAGATTCTTCCTCTCCGTTCCAACGTTCCGAAGATCTCACAGTACTGCTTCGCTGTATGTGACGAGGAATTCCCTGAGAGAGCAAAATCACTCGGCAAGAGCATCATCGTTGGCGGTTCAAACTACGGTCAGGGTTCATCAAGAGAGCACGCAGCACTTGCACCTCTTTACCTCGGCGTAAAGGCAGTTCTTGTTAAGTCGTTTGCAAGAATCCACAGAGCTAACCTCGTAAATGCCGGAATCCTTCCGCTTACATTCGTGAACGAGTCTGACTACGACAATATCGCACAGGGCGACGAGCTCGTTCTTGCAGATGTGAGAAAAGCTGTTGAGGACGGAAAGTCCGAGCTTGTTGTAGTAAACAAGACAAACGGTAAGGAAATTCCTGTTCTTTGTGAGCTTACAGGCAGAACAAAGGATATCATGCTTGCCGGCGGACTTCTCGACTACACAAGAGAGTCAATGAAATAATTGTTCCTTGCGGAATCGGGCGGTGATTGCTTATGTCAGCTAAAACAAAAGGAATCAACGCATCGGAGCTTAAATACATTGCGATACTGGCAATGCTGATCGATCATATTGCATGGCTTTTTATCCCGACAGCTGGTGCTGCGGGACAAGCTATGCACTTCGTTGGAAGAATAACGGCTCCGGTCATGTGCTTTTTCATATCCGAGGGATATCATTACACGAAAAATCTGCGGCGATATTTCACAAGAATGTGTATATTTGCGGTCGTATCGCACTTTGCATTTGCATACTGCTTCAACGGCGGATTTCTTGAAAGCGGTACGGAAAGCGTAATTGCGACGCTTACGCTCAGCCTTTTGTCAGTTCATGTGGTCAACAGTGAAAAGATCATAATGGCACTGAAGCTGCCGCTTATCATGCTGCTTGTATATTTTGCAGAAGGCTGCGACTGGGGAGCGGCTCTGATAATTTTCACCCTCACATTTGAACTTGCGAGAGGAAACAGAAAGAATCAGCTCATTGCTTATTCAGTATCAGCGTTTGTTTATGTTCTGCCGATTATCGGTATTTTTATAAACGGACACGATATTTTCCGGGAAAACATCTACAAATTCGGAGTATTTCTCCCGATACCGCTTCTTATGCTTTACAACGGAGAAAAGGGCGGCGGAAAATATACCAAGTGGGTATTCTACATCTTCTATCCGGCACATCTTATTCTGCTTCAATACCTTAATCTGCGGTATTCATAAAGCTGATTATCAACGAGGTATTTTCTATGAAAATGAGATTAAAGGGACGGAATACATATTTTCCGGGTGTGCTGTATAGTATTGCATTCTGTCTGCCTGTGATAGTGCTTCTGGTATTTCTTCTGTCGAAGGTATACACGATAGAAGGCAGGGGAGATCCCATAGGGATAATAATTGCGGCTGTATTTATTGTACTCTTTATGGTTTTTCTTAAACCTGCCGGAAAGCTGTTTGATTTCACTGAGAAAATCTTCATGAGCTGCGGTGATGAGAAAAAAGCACACGGAAAAGCAGTTCTGACAGAAATTCTTGTGTTTTTTGTATTTTTGATAATGAATATTTTCATTATCATGATACTAATTTAGGTTGTATTTAAAAATTGAATTGGAGGTAAATAACAATGGATAAAATAATTATGAAAACTCCTCTCGTCGAAATGGACGGCGATGAGATGACCAGAATCCTCTGGAAGTGGATCAAGGAAACACTTCTTGAACCCTATGTAGAACTTAATACTGAGTATTATGATCTTGGTCTTGCTTACAGAGAGGAAACAAAGGATCAGGTAACTATTGATTCCGCAGAGGCTACAAAGAAGTACGGCGTTGCAGTAAAGTGTGCTACAATCACACCTAACGCTGCAAGAATGCCTGAGTACAACCTCACTCAGATGTGGAAATCTCCTAACGGAACAATCCGTGCTGCACTCGACGGAACAGTTTGCCGTACACCTATCATTGTAAAGGGTATTGAGCCTTACATTCCTACATGGACAAAGCCTATCACCATTGCACGTCATGCTTACGGCGATGTATACAAGAATACTGAAATTCAGGTAACCAAGGGTTCTAAGGCAGAGCTTGTAGTAACTGACGAGAACGGAAATGAAACCCGTGAGCTTATCCATGATTTCGGAAAGTGCGATGGTATCATTCAGGGACTTCACAACCTCAATGATTCGATTGCTGGTTTTGCAAGAGCTTGTCTCAATTACGGTCTTGATCTCAAACAGGATGTATGGTTTGCTTCAAAGGATACAATTTCAAAGAAGTATGACCACCGCTTCAAGGATATCTTCGCTGAGATCTATGAGAATGAGTACAAGGAAAAGTATGAGGCAGCAGGTATTGAGTACTTCTACACCCTCATCGACGACGCTGTTGCCCGTGTAATCCGTTCAAACGGCGGATATATCTGGGCATGCAAGAATTATGACGGCGATGTAATGTCAGATATGGTTTCAACTGCATACGGCTCACTTGCAATGATGACATCTGTTCTTGTATCTCCTGATGGAATCTATGAATACGAGGCTGCTCACGGTACAGTTCAGCGTCATTACTATAAGTATCTTAAGGGTGAGGAAACATCTACAAACTCTGTTGCAACTATCTTTGCATGGAGCGGTGCTCTCCGCAAGAGAGGCGAGCTTGACGGAACTCAGGATCTCTGTGATTTTGCTGACAAGCTTGAAAAGGCTACTATACAGACTATTGAGGAAGGCGTTATGACAGGTGACCTTTACCTTATTTCTAAGCTTGAAAATAAGAAAAAGGTTGATTCAAAGACATTCCTTGATGAAATCAGAATAAGACTTGACGGTCTTATGAACGCTTAAGGCAACATCGCATAAAACACGCCTTACGGATTTACACAAAATCTGACTTCGCATCTTTTGAGCAAGCTTTGTGCGGTATTGTCTTGAAAAACGAATCCGGATTTGCAGGGGGCTTAAAGCCCCCCGCTGATTTCGGGGATGGTATATCTGTATAAAAATGCAACGGATAAAAGCGTGAATCAGGAGAGTACGCTGCATTTTTATGTATATACACCATGAGTAAGCAGAACTATGAATTGTGATGCTTACTCCACGCACTAACAAGAGAAGAGGAACATATAAATGGCAAAAAGCTCAATATCAAACTCGGTTATCAGAAGGCTTCCGAGATATTACAGGTTTTTAAAGGATCTGGAAAATAACGGATATGTCCGAATTTCATCACGGGAACTCTCAGAGAAAATGGGGCTGACTGCTTCCCAGATCAGACAGGATTTCAACTGCTTCGGAGGCTTTGGACAGCAGGGATACGGCTATAAGGTCAGTGATCTCAAGGAAGGAATAAAAAAGATTCTCGGACTTGACAGTCTCAATCCTATAATTCTTATCGGTGCCGGAAATTTAGGCTGTGCCATAGCGGCACACATTGATTTCAGAAGCAAAGGCTTTGAGCTTATCGGTATCTTTGACGCTGATGAGAGCAAGCATGGACAGGAAATAGGCGGTCTGACCATTCAGGATGCAGCCGGAATTGAAAAATTCTGTGCCGAAAATAAGCCTTCCGCAGCTGTTCTGTGTATTCCGAAAACGGCAGCGGAGAAAACCGTTGACAGACTTATAGACTGTGGCATAAAGGCTTTCTGGAATTTTACTCATTACGATCTTTTCGTGGATCACGAGGGGATTGCTGTTGAAAACGTACATCTCGGAGACAGTCTGACAACTCTTTCATACAGAATAAATTCAGGTGTGAATGACAGACGTATCTGATCTGAAAAAGTTAATATTGCTCCTCAGGCAAAATAGAAAACTCAAAAGTTAGTTGGGGGAGCAATAATGCGTTATTCTGACGCTGTGATAAAGAAAACAGATATAAAGGTGGTAATTGATTTGGATTATCGTATTGAACATGACTCTATGGGTGAGGTAAAGGTACCCGCTGATAAATACTGGGCTGCCCAGACTGAAAGAAGCCATGAGAATTTTTTAATCGGTGTGGGGATTGAGACAATGCCCCGTGAGATCACTCATGCGTTCGGAATTCTCAAAAAAGCGGCAGCTATGGCAAACCATGCTGTAAAGCCTGAAAAAATGACAGCTGAAAAGCTTTCTGCAATTTCACAGGCTTGCGACGAGGTTATCAGCGGAGCTCTCAACGAACATTTTCCGCTCGTTGTATGGCAGACAGGAAGCGGTACACAGTCAAACATGAATGCTAACGAAGTTATTGCAAACCGCGGAAATGAAATTGCCGGAACAAAGCTGCTTCATCCCAACGATGATATAAACATGAGTCAGTCCTCAAACGATACATTCCCGACGGCAATGCACATTGCCGCAGTAATTGCCCTTGAGGATAAGCTGATTCCTGCTGTTGATACTCTCATTGCAACCTTTAAACGTCTTGAGGAGGAAAATGAAGGTATAGTCAAGAGCGGAAGAACTCACCTTCAGGACGCTACTCCGATCAAGTTCTCACAGGAGATAAGCGGATGGAGAACATCCCTTGAAAAGGACAGAAAGATGATACTTGCTTCATGCGAGGAGCTTAAAGAGCTTGCTCTCGGCGGAACAGCCGTTGGTACTGGACTCAATGCACCGGCAGGATTTGCAGAAAAATCTGCTGAAGTAATAAGCGAGCTTACAGGCAGAAAATTTATTACTGCTCAGAATAAATTCCACTCTTTGACATCAAAGGATGAAATTGTTTTTGCTCATGGAGCGTTAAAGGCTCTTGCCGCTGACATGATGAAGATAGCCAATGACGTAAGATGGCTTGCTTCCGGTCCGAGAGACGGTCTTGGAGAAATATTTATTCCCGAAAATGAGCCGGGATCTTCAATCATGCCTGGAAAAGTGAATCCAACTCAGTGCGAGCAGGTTACAATGGTAGCAGTACAGGTAATGGGAAATGACGTCGCTGTTGGAATGGCAGCCTCGCAGGGAAATTTCGAGCTTAATGTATTCATGCCTGTATGTGCGTATAATTTCCTTCAGTCCGCAAGACTGCTGGCAGAATCAATAATTTCTTTTGACAAGAACTGTGCTGTGGGAATCAAGGCAAATAAGGAGAAAATGCACCATAATCTGCATAATTCCCTTATGCTTGTAACAGCACTCAATCCATATATCGGATACGAGAACGCAGCAAAGACTGCGAAAAAGGCGTATAAGGACAATATTTCCCTTAAAGAAGCCTGCGTGGAGCTGGGATTTCTCACAGCCGAGAGGTTTGACGAGGTTTTCCATCCGGAACAGATGGTTTAAGGCTTCAGCAGAAAGGAAAGTGCTATGGAAACATTTACATACTATCCCGGATGTACTCTGAGAACCAAGGCGAAGGATCTTGACAGATATGCCAGAGCTTCTGCTAAAGCTCTGGGAATATGTCTCGAAGAGCCTGCTGAATGGCAGTGCTGCGGAGGTGCCTATACTACTGCCGCTAACGAGCCGGCAACAAAGCTTTCAGCAGTAAGAGCACTGAATGCGGCTAAGGAGCTCGGCAGACCTCTTATAACTGTATGTTCTGCCTGCCATAATGTTATAAAACAGACAAATTACGATATTTCCCGTAATGAATCAATGCAGACAAAGGTTAATAATTATCTTGGTCTGGAGGAGCCTTACAGAGGCGAGACTGCGATATATCACTATCTTGAAATGCTCCGTGATGTTGTCGGTTTTGACAGGCTTGCAGAAAAGGTTGTAAATCCTCTGACAGGAAAGAAGATTGCTGCTTATTACGGCTGTCTGCTTCTTCGCCCTTCAAAGGCAATGGCGATGGATAATCCGGAGAATCCCACTATCATGGAGGATTTTATTCGTGCAATCGGCGGAATTCCCGTGATCTGGGCGCAGAGAAACGAGTGCTGCGGCGGATATATCACAATGGAGGATAAAGCTCAGGCTGCAAAGAGAAGCAATGCGGTAATGAATAATGCTGAGGACATGGGTGCAGAAATGATAATTACTGCGTGTCCGCTGTGCCTTTATAATCTTGAAAAGAATTCGGATTCTGAACTTCCCGTATACTATTTTACAGGGATTTTAGCTGAGGCTCTGGGTGTAAAGGAGGCGGCTGATAATGAATAATTCACTGAAGGACTGGGTGGACATCACATCAGGCGTCAATGTCCGAAAGTGTATGAGATGTGGTAAATGTTCGGCAGCATGCCCGTCCTACGACGAAATGGAATATCATCCCCATCAGTTTGTTTATATGGTGGAAAAAGGCGATATAGAGCCTCTTATGAATTCAGACTCATTGTACAGATGCCTGACCTGTTTTGCCTGTGTGGAACGCTGTCCACGCAGTGTGGAGCCTGCAAAGGTTGTTGAAGCAGTTCGTCTTGCGGCTGTAAGAAAACAGGGGAATAATCATTTGATTCCGGATCAGATTCCGGCAATGCTTGATGACGATCTGCCGCAGCAGGCTATTGTGACAGCATTCAGGAAATATACAAAATAAGGAGGAGACAATATGCAGAGAATAGGCGTTTTTGTCTGCCACTGCGGTACAAATATCGCTGCGACAGTTGATGTAAAAGTAGTTGCAGAAGCTCTTGCACATGAGCCGGGCGTTGTAATTTCTCAGGATTATCAGTATATGTGTTCGGAATCCGGACAGAATCTCATCAAGGATGCTGTAAAGGAGCATTCTCTTACCGGAATCGTTGTATGTTCATGTTCTCCCAGAATGCACGAGAATACTTTCAGAAAGGCAGCTTCTGCGGCAGGTCTGAATCCTTATCTTGTTGAGATTGCGAATATCCGTGAGCAGTGTTCGTGGATACATAAGGAAATAGCTACGGCAACGGAAAAAGCGGTTATTCTTGGCAGAGCTGCTGTTGCGAAGGTTCATCTCAATGCTCCTCTTACTGCCGGAGAAAGTCCGGTTGTAAAGCGTGCGCTTGTTATCGGCGGAGGAATTGCCGGAATCCAGACTGCACTTGATATCGCAGAAGCCGGCTTTGAAGTGGATATCGTTGAAAAAGAGCCTACTATCGGCGGAAAAATGGCACAGATAGATAAAACGTTCCCAACGCTTGACTGTGCCGCTTGTATTCTCACTCCCAAGATGGTTGAGTGTGCTCAGAATGAGAAGATACATATACATTCATTCAGTGAAATTTCCGATGTTAAGGGCTTTGTCGGTAATTTTACGGTTACAATAAAGAAGAAGGCAAGATTCGTTGATGAAACAAAGTGTACCGGCTGTGGACTCTGTACTGAAAAGTGTCCGATGAAGAAGGTTCCCAACGAATTCAACATGGGACTTGACAACAGAACTGCTGTATATATTCCTTTTGCACAGGCTGTTCCGAAGGTGGCGGCAATTGATCCGAATTACTGCCTTATGCTGAAAAACGGAAAATGCGGAGTCTGTTCAAAGATATGCTCAGTGGGAGCTATTGACTATAAGCAGACAGATAAGTTCATTGAGGAGAAGTATGGTGCTATTGTAGTAGCTACCGGCTTCAATCCCATTAAAATAGACAAGTACGAGGAATTTGCCTACGCTCAGAGTCCTGATGTTGTTACATCGCTGGAGCTTGAGCGTCTTATGAACGCCGCAGGTCCAAACGGAGGGACTCTGCTTCGTCCTTCTGATAAGAAGCATCCGCACACTATTGTTTTTGTACAGTGCGTAGGTTCAAGATGTGACGATGAAAAGGGCAAACCCTACTGCTCAAAGATATGCTGTATGTATACAGCGAAGCACGCAATGCTTATCCGTGAGAAATATCCGGATACAGAGGTTTATGTATTCTATATCGATGTGAGAACTCCCGGAAAGAACTTTGATGAATTCTACCGCCGTGCCGTTGAACAGTACGGAGTTCATTACATCAAGGGCATGGTAGGAAAGGTTACGCCGAAATCAGACGGAAAGCTTGATGTTCAGGCATCAGATCTTCTTGCAAATGAACAGCTTCATATCGACGCTGATATGGTAGTTCTTGCGGCGGCTATCGAGCCGGATAAGAGTGCACGTCCTCTTGCGACAATGCTTACCACACAGATGGATACAAATGATTTCTTCACAGAAGCACATCCTAAGCTTCGTCCAGTTGAATCCGCAACAGCCGGAATTTTCCTTTCCGGAGCCTGTCAGGGACCGAAGGATATCCCTGAGACAGTAGCTCAGGCAAGTGCTGCAGCTGCAAAGGCTATCGGACTTCTCTGCAAGAACAGCATTACCTGTAATCCGTGCGTTGCAAGCTCAGACGAACTCATGTGCAACGGCTGTTCATCATGTGAAAAGGTATGTCCTTATGGTGCTATCACATATATTGACAAGGAATTCAGAATGCCCGACAAGACTACACGGATACGTCGTGTGGCAAGTGTAAATCCTGCCGTTTGTCAGGGATGCGGAGCCTGCACGGTTGCCTGTCCTTCCGGAGCAATGGATCTCAGCGGATTCTCAAACAGTCAGATAATGGCGGAGGTAGACGCAATATGCAAGTAAACAACAATAACGAATTTCAGCCCCTTATCGTTGCCTTCTGCTGTAACTGGTGTTCCTACGCAGGAGCCGATCTTTCGGGCACAAACAGATTGAATTATCCCACGAATGTTAAGATCATCCGTGTTCCTTGTTCATGCAGAGTGAACCCGATGTTCATTCTTCGTGCGTTTCAGAGAGGTGCAGACGGAGTTATTCTCTGCGGATGTCATCCCGGAGACTGCCACTATACATCCGGAAACTACTTTACACGCCGCAGAATGACGCTTCTTTTCAGTATGCTTGATTTTCTCGGCATTGAGCGTGACAGAACCCGTGTTGAATGGGTATCTGCTGCGGAGGGAGCTAAATTTGCTGCCACAATGAATGAATTTACCGAAGCGGTCAGAAAGCTTGGCCCTAACCGGAGATTGGAGGATCTGAGATGCAGGAAGCAATGATAAAAAGAGCAAAGGAACTCCTTGCTGACGGCATTGTTGATCGGGTTATGGGCTGGAAAAAGGGCGAATTTTCCTACGATCACACTCCGGCTGTATTTACTTCGGCTCAGGAGCTTGATGAAAACTTTGTCTGCGATGACTTTACATCTGCTAATCTTTCAAAGTATCTGGTAAAGGAAACTGTCAGGGACGGAAAGATTCTTGCATTTCTGAAGCCATGTGATACTTACAGCTTCAATCAGCTTGTGAAGGAACACCGCATTGACCGTGACAAGGTCTATGTTATCGGAATTCCCGGCGGACCTAAGCTTGATATTGAGAAGATAAGAGCAAAGGGAATCACAGGAATCCTCAATGTCAGGAATGAAAATTACACATTGAAGATAGAGACAATATACGGCATATCTGAAATGCCTTTTTACGAGGCAATAGGTGTCAAGTGCGAAAGCTGCAAGAGTAAGAAACATGTTGTTTTCGATGAGCTTATCGGCGAGGACGGCGAAGTTCTTGACTCAAACCGCTTTGATATGGTTGAAAAGCTGGAGAATATGACATCTCAGGAACGCTACGATTTCTGGCGCAGCGAGCTTTCAAAGTGCATTCGCTGTAATGCGTGCCGTACTGTCTGTCCGGCTTGTACCTGCGAAAAGTGCGTGTTTGAAAATCCTGATTCCGGAATTGAAAACAAGGCTGCCGCTGACAGCTTTGAGGAGAAAATGTTCCATATTATCCGTGCATTCCACGTTGCCGGACGCTGTACCGACTGCGGCGAATGTTCAAGGGTATGTCCGGAGAATATTCCGCTTCATCTGCTCAACCGCAAGTTTATCAAGGATATAAATGCTCTTTACGGTACATATCAGGCTGGTGAAAATACAACTGATAAGGCTCCGCTTAATGATTATAAAATGGATGACTGCGAAGCAAGCATTGTTCATGAAAGGGGTGCAGAGTAATGCTCAGAAAAATTACGGCTGCAAAGCTTGATCAGCTTTTTGAAGCTATTTCCGGAAAGCAGACTCTTTACATTCCCACAGACCGTGAGGACGGAGCTGCTGAATTCAGAAAATACGAAAGCGGCATGAAGCTCAGCAATGCTCTCAATACTGTTCGCAGTGCCAAGGATTTCTTTTTCCCGCAGACGGAAAATCTCGCTGCTTTCAAAATGGAAGGCAAGAAAATCGAGGTAAATGATATCAGAAAAGAGTGCGAGGATTTTGTCATCTTCGGAGTCAGAGCGTGTGATGCACGCAGCTTTGATATTCTTGATAAAGTATATCTTGTTGATCCTGTTGACAGCTTCTACAAGAACCGCCGTGATCACGGAACAGTTGTGACAATGGCTTGTACACGTCCGGCTGAGACTTGTTTCTGTACGGCATTCGGAATCAATCCCACAATGCCTGGCGGCGATGTTACGGCATTTCCGGTTGGTGACGGATTCTTCTTCATGGCAAATACAGAAAAGGGCGAGAAGTTCCTTGCAGATATAGATAATCTTCTTGAGGACGGCGATCTTTCACGTCTTGCTGACGTTCAGGAGAATACAAGAAATATCCTGAAAAAGCTTCCGCTTGCGAATCTCTCTACTGATTCATTCGGCGGAGATAAACTCAATGAGCTTTTCAATTCTGACAAGTGGGCAGGACTTTCCGAGAGCTGCATAGGCTGCGGAACCTGTACATTTGTATGTCCCACCTGTCAGTGCTACGATATAAAGGATTTCAACACAGGCGACGGCATTGTACGTTTCCGCTGCTGGGATTCATGTATGTATTCCGATTTCACCCAGATGGCTCACGGAAATCCGAGAGTTTCCCAGCTTGAACGCTTCCGCCAGCGCTTTATGCACAAGCTTGTGTATTTTCCTGCAAACAATAACGGGGAATTCGGCTGTGTAGGCTGCGGACGATGTTTACAGAAATGTCCGATTTCCATGAATATTGTTAAAGTCATGAAAGCATTGGAGGTCAAGTGATGAATACAAATGATACCCTGATACCGCTTCTTGGTATCGTTACCGATATACGTCAGGATACTCCGGATGTAAAAACATTCAGGGTAGTTGCACCGGAGGGCGGAAAGGTTTTCGAGCATATGCCCGGACAGTGTGCAATGCTTTCTATTCCCGGAGTAGGCGAGGCGATGTTTTCCATAACATCCTCCCCGACAAATACCGAATTCATGGAATTCAGCATCAAAAAGTGCGGATGCCTTACAAACTGGCTTCATCAGATGGATGTCGGACAGATGATAACTATCAGAGGTCCGTACGGCAATGCATTTCCTGTTGAAACTGAGCTTAAAGGAAAAAATCTGCTGTTTGTTGCCGGAGGTATCGGTCTTGCTCCGCTTCGTTCCGTTATTAATTATGTCAGGGATAACCGCAGCAATTACGGAAGTGTCCGCATTGTTTATGGTTCACGTTCAAAGGATGATCTTGTTGATTATCAGGAGATTATCGACGAGTGGATGACAGATGACGGAATTGAAGTGAACCTTACTATTGACAATCCACAGGAGGGATGGAATGGTCATGTCGGATTTGTTCCGGACTATGTAAAGGAGCTTAATCCTTCCACAGACAGCACAGTGCTTGTCTGCGGACCTCCGGTCATGATAAAGTTCACTCTTGCTGGACTCAGGGAGCTTGGATTCGAGGAAACTCAGGTCTACACCACAATGGAGCTTCGTATGAAATGCGGCGTTGGTAAATGCGGACGATGCAATATCGGTGATAAGTATGTCTGCAAGGACGGTCCGGTATTCAGATACGACGAGCTGAGCGAACTGCCTGATGAATATTGATATAAGGAGTAATGTCATGGAAAACAAAGTAAATGTGTTCCTGTTCGGCAAGAAGTATCAGGTGCCGGCTGGTCTTACAATAATGACAGCTATGGAATATGCCGGTTATGAGCTGGTCAGAGGCTGCGGATGCAGAAACGGATTCTGTGGTGCCTGTGCTACTATATACAGAATTAAGGATAAACAGGAACTTCATGCCTGTTTGGCTTGTCAGACTGAGGTTCAGGAGGGAATGTACGTTGCAACACTGCCATTCTTTCCGCTTGTAAAGCAGGTGTATAATATCAACGAAATCAAGCCCACCGAGCAGATTATGATGCAGCTTTATCCGGAGATCTACTGCTGTATCGGCTGTAATGCCTGCACAAAGGTTTGTACACAGGAACTCAGCGTTATGCAGTATATTGCTCATGCGCAGAGAGGTGAGTACGACAAGTGTGCAGAACTCAGTTTCGATTGTGTTATGTGTGGTGTGTGTTCCTCAAGATGTCCGGCTGGAATATCTCATCCGCAGGTTGCAATGCTGGCAAGACGTCTTAACGGAAAATATATCGCTCCCGACTGCGGTCATCTTGAAGATCGTGTGAAGGAAATAAATGACGGAATGTACAGCGAGCTTCTTGAAAAGCTCATGCAGAAGCCTGTTGAGGAACTTAGGGAACTTTACAATAACCGCGAGATCGAGAAGTAAGGAGGAGCTGAGCTATGTATAAAATAGAAAAGCTGAACGAGCTTGCAAAGATCGTTGCTGAAAAGAGAGCCGAAAATGCTTCTTTTGAACCGGAGAGAATGACAGCTGAGGAAAAGGATACACTTCTTGCAGAATTTCATCCTGACTATAAGCAGAATGAATTTACCGTGCTTTCTGCCGGTGTAAATAAGGGAGATAAGGTTCCCACACAACTTGCAGAGCTTCTTCAGGGAAAGAGCCGCATAAGCAGTGCAGATGTAGATCTTTCAGATCCTGATTATGATACTGATGTACTTATCATCGGCGGCGGAGGTGCAGGAGCATCTGCGGCAATAGAAGCTGATCAGGCTGGAGTAAAGGCTATGATTGTAACAAAGCTTCGTATCGGCGATGCAAATACAATGATGGCTGAGGGCGGAATTCAGGCTGCTGATAAGCCGAATGATTCTCCGGCTATCCATTATATTGACGCATTCGGCGGCGGTCATTTTGCTGCAAAGCCTGAGCTTGTAAATACACTTGTATCGAAAGCTCCCGAAGCTATCAAGTGGCTCAATGATCTTGGCGTTGAATTCGATAAGGAAGCAGACGGAATAATGATTACAACTCACGGCGGCGGTACATCCAGAAAAAGAATGCACGCTGCCAAGGATTATACAGGTGCAGAAATAATGAGAACCCTCCGTGATGAGGTACTCAACAGAGGAATTCCTGTTGTTGATTTCACAGCGGCTGTGGAGATTATTCTCGACAGCGATGGAAATGCTGCCGGAGCTGTTCTGATGAACATGGAAACAAAGGAGCTTCTTGTTGCAAGGGCAAAGACAGTTATCATTGCAACCGGAGGAGCAGGACGTCTCCATTATCAGGGATTTCCGACGTCGAATCACTATGGAGCAACAGCTGACGGACTTATTCTCGGATACAGAGTAGGAGCAAAGCTTCTCTATGCAGATACACTTCAGTATCATCCCACAGGAACAGGATATCCGGAGCAGATTTTCGGTGCTCTTGTTACTGAAAAGGTACGTTCACTCGGAGCAAAGCTTGTCAACATAGATGGCGACGTATTCATGCACCCTCTTGAGACAAGAGATGTTACAGCTGCGTCTATTATCCGTGAATGTACTGCAAACGGTAAGGGAATCGAGACTGATCTCGGAAGTGCCGTATGGCTTGATACACCGATGATTGAGTATAAAAACGGTGAGGGTACCATAGAAAAGCGTATTCCTGCGATGATGAGAATGTTCGGAAAGTACGGCATTGACATCAGAAAGGAACCTATTCTCGTTTATCCTACACTTCACTACCAGAACGGCGGTCTGGAGATTGCTCCTGACTGTTCTACGGGAGTAGGTAATCTTTATGCAGCAGGAGAAGCAGCGGGAGGAATTCACGGCAGAAACCGTCTCATGGGAAATTCACTTCTTGACGTTATCGTATTCGGCAGAAATGCGGGAATTCATGCTGCAGCAAAGGCAAAGGAGACTGCTGTTCCGGAGGGACTTACTCTGGAGCATATAGATCATTTCAACAGCGAGCTTGCAGCTGCCGGAATTGAATCTGACGTTCAGTCACCCATGCTTCTTCCAAAATATGCACGCAAAGCATAATATATAATTAAGGCAACACAGCACAAAGCTTTATGAGGTGTTGCTTAAGAATCGGCGGACGAAATGGAATGAAATCCAAGTCCGTCGATTTGTGCGAAAAGGCAAATTGGTATTTATAAACAAATTTTTTAGAAAGAAGTGTTATTACTATGGATTTAATTACCGCAGGTGATTTTTCGATTTCAATAACCTCAATCGCTTTTCTGATGTTTTCTGTATTTCTTATTGCAGCGGCTGGATATCTGCTTGGAAGAATTACAATCAAGGGCGTGTCTCTTGGAACAGCAGGCGTATTTATAGTGGCTCTGCTTTACGGATGCTTTTTCTATGACAATCTCAGTGATAATCTTATTATAGAAGCCGCTGTGAGTAAGGAAAGCGTTTCTTTTGTAAAAGATGCACTGAAAATCGTGGAAAATATGGGGCTTATCCTCTTTGTATCAGCAGTAGGATTTATCGCAGGACCTGCTTTTTTCGAGAATTTCAGGAAGAATTTTAAGTCCTACGTTCTTCTGGCGGTTATAATTATCCTCACTGGTGGACTTGCCTGTGCGGGCTGTATAGCTATCGGCAGTCAGTTCAGCAGTGTAAGCGGAGATGAATTTACTGCAATAATGGTTGGTATTTTATCAGGTGCCCTGACAAGTACTCCCGGATTTTCAGCTTCCAAGGATGCAGTAGGTGCAGAACTTGACGGAGCAGTTTCAGTCGGATACGGAATTGCCTACATCTTCGGAGTAATCGGAGTAGTGCTTTTTGTACAGCTAATACCCAAATTCTTGAAAGCAGATATGAAAAAGGAACGTGAGCTTATAATTTCAACCGGCACCGCAAATAAAAAAATCAGTACTTCCGATAAGCTTATAGAGATGGATGATTTCGGATTTATGCCATTTGCTCTGGCAGCGATAATCGGTATTTTTGTTGGTTCAATAAAATTCGGCAATTTCTCATTGACAACAACGGGCGGATGTCTGCTTACAACTCTTGTTTTCGGACATTTCGGAAAAATCGGAAAGATTTCAATTATGCCAAAGGATAAAACCCTTAAAGTCTGCCGTGAAATGGGATTGATGTTCTTTCTTATTGGTGCAGGTATTTCGGGGGGAGCGAGGTTTGTTGAATATTTCAAGCCGATATACTTTGTCTACGGAGTAATCATGACGCTTCTGCCGATGATTATCGGATTCCTTTTTGCGAAATACGTTCTCAAATTCAAGCTGCTCAACAATCTGGGAGCAATTACCGGCGGAATGACATCAACTCCGGCGCTCGGAACACTTATAAGTACTGCCGGAACAGAGAATGTGGCATCAGCATATGCAGCGACATATCCTGCCGCACTTATCTCTGTGGTACTTGTTTCGCAGATTATAGTATTAATTTTCTGATAATAATTTATCCTGAAAGTTGCAATACAAAATCAGAGAGCTCACTGAAAATTCTCAGTGAGCTTTTGTTTGTTCAGATGTAAAAAATTCACAAAAAACCATTGACTATTTAAGGTGATTATGTTATTATATATGATAACCAGTATATCGTTAAAACTGTTGTAATCAGTATGCGGAGCTGGAAATAAAAAAATCTATTAGAGAGGGGTAGATTATTCTATGAAAGGAAAAATTATTGCTGCTGTTACAGCGATCTCGGTTTTAGCACAGCCGTTGATTATCGGAACTCCGGAAGCTACGGTGAAGTCTGTTTCAGCACAAGCGGCTTCGTCGGTTGTTGCAGGAGATGTCAATGCAGATGGCGGAGTTTCAATAGCCGATCTTGTCATGCTTCAGAATTACATTCTCAGCGGAAATGGAATTTCAGCCGATTCATGGCAGAATTCCGACCTTGATGGGGACAGCGTTATTGACTCATTTGACGTTGTGCTTCTCAGAAAGATGATCATGAAAAACGGTGGACTCCACGAATTTTCCGGTCTGCTGATAAACGAGGTTTGCTCATCTGCAAAGGAATCTGTCAAGGATGCAGCTGGTGAATCTCCGGACTGGATAGAGATTTACAATTCATCGGATAAAGCTATGGACATCAGCGGCATAGGATTATCCGACGGTGCAAAGAAGAAATTCAAATTTGCATTTCCGGAGGGAACAATAATTCCGGCTGACGGATATATCCTCGTTTACTGCGACGATGCTGTAAACGAAGCTGAAGGCGAATATCACGCTGCATTCAAGCTGAGTGCCGACGGTGAATCAGTTTATATGACGCATCCTGATTACGGAGAGATTGATTTCGTTGATGTTCCGCTTCTTGATGAGGATGTCACATGGGGAAGATTTGCAAACGGTTCTGATAACTTCACATATCTCTCGTATACTCCCGGTAAGACGAACGATACAGCAGAGGATCTTACTCCGGTAGAAATGCCGGTATTCTCAGCAGAGGGCGGCTTCTACGATGATGCTTTCGGACTTACACTGAGCGACGATTTCGGCAGTGAGATCATTTACACCACAGACGGAAGCGATCCGAGAACTTCTGAAACTGCAAAGCCATACGCAGGCGAGATAAAAATATACAATAATACAAGCGATCCTAATGTATACAGTGCGATCACAGATATAAATCTGAGCGGCTATAAAGCTCCGAAAACCAGTGTTGACAAGGGAATTATCGTGAGAGCAGTATGCAGAACAGCTGAAGGAAAATTCAGTAATGTTGCAACAAACAGCTATTTTGTCGGAAAGAATGCCGATTACTACACTGATTTCAAGGTAGTATCGCTTTCAACTGACAGCGATTATCTTTTTGATAAGGATAACGGATTCTACATGGTTGGCAAGAATTACCATGATCTTGTATCATCTGGAAAGTTTGTTCTTAAGGATGCAAATGACGCTTCAAACCCGACAAACTACAATATCGACGGCAAGGAATCTGAATTTCCGGCAAATGTTCAGGTATTTGAAGACGGAAAGCTTGTCTATACAAATGATGTAGGTGCACGTCTTTCCGGAAACTGGTCAAGAGGATTTGCACAGAAGAGTATCCGTCTTTACGCAAGAAGTGAATACGGCGACTCCAAGCTTGAGTATGAATTCATTGAGGAACTGACCGATATAAACGGCGATCCTATCAAGGAATTCGACAAGGTTACACTGAGAAACGGCGGAACTGACAATCAGCTTCTCCATTTCCGTGATCTGCTTATACAGACTCTCTGTGCCGACAGGGCAATGGCTGTTCAGGCCGGAGAACCCTGCATAGTATTTATTGACGGAGAATTCTGGGGATTCTATTTCATCCGTGAAAAACAGGATGCAGACTTTGTTGAAGCTCACTATGGAATAGACAAGGATAACGTAACATTCATCAAGAACGGCGAGCTTGACGACGGCTCAAAGGATCTTGACCGAGAATATAAAGAATTTCTTAAATGGGCTGGTTCTGCTGATATGACAGATCCTGCAAACTACCAGAAGGTATGCGATGCCTTTGATATCCAGAGTCTTATTGATATGATTGTAATTGAGACTTATATCAATAATGTTGACTGGGCAACCGAGTACATGAACAATTGGATTGTATGGAGAGCTACTGAGCCGGATGATTCTCTTGCATACGCAGACGGAAAATGGCGCTATATGCTCTATGACCTCGATTTCAGTGCAGACTACTTCGATGATGCAAGAAGTCTTGTAGGATTCGACTCCCTTAATAATCTTTATATGGGCGGTGATCCGTATAACTTTGTTCCGATGTTCTACAATCTGCTGAATAACAAGGATTTTGCCGATCAGTTCTATAACAGTTACATCGACATAATGAAGAATAATTTTGAACCTGTCAGAGTAAGTGCAAAACTTGACGAATTCGTTGAAAAGTACAAGGAAATCATCATGATCACAAACACACGTTTCGATCAGGAATGGGTAAATCTCAACTATGACGCAGAAATCGAAGCGTTCAGACAGTTCTTCATCGGACGACGCAATCTTGCAAAAATGTATCTCGACAGGCTTTATGGTAATGAAACAAACATGAATGCTGGTTCAGATATCCTTTCGGATGAATCAGGGTGGTCATTCTATGGCGATGCAACTGTATCAAAATCGGACGGAGTGTTTAAACTTTCAGCAAATAAGGCATGTACCAACAGCTGGGATATTCAGTCTCAGTCGAAGTCTTTTACTATTGAGAAAGGAAAAACCTACAAGATAACCTTTGAGGCATCATGTACAACAAACTCACCGATTGCAGTAACCATAAATCATCAGGTGGGGAACAGCTGGCCGAGCTGCTTCTCAAAGTCCGGAATCAATCTGACAAATGATTTCAAGGAATACTCTTTCACTTTTGTATCAGCGCATAACACAGCTTCTGACTGGAAATTCTGCGTTGATTTCGGTAACGGAGCAGGCGTATATACAATAAGAAACGCTTCTATTACACCGATTTCCTTTGATACAGAGCTTGTAAACGGTGTAGGCTACTGGGAATTCTTTGATCCGACAGGATCCGGCGAGTTCACAGTGAATGCTCCGGACAGCATTACTGTCAAGAAAAATACTGATGGCGGTGAGGTTCAGCCGTTTTACAGCGGAATTGTTCTTGACGCAGGAAAGAACTATACTTTGAGCTTCACGGCAAAATCGGATACAAACAGAGATATCAGCGTGAATGTATGGACAGATAAGGACGAGATAATCACTGAAAACGCTTCAGTGGGAACATCGGCTAAAAAGTTTACATATACTTTTACAGCTGATGAACAGTGCATGGATGCTTCTATATTCTTTATCTGCGGCGGAGATGCCGGTACTATCGAAATTTCAGATATTTCATTGATCTGTAAGAACTGATGTGAAAAAAACTCCCGATACTGTTCAGTATCGGGAGTTTTTGGTATTAAACCAGCAGAGGACCGCATTGTTGAAATAGCTGGTTTTTGCGTCTGAAATTTGGATAATACGCCAAAAAACGGAATATCTGTAAATAATTGTTGTAGTAAGAATAGAAATATGGTATAATAAAGAATGTCAGAATATAACGAAAAACGGAGAATTACAGATGAGTAAAAGGCTTCAGGGCAATATTATGCTGCTGATAGCTGCACTGTTATGGGGAACGACATTTGTGGCACAAAGCGAAGGAATGCGTTATGTTGAGCCGTTTACCTACAATGCAGTACGGACACTTCTCGGAGGAATAGTACTGATACCCGTGATTACGGCATTCAGAGTATTTTCACGAAAAACACATCCGCCGGAAAGTGAAACTTCCCGAAAGGCAACGATAATCGGAGGAATGGTCTGCGGAGTGGTCTTATTTGCAGCAAGCTCGATGCAGCAATGCGGAATGACCATGACAACAGCCGGTAAGGCTGGATTTATAACAGCGTTGTATATAGTTATTGTACCGTTGATAGAGCTTGTGATTTACAGAAGATCAAATGTGTTTGTGTGGATATGCGTTGTGGTTGCGGCGGCAGGTTTTTACCTTCTCTGCATAAAGGAAGGCTTCAGAATCAGCAGAGGAGACTGGTTTGTATTATGCTGTGCGGTATTTTTTGCCTTGCATATTATGGTGATTGATTATTTCAACAGCAGAAACGCAGACGGAATAGTTCTGTCGTGTATACAGTTTTTTACAGCCGGAACTCTGATGGCAATTGCAATGCTCCTTTTTGAGTCGCCGAAGCTTAATGCGGTTCTGGACGCACGCTATACGATTCTATATGCCGGAATAATGTCAAGTGGAATTGCTTATACGCTTCAGATTCTCGGACAGCGTCATACAGCTCCGGCGGCGGCGACGCTGATTATGAGTCTTGAATCAGTATTTGCGGCACTTTCGGGATGGCTTATTCTGCATGAGGTTCTTTCACTTAAGGAAACGGCAGGCTGTGTACTTGTATTCATAGCTGTAATTCTCGCCCAGCTGAAATTACCGGATAAATCAGCTGAAAAAAATAATATCGGGACGGAGAAGAAAAAATGAAAAAATATCTCAGTAAAATCATCTTTGCACTGATTGTTGTGGCATTTACTGTATGCTGTGCAATCAATGCATCAATCACTGATGCAGTAGGTTCTTTGTGGTCACTGCTTCCTCCGATTGTAGCTATCGGACTTGCTCTGATTACTAAAGAAGTTTATTCATCCTTGTTTTTGGGAATAGTTACCGGAGGAGTTATTTATGCAATATCAGAATCGAAGGGATTCACTGGAGTATTCAATACTATCGTGCAGGACGGTCTTGTTGCAAATCTTTCGGACTCCTACAATGTAGGAATCCTGATTTTTCTTGTAAATCTTGGAGTAATAGTCGTGCTCATGAACAAAGCCGGCGGAAGCCGTGCTTATGGAGAATGGGCGGCAACGCATATCAAAAGCCGTGTCGGAGCAAGTCTTTCGACGTTCCTTCTTGGAATACTTATATTCGTTGACGACTATTTCAACTGCCTTACAGTAGGCTCAGTTATGCGTCCTGTTACGGACAAGCATAAGATTTCACGTTCTAAGCTGGCGTATCTGATAGATTCAACAGCTGCTCCGGTATGTATCATTGCACCTATCTCATCATGGGCTGCTGCCGTTAGTGGAACAGTAGAAGGCGTAAATGGAATTAAGCTGTTTATAAGTACTATTCCATATAATCTCTATGCACTGCTTACTCTGCTTATGGTTTTATTCATTTCGATAAGCGGTCTTGATTTCGGACTGATGAAGAAGCATGAAAAAAATGCTCTTAACGGCGATTTATTCACAACACGCAACATGACATATGCTGCTGATGATGCTCCGGTACATACAAAGGGAAAGGTTATTGATCTCCTTCTTCCTGTATTGATTCTCATTGTATTTTGTGTAACTGGCATGATCTATACAGGCGGATTTTTCAGCGGAAAGAGCTTCATTACTTCTTTTTCTGAATGCGATGCTTCATACGGACTTGCACTTGGTTCACTTGGTGCGCTTATTGTGATAATTCTGTATTTCCTTTGCCGCCGAGTTCTTTCATTCACAAATTGTATGGATTCGATTTCTGCCGGATTCAAGCAGATGGTTCCTGCAATTCTGATTCTCACATTTGCATGGACACTCAAAACAATGACAAATAATCTTGACGCAGGTACATTTGTTTCAGGTATTGTAGAAGAAGCAACTGCAGTTGAAGTTCTTCTGCCGTTTATTCTGTTTGTAGTGGCAATAGGACTTTCATTTGCAACAGGAACATCATGGGGAACATTCGGAATACTTATTCCCATTGTGACAAGCGTATTTGCCAACGATCTTGAAGGTATATCCGACACAGGAAAGATTCCGGCTATGGTAATAATCTGTATGTCTGCATGCCTTGCAGGAGCAGTTTGCGGAGATCATTGTTCGCCTATTTCAGATACAACGATTATGGCATCAACAGGTGCACAGTGCGATCATGTCAACCATGTTTCAACACAACTGCCGTATGCGATTACTGTTGCGGCTGTCAGTGCAGTCGGATACCTGCTTTCCGGATTTGTTCAGAATGTATTTGTAGTGCTTGGAACATCAATTGTTCTTATGTTGTTGGTGCTCTTTATAATCAAAGCATTGACAAATAAAAAAGTCAGCTGATTAAGCTTATACCGCTTGTGAATTCTTCATAAGCGGTATTTTTTTGGAAAAATATTTTCTTTATATACATCTGTACGCTTGACATCAAGCTGTGGTTGGGTGTATACTTATATTGGTGCTTTATATGGTAGAGCATTTATTCCGTAGCTTTTACGGAATCATAGGAGGATGGTTTATTTGAGAAAAATATTCAGTCAGTTCAGAGTTAGAAAGGTAGTACTTGCAGCAGCTGATGCTTTTATAATATCAATTTCAGCACTGATATCAAATTATCTTCTTTCGTTGTTTGATATGGAAATATCGGCAAGAATCCTTACATTTTCCGCATCGCTGAGTGTGATATGCTGCTTTGCTGCACTGCTCAGCTTCGGAGCATATAACAGATTGTGGCGATATTTCCATAAAAAGGATTATCTGTTCTGCATTTACGGAACAGCAATCGGAGTTGTGGTAAGCAGTGTATTGGTTTATGTGTTTTTTGATACACCTGATCTTGCATATCATATTCTTCATCTTGTTATTTCCGTTGTGGGAATTTGTATGTTCAGATTCGTATTCAAGACGACGTTCATTGATCTTGTAGAGGTCGGCACAAAGGATGCTGCGTACAAGAAAACAATGATAATAGGCGGTGGACAGGCGTGTACAATGCTGCTGAAGGAGATAAATAACGCACAGAAATCTTCCTGTGCGGAAGAAAAAAGTACATCATTATATAGACCGGTATGTATAATTGACGATGACCGTTCAAAGATAGGTACTGAAATTGAAGGCGTAACAGTTGTCGGAAGCACCTCGGAGATTCACAAATTTGTTGAACAGAAGGGAATAGAGCAGATATTATTTGCTATTCCATCCTGTGCAGAGAATGAACGCAAGCGGATTCTTGATATCTGCTCCGCAACAGGACTTCCTGTAAAGGTGATATCGTTTATCGGCAGTCTGATTTTTGACGATGATCATGTGAATCTGCTTGATCATGTGCGTGATATCAGAGTTGAGGATCTGCTCGGACGAGAGCCTGTCAGATTTGATAATAAGCAGATCAGCGATTTTATAAGTGGTAAGATATGTATGGTAACAGGCGGAGGCGGATCAATAGGCTCTGAGCTTGTCCGCCAGATAGCAAGATATAATCCGGAACAGATAATAATTATTGATATATATGAAAATAATGCTTATGAGATACAACAGGAGCTTTTGATGGAATACGGTAATTCCATTAATTTTGTAACTCTTATAGCTTCTGTGCGTGATTATGATCGTATGAACCGAATCTACGAAAAATACAAGCCGCATATAGTGTTTCATGCGGCAGCACATAAACACGTTCCGCTTATGGAAGCTTCTCCTATGGAAGCAATAAAAAACAATGTTATGGGAACTTTCAATACAGCAACGCTTGCTCAGTTCCATAACGTTGAGAAATTTGTTATGATTTCTACGGATAAAGCTGTAAATCCGACGAATGTTATGGGAGCTTCCAAGAGGTGCTGTGAAATGATAGTACAGTATCTTTCACAGCAGCATGATGGCATCACAGAATTTATAACAACACGTTTCGGAAATGTTCTTGGCTCTAACGGATCTGTTATTCCGCTGTTCAAAAAGCAGATAGAACAGGGGAGGGCAGTTACAGTTACTCATCCGGATATTATACGTTACTTCATGACAATTCCGGAGGCAGTCAGCCTTGTAATGGAGGCAGCTGCAATAGCATCCGGAGGAGAGATATTTGTGCTTGATATGGGACAGCCTGTCAGGATTACAGCTCTTGCGGAGAATCTTATCAGAATGTACGGGAAGGTTCCTTATAAGGATGTGGAGATAAAGTTCACGGGGCTTCGTCCGGGTGAAAAGATAAAGGAAGAGCTTCTTATGGATGAGGAAGGTTTGCAGAAGACTTCAAATAAACTGATATATATCGGAAAACAGATTGAAATAGATGCGGAAGTATTTGAAAAGCAGCTTTATGTACTGAGTAATGCTGCTGGAGAAAATAACGATCAGCTCGCTATTGAAGCTCTTCACAGTATAGTTACGACGTTTACAACACCTGAAGAATTCAATAAAAAAGCTCTGGTTAAGATATAAAGGAGAATAGAAATAATGAAAAACGGATACACAATAAAATCAATTTTTCGGCTTCTTTTAAGTAAGCTTTGGCTGATTATTGCAATAATGGTTGTCGGCGGAGGGGGAATGTTCTGTATTTCAAAGTTTATGATGCCTCTGAAATATCAGTCCTATACGTCGATGTATGTAAAGAACAACAATGAAGCTATTATTACTGATGGGGTTAATCTGAATGACCTGAATGCTTCGAAGTCGCTTCTTGATACATATATTGCTGTATTGCAGGATGACGCTGTAATCGAAGCTGTCGGCGATGAGCTTCTGAAAAATCATAAAATTGACGAGCTTGATGGAATTTTCTCTGTTGATGAGGAGAAAAATAAAATAAGTGTTGATTCAATCAGAAATTGCCTTACAATGGGGGCTGTGAATGAGACGGAAGTTCTCAAAGTTACTGCAATCACCAAGGATGCCGATATCTCGGCTGAGCTCTGTAATATCATAGCTGATGTTGCTCCGGAGTTCCTTATCCGTGTTGTAGGTGCTGGTTCCGTTGAGGCAATTGGAGAGGCAAAGCCTGATTATAATCCGGTTTCTCCGAATGTAATTAAATTCACACTGCTCGGACTTGTTGCCGGAATGCTGATTGCTGTACTTATTATATTTATAATTGATATCGCTGATAATACCGTCAAGGACAGTGATGAACTCAGTGAAAAATACGATAAAGCCATAATTGGTGAAATACCGAGTTTTTCTGGCAGTAAAAAGAAGTCTGACAGCGATAATCACAGAACGATTCTTGAAAAGGAAATTCCATTCCATATCGTAGAGAGTTATAAATCAATGCGTACAAACATCGTATTCTCACTGTCTACATCTGAGAAAAAGATTTTTGCCGTATCAAGTGCTGATCCCGGAGAAGGAAAATCAACTACATCATCGAATATTGCGATTGCTCTTGCACAGGCGGAGCATAAAGTACTTCTGATAGACGCTGATATGAGAAAGCCCGTTCAGCATAAGATATTTAAGGTCAAGAATAAGAACGGTATTTCAAATGTTATCGGTAAAATGGTAACTGCCGAACAGAGTATTCACAGGAATGTTGTGAAGAATCTTGATCTGCTCACAGCAGGTCCGAAGCCGCCGAATCCGTCAGAGCTTCTTGCGTCTGAACAGGCTGAGAGCATACTGAAAGAGCTTTCGGACAAGTATGATTATATTATAGTAGATACTCCGCCTATAAATGTTGTGAGTGATGTGATGGGAATAAGCAAATCGCTTGCAGGAATCCTGCTTGTTATTAAATATGGTGATACCACATTTGACGAAACTGAAAAGGCTATAAAGAAAATCCAACTTTCTGAAATGAATATGCTTGGATTCATTGTTAACGATATAACTTCCAGACGTCATGGAGGAGGATATTACAGATATAAGGATAAGTACAGCTATTCCGGCTACGGCTATGGCAATGAGGACGGCGACGAGCAAAAGGAAAAGAAGAATGAGGACTGATTATCATTGCCATGTTCTTCCGGAGCTTGATGACGGAGCAAAGAATACAGATATTTCCATGCAGATGCTTGAAATGCTGCATAGTCAGGGCGTGGAGAGAGTTATTGCTACACCGCACTTTTACGCACATAAAGAAAAATCTGTTGCTCATTTCCTTGATAAGCGTCAGAAATCGTATGATAAACTGTTGAAGCTCCCGAATCCTTGTAATGAGCTTATTCTCGGTGCAGAGATTGCAATAGAACATGGAGTCAGCGAGCTTGACGGAATTGAACACCTTGCTATTACTGAAACGGATCTGATATTGCTTGAGCTTCCGTATGGGCCGTATGCCGACTGGATGTCTGAAGAAATTTATAATATTGCCTGTGAGTATCATCTTAAGCCAGTGATTGCACATATACACAGATACATTAATTATTATAGCAGATCTGAAATGGAAAATATTCTTAAGACTGATGCGATTTTTCAGATAAATAATGAGGCGTTTGGAAGTTTTCGTGAAAAGCGTATGGTGAAATCAATGATAAAGGATGGTTTATCGGTTGTTTTAGGAAGCGATTCACATAATCTGTCCGGAAGAAAACCGAATTTCGATATTCTTGCGAAGAAGAAAATATCTGGGATTGCAGAGGATTCGGATAATATTTTTGACAAATATAAAGGAAATTCATTATAATATGGACGTTTTTCCCCTTGATTCAATATTTGCGAATCAAGGGGAATTTGTTTTGTCAATTTACAGAAAAAATAAATACGAATTTACAAAAAAATAATAATTTGTTAAATTTCAGTTTTCAGACTACAAAATATTATAGCATGCAAGAAAAATACAATATGTATTATTTACAGCATAATGCACAAAAACACTGCATAATGAATATATAAAATGGAGAATGTGCAATCCGAATTTGAAAAACACTTGACTTTTACTATTCCAGACTGTATAATAAAAACAACAAATAAAGTGCTGCTGCAAAAGGAATAAGTTGGTGAAAAAATATGACAAATAAAGAACTGCGAAAACTAAAGCGTTCAGAATTGATGGAAGTTTTATATTACTTAAAAAAGGAAAATGAAACACTCCAGAACGAAAACGAATCTCTGAAACAGCAGCTCGAAAATGTAAGAGGCGGGATTTCCTCCGAAAACCTTGAAAAAATAATTGATGCTGTGAAATCTGCAGCAGAGGAAGCGATCAGAGGACGATCTGATGAAGAATCTGCTAAGGAAATAAGCAGTGATGATGAAAGTGGAAAGGAAACGACGGATGATCCGCCGGAGACGGGTAAGCGAGAGGATGGATAAGGAGAAAATAAGAGATATTCCGAGTGCGGAACAGCTTCTGGATGAGATGAAGCGTTTGAGATACAAACGAAACTTCCGGAAAACTATTGTAGGAACGATAAGCTCACTTATAGTAGTTGCGGCGGTTGCAGTGCTTATCTCAATGCTGTTTCTCCCAGTGCTCCGAGTTACAGGAACAAGCATGACTCCTACATTATATAATGACGAGCTTGTAATATGCAGCAAGCGCAGTGATTACGAACGAGGGGACATGATAGCTTTCTACTACAATAATAAGATACTCCTGAAACGAGTTATCGGATTGCCGGGCGACTGGATCGAAATTATGGAAGACGGAACGGTTTTCATAAACGGTGAAGCAATTGACGAGCCATATATCGATGAAAAGGCCTATGGAGAATGTGATATCGAGTTTCCGTATCAGGTACCGGAAAGCAGAGTTTTTGTAATGGGAGATCATCGTTCTACATCGGTGGACAGCCGAACGGCAATGGTTGGCTGCATAGCAGATGAATTTATAATCGGCAGATTGATATTCAGAGTCTGGCCGTGGGAAAAAATTAGTAAACTTTAAACAAAGCGTTTTGATTATTTGAAAAGAGGTGATATCCGTGAAAGAACTGCAAAACGTAATACAAAGACATTTTGAAGATCCTAAACAAAGGAAAAGATATATGGCAGTGCTTATTGCTTTGTCAATGCTTGTTTCTTTTATGGTTCCTCTTATTCTGATGGAACCTGCGGATAGTATGACTCGCAAAACTGTCAGATCATCATCCCAGACTTACACATGGCCTAATGATCTTGGAGCAGAAATATCCGGAACTATGCTTGATAACTATGCTGGAAAAGATGCTAATCAGGTTAACGGATACACATACAGCCCAAATCAGATGGACCTTTTTACACTGCTCTTTGGTGCTACGGTTGACGAAAACGGCAACTTAGTGGCTCAGGACTGGTACGCAGGAAAAACAAGTCTTGATGAAGCACTTGAGGCAGAAAAAGCAGAATACTTTCTCGGATATGCGAGTGACTTCTGTGCGTTTATTGAAGGCGACTTTAAAGCAACCGAAGCCGATGCCGAAGGTAGAGTTGCAGTAGGTGGCGATCTTACCTTCACAAAGGATTGGAACTACCAGATAGGCAGTGGTGACTACGTTACAATGAAGCCTCTGGGGCAGATCGAAAATTACGATGAATATGACAATATCTACGGATTTGCTTCTGCTTTAGTCGGCGGAAAGATGGTCAGAATTAATACTCTTTCAACAGGTTACGGACATGGAAGAACCAGTAAAGATTCGATAAACGAATCTGAAATGGCTGCTGATGATGGTTATCACGCTGTAAACAGAGGTAATCAATATGCGTACACTGTATTTTATAATCCGGATGAAGGATTATACAAATACTTTATTGTAGGAAATTTAGCAGATTCAGCTCATTATTCAAAAACAGGAACAAATACAGGTGAAAACATACCCTATCTTGAAAATATATCAACTGAAGATGATATAAGCGATTGTACTCATGACTATCCCGGTGATTGTAAAGTATGTGAAAGTGGAGATACTTCCCACAGTTATTTAGGAACAGTCAACGAACTGGCACAGATGTATCAGATGCCTGAGGGTTACAGTGTAAAGCAGCTTATACAGGACACATTTACATATGTAAGAACTCGTTCAGAAGTTCTTTCACAGATTGATAGTATACATGTAACACCTAACGGTGGCAGTGTTATTTTTGATGCAAGCGGTAAGGTTGCTCCTGACGCTAAAACGGTTTATTTTGACATTGACACATGGAGCAAGGATTATGGTTATATAGAATTCAGAGGAATTCCAGAAGGTGCAAATGTTGTTGTAAACTGTGCGGATAGCAGCGTTGTTTATGTTGCAGGTAACGAAGAAGTAACAAATGACGTAGAAACAGTATTTAATGGAACTACAATCAGTAATAAGGGCGGAGGAATAAATAATAGTCCTGAATCTTCCCGTATTCTTTACAATTTCTATAATACTACTGAACTTCATATCAATGGTAACTTTAACGGTACAATTTTAGCACCATATGCTGACGTTAAAAGTAAAATTGACGGATGTCCCGGACACCTTTCAGGTGCACTGATTGCCAAGTCATTTGAAGGCGGTCTTGAGTTTGGTTACAGACCTTACCGCGGCGGAAATGACATTCTTGGTATAACATCCGGTTATGAAATTCCAGTTGAAAAGCTTATAGCTGGCAGTAATACAAATCTTCCTGGTGCGATGTTCTCCATCAAGGAAATCATTGAGAATGGTGACGAAAAGACATTAAGTATTTTCGAGAGTATCAAGGGTGTGAATTACGTTTCAATTCCTTCTGATGTTGATTTCTCAGGAAATACATTTTATATGCCGGAATCAATCAGCGATAAGGATGCGACGAGAGAAACGTCTGAAAACAAAACAGTAGACGTAACTCTTGTAAAGCCACTTGAGATTACAGCTTATGACTTAAGTGGTAATGCAGTTGCTCTGGATTCGAATTTCAATGTTGGTGATACAATAGTTCTCAGAGCAAATCAGCCTGTGGAATGGGGCACATCATGGTCAGATTCAGTAGATGCTACACCCAATAACGAAGATAACAGTCTTACAATTAAAATCAAAAAGCCTTTGACTTCTGACGGAAGCGTTGGTCAGTATAATTTCTCTCCCAAGATCTCAGGTGTGGATTCGACACAGGTAAACTTATCAATAAGTGTAAATCCTGTTGTATTTAATGTACCTGAATCATTCACAATTGGTGATGAGGTTGAGTTAAGTGTTTCAAATGTTTCAGGTGATTTTTCAGTAGGCTATTTTATTGACAATCAGCAGATAGCAACTGGTCAGAATACGACATTCAAGCCTGTTTTTACCGGAAACAAAAATATTATGGCAAAAGTCACAGTAAACGGATCGACTACGGAGGTTACTAAAACTATCACCGGAAACGTTCCGGATATGACTCTTACAGTAGATCCGAAATCCTTTACTGTCGGTGAAAACGTAGAATTGAATGTAACTGGTGTTCCGGAAGGTGCAACTGTAAAATTCTATGTATATGGACAATACGGTTATAATATGGTTCAGGAAGGTCAGAGTAGTTCGTATACTTTGGTTCAGCCTACACAAACCGGAGATGTAAGGGTAAAGGCAGAAGTTTGTCTGAAGGAAAACAACAGTGATAAAACGGTTTGGGAAAACGAAACTACCATCACAGGAACCCTTCCGGATATGGCTTTATCAGCTACACAATCATATATAGTTGGCACTGACGATCTTACAATGAGTGTAACAGGAGCTCCAAGTGGTGCAACCGTAAAATTCTATTATAATGGTGATCAGGTATACAGCGGATCAGAGACATCCTATACATATGAAAAGCCAAGGCTGATCGGAGATTCAATACCGGTTAAAGCGGAAGTTTCTTTGAATGGTACAAATCTCTGGAGCAACACTGTATATGTAACAGGTAAAATGCCTGAAATAACATTCACTGCAACGCCAGATCCATATATAATTGGTCAGGATAACGTTACAATGAATCTGTCAGGTGCTCCTGAAGGTGCAACCGTAAAATTCTACTTCAACGATATTACTAATAACACGGTATACACTGAAACAGCAAAAAGCGGTACGGATGTAACATATACATTCAAGCCCATGCAGGAAGGTGCAGTGAGAATAAAGGCAACAGTTGATCTGGATAACAATAATAATCCGGAATGGACAACTGGTGATCAATTAACTATCACAGGTAAAATGCCTGACTTGGCATTTACAGCAACACCTAATCCATATATCGTAGGTACGGAAGACGTTACTCTGGAAGTAACCGGTGCTCCGGAAGGTGCTAAAATTAAATTCTATTTCGGAGATATGGGCAATCCTAAACAGGATAGTACTTCTACAAAGTACGTTGAGCAGAAGCCTACAAATATGGGCGATGTAAATGTAAAGGCAACGGTTGATCTGAATAATGACAATAATCCCGAATGGTCTGAGCAGCTTACCATAAAAGGTGAATTCGGTGAGATGTCAATTTCAGTATCACCTGATCAGTGTACTATAAACAATAATGTAACATTGAGTGTAACTGGTGCTCCGAATAATTCAAATATTCAATACAGAATTCAGGGACCTAATAATGATAATCATTACAACTCATCATTTACACCTCGATATGCTGGTGAATATATAATTACGGCAACAGTATCATTCAATAATGTTTCAAAGGAACTGACGAAGACGATTAGCGTTACAGATCCTGCTGCAACAGCTTCAAGTCTGGCTGAAACAGTTACATTCAGCTTAAGAAGAGGCATAAATGTTCTTTCCGTTGAAGGAGAACAGGAAACATATACTATAACGGCTCCTGATGGAAAGACAATTGAAAACATAAAACTTAATACGACAAATATCAATGGTAATAACAATTACACTCTTAAAGTAACATTCTATGGCAGTGATGATACAGAAAAGGGTAATACAACGGTTAATGGCGACAATATCCAAAATATTATTAACTGTCCTGAAAATGCAGATATCACAAAGATCGTCATTGAGGCAGTTAAGGCAGCGGTCAAGATTAATTCTTACGATGTAACCTATACTGAACCTTGTAGGAGTGTTACGAAAACTGGTCCATTTGAAATTGAAGAAAACACAGATCATTCTTATGACATTATTCTTGATGAAGAATGGATGAATCATCTTGATGGATTCTCATTCATGCTTCACTCAAACGCAGCAAATCCGAATGTTGAAGTTGATTACTGGCTGTATTCTAAAAATGAAAATGATGAATATCAGACTATCGGAGATACACGAAACGGTAAATTCGAAAACGGTGTATACACGGTAAGTGGACTCAATCAGAAGAATGTAGCAAGAATCACAATAAAACCAAGAGACGGTTCTTATTTACCGATTCAGTCTTATTCGATAACTGCTCTATCAGATACTGTTCCGACATTACCAGAACAGATAAAGGTGCTTGAGCATGAATACATTATCGAAGAAATAGAACCTCCTAAGGGATTCTTCAAGTCTGATAATGATGTCAAGTATAAGGTTTTAGTCAGTGAGACAATTGATCTTGAAAAAGTGTATAATGATCGTTATCCTGAAGTTGTTGATACAAATATCACTGTGAAAAAGATTGATGGCGAAACTGAAACTGATGTTTATACAACAAAGCTGAGAATCAGATATGGACTTGACGGTACTGAAATAAACCGCAATATAAGAATCATTGAAGTAATGGAAGGTGATAGTGTTCAGGAAACATTCGAGCTCAATATGACGCTTGATACTGAAACAAATAAACAAAAAGTAACGTCTATAACTTATAATGAAAATACCACAGTATCTGTTCCGACAGAAGCTGGAATAATTGAAATATCTGGTAAGAAATATTATTACAATCCAGATACGATAATGGTTGTACCAATGCCTGAAAGCAATATCAGGTTTGAAAATAATCCTGGACTGCATTTCAAGAAGGTTGACGATAATGGAGATTCTGTTAAGGGTGTTACAATTACACTTACACCTTCTGTAAACAGCAAGGGCGAATCTCTCTGGTCATGGGATGCAGAAACAAGTGAACAGATTATTGATGTATCGAAGCTTGATGTAGGCACTATATACTGTATCAGTGAAACTGATACAGGCAACAAGTATACAAAGGCTCCTGATATCTACTTCACATATGACGGCAGCATGATATACTACGGTGCAAGTGCAGATCAGCTTAATAACGAACTTGATCTTATTGAAAACCGTGTTATCGTGATGGTAAATAATCCTCTTATCGGTGGTACGGAAATTGAGCTTGAAAAACATGATGAAAATGGAAATCGACTTGATGGTGCGGTATTCGCTCTTTATGCAGAAGACGGTACGCTTATTCAGGAAAATATTGCAGTTGAAAATGGTCTCAAAAAGATCATATTCAACGAAGATGTTCCTAAGAAGTACGTTGAAAATAACCTGCTTAAAGTTGGCAATTACTACCTGATTGAAACAACGATACCCGATCATAGTGATTCAAACAAATGGTATAAGAATCCTGGTAAGATCAGATTCAGAGTATACTATGACGAAGAAAGTAAAGAATACAAGGCTGAACTGACTGAACAGGGTGACGAAGACACTGGCAGCTCAGGCGGTACCGGAGATTCAGGAAATACCGGAGATTCAG
Organism: Ruminococcus sp.; assembly: GCA_045587105.1. Classification (GTDB taxonomy): domain Bacteria; phylum Bacillota; class Clostridia; order Oscillospirales; family Ruminococcaceae; genus Ruminococcus. The sequence continues at coordinate 50,973 of JAZNBR010000048.1, forward strand.
GAAATACTGGAGATTCAGGCAATACTGGTGATTCGGGAAATACCGGAGATTCAACAGAAACTATAACGCTTACTGTAAATAATGGTGCTTCTTGGGACGGTGGTCCATGGACATATTGGTTAGTTAATAACGGAGAATCTATGGCAGAAAAGAATGAAAATGCCAAAATAGAAAACGTCAGCAACATTTACGTTGTATTAACTGAATACCAAGGTAATGATATTGACCTGTATGAACAGTGTTGGGCAACAGTCGGCGGAAATGATGTTAATTTCAGCGGTATGTTTAGTTCTCCTGATTCCGAAGGCAACGTGGTATTGGATTGGAATATCAGTCCGGAACAAGATCTTACGCAGTTTAAGATCTGGGGAAATAATATTGTAGTTGCTTATGTAAAAATAACTACATCAGATGGTGAATATGTTTTCACTGATCAATCATACACACCTGCTTCAACAGCTTCACTTGAAGATGAACCGGCAGTGATTGATGAAACCGATGAAAACTCCGGCGAAAACACCGAATCCGGAACAGATGATGAAACTGGCAATGAATCCGGTGAAAATACCGAATCCGGAACAGATGATGAAACTGGCAATGAGTCAGGTGAAAATACTGAATCCGGAACAGAAGAAGGAAATTCAACAGTCAGCACTCTTACAATAACCAATGAGGTTGATAATAATGAAAGAGATGTAAATGTTGAAAAGATCTGGTCTGAGGACAGTGGTTTTGAAGAACTCAGACCGAATGTAACAGTTACTCTTTACCAGTCGAAGGAAGTAATATCTGATATATCCACATTATCAGCTGAGGAACTTGCAGCATTGCAGCCGAAGGATAAGGACGGTAATACATACGCAAACAATACAATTGAAATTACCAAGGATAATGAAGGAAATTACAAAGGCAAGTTTACAGGACTTCCTACAAAGTATTGTGATGATAGTGGTGAATATGAATATTACTATTACTACATCATTGAAACAGATGTTGAAGGCTATGAAACAATAGGTTATTCACAGTCTGATGACGGAACCCTTATTGTAGAAAATAAGCTTGAAACAGTATCCGTTGATGTTGAAAAGAGCTGGTCTGGCGAAGGAACTAAGCCTTCAAGCATTACAGTACAGCTTCAGGTAAAGATTGACGGTACATGGAAGGATGTAACAGGCAAAAAACTTACGCTTACAGCAGAAACTAACTGGATTGGTGAATTTACAGGTCTTGCACCCGGATACGAATACAGACTGACAGAATCTTCTGTATATGGTTGGGAGCTTGAATCCGCATCAGAGCTTCTTGTAAATGGTGTGGAAAATGAAAAGCTTACAATCACTAACAAAAAAGCTGAGACTTCAACCGGATCACTTTCAATTTTGAAGTTCTGGAAAAATGCTCAGGATTATCCGGCAAAGATTTATGTAAAACTTTACAGAAAGATTAAAACACTCTGGCCGGACGGTCAGCCAACATTTTCAGTGTATGACGCTGATGGAAACATCACAACAGTCGGAGTAGTTGATGACTACGCAAGACTTCTCCAATATTCACTTTACTTCTATGACGGACTTATGTGCGGTACTGGAGTAGATGAAAACAGTGCATATTCATGGAGAACTGACTGTCATAAAGACGATGAAGTTACAGGCGGATTCCACGATGCAGGTGACCATGCAATGTTTGGTTTACCGGCAGGATTTACAGGTTCAAACCTTGGCTGGAGCTTGTACGAATTCAGAGATGAATATGATGATCTCGGTCAGACGGCACACACTAAGGTGATAACTGATTATTATGCTGATTTCTTTAGCAGATGTATCAGAAATAATCCAGAAACAGGTGTGAAGGAGTTACTTGTTCAAAAGGGTCATGGAAATACAGACCATGCTTACTGGGGTATTCCAGAGCTTCAGGATTCTCGTATGGATCCCGTTACAATGGAAGATAAAAACGGTAAGACAGGCTGGACAGATGGCAAGAAAACAATTGAAAATGAGATGTATTGGCGAAGCGATACTGGTGCAGATATTGCAGCTGAATATGCAGCGTCACTCGCATTAAGCTGTCTGAATTTCTATGAAACAGATCCGAATACTTATAAAGGCTATTTGGAAAAAGCAAAAGAGTTATTTGAATTTGCTGTTGGTAAGCCGGCACTGAATGAGTGGGGCGTAAATAAGGATGAATGGGATCCTAAACAGTATATGGGATTCTATGAATCACATGAAGCTGATGACGATATGTCATGGGCAGCAGCATGGATAGCTCTTGCTTCTAAAAAGGTTGCAGATGCAGAAAATAATCAGTCTTATATGGATGATTATAATAGCTATGCAGAATTATCTAAAACTTATTACGATCTCATTGACTGGGATTGGTGGGATGAAGGCGGTTATAACTGGAATAACGTTAAATACGGTGCCGCTATTGCAAATGCAGCATATCTCTCTGATCTTAATGGTTGTAATTGGGATAAGGTTAAGAATTTTGTAAACAATAGCTGTACTGGTGATGGCTATAAGTATATCAATGATTGGGGACAGTCAAGATATAATGCAGGTTATCAGACAATAGCTCTTGTAGCTGCAAAGCACCAGAAGGAAGGTGCAAATGTAGGCATTAATGCAGATAATGCAGCAGCATGGGCAAAGGGACAGATGAATTATATTCTTAATAATGCTTCTGGCTATTGTTATGTTACAAATTTCGCTGAAAACTCAACAAAGCGTCCTCATTACCGTGCAGGTTCAGGAACTCGCTTTGAAATGGCAAAAAAAGATGATACAACCATTATTGATGGATATGATAAGGATGTTAATCGTCTGATAGGCGGTGTGGTCGGCGGTTCAAATGGCGAAGGAATTTGTCACACAGATGATAAAGGCTATTATGGATATGAAGATGTCCGCAGTGACTATTGTGCTAACGAAGTAGCAAGTGACTACAATGCAAACCTCGTCGGTGCAGCAGCTGGTCTCTATTACTTCTATGAAACCGGTGAACTCTATGAGATACCTGGTGTTAAGACACAGTATCTGCCGGCGGAAGAAGAAACAACACCTGCAACAACAGCAGGAATGTTCAGCAGCCGATTCTCAAACGCATATTCAATTCTCTCAGCAGGATATAATCGTCTTGCAACGGAAACAGTTGAAATGATGTATCCAGCAGTAAATAGCATAGGTGAAGTAAAAAATACTCCAGCAACTTTTAATTTGTCTTATGAAAAGGTGACACGAATTGAAGTTGATTATGTATTCAATGGTGATACTGGTAGTGGTGGTGCAAATTTATCTTTCAATGGATGGGATATTCAAAACAAAACTTCTATTGATAGCGATACTTTTGAATTTACTTTACAAAATGCTACAAACATAAATAATTTTATTGTTCAGGGCTTTTGGAATATGAGTTCTATAACAATTACAGAAATTCGTCTTTATTACCAAGGTACTGGAACAACTCCGGATCCTGATCCAGATCCAGACACCACATCAACAACAACTACAACCACGACAACTACGACAACCACCACAACAACAGTATCACAAGAAGGAGATGATACAACCTCATCAACAACAACGACAACCACTACAACTACTACAACCACCACAACTACTACAACAACTACTACTGCATCAGCCTCAGTGGTGACAACACCAGAGGGATATATTCTTCTTCACAAGCAGCCTTATGATATTGATTTAGCTTCTATGAATTTATCTGATTTCGCTGAAGAACTTGGTTCACAGGAAGTTGGTTATATCATTGTTGAGTTTGAATCAACAGTAGGTTTTAACGGAAATATCCATTTTAATGATAACTGGATGGAGAATAGGTATAGTTTTAGTTCAAGTGATACAAAGTTATACGCATACCAATTTACTACTCCACAAGCTATTAAAAAAGTGAATATCAATTTATATTGGAAAGATAACGGAACAGTAAAGATCAAAAACATCTACTTCTACGGTGTAAGACAACCGGTATCAATCTCCGGCATACCTGATGATTTCAGAGTAGGCGATGAACCCGTACAGCTCACAGCTAATTACTTCGACGGTCCCGTTACATGGAGCATAGTAAGCGGAAGCGAAAATGCTGCAATTAATCCGGACACTGGTGTTCTTACAGCAATAAGTGCAGGAACAGTTACAGTCAAGGCTGTTTATGGTGATCAGGAAGCAACTGCTGATGTAACAATCGGAGCTTACCAGCTGAAATATGAGTCGGGCGAGACAGATACCAAGAATTTCAAGGTTCATGTTGGAGAAACATCAAATAGTGTGATAATTGATCTTCCATCCGGTGTGACATTTACATTCAAGGATAATGTATTTGACGTTGCACAGATCGGAGCAGATCACAAAATCACAGGACTTAAAACAGGTACTGTTACCTTCACAGCATCACTCAACGGAGATACCATTGAAGGTACAATCGAAGTTATTGATTCAATGACAATCACTGCACCAAATAACATGGTTCTCACAAGCGAAACACTCGAGCTTACAGCGTTAAACAACGTTGGAACAGTTCAGTGGACGGTTGATAAGACCGAATTAGCAACAATAGGTGCAGATGGAATCCTCAGACCTAAGGCTCCAGGAAGCGTTATAGTTACAGCAACAGACGCAGACGGAACAACAGCAACATATCCTGTTACAATTCAGCTTGGCAGTGTTGATGCAGGAATTCCAGAAGGTGCAGAATGGTATGGTGAGATCATTGAATTGACTCCTGGTGAAGACTGGGAAAAAACAATCACAAATCTCCCGATTACCGATGAAAATGGTGATTACTACTGCTACTACATTGTTGAATGCGATGCAGACGGTCAGCTAATCACAAACAGCAATCCTATCCGGGGAACAGGTAATTCAACGTATATCCCGACAGAATATGACAACGGAGAGATACTTGAAGAAGGCGAAGTTAAGGAGCTTTCAGTTACAAATACGTTCTCAGGAAAGACACAAGGTCAGATGCCATCCTCCGGCGGTGTTGGCAGAAAGACATATTACTTCTTAGGAGGCATGATAATGCTTCTGAGTGCAGCCGGATATGTATGTATAAGACGTCGGCAGAGCAGCCGTCGTACAGAATAAAAAACCACCCACAGAAAGGGTGCGGCAGAGATCGTGCCCTTTCTGAAAACCAAAATTAATTTTAAAGGAGAATTATTATGAAAAAAACATCAAGAACTTTTAAGAGATTTGCAGCTATAACATCCGCTTCCCTCCTCGCAGCTTGCATGGTTGCTCCGATGTCTTCGTTTGCAGTTGATCCTGGAGAAACAACGTATACAATTACAATCACATTTGATAGTGACAGCGATTTAGAACATGGTGCATTGGCTGCATATCAGATTTTCGATGGTACTTGGAACACTGGGGATAATAACCTTACTGTTGCAAAATGGGGTTCAGGAATTGATGCAGAGAAATTTATAAAGGCTCTTAAAGCAGATGAAACCATTGGTGATGATTTTGCCGGCGTGGAAGAAGAAGAAAATGAAATAACAGCTCAGGCTGTTGCAGGAATAGTTGCTGGCTATACATCTGGATCTCCTGAGGCAGAGGCATTTGCAAAATTAGCAGTGCAGAATAAGACAACCTCAACAGGTACTTATGATTCGGATGATGGTACTATTACAGGCGTAGATGCAGGTTATTATGTAATTGCTGATTCTTCAGCTGCTTCAGCTGGTCAGGGTTATTCATCATATACACTTGGCTTGCTTTATGTAGCAAACGATACAAGAATGGAAGTATCACCTAAGATTGATTATCCGACAGTAGTAAAGAAGGTTCAGGAAGATGATAAAGTAGACACTGATACTGATTATGGTCCTGGCTATAATGATGTTGCAGACTGGGATGTAAACACACCTGTTCCTTTTAAGATTATTGCTACACTTCCTAGTAATATAGATGATTATTCACATTACTATCTGAAATTTACAGATACTTTAGATGATAACTTTGGTAACCCTGATAGTATCGTTGTTAAAATAGGTGATACTACACTTACTAAGGATACTCATTATACAATTACACCTAACGGTAATGATATGACGATTGAAATTCTTGACGTTAAGGGTTGTGATGTGAATGTTTCAGCTGGAACAGAGGTTACAGTAACATATACTGCTAAACTTAATGTTACTGACACTGTTGCTGAAATAGGTCTTAATGGTCAGGAAAATAAAGTGACTATGACTTATTCAAACAATCCTAATAAGGCTGGAGATGGCACAGCGGCTCCGGAGGATACAGATACAACACCTGAAGATAAGGTAATTGTATTTACTTATGAAATCGATATCACTAAGATCAATGGTGAGACAGAAGAAACTATTGAAGGTGCTGAATTTAAGCTTGCCAATTCAGCAGGAAAATATGCAAAAGTAGATAGTAATGGTTACTTCACAGAATGGGTTGATTCTGCAGATGATGCCACAGTATTGACATCAGATGAAAATGGTATATTCAAGATTATTGGTCTTGATAAGGGTACATACAGCTTATACGAAATGGAGTGGAGTGATGAATATAACATTCCAACAACACCTTTTGTAATTGAAATAGATGCAACCACATCTTTCACACAAGATAGTTATGATGAAGCAAGTGATGCTTTAACTGGATTTACAGGTTCCGTTGGTGGTGAAGATGATGAAAGTGCAAATGCAACAGATGGTATCGTAAGTGGAATAATTATAAATAATAAGGGTACTGTGCTCCCCGGCACCGGTGGTATCGGTACAACAGTATTCTACCTCGGCGGCGGCGCAATGGTTGCAGTAGCAGGCGTATACCTGATTTCCAAGAAGCGCATGAAGAACGCACAGGAATAATAAATCCATGTGAATAATAAAACACACAGACGGCAATAAACAAGATTAGAAACGACTAATTAACCTAATTATCCCGCCGATGGTGAAAGCCATCG
>JAZNBR010000049.1:0-10064 GCA_045587105.1 Ruminococcus sp.
AGAACGACATGGCTACGATCCGACTTTGTGCAGATGATGACCCGGACGATACCGCACAATACCTATGCGGTATCGCCAAAGGTATAAATTATGAGAACTGCCACCAATCGAACTCTGTATCTCCGCTGAATACGAAGTATACATCCTTGGTGCCTGATACGTCAGCTATTGCCGGAACTGAGATTTCATCCATAGATGAACCGAATTCTGCATAGCCGATAACATCGCCCTTGGGGCTTCCTGTACAGATCTTTACAGATCCGCCCTTGCCTCTTAATGTGATATCTGTTACGCCCTTATTGAAGTTCACGCCGCTTACCTTGATCCATTCGCCCTTCTTGCCAACAACTGTTGTGTCGTAGAGACCGTTTGTTGTTATGCCCTTGGACTGGTTGGACATTGTTTCAGCCTGAACCTTATTATAAGGACTGAGTGTTTCAATCTGTGAAACGCCCTTCATTGTGCCTGTTGCAGTAAACATACCGTTGGAGAATGTCGCCTCGTCAATGTGAGGTGAACGGTAGTTTCCGCCGAGGTCAATTGAGCCGTCTGTATTGAGAGCCTGAATATTCATTGCTCTTGAAAGATTACGGCTGTGGTAAAGCATGTAGTACTTGCCCTTGAATTCAACTATTGAATGGTGGTTGTTTCCGCCTCCGTCAAGCTTGAATGAAGCAGGGTTCTTGAATGCAATACCCTTGTATGTGAAAGGTCCGAGAGGATTTGTTGAAGTCATAACAGCGATTTCAGCATTTCCGAAGCCATAGGGATTTCCGCCTGTGTTCCAGTTTGTGCAGTATGAGTAGTAGTATGTGCTGCCTACCTTGAGTATGCTTGAATCCTCAAAGAGATAAGGAGGATTCATTCTTACTGCACTGCCTGAAAGTGAAGTCATGTCAGCACCGAGCTTGATAGCTCTTGCTGTACCGGGGTCAGCAGCCTTTCCGGAAGGAACGCCGCCGCCTACATAGAGGTAACCTGAACCGTCATCGTCAACGAGAACAGCAGGGTCAAAGAGCCATTCAACATCGCCGAAGCCTGATGTGCTCTTGTTGATGAGTGCCTTGCCGATAGGATCTGTGTAAGGTCCTTCGGGGCTGTCAGCTGTAAGTACGCCGATACCGCCTGCACTGTCTGCAAAGTAAAGGAAGAACTTATCCTTACCATTGATTGTTTTCCATGCTGCGTCAGGAGCCCATGCGTATGTTGCCCACTTTGCAGCACCGTTCTGAGTTCTGCCGTTTCTGCCAGCAACCGGAATAGCACCGTGGTCTGTCCAGTTTACAAGGTCAGCAGATGAGAAGCAGTTGATAGTACCTGAATTGTATGTGTTTACCTGAATCTGTCCGTCTGATCTGTACTCGGGAGCGTCGTTTGTTGTGTATACATAGAGTCTGTCCTTGTATACCATAAATCCGGGGTCTGCACCGAAACGGTGTGTCCAGAGAACGTTGTTTTCGCCTTCCTTTTTCCAGCTGTCAGCGATAGTTATTGTGCTGAACTGAGCCTCAAACTTTGCTGTATCAACAGGAGGAGCGTTGTTGGGGAATTCCTTGATTTCTCTGAGGATATACTGCTGGAGAAGAACGAGGTCGTTTGTTTCAGCCTTGCCGCTTTTGTCAACGTCGGCTGCCTTCATGATATTTGAATCTGTGATTTTTCCGATAACTACTCTGCGTGCGAGAACCATATCGAAAGCATCGATAACGCTGTCCATTGTTGTATCGCCGCGGATAACGCCGCCTGTCGGAGGTGCTGCGGGAGGTTCGGGATGTCCCTCACCCTGAATTCCTGTGCCCGCAACAGCACCGATAACCTCGTCAACGTAGAAGTTTGTGAGAGATTCTGCTGTTTCAATGTAGATCTTTACATTTGAAGCGTCATCAGGAATCTTGTAGTTTGTATTGTAGAGCTGTGCCCATGTATCGCTGGGAACTGTCCAGCTGTCGATTTCATCGTATGCAGTTTCGCCGGATGCGTCAGTGTACTCAATCTTCATCATCATAGTAACTGTTTCGCCGGAATTCTGCTTAACGTGTGCACTGAGGCTGTATTCCTCGCCAGCCTTGAAGATATTGCTGGGAAGTGCGTATGCTGCACCCTGCCATGCGCTTGTTCTGTCGCTTACGAGAAGTGATTTGCTTCCCCATTCTGTGTAGTGCTCGTCGCCGCTCTGAGCGATAGTATTTCCGCCTCTGTCAGTCCAGCTCTGAACGCCGTCCTCAAATCCGCACTGGAACCACCAGCCGTATTCGTTAGGCTCCGGAGGTGCCGGAGGAGTAACTTCGCCGTTGACAACGTCGTACTGGTAATTAGTACCGTCGCCCCATTCGCTTGTAGGAATCATCTGTGAAAGTGTTGTATAAGCAGCCTTGGGCTGATTGTTGCTGTCAAAGAGAAGTGCATCTGAACCGGATTTCAGCCATGAGTTAGCGTCGTTAGGACCCCAGATACAAACAGCTGTTACACGGTTGGATGAGTTAAGACGTGATTTATTCCACTCCTTGGCATAGTCAAAGATTGCCTTGTACTTTGTTGCCTGATCCTGGAGAGAATACTTTCCGCTTTCAAGAGAGATATCAAGCTCTGTTACCTGAACCTGAATTCCGAGGTCAAGGTACATCTGCATTGCCTGTAAATAGGAATCTGTGCCAGCAAAGCCTGTTGCGTTTGCCGGAACGTGAGACTGCATTCCCATACCGTCGATAAGTCCCTTTGAAATGAGTGGCTTGAGGATAGTTCTGATGATACAGTCACGCTTGTGATCCCAGTATTCGTTATAGTCATTGTAGAAAAGGCTGCATCCGGCTGGAGCATATTTTCTTGCGTATGTGAAAGCCTTTTCGATGAAGGAGTTGTTTCCGTAAACTGCAACCCATGCAGATTTACCGCCCTCCTGATTGTTGTCGCCAGGGAGTCGGCTTCCGTCCTGATTTCCGCTTGTTCTGCTTGAGTCATCTGAAACAGCCTCGTTTACTACGTCGTAAGCGTAGAGGTTGAGGTTAGGATACTGTGTTTCGATAGCCTCGAACATATTCTTGATGTAGCTTTCAAGACGCTGGTCCATTACGCTGGATGATACCCAGTTTCCATTTCCGTTGAAGTTTTCCTTAAGGAACCACGCCGGAGTCTGGCTGTGCCATACGAAGGCATGACCTCTTACTGCTATATTGTTCTTCTGGCAGAAATCGAAGATAGCTGCCGCACTGTCAAGCTTAACGCCGATATTTGTGCCGCTGCACTTTGACTGGTTAAGAGTAGCATCCGGCTTTGTTTCATTTTCGCACTCGATAGAGTTGTAGTTCTGGATTGTTGTAGCGAGGATAGCATCGTTTCTTACGGTACCGCCGTTGAGTATGTTTCCTACACGGAAGCCGTAGTTTGCGAATTCGTCCTTGAGTCCCTTTGAACCTGAGCTTGCAGAAACGCTGTTTCTTCTTGCTGTTGTAGTGATTTTAAGATCGTCGAATACGAAATCGTTTTCAGAATCAGAGGTGATAACGAGTTCAAATTCATAATCGTTTTCAGGAGCGGAATAATGTGCTGACAGTTCAGCCCACTCGCCTGCCTTAGCCTTTACGGAGTCAAGCTCAACGATAGTTTCCTCTTCTGTTGTACGGTCGATAGTCTTGAGTGAAAGACGGAAGGTTTCGTTCTTTTCGCTGTAAACCTTAACGCTGTAATCGTAGCCTGTTCCGCCGTAGAGGTAAAAGCCCTTTGATGAGCTTGCACCATGTGAGGAATCTGTACGTCCTGTAACAGACATTCCTCGTGTACCGTCAAAGCCTATTCCGTCCTCTGCGGTAAGTGTTACCACATCGTTGTTGGCATGCCAGCCTTCGTAGCTTTCCTCAAAGTTGTTGGATACGATTTCTGCCGCATACACATTATCGGTCAGCGACGGCAGAAACGTGATCATTCCTGCACCGACAACAGCCGATGTCAGTCCTGATACAAATCTTTTCAGTTTCATTTTAATTCCCCCTCATTAAATTGTTTTTTTTTGTTTTCCGATTTTGTTTTCTGTATTTATTGTATCTTTATTTTCTTCACAATTCAACCCATTTTTTGCAGATTAGGTGTACAAAATGAATGAGTTGTGCATCTTCGATGAAAAAAATGTCGGTATAAGAACGTTTCCCGACAAGGTGCCTTCCTTATTTATAAGGGTTTTTTTCGTTGGTGAGACCGAGAATATAGTCCGTACTTGTGCCATAAAGCCGTGCAAGCTTTATAATTATTTCAACTGGAACAGCTCTTGCTCCCCGTTCATATTTGGAATAGAGGGACTGGTCGCAGAAAAGGTAATCCGATACTTCCTTCTGCGTTTTATCGTTGTCCTCTCTAAGATTTCTGATTCTGACAAACATTCTATCACCTCATAAATTATTATAAAACAGGCGAAAAAAAAGCTTGACAAATAGGACAATATGTCCTATAATTTGATTATAGATATATTGTCCTGATATTATTCACATTGGAGGTTTTAATATGCCATTTTGCAGAAACTGCGGTACTAAAATGCCTGACAATTCTAAATTCTGTGCTAACTGCGGTACAGCTGTCATAAAAACAACCACTGACACAAATAACAGCATTCCCAACAATCAGAGCGTACCATTTCAGCCCCCTACCGAAAGACTGCTGACGAACGACGGTTTATGCTATGAATACGACCGCGGACAAGAACTTGATCATTTTTATCCAAACACTGTAAGAAGCAAAAGATATCTGAAGACCATAATATACAACGTAATACTGATTCTTTTTCTCTTCTTTATTATAGGTGTATGCAAATGGTCCATAAATGATTATCTCGATGAACATCCCTTCATCACTGATAAGGTTGAAGAAGAAATAGAATCCGCTGAATTCTGGGTTAATCTGTGCTATCTCGTCATCGTCATCTTATTCGTGGAATTGGCTTACTACATCATTGCAAGAGAACTTCATAAGCAAAATATTCTTCATTTATGTGAAAACGGAATTTACGGTAAAACAACGTTTTTTCTTGTTTTAAAAAAATTCGATTTGCCATATTCAAAAATTGACACCGCCACACCTTACTCCAGAAAAGGAATATTTCGGGACGAATTTTTAATAATTCACACAAGAACGCTGGACCTGAATATAAACACCGGAAGCGTTTGCAACGCTGTTGAAGAAATAAATAAAAAACTCATCAAATAACCTATCCCCTCTGCAAAACGCATTTACGTCAGCAGAGGGGAAAATATTCCGGTTTTAGATAGTTAATTTTATTAATTAGGAGAAAATCCGGACTGTTTTTTGTGCAAATCAACAATTTTAAATAAATCCGGCTATCTATTATTGACTAACAATTGAATTTGTGTTAGAATTGAATTAAAACAGACCATGTTAATTATGGGAGGGACAATTCTTATGATATCGCCATCAGAGCGTAAGAAAAACAGCTTTACAAAATCGCTCCGTCCGTCATTCGGAGCTGAAATGAAAAAATATGAAGAACTGTACGTTATGTACACCGTAAACGGCTACACAAAGGAACTCTGCGAAGAATACGCAGACGCCTTTGTTAATAATGTTAAAAAACCGGCAGCTGATGACATCATCCAGCTCGCCAGCTTCTACGATAAAATCTATGATAACAAAAGTGCTGCCTTCTATCTCGAAATGCTCGCCGAAAAAAAACTCAGCAGCGACGATAAGTTCAACTACTGCATCGAAATGCTCAAAACTCAGAGCAAGCTCGGCAAGTGGCGTGACGCAGAGGATTTCCGCACTGAAAACATAAATTTCATGCAGAATGCCTCCCAGAAAAAAAGTCTTTCCGAACAGGCTGATATGTATATCGCCCTCGCTCTCGCAGACTGTGCCGCAAAACGCTACCGTGAAGCCTTCAAGCTCATGAAGTTCGGCTACAAGCCACAGGGCAAAAACGATACAAAGCTTCTGGAAATCATGATTACAGGAGTTTATCTTATCGCTTGCTCCGGCGAAACCGAAGGTCTTACCTCAGCCGTTGAAAGTGCTCACGCCTGTCTCAGACTTTTCACTGAATTTGAATACCAATGGAGCAAAAATGATTATCTCAGCCGTATCGACAAGGCGGCAGAAGGTATCATATAATATGTAATTATGGGGATCATCTGATCCCCATTATTGTTATAATTCAAAAATCGAAAAAATATTTCATAACAAATTATTCATATAACAATGCGTTTTTATTTTAATTATTATACAGCTTATTAAATTTCTCTGCTGCCAAAATTCATTTTTCTTCCGCAAGCCGCTCCGGTATTCCAAAAAAATCCGCCGGAATTGTCGGATATCACTTTATTTTCTGACTTTTGCAGTCAGAATAATTTCTGCAGCAATATACTTTGTGTACAAAACAGAAATAGAAATATCTTTGTATTATATTTACAATTTTGCAATATATTTATAATTTAACTCAATAGCAATATAGTACCAAATTCAGGCAATATTATCAATTGATTATCCTCACTCTATCGCTTATAATACAAATAACGGATCATGTGAATGCTCCGACATCACATTAAGATTTATAAAGATTTTTTAATGTGTCCTGTAAAATCCGGCAAATATGAACCTTTCAGCTATCCGGATCAACTCCTCCGGAACACCTTTTATAATTTGTTCTATCAGTCTGTGCCTGTATGCTGCTGTTAAACATTAATGCCTATAATATGTTTAATTGCCTAAAAGCAGCTGTTTGTCGCTTGATCTGATCCTCCACTATTGTCACTACCGCTGAAAATCATATTAAGGCACTGCGAAATTTGTGCCTGCCGTAATGCACTGCGTATAGAGGGTGCGCTTTGCATTGTAAAAATAACGGACTTCATTGACTTTTTGAGAGGGGGTCAATGAAGTCTGTTGTTTTTTGTAATGTTTTCTCATATACAAAAGCGTCCGGAAATCCGGACGCTTATTTTATTTCTTATCAGTTTGCAGTTTCCGGAGTGTATAGCCCTCATTGACCTTCATCACACCACGGTCAATCGCAAGAGCGTAGTCCGGAACATCCCTTGTAACAGTAGTTCCTGCCGCCGTATACACAGCCTTCCCGAGTTTTACAGGAGCTATCAGATTAGTATTACAGCCGATAAAGCAGTTATCACCGATAACACAGCGGCTCTTGGAGATTCCGTCGTAATTTACGGTAACCGTTCCGCAGCCGATATTCACCTTTCTGCCAACATCGCTGTCACCGACGTACACAAGATGCGAAACCGCTGTCTTTTCACCGATATCGGAGTTCTTGATCTCCACGAAATCGCCGATTCTTGCTCCGCTTCTTATATGACTGTCCGGACGGATATGAACGAAAGGTCCGATAATTACTCCGCTTTCAATCACGGAATTATAGGTATGGGATGTATCAATTTCTACATTGTCTCCGACCTTGCATTCAACGATAACAGCATTGGGACCAAGAATACAGCTGCTTCCGATTGTGGTTTTTCCTCTGACGATGGTTCCCGGCTGAATCTGAGTTCCTACACCGATTTCCACGCCTCTCTCGATTATAACACCGTCTGTGCTGACGAATTCCACACCGTTTTCAAGATGCTTGTCGATAACAGCTCTTTTTGCGTAGTCGTTGAGTGCAAGAAGATCCCTTCTGTCGTTGGCACCCTTGATAATCTCCGCATTCTCCGACTTGAAAGCTCCCGCCTTCTTTCCCTCAGAAAGAGCAATCGCAATGGTATCAGTGAGATAATATTCGTTCTGTGCGTTATTGCAGTCAAGCTTGCCGAGAAGCTCAATCAGGTCAGCAGTTCTGAACCAGTATGCACCGGAGTTCACCTCACGGATCTGCTTCTGTTCCTCTGTGGCGTCCTTCTGCTCGACAATTCCGCTTATGCCGGATTCTGTACGGATAACTCTGCCGTAGCCATGAGGATTTTCAAGCTCTGCCGTAATAACTGTTACGGAATTCCCCTGCTCTGTGTGAATTTTCAGAGATTCGCCGATAGTTGCCGCATCAATGAACGGAGCGTCACCGTTGAGGATAAGTGTATTTCCGGATGTATCCTTTTCAAGAAACGGAATTCCCTGCATTACCGCATGACCTGTGCCGAGTCTTTCAGACTGAAGTGCAGTAGTATGGCGTCCGCCGAGATATTCGTCTATCATTTCACCTCTGAAGCCCTTGATTACGCAGATATCGGAAACTCCTGATTCCTCGCACGCTGAAATCACCCATTCAAGCATGGGTTCTCCGAGAACTCTCAGAAGCGGCTTGGGCATATCTGCCTTCATACGTTTTCCCTGACCGCCAGCCAGAATAATTGCTTTATTCATCTTTATTTCCTCCTGTCAGACTATTCTTTTTATATATAGTTTTTCACCTTTTTATCTCTGCATATATTACAGCATTGAGGCAAGCTGTTGGCTGCTGTGTGGTATAATCTTCCAGCCCTCGCCTGCAATTTGTACAGCAACAACTGATATATTTACTTCTTCCTCCGTACCGGCTGACGCAATCGTGTAAGAAGCATCTGCCAGACAGGATGCCGTCACCATTACTGGTACATCATGCTCTATTCCGCAATTTCTTGCAGTCGATACAAAATACTGTTCCAGCATATCCAGCCACGGTTCTTCATTGAGCATTTTACAGCTCTCAATGCTGAAATCCACCAGCTCATCATCCTCACTGATACTCTGATTAAAATTATACGCCGTCGATTGCCTTAAATCATCTGCCACGACTTTTCCAACAATTCCATTATAGATACTTTTCGGATAAAGGCATCTCAGAATTTCCTCTGTACTTTCAGCTGTATACATTACTTCAATAAAATCACGGACAGCCTTTTCTGCCTCCGGATCACATTTTGCTTCTTCTTTATTCTGCGTTGGAGGAGCTGTCGTGCTTTCCAGAGCTTCTGCCGCCTTTTTTCTGACGCTTTCCCCAGCTCTTTTCTTAGCTTCCTCAAAAGTATATTCTCCGGAAGAAGCTTCGTTTGAAGAAGTATCAATTGAAGAAGAAATATCACTTTCCGATGAACTTCCGCCGCTTTTTCCACATGAAACTGCTGTTCCGACAACAATTATCAGCGAAGCCGCCAGAATAATCATTTTTTTCATAAAAATGCTTCACCTCTTATTTATACATCTATTCTCTAATTATTACAAACTTTAACAAAAAATTCAAGTCTTTTTTGAAAATTTATTTTGCCCCTGATTTTTTTGTGTAAAGTGCAAAAAAACTAACTAATAATTTTTATCAAATTCTATATGGTAATTCTTCCCGAAATGTGTTATAATATTAATAACTCGAATCAGAACATTTCTATGCCCTGATTCGGTAATGTAAAAAATGGAGGTATATACCAATGGCACATCAGTATTGTTATTTATTCTCCGAGGGTAATGCAGATATGCGTGAGATCCTCGGCGGTAAGGGTGCAAACCTTGCAGAAATGACCAACATGGGTCTTCCTGTTCCTCAGGGCTTCACAATCTCCACAGAAGCTTGCACAGCTTACTACGACGATGGTCGCAAGATCAACGACGAAATCATGGCTCAGATTAACGAGTACATCGTTAAGATGGAAGAAGTTACAGGCAAGAAGTTCGGCGATAAGGAGAATCCGCTCCTCGTTTCCGTTCGTTCAGGCGCTCGTGCTTCAATGCCCGGTATGATGGACACAATCCTCAACCTCGGTCTTAACGAGGACGTTGTAAATTACATGGCAGAGGCTTCAAACAACCCCAGATGGGCTTGGGACTGTTACAGAAGATTTATCCAGATGTACTCTGACGTTGTTATGGAAGTTGGTAAGAAGTACTTTGAAGAGCTTATCGACGAAATGAAGGAAAAGAAGGGCGTTACTCAGGACGTTGAGCTCACAGCTGAAGACCTCAAGGAACACGCTGGTCAGTTCAAGGCTGAATACAAGTCCAAGATCGGTGAAGACTTCCCAACTGATCCTAAGGAACAGCTTATGGGCGCAGTTAAGGCAGTATTCCGTTCTTGGGACAACCCCCGTGCAAACGTTTACAGACGTGACAACAAGTCGGAGGCCAAGCGGTCTTAGGAAGACAAT
>JAZNBR010000050.1:0-11988 GCA_045587105.1 Ruminococcus sp.
TGCGGATATCGTATGTTATGACAAAACCGGAAAGAAGATTTCTTCAAAAAAAGTATGCTGTGCGGCTCAGGATATCGGCTTCGGAGGTATCGCAAATATTGACGGTACATATACCGCAACGCACGTTGATACTCGCTCCGGTGTAAAGTGGTACGGTGATGAGACGGTCACCTCTGCTTACAGCGTCACCGATGATTTCTATAAGTATTACAAGCTTGAAAAATCCGATGTGTACGGATCAGCAAAGCGTTCTGTCAATGTTTCTGTTATTGTGGATGGCGTGAGGTATGAGGGAGTTCTCACAGTAAAATAGAAAAAATACCGCCGAGACTTAGTGTTCGGCGGTATTTGTATTTATTATGTTAGAAAACAGATTCCTTTCCAAAACTCATAATTCATTCCTCCTTTAATCATATTATATGATAAAAATTAGATGTTGTCAAGACTTTTGCAAATTATTATTATTAAATTTCAATTTTACTTGCACTTGCCCCGTGCTCTACAAAACATCTTTGAGTATTTATCATTTCTTTGTTTTGTTTTGTTTGTTTTTCTTTCCATGTACCATACAATCTAATGAGATTGGTGTAATATTTTTGACTTGAGTCGTTAGTGTTTTGTGATGAAATGTGATAATATAATAATTCTACAATTTCTATAAAAGTTTGATGAGCTGATTGATAGATTACATTTTCTTCAGCAAGATTATGAGTAAAGTGCATGGCAAAGAATTCCAAATTATTTAATGTTTGAGTAATATAATAACCCATAAATGCGTTAAAAACCTTTTGATGTTTTACCTTTACATTATTTGACGAATTCGATTCATAATATGATATTCCTGGGAGATTCAAGTTGTAAGTTTCATTAGCAATTAAAATAGCAGTAATAAATAATTCGTCATTCTCAATTTTTTTTAATTCATCAATGTCTTTCTTTGATAATAATTGATGTAATTCACAATTATCAAATTCTTTAATTTGCATACTATTTATTCTTTTCAGAATTTCAGAGATTCCGGCAGTTCCAAATATACTTATTATTGCCTTACCTTTATCCAAAACATTATCTTTGTAATATTCAATCAAATCTATAGACTTTTGGATTCTTTCAGCTTCATTTTTGTAATGTTCATTTCTACAAGATATATAATATTGCCATACAGCAATAATTGAAGAAATTACAATAAATAAAAATGAACTAATTTCAGCAGAAAGACCTATCCTATCTAAGGAAAAAATCTTTTCATTATCTTTTATTGGTGTGAATCTACATAGCAAATAAGTAAATAATATGTACATTACAATGCAAAGAACAGTTGCTAACTTCCTATGCGATAAAATAAAAATCATTATTTTAGATTGTTTTTTCTCCTTTTTCATATATATGCTCCTTAAAAGTAATTTATGATGTCATAATTATAGCATAAAAAACAACATGAATCAATAGTAAAGATATTATTTATCATAATTTCAAATTATTTCGACAAAATTTTCTATTGATAGGGTTTTGCGTTGTTTCATACAGTTAAAAAGGTATAATGTTCGTATACAATGATTTATATTCCCCAAAAACTATCCGACTTTACTGACTGGAAGTACAGTACAAGTATCGCAGAAAAAAATAAGTCATCTGCGAAATCAGCAAACGACTTATTTACGTTATTTAAATTGGTGGAGCATAGGGGATTCGAACCCCTGACCCCCACACTGCCAGTGTGATGCGCTCCCAGCTGCGCTAATGCCCCATAAAGAAAAAAGTGCCTGCTTTTAATAAAAAGTTGGCGGAGATGGTGGGATTCGAACCCACGGAGCGTGTTACCGCTCAAACGATTTCGAGTCGTTCTCGTTATGACCACTTCGATACATCTCCGCATTTCAGGACAGAGGAGAGGAAGCAGGACAACCGACTCTGCTCAAAATCCTAATAAATTATATCATATATCTGATTATGTGTCAAGTGATGAGATGAAAAAATAATGATTTAACAAAACGAACAGGAATACTTGTACCCGTCCCTGAATATGATTTACAAATCGAATTTCAAGGAGGATAAATATGGATTTGAAAATCAACAGAGAGATTGTTCCGGCAGCTCAGGTTATCTTTGACGGTATACAGGAGCAGACTGTGGAGCTTGATTACATTCTGCCGGACTACTACCCCGATATTTTCCGGCTTATCCGATGCCAGACCGTTCCCGTGATTACCGGATATTCGGTCAGCGGCGACAAGCTTTCATATGAACTGCGGTGTGATATCAATATACTTTACTGCGGTGAAGGGGATTCCGTTCTCAGATGCGTAACCCAGCGGCAGAGCTTTTCCAGAACTGTCGATATCGGAGCAGTCTGTGAAGCTCCGGAGATCAGCCTGAAGCCTAAAACGGATTATGTGAATTTCCGTGCGGTAAATAAGAGACGTCTTGACGTAAGGGGAGCTGTTTCTGTGAAGATCAGTGTATCCTGTGAAAAGCAGCAGGAGGTTATTTCAGATGTATCCGGCATGAATATTCAGGTGAAGAAAATGCCTGTCAGATATGCGTCAAAGAAAATCTGCCTTGATAAAACAGTCCGTATCAGCGAAGAAACCGAGCTTTCTCAGATTCAGCCGCCGATAATGGGGATTATAAGCAGTATATGCAGAGCAGATGATTGCGAAAAGAAGATGATATCCGGAAAGCTCCTTGCAAAGGGCGAGGCATCTGTTGAAATTCTGTACGCCTGTGAAAAGGAGGGCAGGGGAGCCGCAGAGCCAATGAAATTCTCACTGCCTTACAGCCAGATTATAGATATCGACGAGATTGACGAGACCTTTGACTGTACTGTAACACCTGTGGTTATAAGCTGTGATATTACGCCTTCTGCCGGAAAAAACGGAGAGAATACAATTCTTAAATGTGAGATAGAGATACGTCTTGTGTGCCGTGCAGTAAAAACATCCACAGTGATGCTTGCGGCAGACGCTTATTCTACGGTATATCCGTGTGAAACGTCCATTTCTGCTATAAGGACGGAACAGCAGCCGGTTATATATACTGAAAGCCGGAATCTCACGGCAAGACTCGGAGAAGGCGATACAGTTCCCGAAACCATCTATGCTATGTGGTGTACACCGAAGAATATCAATACAAGAGCCGGCGGTAATGAAGGTTCAGTAGTTGTGTCCGGAATGCTTACATGGTCTATGGCTGCTATGGATCGTTCCGGAATGATAATCATGCCTGACAGAGATGAAGCCTTTGAGGAAACACTGGAAATCAACGGAAATACAGAAGGCTGTACCATCAGTGCGGATGTAAACGCAGGCGAGGTTTCGTATAATATATCATCTGAGGGAGTTCTTACGGCAAAAGCGGGAATTGATATACGTCTGTCGGTAAGCGGATGCAGTATGATAACAGCGATAACTGATTTGTCTGTTGACGATTCCGTAAAGAAGGAACGTGACGGCGATTATTCGATAAAGCTTTATTACGGTGCTGAAAACGAGGAAATCTGGGATATTGCGAAGAAATACAGCACGAGTGCCGCCGCCGTAATGGAAGAAAATGAGCTTGACGGAGATCGTCTCAAAAACGGAGGAATGCTTCTTATTCCGATTATAAATTGAATAACGGAGGTTTTAAGATGATGAACGATATTTACACAAGTATTGCTGAAAGGACGGGCGGCGATATCTACATAGGGGTTGTAGGGCCTGTAAGAACCGGAAAATCCACATTTATAAAGAGATTCATGGAGACTCTTGTTATTCCGAATATTGTCAGCGGCTTCAAGCGTGAAAGAGCGCTTGATGAGCTTCCGCAGTCTGCCGCAGGAAAGACAATCATGACTACCGAGCCGAAATTCATACCTGAGGAAGCAGTTGAGGTTAATCTCGGCGACGAAGCTTCGTTCAGCGTCCGTCTTATTGACTGCGTGGGATATATAGTTCCGAGTGCTATCGGGTATATCGAAAACGAACAGCCCAGAATGGTCATGACATCGTGGTTTGACGAGGAAATACCATTCAATATGGCGGCAGAAATCGGGACGCAGAAGGTAATTACCGATCATTCAACGATAGGTCTTGTAGTCACGACAGACGGTTCAGTTTCGGATATTCCCCGTTCCGAGTATGAGGAATGTGAGGAGCGTGTAATCCGTGAGCTGAGAGAGCTTGGAAAACCGTTTGTAGTGCTTCTGAACTCAACGTCGCCGGATTCTCTGCAGACAAAGGCTCTTGCAGATGAACTTACAGAACGCTATGACGCAAAGGTTATTCCGGTAAGCTGTCTTGATCTTGAAGAAGAGGATATACGGGAGATTATCAGTGAAATACTTTTTTCCTTTCCGATCAGGGAAATCAATATCCGTACAGCACGCTGGATAAATTCTCTGGAGAAGGGACACTGGCTGAAATCCGAGATTCTTGACTGCATAAGAAATGCCGCAAAGGATATAAAAATTGTTCGTGAAGCAAAAATAGCGGCAGAAGCTATGGGCGAATGTCCGCATATAATCAAGGCTGAAATATCCTCTATTGATCTCGGAAAAGGTTCTGTTACAATAAATGCAGAGCTTGACAGCAGCCTTTTCTATAAGATTCTCGGTGAAACGACAGGTATTGAAATCGAAAACGAAAGCGATCTGATGCCGCTTCTGACAGAGCTTAACGAGATAAGACGCAGATATCAGAGGATAGAACCGGCACTTGCAGAGGTCGAGGCTACCGGCTATGGTATAATTATGCCGGAAATAGATGAGCTTTCTCTTGAAGAACCGAAAATTATTCGTCAGGGCGGAAAATACGGAGTGCGGCTCAAGGCTTCGGCACCGTCAATACATCTGATGAAGGCGAATATCAATACAACAGTAAGTCCCATCGTCGGCTCGGAAAGACAGTCGGAGGAGCTTGTAATGTACCTCCTTGACGGCTTCGATGAGGATCCGAAAAAAATCTGGGAGTCTAATATATTCGGAAAATCTCTCCATGAACTTGTAAACGAAGGTCTCCATAATAAATTGTATAAAATGCCTACCGACGCAAGAATGAAGCTTCAGGAGGCTCTTGAACGCGTCATTAACGACGGCTGCTCCGGTCTTATCTGCTTCATTTTATAATAGTTTTACCGTATATTAATGGTATTTCTTTTACAGGGAGTTTATAAGTATTTATCGGGGGAAACCTTTCTGAGGAAAGGTTCCGCCAACAGCGGCGGTCCCCTCTGTCCTTCGGACATCTCCCCGCACTGCGGGGAGTCACCCCCGAACCCCCTTCCAAAGACTTTTAATACTAAAATTTCAGCCTGATAGGGTACATACACCAGTTAAAAGAGAAATTCAGATATTTCTCATGATGTACCCTATCAGGCTGAAATTTAATACTGAAAGTTTTAGGAAAGGAGTTTGAGGAAGAACCCTTTTTCAAAAGGGTTTTCCTCAATAACACTTGTAAATTCCATATAAGAGCAATAACGTTATATACGGTAAAATTATTCAAAAGAGTCGAGGTCGATATCTGCGAGGAGATCTTTAAGGTTTGCGAGTTCATCGGCTGTAAGAGTAACGCCCTTACCCATTCTGGAGTGATCAGGAGACCATTCACGGATATCGTATTTAGGCTCATGTTCGTTCCAGCTCACCATATTGAGTTCCTTTGTCCAGCCCTTAGCGTTTTCGGAGAGAACTCCGATGGATTCTGTGATTTCATACTTTAATTCTGCCATTTCAATTTTCCTTTCTGTGGTGAATATTGTTCAGTAAATATTATTCAAGTACCGGCATTACAGCAAGAGCACCAAGCTCTGCGGCTGTATCCATAGCCTTTTTGAAGTCCATTTTTTCTTCAGTAATGAAGGAGATTCCGTCTGCGTGTTCGTATGAGCCCTCAGGAGCATCAGATGAAGCGGGGACACGGAAATACCAGCGTGCAGTGAAATCATTAACACTTGCAATGAAACTGTTGTCGTCAGAAGATTCCCATGTCTGTGAGAATACAGTAACCTTATGCTTTACAGCTTCGATAACATCGCCGAGAACTGCACTTGCGGTGGGGAGCTTACCGGCACCACGACCGTAGAACATTGTCTTGTCGATACCGTCGCCGTATACAACAACTGCATTGAACACATCATTTACGCCAGCCATGATATCATCGTAAGAAACGAGCATTGGCATTACAGCCGGAAGAATCTTATTGTCATCAAGAGCTGTCACGGAAGCAACAAGCTTTACACCGTGACCAAGAACGTCAGCAGCGGCTACATCACAGAGCTCGACAGCAGAAATTCCCTTTGTGTAAACATCCTTAGGATAAACATGCTTGCCAAATACAAGTGAGGAAATAATACAGATCTTACGGCAGGCATCATGACCTTCGATATCTGCGGTGGGATCCTTTTCAGCATAACCAAGCTCCTGTGCGAGAGCGAGAGCCTTATCAAAGGGCATATTATCGTTGTACATTTTTGTAAGGATGAAATTTGTAGTTCCGTTGAGGATTCCGGCAACTCTTGTGATATCGTTGGCGGCGAGACATCTGTGAAGCGGGCGGATAATCGGGATAGCACCGCCTACGCTTGCTTCAAAGAAGAAATTGCAGTTGTGTTCTTTAGCTGTTCTGAGGAGAATATCGCCCTTTGCGGCAACAAGCTCCTTGTTGGAAGTAGAAACGCTTTTTCCCTTTTCAAGACAAGCCTTTACAAAGGTATAAGCAGGCTCAACACCGCCCATACATTCTGCAACGGAGATAACCTCGTCATCGTTGAGGATATCGTCGAAGTTCTTTGTCAATTTATCACGATAGGGAGAATCAGGGAAATCTCTCAGATCAAGAATATATTTTACATCCATTTCTGTTCCGGCACGTTTTTCGATGCTGGATTTATTTTTGTAGAAAAGCTCCACAACACCGGAGCCTACAACTCCGTAGCCAAGAACTGCAAATTTTGCTGACATATATAATAACCTCCGATAATTATTCGGCAGAGAGGATTTTTACCTCAAGAACGCCGTTGAGTTCAGTAATAGAATAGAGCCAGTCGAGCTCATGTTCAGAAGAAGCCGACATACGAAGTGAGATATTGACGGCTGCTGCACCATCGCTGGGGATGCTCTGGTTAACCGTAAGGATATTTGCTTCGTGGCTGTGCAGAAAAGCGAGAACGCTTGAAAGCACACCGGGTTTATCGCTGAGCAGCAGATAGATGCTGACAATTCTGTGAGTAATAAGCTCCTCATACGGGAAAACGCTGTTTTTGTACTTATAGAAGGCACTGCGTGAAATACCGACTCTCCGGCAGGCAGAAGCAGAGCTTTTTTCACCTTTCTGGGCGATAAGCTTTTTTACTTCAATGACCTTCGAGAAAACATCGGGCAGAATATCCGCCTCAGCAACTATAAGCTGTGACTTGTGCTGATTAGTGTTAACCATACTGAAACTCCGTGATTGTATTATTGCCGTCCGCCGTAGACGTACAGCTGTACATTACTTAAATACTATACCACTTTTTTGGAATAATGTCAAGAGATTTTTCTGAAAAAGGTAAGAAAAAAATAGTGAACAAAAACAGACGGGGATATTTGTTGCATTTGAATAATTTTTTCTCCGGATATGCTGTCGTTCTTGCATAAACGGTGTGATGATGATATAATAAGAAGCATATATTATGTCTGCATACCGGATGCAATATCCGGCTTGCTGAAACGGAGGAATTTATGAAAGCATTACTGATCGGAGGCACCGGCACTATAAGCTCTGCCATTACAAAAGCTTTATCTAAAACAGACTGGGAAGTATATCTTCTCAACAGAGGTAACACTTCTGCGGATATCCCCGAAAACATAAACATTATCACCGGAGATATTAATGACGAAGCAGCGGTTTCAGAAAAACTGAGCGGCATGGAATTTGATGTGGTATGTCAGTTCATCGGATTTGTTCCGGAACAGATAGAACGTGATTTCAGACTGTTTAACGGCAAAACAAAGCAGTATATCTACATAAGCTCCGCATCTGCATATCACAAGCCTGTTGCTTCCTATACAATAACAGAGGGAACAACTCTTGCCAACCCATACTGGGAATACTCACGCAATAAGATTGCCTGCGAGGAACTGCTGATGAAGCTTTACCGTGAAAAGGGCTTCAATGCAACGATAGTGCGTCCCAGCCATACATATTGTGAAAAGAGCATTCCTCTCGGAGTTCACGGAAAAAACGGAAGCTGGCAAGTTATCAAAAGAATGATAGAAGGAAAGCCGGTAATTATTCACGGCGACGGAACATCTCTCTGGACAATTACTCATAACAGCGATTTTGCAAGGGGATTCATCGGTCTTATGGGAAATCCTCATGCAATCGGTGAATGCTTCCATATTACATCATCAGAAACTGTTACATGGAACCAGATTTATAAAGCAATTGCTAATGCTCTTGGCGTTGAACTAAAGCCTTATTATGTTTCATCAGAATTCCTTGCTTCTGTAAGTGATTATGATCTCATGGGCAGCCTTATCGGCGATAAAGCGGAATCAGTTGTTTTCGATAATTCCAAGCTAAAGAGGATAGTTCCTGACTACCGTACTGATGTCAGAATGGAGCAGGGAATCAGAGCAACAGTTGAATATGTTCTTGCACACAAGGAGTGCCAGCAGGACGATCCTGATTTTGATTCATGGTGTGATCGTGTAATTAATGCTCTTGAAGCCGCCAAAAAGATGATATAAAATTAATACCCCGAAGTTTCACTGCTTCGGGGTATTGGTTTTAGTTGTCTGCAAAGATTTTATCTTCAATGATGTCAATGTTTGCTTCTGTATCATACGCAAGAACAGCTCCGGCGGCAGCATCCTCGCCCCAGAAGGTTCCGTCAGCGGGAATCTGGAGCTGTTTTGTATCGTAGGTCAGTACGAAAGGCAGTCTGAGTGAAAGTGTGTAAAGCTGACCGGTTGTCATGTTGCTTATTACATTGGGCAGGGCATTTTTTGAAACCTTGCTGATGAATGACGGACCGGAAGAAGCAGCTTTTTTGATAAGCTGAGTCATTACAGCTCTCTGACGCTGAGTCCGTTCAAAGTCGTTGTTTCCGACATATCTGATTCGTGAGTAACACAACGCCTGCTTACCGTTGAGATGAACTTTACCGCCGCCTGCAAGGAAATCTGCATTTGGTTCGTCGCCCATAAGACCGTTTACCTCGCTGACGAGAATAACATTTACAGCCTCGGCTTCTTCGTCGGAGAGAGTGAGATCAATACCACCGGCGGCGTCGATAATTGAAGCAAAGGATGTGAAATTAATCAGAACATAGTGATCTATCCTTACATTGAAATTACTTTCAATAGTATCCATAAGAAGCTCGGCACCGCCGTAGGCATACGCAGAATTGAGCTTGTCCATGCCTCTGCCGGGAATATTGACATAGCTGTCACGCAGGAATGAGGTCATTATTATTTCGTTTGTTTTCTTGTTGAGTGAAACAAGAATCATGGAATCAGAGCGTCCCCGATCATCGACAGATCGTCCGTCCGTTCCGATAACAAGAACACTTTCAACGTAGCTTTCGCTCATAGCTCCGGCAGTTCTTGTTCTTGCACCTGTTTCCTTGTAGTTGATTTTCGTAATAAGAGAAAGAGATACGCAGGAGTATATTCCGAACAGCAGGATAAAAATTATCAGAAGAATAAGGATTACTCTTATTATTATTTTTATAACGTGATTCTTTTTCTTCTTCTTTTTCTTTTTTCTCTTTTGCGGAGGTCTGTGCTGCGGCTGAGGTGGATAGGGATACTGCGGTTGCTGAGGAGAATAGGGATATGGCTGAGGATATTGCTGTGGCTGTCCGCCGTTGTACGGCTGTGGATATTCCTGATAAGGCTGCTGATAATACGGCTGCTGATCGTAGTAAGGCTGCTGACCATTGGTGTAATATTGCTGATTGCCGTTCTGCGGCTGATTGTAAGCCTGCTGTCCGTAATTCTGCTGAGTGTAAGCCTGAGCACTGTTTCTGAATTGCTCCGAATCATCGGGAATATACATAGTGCTGTCGTTGTCGGTATTTCTTCGTTGTCCATTCTTGAATCTTTCAGACATATTAAGTTCCTTTCTTTTTCAAAGCAGTACGGCACAAAATTTGTGCGGTGTTGCCTTAAGTCAAACGACCTGTATCCGGAGATATCGGATACAGGTCGGATTTTAATCGGTCAGAGCTTTTTAATGCTTACAGCCGCACACGTCAGGAGTGAGCAGACTGCGTTGTAGATAATAAGAGCCGTAGCCGATAAATAGATAAAATTCGTTTCAAACGCCTTGGAAAGAATCATCAGCGTTACAAGACCGAAGCCGAGGAAAATCGAAACAGTCTGGACGATAAGTCCGATAATTGCTGAATTATGAACTATCTTTGTTCCGATGATAAGCTGGGCAAGGGAGGTGAATTTTCCTGTTGTAGCCATTGAAGCACTTAAACGGACGGTCTTTCTGCTTTCTGCGTCAAAATCCTCGTGGAGACGTTTCGGAAGTATACGGACCATTTCCTCAGGAATTCCAAAGAGACTGCTGATTCTCCTGAGCGAGATACATGGATCGACGCTTTTGAGAATAAGGCAGATTTTATTTTTGCAGAGACGCTTCGACCATTTCTTTACCTGCTTGTTTGCGGAGATGTCAACGATAAACATAGCGGCAAGATTTCCGGAGATAGAGAGATAAAGAGCTTCCTGTCCGGCGGCGGTGAGTTCTGATTCCTTTGTTCTTGTAGGAATACCCTCGATGTTGTGACTTGTCATAAGCTCGCGGTTGCCGAAGAGCAGACGTTTATTGTTGATCCAGCCGCAGATTCCGAGAGATTCTTCGTAGGAGAAGTTGTCGATAGGATAAAGTGTATCCTCTCTGCCGTATGCGACGTCCTTGAACAGGGATCTCATAATGCTTCCGGCGTGATATGTAAGACTTGCGGCTTCAAGAAGAGCTTCATCTATTTTTGTATTTGAGAACACCTTGATTCCGGCGAGCTTTATGCTTCCTGCGGGGAAAAGCGAATCTGTGTCAATGAGAATTGAATTTGTATCATAGAAGTCGTCAACACTCTGATAGCCAAGCATGATTCCCTTTGAAGGAAAAGCGGCGGACGCTATTTTCTCCAGCGGAATATTGACTGCAAACGGCATTGCGATACAGGAGGAAGCACTTATCAGCATACTGAAGATTGAAAATCCGAAAACAACCGAGTCTGCTGAACTTAATCCGCCCTTTGTCATGTATGTCAGGAACAGGGATACAATTACAGATGCAATCATACAGAGGGGGGCTGCCCTGTGACAGTAGCTGTCAGCCATATCTGATGAATATGTATACCGCAGAAAGTCAGTAAGGAAGTCAGTTTTTCTTGTTGAAGCAAGAATCGGAAAATCTCCGAGAGTTCCTCGTGTTAGACGTTCTGCACGTTCCTCGTCGGTGACATATACGACGCCATGACGGTCGAAATTTTTTGAGACAAATTTAAAGTTTCGTGCAGCTCTCTTGATGATAAGGAGCTTTCCCATAGCGTTTATGAGGAGTGCCATAATGCCGATGGGCATATAGATGTTGAAGTGATTCTTTTCTGCCAGATCCGGATGAAGGAATGCCGGAACAAGGGCGACAATACATGACAGAGCCGTTATAGCCGTCATTGAATCGGTATCAGCGGCGAAGGTAAGCAGCTTTTTGATTCCCTTTGTAATGACCGGCATGGATGAAATCACAGAGATGATTCCGAGAATCAGATGAACGGTAAGATAGGTTTTTGTATTGCTGCTGTCAAAAATACTCAGAACGGAAAGTCCGAACTGATTTGCAAGAGTAATAAACAGGCTGAGCAGGGATGTCATGGTGAGAATTAGCACACGGACTCCTATGGTACTTTTCAGCTCATAGATATCACGTCCGACATCTTCCACATCGCCGTAGTAGTTGAAATCAACAATACGCTTTGTACGTTTTTTACGGGCGTTAAGAGAAAGAT
>JAZNBR010000051.1:0-24162 GCA_045587105.1 Ruminococcus sp.
TGCGGATATCGTATGTTATGACAAAACCGGAAAGAAGATTTCTTCAAAAAAAGTATGCTGTGCGGCTCAGGATATCGGCTTCGGAGGTATCGCAAATATTGACGGTACATATACCGCAACGCACGTTGATACTCGCTCCGGAGTAAAGTGGTACGGTGATGAGACGGTCACCTCTGCTTACAGCGTCACCGATGATTTCTATAAGTATTACAAGCTTGAAAAATCCGATGTGTACGGGAAAGAAAAGCGTTCTGTCAATGTTTCTGTTATTGTGGATGGTATAAAGTATTCCGGAGAATTAAAGGAAGAATAACAATAAAAACCACTGGAGAAGTATATTCTTCAGTGGTTTCTTTTTTGGGTACAAGTGTCGTAGTAAGTGTCGTAGTGGTGATTAGTATACAAAAATTACCGTTGCTTCAATCTCTTGAAACAACGGTATCTGGCGGACAGAGAGGGATTCGAACCCTCGATACGCTATTAACGTATACACGAGTTCCAGTCGTGCGCCTTAGACCAGCTCAGCCATCTGTCCATTATGGTGCGAGTAATGGGACTTGAACCCATACGTCGGTTGACACACGCCCCTCAAACGTGCCTGTCTGCCTATTCCAGCACACTCGCATCAACAGTAATAATTATACACCTTTTTATTTCAAAAGTCAATAGCTTTTAAAAAAATTTTTCTTATAACCAAAGTGTTGTGTGGTATAACATATACTTTTCTTATTTGTTTATCGTTATTGTTTCATTATACAAATTTCAAATTAATACGTTGTTTTCGACATTATATGACAATTATTCACTTGTAATTTGTTTTCACTTGTTGTATAATAAACAACGATGTCAGTAACACAAACAATTAATGGATTAAGGCAACACAGTAAAAATACTTGTGCATAAGATAAAAATCTGTCTTTCCTGTCAGATTGTACGGAAATTCCTTATGCACCATTAGATATGCCTTATACTACATTCCTACATCAACGACATCATATTGCACTTCCAACCAAACCTTGTCATCAAATGCCCGGCAAAAAAGAAAAGTCCTCTGCGTCAGGAAAACTTGAAATGCGACAGCATTCCTGCATTTTCCTTCCTTGATAAATTTCCTTTATGCTTTCGCCTTTTTGGCAAGATTAAATTGGGGGTCAATAACACTTAGCCGTGATTTCTGCGTACACAGAGTCCCACCATTATCCTGCTTTGTTTGCTGAAAATTCAATCATGCTCCTGTAAAAAAATATATACAAATTCAGCGACATTCCAGAAATAATGAGAAACCTTCCGCACGCAGAAATCACGACAAAAACAAGTTTCAAAACAAAAGGAGAAAACAGAAATGAACACCACAAACGAAATCAAGGTACTTATTGGAGACAACTCAGCTGATTACGGAGTAAGAATCGCTTCGGCACTTAAAGAAATGGGGATTTCCGCATTCACCAGACGCAGGGACTCTGCCGCTTTGCTCAATTCCATTATGAGAGACAATCCTGATATAGTCGTAGTCGATCTTGAGCTTCCTGAATCAGACTCTATGGCACTCATGAATCAGGTGAACAGTATGCTTTCAAATCCACCTGATTTTATAATAGTAAGTGATGTAAGCAACAGTTACATAGAGCGTCAGGTTATTGAAAACGGAGCATCGTACTGTCTCATGAAGCCTTTTGAGATTGAAACTCTCTGCTCAATTATAAAATCCGTTTATTCTCGTCCTGTCTCTCCGGACTGCTGCGATATGGAAATTCTCGTCACAAACACTATACAGAGACTGAGTATTCCGCCGCACATAAAGGGATACCACTATCTCCGTACTGCAATACTTTCGACTTTATCAGAGGATTTTGTTTTAGATTCCATCACCAAGCAGATTTATCCTCTTGTAGCCGAAAAATACGACACGACTCCGTCAAGGGTGGAACGTGCAATCAGACACGCAATAGAACTCGCATGGAACAGAGGAGGTTCTTCTGAAATTTCCACCATATTCGGATATAACCCTGATTTCTACAACTGCCGTCCTACAAATTCAGAATTTATCGCACTTATTTCCGACAAACTCCGTTTAAAGCTGAAAAATCAGCGTAATAACAATAAAAAGAACAACGAATAATCTGTTATACAAATAATCATTTCCTTTATATTGCTCCATCAATTATACTTTGCCGAGAATTTGACGGCAGGGGTTAGTTGGAGGAGAAAAGCCTTCGCTCCACATTGGAACGAAGGCTTTTTATCAGTCACGTCTGAATATATCTCTTGTATACACCTTATCAGCGGCGTCATCAAGGCAGGAATCGTATCTGTTTGCAATTATAGCGTCAGATCTTCTCTTGAATTCGTCTATATCATTTACGACAACACTGCCGAAAAATGTAGAACCATTCTCAAGAGTCGGCTCAAATATTATAACCGTTGCTCCCTTCGCCTTTACACGCTTCATTACGCCCTGAATTGAACTCTGACGAAAATTATCGCTGTTTGACTTCATTGTAAGACGGTACACGCCTATTGTACAGCTTTTTTCAGATTCACGGCTGTATTCGCCATTTCTGGAATAGCTGTAATATCCAGCCATTGCAAGAACTCTGTCGGCTATGAAATCCTTTCTTGTGCGGTTGGATTCCACGATAGCAGTCATCATGTTCTGCGGAACATCCGCATAATTTGCAAGAAGCTGCTTTGTATCCTTTGGCAGACAGTATCCGCCATAGCCGAAGCTCGGATTATTGTAGTGCGTACCTATTCTTGGATCAAGGCATACACCGTTTATAATCGCCTGAGTATCGAGATTTTTCATCTCAGCGTAGGTATCAAGCTCGTTGAAATACGAAACTCTCAGTGCAAGATATGTGTTGGCAAAAAGCTTAACCGCTTCTGCTTCAGTGAATCCCATGAACAACGTGTCGATATCTTCCTTGAGAGCTCCCTCCTGAAGAAGCTCTGCAAAGGTATGTGCAGCTTCGTTCAGTCCGGAATCACTGCTGTCTGTTCCGACAATGATTCTCGAAGGATAGAGATTATCATAAAGAGCCTTGGATTCACGCAAAAATTCAGGGCTGAAGATAATATTGCTTGTACCGTATTTTTTCCTTACAGACACGGTATAGCCGACAGGAATAGTCGATTTAATAACCATTACTGCTTCCGGATTCACCTTCATAACAAGCTCAATAACCGATTCAACAGCACTTGTATCGAAGAAATTTCTATGGCTGTCGTAGTTTGTCGGAGCCGCGATTACTACGAAATCAGCATCTCTGTATGCTGATTCTCCGTCAAGCGTTGCTGTGAGATCAAGAGACTTTTCTGCAAAGTATTTTTCGATGTATTCATCCTGAATCGGAGATACTCTCTTATTTATCATCTCAACCTTTTCGGGAACAATATCAACTGCCGTAACCTTATGATTCTGCGACAGAAGTGCTGCTATTGAAAGTCCGACATAGCCTGTTCCGGCTACGGCGATTTTAAGATCCTTGAAATTTCTCATAAAAAATCTCCTTAAAAAGCAATTCTTATGATATTATAACACTTTGCTGACAATATTTCAAGAGATATCCGTAAAGAAATCTCATTTCGGAAATTTTTAATTTAACACTTACAGGCGGAAGAAAGTTCTTGATTTATTGGGACAGATATTGTTACAGGGGATGAAATCCGTGAAATTCTGTCGGGAGAACAGGTGCATCGTTTCATTATGAATGGCGGATGTTCCTTAATTCAGCCACGATTCAGCGAGGTTTTTCGATGTTATGAAGCGAAAGGTATTAAAGATATTGTGCGGTACTGCCCATAATAAATAAAACAGAAATCAGAAGCTTTCTGCTCTAATGGGCTCACATCTATTGTAACATTACAGGGAGAACAATATAACGTTCTCAAAAACTATTGCAAAAATATCTGTAATATGATATAATATATCACGAAATCGCCGCATAAAGGTTTTACATCCTATGCGGATTCTGCAATTGAATTTTATATATTCCGGAGGACTACATGACAACTATTGCAAATCTCAAACCTGAAAAAGTATTTTATTATTTCAGCGAAATATCAAAGATTCCTCATGGTTCTGGCAATACAGAACAGATAAGCAGATATCTGCTTGATTTTGCAAAGTCAAAGAACCTGAATGCCGTAAAGGACAAGGGCGGAAATATAATAATTTATGCCGACGCTTCTGAGGGCTATGAAAACAGCAGTCCTGTAATCATTCAGGGACACATGGATATGGTATGCGAAAAGACTGCAGACTGTACAAAGAATATGTCGGTTGAGGGAATTGATCTGCTTACTGACGGAGAATATCTCTGGGCAGATGGTACTACTCTTGGCGGTGATGATGGAATTGCCATTGCTTATATTCTGGCACTGCTTGATTCAGATGATATTCCTCATCCACCTATTGAAGCAGTCATTACCCGTGATGAGGAAACCGGTATGTACGGTGCAGAGGATTTTGATTCATCACTTGTAAAAGGAAAAAGAATTCTCAACATTGACTCGGAAGAAGAAGGGGTTCTGACCGTCAGCTGTGCAGGAGGAATTACAGCACACTGTGTGTTTGAGCTTCATCCACAGGATTATAATCCAAGCCATGAATATGAGATTTCTGTTTCTGGTCTGCTTGGCGGACATTCCGGAGCAGATATAGGCAAAGGCAGACTAAATGCCTTCAGAATGCTAAGCAAACCGCTGGAGCATATCACAGGCTGTTATTTCGGAACTATCAGCGGCGGCGGAAAGATGAATGTGATTCCGCAGAATGCTTCAATTATAATAGGCTCAGATGAGGAAAAACTGGATGAGCTGGAACAGATTATCCGTCAGTGCAATGAAAAGAAATACGGTGGAGAGACTGATTCTGACCTGCTGTTTTCTGTAAAGGAAATAAACACGCAAGGAAAAGTAAAGTATCTTGAAAACAAAAGCTATCTGTATTATATTACGGATTTCCTCAGATTTTTCCCGACTGGTGTACAGAGCATGAGCGAAAGCATCGACGGTATGGTTGAAACTTCACTGAATATGGGTGTTCTTGAACATAATGGAACATTACTGAGCTGTGATTTCCTTATCCGCAGCAATACTGAAAGCGGCAAGGAAACTGTTATTGACGTCGTGCGGGAATTTACAGAATCAATCGGCGATGAGATAGATCTTGTAGAAATGACACTGTCCGGAGATTATCCTTCATGGGAATACCGTCAGGATTCGTCTTTGCGGGAACTAATGGTTCAGGTGTATGAAGAACAGTATGGAAAAAAGCCGCAGGTTTCGGCTATTCATGCAGGCTTGGAGTGCGGTATATTCGCAAAAAAAATACCGGATTCAGATATAGTATCCTTCGGACCTGACAATGAAAATATCCACACACCTTCTGAAAGACTGAACATTGCTTCTGCCGGAAGAACATGGGAATATCTCCTTGAAATTCTTAAACGCTGCAAATAACATCAGATTTTTCTGACAGGATGTCTTATAACCGTCCTTAACTTTTCAGGAGTACATTTTCTTGGGTCTGAAAGATAAATTTCGTGATGCACTCTGCCCTCGGAAAAATCTTCAATGTAACCATTCTCTGCAATATATTCTTTAATCTTCTCAATGCTCGAAGGCTCGTCATCGTAAGAACCCTTGTGCATAATCTGAACGCAGAGACCTTCAGTCATTTTCATAAGCCTCGCCTTGGTTAAATCAAGGTCAGGCTTTTTCTTTTTAAGAGCCGCTTTTGCTGTTTCAAAAACTTCTTCCGTAACAAATTCAGGCTGACGTATCATTGATGTCCACCTGAATTTGCTTTTGTCTGTAATGTTAAGTCCATCAAAAGTAGTATCATCCATATACCAGAGTCCCTCAAGAGGAGGTATAACATATTCAAAATAGCCATCGGGTTGTGTGCCGTTCATCTTCGACATTTTTATTGTAAAGGACAGACCATAGAGTATTTCCATAGCCTGCTTATATTCATCACAGGTATTCGGGTCGCCTTTACCATCAACAGCAATAAAAATCATTTCGGGAACATCTATAATCGACGGTTTTGTTTTAGGCTGATATAAGTCCTTGTACTCTTTTTTGTAGTCAAGCTTGTCCATGTTTTTTCTCCTTTAAATATTCCTCGGCATATTTTTTTAAATGTTCTGTTCCATCTTTTTCCCACGTCAGAGTATTTTTCAGGCACTCGCAAGGAAACTCAATGCACAAACCGCAGAAAAGCACATTATGTTCTTTGCAGCACTTGCATATCTGACAACCCTTACTCCACATTTTAATGCACTCGCCGCCGTTTTTATTGCAGCCTTCGCACTCCTGATGCTGATAATACCTACATCCCGTGCAGTCTCCGCCACAGGCAGTTATATTATTAAAATCCATCATAATTTTCCCTTATACGCAATTCCGTCAACCTGAAACAGCAGTCCTCTGGAATCTGCAAATTCAGTCTGAATTGATTTTCGGGCAGGATATCTTCCATTAAAGCGTTCCTTCACAACCTTTTCCATTGCAGGAATATCCCATATATTTTTAAAAAGACAGTTCATCTGAATAACATTTTCAAGGGTCAGTCCTGCCAGTGCCAGACGTTCCTCCATTTCATCAAAAGCACCGTTGATCTGTTCTTCAATAGTACCGTCAACATTACGGGCACAGTAATTCAGAAAGCAGAAATCTCCTGCTTCAACAATCCCCGAATGTGCCCATTCCTCATTGATATCATGTCTGATAATTTCACTCATAATTGCTCTCCTTTATTCCTGAATTTCTTTTACATACCTGCTGTTTTCAAAATCCCAACGCTCAATATACGGCTTATTATCCTCATATATCCACGATGAAATGAGCTTTGGCGTTATTTCAAGCACACATTCCGTCGGAAGTTCTGACCAGCGTGAAACAGCGTCAGGGAAATATTCTTTCATTTTCGCAATGAAAAAAGCATTCTCTGAAGGTTTGCCGGCAATATGACATTCACCCTCAATTGAAAAATTATTCACACACAGAGAAACACTCGGATTAGCTTTTATCTGCCTGCATTTTAAGTATCGCTCATCTGTCTGACAATATAATTTTCCGTCAATAACAACCATGCTCATTGCTCTTGATGTAACACGGTTATCAGCACAGGTTGAAAGAATCATAATGCCCGAACTTCCGATATTGTTCCATAGTCGCTGAAATTCAGCTTGCTCTTTGCTCATAAAAATTACCTCTTTCCGATATGATAAAGGCAATACCGCACAAAACTTGTACAAAATATGCTCGCAGATTTTGTGCAAAGCCGCAAGGCGTGCTTTGTGCGGTGTTGCCTAAAGTAATTATAACAAATCAAACCTGACAGCTGTGTGTCAGGTTTGATACTTGTCGGTAATATTTTTCAGCAGTTCGAGAAACTCCTCACGATATTCGGCAGGAGAGATTATTTCAGCGTATTCTCTGAAACCTAATACATAAGAATAAAACGAGAGCTTGTCCGACCATGTAAAAGTAAGAATTACATTGCCGTTTTCATCCTCAGTGAAATTTTCGGTGCCGAATTCATCTACAATCCGCCACTTGACTGATTTGTCAAAACGTACTGCTGCGGAAATTTCACCCTTGGTATGCCGCAGCTTATTACATTGATACTCAGGAACATCACGCTGAACAAAAGTATCTTCGGTCTTTGTAAGCTCAGTTATTCTTGTGAGCTTGAATAAGCGGTAATCCTGACGTCTGACGCAAAATCCCCATACATACCAGCTTGACCATTGAAAAACAAGGCGGTACGGCTCAATGCTTCGCTGTTCGGTGCGTTCGGGAGAATAATATCTGAATGTGATAATTCTTTTCTGCTCCATTGCCGATTTTATCAGCTCAATCTTTGCTGAAACAGCGTTCTTATCCCAGGTCGCAAGGTCAATTATTATGTGATTATCAGCGTTTATGGTATTGCTTACAGAAAGCTTATCCATAAGCTGGCGATAGCGGTTTGTTCCGCTTACGCTGTCAAGACTTCCCAGACCTGAGAATATCGCCTGCATGTCAGACGATGACAGCAGTGTGCGGTCTATCTTGTAGCCGTCCATTATGGAGATTCCGCCGCCCTGTCCCTGCGATGTGGTTACAGGAATACCAGCCTTGCTGATATCGTCAATATCTCGTAGGATTGTTCTGACAGATACTTCAAATTTCTCAGCAAGCTCAGGAGCGGTAATTTTATCCTGCTGTAAAAGTATTGAAAGTATGCCGATAAGGCGGTCGAGTTTCATATTATGTTCCTCACATTGTTATTCATCAGCATTATTGTCGCTGAGTAAAGAAAGCATTTTATCCGAATGCACGTTTCAGTCCGAGTTCTTTGGCAAGTTCCTTGCGGACGTAAATACACGAGAATGAAACAGGAGCTTCTCCCTTCCACATACGAGTGAATTCACTGCTGTAAACAAGTACATAGTCAGACGCGTCTGCTATTCCTTCATAAATAATATCAAATTCATACATTTGTGCTAAATAAACATCAGGCGGTCCCTGTGCTCTCCATTTTTCAATGCGTTCAGTGTTTTCTTCCAGTCCTGAAAATTTGTGGAAAGTATATGCCATATCGTCCCGTCCGTCATTGATGTTAAAGAAAATATTATGGTCAAAATATGCCTGAATGTTATCGAGGCAGCAATGATTAAAATCATAAGCAATGATATCATCTGTAAGATTTCCTTCTTCATCCCAGTCATAGAAGGTCGCAAAACTGCTCAGAATGTTGTAGTCATCAAGATTGTTCTGTTCAATATACTGAGCCATATCCTTTCCGTTGTCGTATGAATATCTGATATCTCCGATTGAAGCTTTAACGCCCCAGTAAAGAGATACAGCCATAAAAATCACTGCGGCAATGCGGGCTGTATAATGCAGGATGCACTCCGGATTTTCGTTCTTGTCGCTTTTATTGATATTGCTTCGGCTGCATGAACACCATAACACAAATAAACCAAAGAGGAATGCTATTCCGATATGATGCGGAGAAAGATATTTTGTAGCGGAAAATACAGCAAAAAAAGAATAGGGGATGAGTAATGTAAGGGAAGTACCTTTTTTGTATGAAAAATATATCGCACATATCCAGATGAAGATACCTGCTGTAATTCCGGCAACTATTGAATAATTGTATATATTTATAGTGGATAACAAGCCATAATCTGAATAAACATTTGTCACAACTGCGTCAGCCGGCATTACGATGAAGGTGTATACTAAACGCATCAGTAAATTATTTTCTTTTCTGACAAATGGATCTGTTGCTGTTGCGTATGTATCGCTTGCAGGGAAAATATCAATAATAAGCAGAATAGCCAATGCAAGAAGGCTTATCAGGGACAGTGTGATTTTCTTATTCCGAAGAAACCGGAATCCGTCTTTTTTCAGCAGTTCTATCAGCCATACTATTGTGATTCCGCCTGCGAAAAGTATGCCATACGCACTTGTAAGGCACAGCAGCATCAGAGAAAGTATATGTCTCCACGGCTTAGCGTCACGGTCAGTGAAGGTTATAGCTGCAAGAATGAATGCCAGCATCATGATACAGTATGGTCTTGAAATAACGCCGTACTGATAAAGTGGAAAATATGTGAACGGCAGAAGCAGACGTATAATCCGTGGAAAAGGGGACCTCCAGATTATAAGCATGACTGCTGCACCTGCAAAAACCATGCTCATCAGAGATAACGTCAATTCATACGAACATCCGGATTTTGCAAAAGGAAGAAGAATCAGATGCCAAAGCGGCGGATGTCCTTCATAATGAGGAAGATTAAAAATAATATCCTTTACTGAAGCACATTTTGCAATCTGCCATGCTACCGCTTCATCATACCACGGCTCGTGAAAATAAGAAATTACAAAATGAATCACGACATAAAGAAGAGTTGCGATTAATTCAGGAACCTTTCCGGAGATTTTCTCAACATTTCTGTTTTGCCTAATGATAAGGTTGTTTCCTTTTTTTATAATATCATGAATTTTTTCAAATAACGGATAAGATGATGTATCTGTCGATTTATTTTTTTCAGCAGACAATCCCGACACCTCTTTCAGAATAACAGATTACTGATTAAACATTCTGTTATATTTTTTTGTTATTATACATTATAGCATGATGTTAAAAAAAAATCAATATCTATTCACTGATAAATTCTATGATTACATCAGAAGTAAGAAAAACGACAGCAGGAAGCTGTCGTTTTCTTCTTATTATTATTATTATTGTTTATGTGCCGGATAAAGGTAATGCGTGTTATCTTTTTATCAGCCTGCGTCTCATAAGACAGAGATCAAATACATCAAGTATGTCGTCTTCGTATAAATCCGCTGCCTTCCAATCGGATAATTCTGTGACAGACGGATTAATCAGCCATTTCTGAATAATAACAAGATCAGAAATATTGAACTCACCGTCTTTATTTACGTCACATTCAACTGAGCTATTGTTTTTCTGTGAACTGTCGCATATCTCGTTGAAAAGAACCTTTAACTCCTGATCCGCCATCTTGCAGGTGTCACGGTCGTAATGTCCGCCGGGAGTAGACCATAGAACCGGACAAAGCTGACGCTCATAGGCGGCTTTGCATACAGAGCTGAGAAAAAGTCTTACAGAATCTTCTTCTTTTCCTTTTGTCGGACAGCCATACTCACCGATTATAACGGGTATACCTTTATTTATATAATTGTTTTTCATCATATCCATCTGATCGTTCAATTCTTTAAAGTCTGCTTCTGTTCCCCATGTTGCACGAGCCTCTGCCCAGTCGGCGTCCTCATCCTCAAGTATTGCGAATCCAGGGGGTGTATAATAATGAACGGAAACTGCCATACGCTGTGCCGGATCATTCGGCATTTTGAAGAGCGGGTCACAGGTGCGGTCGATACCTGTATTATAACCTGATATAAGCAGATGACGCTTTGGATTATTTCCGCCTGAGCTTCTTATAACATCCACAAACTTCTGATTAATCTCGTTCACAAGACCGTATGATTCAGCTTTTCCCTCTGTGCCTCCCCAAGGATTCCAGACAGATTCCCAGCCAAGCTCCTCATTCTGGGATTCAAACATGAGATAATCGCCGTAATCTTTGAAGCTGTCAGCTATCTGAGTCCACATAGTCTCATAGCGTTTCATACACTCTTCCTTATTTTCGGGGAAGGTATTTACCCAACCGTTATCCCAATGGATATTAATAATGCAGTACATATTGCAGTCGATTATCCAGTCCACAACCTCGTGGATTCTCTCATCATAAGCTTCGCTTATCTTATAATTATCGCCCATGATATTAGACCATGCAACAGGAACTCTGACAACGCCGAATCCTTCGTCAGCCATACCTTTTATTATTTCCTTTGTAATTATAGGACTTCCCCACGCTGTTTCATATTCGGAAGGCGTAAGAATACCATCTCCCCACTGCTTATCAACATCTGCAATCCAGTCTCCGCAGGATTCGAAAGTATTTCCGAGATTTATACCGATTCCCATATCACGCACGAGTTCCATAGTGGTAATATCACGCATGGTTCCGTTTTTATCCGGAACTGCATTTGTATCAAGGCAGAAAACGGGTTTGAATAACATTAATGCTGACATCAATGCACATATTGTCTTTGATATTTTCATAGCAACCTCCTGTGTTTTTTTATCGTGGTATTATATTTTTATTTTACAGCGAAAAACGTCAGGCTTCAACCTATGAAATCTCTATTAGGTGTAAAAAATCCACTTTATTCAAAAAAATATTTTATCGCGGAACGGTATTGCTTCGGACTGAGTCCTGTTGTTGAGGTGAATTGCTTTATAAAGTACTTGCTGTCAGTGTAGCCGCATTTTTCAGCAATATCAGAAACAGAACATACTGTGTTCAGGAGAAGATGCTTTGCATATCTTATGCGGGAATATATCTGCTCCTGATTGAAGGTTGTACCATAAAACTGCTTATAAATACGATTGAAATAGTTTTGATTCAGATTCAGTGAGCCGCTTACTTCGTCCAGACTGTATTTCCGATAAGGATAGAGCAGTATTTCTCTGCGGATATTCCGGAGCTCCTTATAATGCGGCAGGTTAAGATGTTCTTTCAGAATTTCCTGTTCAGTATTGAAATAATTAATGATATTTTCAAGAATATTATCGAAGCCTATATTGTCATCTTGGAAAAGTGTTCCGCAGAACAGGAAGCGGTCAGGATTGATTTTTTGTGAATTATCCTTTGAAAACAACAGCTCTGAATATACTGCATCGACAAGCAATTCAGTCTTTAAAGATGCCATCGGATGAATTAGTATAAGTTCAGATTCCGAGATTCTTCCTGCAATCCCTGAATTTTCGCAAAAACGTTTTATTATTCTGGCAGCGGCAAGAATATTGTTTATAGTTTCTTTTGAAGATACTTCCGAAGTAAAGATATCATTACTGCCGGTAAATCTGACAGCAACAGCAGTAAGCCCCACAGATTTGTCTGAATTTTTCATGAGCTGAAAGGCAGTCCTCAGACCTTCTTTATTGAATAGACCTGTCAGACCGTCGTATGCTGAGGAAAGCGTACTGCACTGCATAAGAAAGTTTATATCTGTTTTAAGACGCAGAAATTCAAGTCCGTTTGATATTGATTTCAGCCAGTAGCGATATGTGTTGTCATATGTATCCGGTGTTTTGTACATCACCACACAATATCCGAGAAGTCTTTCCTTGAAGAAAACAGGATTCACATATAAAACGGACATATCCCTGAAATGTTCTACAAGAATATGCAGTTCAGATTCTTTGAGAACTATATCATCACGGCGTGCATATTTGTTTACGTTCCTGCATATCAGGGTATCGCTGTGCTTTTCGTTTTCCTTGAACCAGTTTTCAAAGAGACAGAGAACTACATCTTCTGCGTTTCGGATGATAAATAATTCCTCACCCATTACTGAAATGAATTCATCATAGTTTCTGCATCCGGTAAGATTGGATTCCATATCAGATTTCAGATTCCAGAAAGCATATTGGTTTTTGCTGCGTAATGTGCAGAGCTCTTCCTGTAATTCATCATCGCATAAATCCGGACATAAACAGCTCTGACCGGCGATAAATACTCCTGACGGCGGTTCGGGCGGAAGCTCTTTTTCTATATTATTTAGCTTCTTTAATAATATATCAACTGCTTCTGCACCAAGAGCTTTTCTGTTTCTCTGATAAGTTGTAAGAATCGGTTTGTGCAGACTTCGTTCAGGAATATATTCATACCCCACAAGTGCAAGATGTTGTGTTATGTCAGTTCCGGAAGCAGAAAAAGCGTCAAGAACACCGAATGCCATATAATCATTAGCACACACAAGAGCCTGCGGATACGGGATTTCTCCTGAAATATACTTCTTTGCAAGTTCTTCACCTGAATTGTACCAGAAATTTCCTTCATAGACCACAGTCTCATCATAGGGGATATTATGCTTTTCAAGAGAGCTTCTGTAACCTTCAACACGATTGCGTGATGTTTCAAGGGATAACGGACCGGTGAGGAATGATATGCGGGTAAATCCGTTTTCTTCTATCAGCTTATCCACGATAGCTTCCATATCCTTTTTGTCGCTTGTGCTTATGCAGGGGAAAAGCTCAGGTTCAAATTCCGGCAGGGGAGTTCCTGTCATTATTACGGGAATATCAGTACGTTTCGCAAGGAGATCGTGTATTTTTTGTCTGACTGCCTGATTGACAAAGGATTCTGAAAGAATGATAAAAGCGTCAGCTTTTATGTCAGATATAAGCTCGTATACCTGATTATCGGCACATCCGGTTCTTTCCTTTTCCAGATGATTGTACAGATTAGAGATAACAATAATATCTGCATTTTTACTCTGGGCTTCCTGAATTATTCCGCTGAGAATCTGCTGCTGTTCGATATTATTGACCTCTGCTCCTATTACGCAGATGTGAAAAGCATTTTGCGGCATGGAGTACCTCCTGACTGTCAGATTTCTTCCGGCTTGAAGGAAGGCATCAGCTGTAACTTGAACAGATTTCTTCTGTGCATATTATCAATCCGTAATTTCTTTTCCTGATCTTCGATAATGCCGGTACGGATATATTTATCCAGTTCCTCATAGGTAAAGCCGAGATTTTCCTCATCAGTTTTTCCGCACAGTCCGTCAATCGGAACCTTGTCAACGAGAGCAGGGGGGAGGTTCAGTAATCTTCCGATTTCCTTGACCTCAGCGACAGTGAGGTGAGACAATGGACTGAAATCTCCGACAGAGTCACCGTAACGGGTAGAATATCCTACCCAGTCCTCAGAAAGATTGCAGGTATTGCAGACTCTTCCGTTGCAGCTCTGGGAAACTGCATACAAGGTGGACATTCTGATACGGGGCGGAAGATTTGTTATTGTCTGCTGTGTAAGCTGAAGTTCATCAGGTATGTTGTTGAGAACGCCATTTACAGCGTCTTTAATGTTGATGACGTAGTGCCTGATACCCAAGTGATTGACAAGCATATATGCCATATCAATATCATGCTGCTCTCCCTGAGGCATAAGTACGCCTATAACACGATCTGCACCCAGTGCTTCAACGCATAACGCCGCCGCAATTGAGCTGTCCTTTCCGCCTGAGATACCTACAACGGCATTGCAGTCAGGTCCGTTTTCTTCAAAAAATTTCTTTATCCATAAAACGCATTCGTCTTTGATTCTTTTAGCATCAAACATAATTATTTACATCTCCTATTAAAAATTTCCATTGTGAAGAACATTACGGATTTCTGCAAGTGACTGTTCCTTTATCATTTTTCCGTCTTTGAATACGGTTACAAGCTGATTCTTTTCATCAGCACAGGCTTCTGCCCATGTATGACCATCCGTAAAGTGATATCCGTCATCTTCGAGCGTCACAATGCAGCAGCCCTTCTGGGATTTCTTAAAACCGCCGTCCTTGGGATTCTTGAAAATAGGATACGGCACATCTGCGATTTCGCAGTAGGTTGCCTTTATGCAGGATGAGAAGGTATCTCTTGTGAAGGGCTTCAGAATACCGTCCTCCTCAACACACTGCATAGAGAAGGAACCCACACCAAGTGCCGCGTTGGAGCAGGCAAAGCCGTTCTCCTCAAGAATCCTGTATATTTTTTCACAACGCTGAATGGTAATGGAATCACCGTAGATTGCCTTTACATGAGGATCAAGAACCTTATAACCCTTACTGTTCACAGTGCCGCCGAAGATGTCCCAGAGTTTAAAGACAGTACGGGTAACTACATCTACGCAGTCACCGCTGTCTCCACGCATGAGCATACAGCCGTTGTGCGCGAGGATTTCAGGCTTAAGCTCAGGAAGAACATTTTCGATAATGTTCCAGTAATCGTAGGAATCAAGTACGGCAGAGAAGCTTGTATCGGGATAGATTTCTGTAAGCAGCCTGCGTAGCAGAGTAATCTCATCGCCGTCAATCGCATAGTTTGAACACATGACAGAGTGCTCAGTACTGGGACTGCCGAATGCAACAGGTTCTTTTGTGCAGTCGCAGTTATAGCAGGCTTCAAGATAAGGAATCGTAGGAACAGTTGCAGTATTCAGGAAGGAAAGGCACCAGCCTGCACCGGCTTTAATGGCAGATTCAGTACATTCCTCACCTCTGAAATCAAACGCACCGAGTGCTCTTGCACGGGAAATATCATCATCACAGGTACGGGCGTAATATTCATTCACGATATCACGGTATGTTGCACCGACAGTAGCCGCAAGCATGGGATGCCAGCTTTCAGCGGAGATAAGGCTCTCCAGAGACTGCGGCAGCCATGCGAAATCCGGATGCGTATTGGTTATACCGAACATCGGAACGTG
Organism: Ruminococcus sp.; assembly: GCA_045587105.1. GTDB lineage: Bacteria > Bacillota > Clostridia > Oscillospirales > Ruminococcaceae > Ruminococcus. Next base: position 15,855 of record JAZNBR010000051.1, read on the forward strand.
CATTGGTACTCTTGCACCTTCCGGCAGAGAGATAATCTCAATCGGCAGATATCCGAGCTTGTGGAGCTTTTCCACCTTTCCGATTTTATACGCATTCTTACCGAGTGAAGCGTCCATGATTCTTTTGTATTCAGCGATAATCTCGTCAAAAGGCCTGCCAAAGAATTCGTTATTGAAATAATCAATCAGATATATCTTGATGAATCCCTGCAAACCGAACATTACTACCTTATCCCACATCCTGACTCTGCTCATTCTGGGTGTAAAATAAGATACGGATTTAGTAATATCCTTCGGCAGCATTTCTGCATGAACTGCCTTATAAAAGTCAATTAAAAGCATCGGGTTAATTTTCTTATTCATAATTCTGCTCCTTTCACATCAATTATTTCAGAACCGTGATCTTTTCATGTTCCGCAGTCAGTATGCTGTCAGTTGTGAAAACTCTTTCAATCAGACCGCTTGTAAGTATTTCGCCCTGCAGAATGGAATTCTCGCAATGGGAAATATACAGGTAGACATCTGCGGCACCAAGCTCTCTGAGCTTCTTTGCACTGTGATAGAAGGTTCCCCCCTTAGAGCAGATATCATCAACAATCAGGATACGGCTTCCGGATATCATATCAACAGTACCCGAAACATCAAGTCCTTTAATCTGACCGGTTGACCAGTCCCTTTTTTTGATACCGAAAGCGAAGGGCTTGTCGGTAAGTGCATTGTATCTTTTCATTGCACCTTCATCGGGATAGAACATCATAAGATTCTGATCACCGATTCTGGCTATAACCTTTGAGATGTTTTCCGCAGGCGTTTTAATGATGATGTTGTCAAAAAGTGCTTCGCTGACAGAAGAATGAGGATCAAGAACAGTAACCGATGCAAATCCGAGCCAGTTTATAACCTCGGAAAAGTATTTCAGTGTAAATACATCTTCATCCGACTTTACCCTGTCCTGTCTGGCATTCGGAATGTAGGGCATATCAAGATGAATCCTTGAAACCCCATGTGCTTTAAGGTGTTTTACGATAAAGATGAGTGCAACAAGCTCTTCATTGTTTTCAAAACGCCATGTTACAGCTGCACTGCGTTCAGAATTGAATTCCTTTGGTACATTCTCCTTTATGAGGAAAGTTCCGTCAGGGAATGTTCCTGTTTCAATTTTCTTTCCGTTAAGTTCAAGCATATCAATCACCTACTATATTGATCTGACACATTTTCATCGTTGCAAGAGCCGCATTATGCGTATCAACTGTTACGCCGGCACAGCAGGATGCGTCAACATAAATCTGATTTTCGGGGAAATTCGCTTTAAGGATCAGTGCATTTGATACTACACAGATATCAGTACAAAGTCCGATGAGAGTGATATCAAAATCCTCGTCACCTACGGTTTGCTTAATAAGCTCCGGAAGTCCGACAGAACCAAATGTAATTTTCTCGACCGCAGTGTGTTTCTTGTCGGAAAGAGCTTCTGCGATAGTATTATTCAGCTCCCAGCCTGATGTTCCCTTGATACAATGCGGAACAGGAAGTTTTGCACCTTCCGCAGTATCCATATAATTTTCATAATGAGTATCATAGGTAACGAAAATATCATCATATTCCCGTATTTTCTTTGCCGCATTCTCTATGATGGAAACAGCTTCAGCAGTTCCGAGAGCTCCATCGACAAAGTCATTCTGAATATCAACAACAATTAATAAATGTTTCATGAAAAAACCTCCTTATAGCTTTCTTTCATATAATTTTGCAGGTCTGTGACCTGTACAATCCTCGTATTCATCAGTTTCGGCTACATAATTCATTACTTTTCTTCTGAAATTTGCAGGCTGATCAGATATATTATTTATGATTTCGTGAATTTTCTGCATAGATGACAACGTGAATCTTTCAGGCAGGAAACGGAATACAAGCTCATACTCGTCCTTCATTTCCCTCATGGTACGGAATGCCGATGCGATTATTTTTGCATGGTCGAATGCAAGACCGCCGTTCTCGATAATAGAATAAGTTGTATTTCCGAGTGGGTCAGTGATTGTTTCAAGAAGGCAGTCAATACAGATTTCTCCGTTGGAGAGATTGGTAATCACCTTATTATCATTCAGGGTGTTGAAGGACACATCAAACCATTGTGCTTCGGCAGCGTCGTTGCCGCCATGTGTGCTGTATTCATCCGCGTCAACCACAGAAACAAAGGCATTTGATACTACTCTTGTCCGCATATCACGTTCTGGATCGCTGAATACACCGACAGGAATCAGTGCTTTTGGTGTAACATTTGTTTCTTCTGTGACTTCTCTGAGTGCACATTCTTCGATAGTCTCGTCTTTACGCAGGAAGCCTCCGGGTAAAGCCCATTTATTCATGTACGGATGTTCTCCTCGTCTGATGAGAAGTACCTTGAGTCTGGGATCAGGTGAACGCTTAGGCTCTTTATCCTTCAGCTTCATCATTGAAAAAACAACAATATCTGCCGCGACAGAAGGTCTGTCATAATCGTCTGCATTGTACGACGAAAGGAAGGATTTTTCGTCATCTGCGGCAGCCGGAGTGGCAGTTCTGTGTTTCTTTTTTGAATACTCTGAGCAGAAAAACTGAATCATGCCATTGATATAATCTGAACCATGTTTGGTCAGATAAAGCTTTTTTTCTCGGATTTCCATAAGATTATTTTCAAGAATAACCCCGATTTCCTTGGCGAATTTTTCTTTGAAGCTGATATGGAATCGCGTTTCAAAAGCTTCCATATCTATATAGGTAAAGTGTAATGCGGCAGAAATCATTTCAGCGAGAAATCCATTATGAGACAGTCCGTAAACATCATGAATTTCTTTTGTTTTGTTTATACTTTCGCTGTCCATAGAATCACCTCCACTTATTTACAAAATAATAATATCACAATAATAATAATCTGTCAAGGGGTTTTTGAAATTTTTTACACTGATACACGTTTTTTTCAGTAAATTGAGTACGATGTGCGTATTTGTTTGCAATGAAAAACCGCTGTTGATCGGTGATTATCCGAAATACAGCGGTTTGTTTGTCAGCGGCAATGTGTTAAAGATTTTCATATATTCAGAATCGGCTATAAGTCTGTGTTTAAATGGATTTACAGCCGGTTTCTGTGTTTAACAAAGTTATTGAATGATATTTTTTATCAATGCTCTTCTCATCAGTACAAGGTCGAATGCGTCAAGTTTATTGTCATCGTATAAATCAGCAGCTTTCCAGTTTTTAAGTTCAGTATCTGGAACAGCTGATATCCACTTCTGGATAGAAACTAAATCAGCGATATTGAATTGCCCGTCATCGTTTACATCACCCTCTGTTGCCTGAGGAGACCATTCTGAAATCGCTTTCACAGACGGTGTCCATGAAGGCTGTGTTTCGCCCTGTTTCAGCGGAATACAAGCTACCGAAATTGTTGCGTCCTTGGTATTAGTCAGATGAACAGCAAGCTTTCTGTATTCGCTGTTGTCTGTCTGATTGGGGACAGCAATTGATGTTGGCAGCAACTCAGCATTCATCACAGTAAATCTACCTTCATCACTGATGATTCCTGCCCACATTTTATCCGAACCGACAGTAATAACAGCACTTCTGCCGTCATCGGCCACCTCAATCTGTCCCTTTGTGTGAGCAAACCAAAATATTTCACCGGGAGCATTAAGAGAGATTTCATCCTGAATGACAACACATTCCTTTTCCTTTATCATTTTCAGACCACGCACAACGCTTTCTGCACCACTCGGCTCGTATGCGGCAGTTAAATCGGTGACAGCGTAGGCTTCGTTTCCACTGCTGAAACTGCTTATAAGACATTCTGCACCTTCTTGCTGATCGAGCTCCTGAGATGGATTTATTACAAGTGTGTTATGACCTTCTGCTCTTATCCGGTAGGAATACTGCCGGTTTTCAAGCTCATAATTCTCATTTCCGAGATCCGTAAAGAATCTTGAACCGTTTGATTCGAGATAGAATGAGCCTAAATCGTAATGTCCGTGATACTTATAGATATTTTCACCGACATGAAGAGCCGTCACAATTCCGCTTTCATCCCATGTGTTACGAAAACTGGCATTTGATGCTCCGACCTCTCCCCAGTCAGTAGGACTATCCTCGGATGAATCCGGTATTTTATCTTCTTCAATCCAAAGAAGATCAAGATAATTAAAACTATCGTTTGCTATTTTCTTAATGCGTGTGGCGGCTATATCGTATGATTGAAGATAATCGCCCAACCAAAGAAGAACTGCCCAGCCTGTATCACGACTTTCATGATCGTCACCGAAGCTGAAGGATTTTGGAGTGTTGGAACTCATATATCGTACAAAATCAACAGATTTACGAAGTCCTTCATAATCAGCAAGACCGTAGTCAGTTCCTGCGGCACTTATCAGTGAAGAGGAATACAAGCCAAGATAATATGTAGCGTAATCCCAATAACCCAGACCCTCACTGTATGTTCCGTCCTTTGCACTGTAAGCGCGGCGGACAAAAGAATATGATTCCTTGTAAGCATAGGTAAGAACCTCAGAAGCTATGCTTCTTGCTTCGACTTCATCTCCGATTGCAAGTGCAGCCATGCTCATACTTCCGTTGCAGACAAGCTTCCAGTTATCTCCGGGATAATCCTGATACCAGCGGTAAGTACGGGTTCGCGGCTTGTCCTCATAATCCTCCATGACCTGATTGAGTCCTTTTTCAATAAGGTTTTTTCTGATGAATGCTCTTTGATTGTCATTCATCCAATGATAGAGCCAGTCGTAACCGAGTGCAAATGCTGTACTCATTTCAGCTGTATCAAGAAAATGTCTTGGATTCCAATCCTTGAAATTACAAGCTGCTTCAAGCTCTGCGTAGCATCGCTGAGCATATTTCTCGTCCCCGAAAATATTGTATGCCATAGCAAGTGCGGCAACACGTCGCTGTATTCTTTTTGATGTTTCAAGAAGACGTATACCGTCGGGGATTTCATATTGTGATACGGATTCATTCAGATGCCTGTCTGCTTCCTTGCGAAGTTTTTCAAGAAGAATTGCTGTTACCGAATCATCTCCGATGCTTTCTTTCAGTTTTGCAAATCTTTCATCAGACATGATGATACGCGGATGTGAGTACATTCCGTTCTTTTCAATCATATCGCTGATAACCTGTTCGCCGTTAGTAAATTCACCGTAATTTTCCGTTTGTGAACTGTCTGAACCGGTATCATCAGCAATTGTATTGACTGGTATTATACCGATCATCATAACCAGTACAAGCAGAATACTCAATAGCTGTTTTTTCATAACTTCACCCCTTAATCAAAAATAATATATATGTACATATTGTATCATAACATTTGACATCTGTCAATCTTTATTATAGTTAATGTCGAACGAAAAGTGGCAAATATAATAGGGGATCGTTACAATATACAAAATCAGAATATTAAATATGTCAGAAGTTTACAAAGAGAAATTTGTTTCAATCATTTCATATATTTCTGATAGATTTATAACCTTTGTGATTTATAACTCTGTTTTTTTCAAAAAAAAATAAACTCTTTTAATAGTTGTTTCCTCGAAATATAAAAGTTTTTTCTTTCATTTCTATTCTCTTTAAATTAAAATCCCATTACAATGATCCACCTCATGCTGAATGATCTGTGCTGTCCATCCAGTGAAGGTTTTGATGCGGTTTTTCAGTTCCAATGTCTGATACTTGACCTTGATTGATTTATAGCGTTTACAAGGTCTGGGACCGTCAAGAAGCGACAGACAGCCTTCCTCGGTATCGTATAAGCCGTCCATCTTGATGATCTCAGGATTGAGCATTACTGTATATACAGTATCTCGTCCACTTTCGTCGAGAAAGGCTATAATACGCTTCTTTACACCAATCATGTTCGCTGCCATGCCGACACAGCTTTCCCTGTGTACAATAAGTGTATCAAGCAGATCTTGTGCTACCTGCAAATCTTCTTTTGTTGCGATTTCCGATTTTCCCGCAAGAAATATCGGATCATGTATTAGTTCTTTAATCATTGTTTTTCACCTGATATCAATATTGTTTTAAATTTACTTTTCATCAAGCATCCAGCCGTGATCTCCGTGATAGATCATCTGCTTTGTCATTCCGCCGTCGATGCAGATGTTTTCGCCCGTAATAAATCCTGCCATATCCGAGCAGAGATAAAGCACCGCGTTCGCAATATCGGTCGGATTTCCAACTCTGCCAGCGGGCTGCTGAACAGCGTCTGCACCTTCGTAAACGGTGTAATTGGTGTCTATCCAGCCGGGAGAAATAGAATTCACACGCACTTTGCCTGAAAAGCTGACTGCCATTGCATGAGTAAGTGTAGAAATTCCACCTTTTGCCGCTGTGTAGCTTTCGGTCTGGGGCTGACTCATACGGTCACGGGAGGAGGAGATGTTGATGATACTCGCACCCTCTGCAAAATAGGTTGCAAACAGCTTTGAGAGATAAAACGGTGCGGTTACGCCAACCTTAAGGGCATATTCAAAATCTTCATAGCTTCCGTTTGAAATGCCGCACATTTTTGGTGCAGCGTTGTTTATAAGGTAGTCAATGTGTCCGAAATCGGCGATGACCTTTTCAGCAAAACGTTCCAAAGTAGCCTTGTCAGCAATATCGCCTACAAAATAATTGTTGTCGAGCAGGTCGATTACGCAAACGGCTGCACCTGCTTCACGAAATTTTTCACAGATGCATTTGCCAATGCCTCTTGCACCGCCTGTTACAACGGCAACTTTATTCTTGAAATCAAACATATCATTTGCCTCCGAAATATTCAGAAATTGTTCTGCCGGATTTTCCATGCAAAGCACCGGCAAATAATAAAGCAAGGAGTGAAGTGAAGCTTCTATATCTGTAATTACATCAATTATATCCTACCTGGAGTGAAAAGTCAATCATTGACGTGCTTCTGACAGAAAACGAAGTGGTACAATCGTTTGTTTGGGTGCATTTTCAAGAATAATCGTTTGATTTTAAGAAATCAAATCAGTAAAATATGCAACCACTCGACAATAATCGTTTGCTATCATCTGCTTTCGGGCAAAGAAAAATACACTCACTTTTATGAGTGCATTTTCTACATTGTTCTCATCTTTTTATTGTCTTCGTTATTGACATTGGTCCACCTGCAAGTCGTTTTTGAGTTCGTTAGTAACTACGCCTCGGTGGACTTTCACCACAGAGCTTTGATATGCCCGTCATACTACTAAAAAAGCTTCGTTCAACCAAACGAAGCTTTTGAGTACTAATAACTGAGATGAACCAGCACCAAGTTGCCAAGACTATAATCTTCAAATTATTTGGGACTAAAAATACATATCTGACGATTTTCCTCGAATTCCAAATCATCATAGATCAAGCCGATATTATCACCAAGATAGGTAGAATAATAGCAATCCTTCAAGCAATCAAATAATACTAATTTTTTGTCTTTTATTTCATAAACACAAGGCGTATTTTCATCACCTGTCCAGTCAAACCAGCCAACACAAAAAGAATTTATACATAAAGGTGTAATCTGCTCACCTGATCCTAATTGGGTTGAAATAATAGGAACACAGTTGCCATCATTTTTCAATTCAACAACTTCCATAAAATAATTAAAAAAATCTGGATTGCTTTCATCATCAATACTTGTTAAACCAAATGATGAATCACCTATGCCAATTGCTATATCACAAACGTAATCATTCTTTATTAAATATTCACTATTATCAGAGCAATCTACTACTTTCTCACATTTCTTGGTATCTTTATTAACAGCTAAATATTTCAGATTATTATTATAAACGAACGGATGGAAAGCATCATTCAAAAAAATGTTGGTTTTCGCAGTATTAATGTTATATTCGTAGATTGATACAGAACTTGTTGTTTGTATATCAAAAAGAATTTGATCTTTATAAAAAGCAACTGATCTTTCGTCAAAGTACAAATCATCATTCAAATACATCATGATTTTGAACTTTAAAGTTTCCGAATTATAGTATTCCAATGACCATACATCATCAGATTCTCTCATAAAGACATAGTCATTTCCTCTTGCACATAAGAAATACAAGTCATCAGAATCAGAAACTATTTTTTCATAAGTCAAACTATCTAAATCAAATAATCCATACTCACTATAATCTTCACCTTGATTATTACTGTAAATTTGAACAACTATTTTATCACCGTTAAAGTCGCACAAACCATAATCAAAACCATTAATAGTTTCAGGCATAGTAATGATTTCCGTATTATATATTGAGTCAGCAGATACAGTTTCAACATGAAAATTATA
>JAZNBR010000052.1:0-89144 GCA_045587105.1 Ruminococcus sp.
CGGGGTGTCTTTTTTTGCAATCAAACAAAATCCCTCACTTTCCTCAGCAAGGTATTCGTACAGATCTTCCGGTGAGGTCAGCAGATAAACTTCGAGTTTGTTGCCATTGGAAATTCCAAAAAAGTATTCGCCATTTTCATCTCTCTCGTAAAGGTAATCACGGATCACACCGAAGCGGTCAATCATGATGCAGGTAGTGACTCTCAACGGGTTTGGCATAACGAACAAGAAACCGTCGGAAACTTTGTGAAAGTTTTTCGCAATAAAAAAGAGCAGACTTCGGAATTTTTCTTCCAAATCTGCTCTCAAATCTCTTGAAAATCAAAAAACGCCCTTTCAAGTCCTGTTTCAGGCTTGAAAAGGCAAAATGTCATCTACGGTTTTACACTAAAAATTTTTGGCTCCAGATACGCAAAAAAGTCCGAAAAATCAGACTTTTTTGGTCTGTCATCTATTTTGTATAACAGAGATGTCTGTATTATACAAAACAGATGACATTAAAATCGGCTGTATAAAATAATAGTGAAATGAAGTTCTTTATCCAATTGGACCTACATACACATGAGAGTACCAGTTATCAGTAAATGGTATTTTAGTTGTATTATCGCTCTGATCGGAATACTCGTCATCAATATATTCAAGAAATAAGACACGGTAATCGCCTTGTTCGTTGTGTAAATCCGTTTCGCTGATTCTTATTAACAATTTCATTCTGCCGCATTCATCGTAATATACACACGTCCAAAGTCCATCATGATATTCTTTTATATCTTCCGTATCGCCCATTTTATACTTCTCAGCGTAATATGTAGCAAAAGCATCATATTTCTCGGTATGCATATAATACTCTATTCCAGCATGTATTGTTGTTTTGAAGAAAAACACGAGAATTGCAAATATCGTCATGACGAGAATAGCAATTGTAATTGTCATCTTATTGATTAATTTCTTTTTCATAACTGTTTACAACTCCTGATTTATTAGTCTGTCCGACTTACTATATTATACCACACTCCACAGACAATTGCAACAAAAAACCTCCGATGAATCATCGGAGGTTTTACTGGTTGGGGTGGAAGGATTTGAACCCTCGAATGACGGAGTCAGAGTCCGTTGCCTTACCGCTTGGCGACACCCCAGTTTATTGTAATTTTTGTGTTCAACTCATTCAGCTTTATTATTATATCACATTCGATTTCATTTGTCAAGGGTTTTTAAAAAAATTATTTTTTAATTATATCATTCTATTGCAAATCCCATAAAATAGCGATATAATATATAATAAGATAGTTTAATCTATCTTAAATTTTTCGCAAACCAGGAGCAGATTATGAAAAAACTCTACTTCATTGTAAATCTTATTGCAGGCAAAGCCACTATCGGCTCAATGCTTGGCGAAATAATCGACGAATTCAATAAAGCTGAATATGAAGTCACAATTCATATCACTCAAAGCGGAAGCGACGCACAGGAGAAAACACGCTATGCCTGTTCCCACAGCTACGACCTCATTGTATGTGCAGGCGGCGACGGTACTCTCAGCCAGTGTCTCCACGGCATTATGAACAGCGAGAGAAAGCTCCCTATCGGTTATATCCCCGCAGGTTCAACCAACGATTTCGCCCGCACTCTCGGTATCCCCAAGGCTACGATGGACGCTGTACGCTGGATAACTCACGGCGCGCCGATGAAAATTGACATTGGCAGCTTTAATGACCGATATTTCACATATATTGCCGCTTTCGGAGCTTTTACCAACGTCACCTATGAAACCTCCCAGCAGGTGAAAAACGTCCTCGGCCACGCCTCATACGTCCTCAACGGGCTTACACAGATTACAAACCTGCGTTCAAAGCTTATGCGTATTGAATACAACGGAAATGTTCTTGAAGATGACTATATTTTCGGTATGGTTACCAATTCAGGCTCTGTGGCAGGACTTCTCTCAATGAACGATTTCCTACTTGATGACGGCGTTTTTGAAGTCACACTCATTAAAAAGCCTGCAAATCTTGTACAACTCCAGAAAATAGTACACTCCCTGCTGAACATCTCCGAGGAGATTGACAGGGAGTATATCAGATTTTTCCGCACTAACAGGATTACTTTCACTGCCCTTAACGATGAGCAGATTTCCTGGACTCTTGACGGTGAATTCGGCGGTGATTTACCTGTAAACGTGGTAGAAAACCGCAGTAAAGCCATTGAATTTATGACAGGCGACCGCGACCAGTCCATTTTTGCCGATCCCGATACTATTTCGTAGCCTCGTAAGCCTCTCTTACGGCAATACTAAGCTGGTCCGCACAGGAAGTAGGTCTCATTCCGCAGGTGTTTCCGCGGAGTTTGGACTCAATCTGTTCAACGGTATAGCCGTCCACAAGCTTTGAAATAGCTTTAAGGTTGCCGTTGCAGCCTCCTAAAAAGCGGACATTTGTTATAACATCGCCCTCAATGTCAAATTTAATCTCTTTTGAGCATACCATTTTGGTTTTGTATGTATATTCCATAATTACACCTCGTATTCTTTCTCCCCTGCTGATTTCAGCGGGGGGATTTTTATTTGTATAAAACTAAAGCGGACAAAGTCCGCCTTAGTAGTATAATTATTAAACGATAGGAGCAGCTGTAACAGGTGCAGCGGCAGCAGCATTAAACTGCTCTGTAGGAGCATCTGTTCTTACAACCTTAACCTGGTTGTAGCAGTCCATACCTGTACCGGCAGGAATAAGCTTACCGATAATAACGTTTTCCTTAAGTCCGAGGAGCTTATCGCTCTTTCCTCTGATAGCTGCGTCTGTAAGAGCCTTTGTTGTCTCCTGGAATGAAGCAGCTGACATAAAGCTGTCGGAGTTGGAAGAAGCCTTTGTAATACCCTGAAGCACAGGTGAATACTGTACAAGCTGTAAATCGTACTCGCCTGCGTCAATACGAGCCTGAATCTCAGCGTTGATCTGGTCGATTTCCTTGCTGTCAACAAGGGTACCGGGAAGCAGATAGCTTGAACCTGACTCCTCAATCTTAACCTTACGGAGCATCTGACGAACGATAACCTCAATGTGCTTATCGTTGATATCAACACCCTGTAAACGGTAAACCTTCTGAACTTCGTTGATAATGTAGTTCTGAACGTCCATTGTACCGAGGATATTGAGAATGTCAGCAGGATAAATGTTACCCTCTGTAAGTCTTGTACCCTTGGGTATCTCCTGACCTTCCTGAACTCTTATCTTGAAGTTGTAAGGAATCATATAGCTTTCAGACTCGCCTGTCTCATCGTTTGTAACAATGATATTACGTGTAGTCTTGACTTCTTCAATGTGAATCTTACCTGAAATTCTTGAAAGGATAGCCGCACCCTTAGGACGTCTGCTTTCAAAGAGTTCCTCAACACGGGGAAGACCCTGTGTGATATCTTCCGCGTCGGCAGAAGCAACACCACCGGTGTGGAATGTTCTCATTGTAAGCTGTGTACCGGGCTCACCGATAGACTGAGCTGCGATAACACCAACAGCCTCACCGACAGATACAATGTTGTTGAATGCAAGGTTAGCACCGTAGCACTTAGCACATACACCTGTTCTTGCCTTACAATGGAGAACTGAACGAATCTTTATCTTCTCAACGCCTGCCTCGATAATCTTCTTGGCGTCTGCGTCATTGATGAGCTTGTTTCTGGAAACGATAAGCTCGCCTGCCTCATCACGGAGGTCATCAGCAAGGAATCGTCCTACAAGACGCTCTGCAAAAGGCTCTACAACCTCGTTGCCGTTTTTGATTTCAAATACCTCGATACCCTCTGTTGTACCACAGTCCTCCTCACGGATGATTACGTCCTGCGAAACGTCAACAAGACGACGTGTAAGGTAACCTGAGTCAGCAGTACGGAGCGCTGTATCAGCAAGTCCCTTTCTCGCACCACGGGATGCGATAAAGTATTCGAGGATGTTAAGTCCCTCTCGGTAGTTAGCACGGATAGGAATCTCGATAACGCCGCCTGAGGTGTTTGCGATAAGTCCACGCATACCTGCAAGCTGACGGATCTGAGAGATACTACCACGGGCACCTGAGTCAGCCATCATCCAGATAGGATTGTATGGGTCGAAGTTCTTCTTAAGAGCAGCTGTAACTCTGTCGTTTGTTTCAGTCCAGAGAGCAATTGTCTTCTTGGACTTTTCCTGAGCGGAGATATAACCGTACTCGTACTCAGAAATAATCTGCTCGATCTCTGCATCAGCCTCTGCAAGGATTTCCTTCTTCTGAGGCGGAATAGAAGCATCGCATACAGCAACGGTAAGAGCTGCGCGGGTTGAATATTTATATCCGAGAGCCTTGATTCTGTCAAGAACCTCAGAAGTTGTTGTTGTACCGTGAATCTTGATACATCTCTCGATGATATCGGAAAGCTTCTTCTTACCAACAAGGAATGAAACTTCAAGGTCAAACTGCTTATCGGAGTTTGTTCTGTCAACGTATCCTAAGTTCTGTGGGATATTCTCGTTGAAGATAAGTCTGCCGACTGTAGCGTCGATAATCTTGGAAACCTTCTTATCGCCTACATCCTTTGTAATCTTAACCTTGATGTTAGCGTGGAGAGATACATCGTGCTCGTAGTAAGCCATAAGTGCTTCGTTAACGTCACGGAATACCTTGCCTTCTCCGGGTTCGCCGGGCTTATCCATAGTAAGGTAGTAGGAACCGAGAACCATATCCTGTGACGGAACAGCAACAGGCTTACCATCAGAGGGTTTAAGCAGGTTGTTTGCAGCAAGCATGAGGAAACGTGCCTCTGCCTGAGCTTCTGCGGAAAGGGGAAGATGTACAGCCATCTGGTCGCCGTCGAAGTCAGCGTTGAAGGCGGAACATACAAGGGGATGAAGCTTGATTGCACGTCCTTCAACGAGAACAGGCTCGAACGCCTGAATACCAAGACGGTGAAGCGTGGGAGCACGGTTGAGCATTACAGGGTGATCCTTGATAACGTCCTCAAGAGCGTCCCATACCTTGTTGTCGGCACGGTCGATAAGCTTTCTTGCAGATTTTATATTGGCGATAGCCTTTTTGTCAACGAGTCTTTTCAGTACAAAGGGCTTGAAGAGTTCCAGAGCCATTTCCTTAGGGAGACCGCACTGATACATCTTAAGCTCAGGACCTACAACGATAACAGAACGTCCGGAGTAGTCAACACGCTTACCGAGAAGGTTCTGACGGAAACGTCCCTGCTTACCCTTAAGCATATCTGAAAGTGATTTAAGAGCACGATTGCTGGGACCTGTAACAGGTCTGCCGTGTCTGCCGTTGTCGATAAGAGCGTCAACAGCTTCCTGAAGCATTCTCTTTTCGTTTCTTACGATGATGTCAGGAGCTTCAAGCTCAAGCATTCTCTTAAGACGGTTGTTTCTGTTGATAACACGTCTGTAAAGATCGTTAAGATCGGAAGTTGCATAGCGTCCGCCGTCGAGCATGATCATTGGGCGGAGATCGGGCGGAATTACAGGAATAACATCCATAATCATCCATTCAGGCTTGTTTCCGGAGAGACGGAAAGCCTCAACGATCTGGAGTCTCTTAAGGAGCTTTACCTTTTTCTGACCTGCAGGGAGTCCGACAAGCTCAGCCTTGAGATCGTCTGCAACGATTTCGATGTTGTTTCTCCAGTCGATGCCTTCAAGCTCATTGAACTTTGCACATTCCTCGCAGTCGCACTGATCAGGTCTGTTGAAGCACTGGATCTTCTTGCCGCCGAAGGAGATCTTTCCGAGTTCGATAAGACGGTTCTTGTAAGCGTCATATCTTACGGGATCGTACTCATTGAGGAGCTTCTTGATTGCTTCAGCACCCATTTCAGCCTTGAAATCGTCTCCGTACTTTTCACGGTAGGAGAGGTATTCCTTTTCGGAAAGGAGCTGTTTTTTCACAAGCTCAGTGCTGCCGGGATCAATTACGATATACTTTGTGAAGTAGAGAATTTCTTCAAGACGCTTCTGTGAAACTTCAAGAACCTGTCCGATACGGGAAGGAGTACCCTTGAAGTACCATATATGTGAAACGGGAGCCGCAAGCTCAATATGTCCCATTCTTTCACGGCGTACCCTTGCTCTTGTAACCTCAACGCCGCAGCGGTCGCAGACCTTGCCCTTGAAGCGGATCTTCTTGAATTTTCCGCAGTGACATTCCCAGTCCTTGGTTGGTCCGAAGATTTTTTCGCAGAAAAGACCTTCACGTTCCGGCTTCTGAGTTCTGTAATTTATAGTTTCAGGTCTTTCAACGATACCGTAAGACAAGCTTCTGATCTTTTCGGGGGATGCAAGACCTATTTTTATTGATTCAAAAGTTGTAAATTCCAAACTGCTACCTCCTGTTTAGTAGGTATAAGATCTCACTGCTGCGGAAGCTGTGTTATACTTCCGCAGAGTGGGGATCATTGGTTTCAGGCTTATATTAATCCTCATCGGAGGAGTCATCAAGATCAAAGCTGCCGAAGATATCGTCATCGTCATCATCGAGTCCGAGACCGCCGTCTTCATCATCTTCGTCGTCAAATCTGAAATCGTCGCCGTCGTCCAGCATACCGAAGTCATCGTCATCGCCGCTGTCCTCGAAGGAGAAGCCGCTTTCTTCAATGTCGCTGTCTGAGTATTCTGAGTTGTCCTTTGTATCCTCATCAGCGTATGAATCGTTTGAAGGCATCGGATCCTCATCGTCAAAGTTCTGCTTGAGGTCGATTTCCTGCTGATTTTCGTCAAGTACGCGGACATCAAGACCGAGTGACTGCATTTCCTTGATAAGAACCTTGAAGGATTCAGGAATACCAGGAGTAGGAACATTCTGTCCCTTGACGATTGATTCGTATGTGTTGACACGGCCGATAGTATCGTCTGATTTAACTGTAAGGATTTCCTGAAGGGTGTAGGCAGCACCGTAAGCTTCAAGAGCCCATACTTCCATTTCTCCGAAACGCTGACCTCCGAACTGAGCCTTACCGCCCAGAGGCTGCTGTGTAACGAGAGCGTAAGGTCCGACTGAACGTGCGTGGATCTTATCGTCAACGAGGTGGTGGAGCTTGAGGTAGTACATATATCCGACAGTTACCTTGTTATCGAACATTTCACCGGTACGTCCGTCATAAAGCGGGAACTTACAGTCCTCGTTGAATTCAAGACCGTTGGGGTTGATAACCTTATCCATAGTGTTGAGTTCGAACATATCATTGCGGTGTTCTATGCTCTTTTCATTTGCCTGACGGAAGCAGGATCTGATATCGTCCTCGTGTGCACCGTCGAATACAGGCGTCATGATGTGCCAGCCGAGAGCCTTGCACGCCATACCGAGGTGAACCTCAAGTACCTGACCGATGTTCATACGGGAAGGTACGCCCAGAGGGTTGAGTACGATGTCAAGAGGAGTTCCGTCGGGGAGGAATGGCATATCTTCTTCAGGAAGAATTCTTGATACAACACCCTTGTTTCCGTGACGGCCTGCCATCTTATCGCCGACAGTAATCTTTCTCTTCTGTGCGATATAGCAGATAACACGCATATTTACACCTGCACTGAGTTCGTCGCAGTTTTCTCTTGTAAATACCTTTACATCAACGATAACACCGGATTCACCGTGAGGAACCTTAAGTGAGTTGTCACGGACCTCTCTTGCCTTTTCACCGAAGATAGCACGGAGAAGTCTTTCTTCAGCGGTAAGCTCAGTTTCGCCCTTTGGTGTTACCTTGCCGACGAGGATATCGCCGGAATTTACTTCAGAACCGATGCGGATGATACCGTTTTCGTCGAGATTAGCCAGTGCGTCATCACCGACATTGGGGATATCGCGTGTGATTTCCTCAGGACCAAGCTTTGTATCACGGCATTCGATTTCGTATTCTTCAATGTGTACGGAAGTGAATACATCTTCACGGACAAGACGTTCATTAAGGAGAACAGCGTCCTCGTAGTTGTAGCCTTCCCATGTCATGAAGCCGATGAGTGCGTTTTTACCGAGTGAGATTTCACCGTCTGCTGTTGCAGGACCATCGGCAAGAACCTGACCCTTTGTAACCTTTTCGCCTGCTGAAACGATAGGACGCTGATTTACGCAGGTACCCTGATTGGAACGCTTGAATTTGATAAGCTCGTATTTGTGTTCAATGCCTGTATCGTCGATAAGACGGATACTGTCTGCGTCAACGTAGGAGATAGTTCCGTCGTACTTAGAAACAACGCATACACCGGAGTCAACAGCAGCCTTGTATTCCATACCTGTGCCGACGAAGGGACGCTCAGTCTTAAGAAGCGGAACAGCCTGACGCTGCATGTTTGATCCCATGAGTGCACGGTTAGCGTCGTCGTTTTCAAGGAAGGGGATCATTGATGTAGCAACTGAAACTACCATCTTAGGTGAAACATCCATGTAATCAACGGATTCTCTGGGACATTCAAGGATCTGTTCACGGAAACGTGCATTTACACGGGGTCTTGCGAACTTTCCTTCCTCAGTGAGGGGTTCGTTAGCCTGAGCAACAACGTAGTTATCCTCAGTATCGGCTGTCATATAGACAACCTCGTTTGTAACAACGCCTGTTGCCTTGTCAACCTTTCTGTACGGAGCTTCAATAAAGCCGTACTCGTTGATCCGTGCGAATGTAGCGTGATATGAGATAAGTCCGATGTTAGGACCTTCAGGTGTCTCGATAGGACACATTCTTCCGTAGTGGCTGTAATGAACGTCACGAACCTCGAATCCGGCACGGTCTCTTGAAAGACCTCCGGGACCGAGTGCAGAAAGACGTCTTTTATGTGTAAGCTCAGCGAGAGGATTGTTCTGGTCCATGAACTGTGACAGCGGTGAGGAGCAGAAGAATTCCTTCATAGCTGAGGAAACAGGTCTGATATTGATAAGAGTCTGTGGTGTGAGTGTATTTACATCCTGAGTCTGGATGTTCATTCTCTCACGGATACCTCTTTCCATGCGGGCGTAACCGATACGGAACTGATTCTGGAGAAGCTCGCCCACGCTGCGGATACGTCTGTTGCCGAGGTGGTCGATATCATCAACAGTTCCCACGCCCTCGCAGAGGTTGAGGAAGTAGCTGACAGTTGCGTAGATGTCATCAAGGATGATGTGCTTGGGAACGAGTTCGTCAGCACGCTTCTTGATATTTTCTTCAAGCTCGTCTGCGTCAGCGGAGGTTTCCATAATTTCTCTGAGAACCTTGTATGAAACCTTTTCGTTGATGCCGTACTTTGTAGCGTCAAAGTCAACGTAGCCGGCAATATCAACCATACCGTTTCCGATGATCTTGGATACTTTTTCAACTATTCTTATAGTAGTTTCGCCGCGTTCATCAGTAACGTATTCCTTGGCTTCAACGTTTACGAAAGCGTAGTAAACGCCTGCCTGCTCGATTTCAAGAGCTTTATCGTATGTGAGTGTTTCGCCTTCTTCAGCCATGATTTCTCCTGTATTGGGATTGATGATAGGCTGAGCGATTGTACGTCCTGCCAGACGTGAAGCGATACCGAGCTTCTTGTTGTACTTGTAACGTCCGAAGCGGCAGAGGTCGTATCTTTTAGCGTCGAAGAAGAGGTTATTGAGATGAGAAAGTGCACTTTCAACAGTAGGAGGCTCACCGGGACGGAGCTTCTTGTAAACATCTATAAGAGCGTCAGAGTTGTTCTTTGTCTGATCCTTCTGGAGGATAGTCTGCTTAAGGCGGTCATCATCGCCGAACATCTCGAAAATTTCCTCGTCAGTACCTACACCGAGAGCACGGATGAAGGTAGTAAGCGGGATTTTTCTGTTTTTGTCGATGCGGACATAAACAACGTCATTGGAATCCATTTCATATTCCAGCCATGCACCTCTGTTAGGGATAACTGTTGAATTGAAAAGATCCTTACCGGTCTTGTCTTTTTCAAAAGCGTAGTAAACGCCGGGGGAACGTACAAGCTGTGAAACGATAACACGTTCTGCACCGTTGATCACAAATGTTCCGCTTTCTGTCATAAGCGGAAAATCGCCCATGTAGATTTCGCTTTCACTTACTGCACCGGTTTCCTTGTTGCAGAGTGTAGCGGTAGCTCTCATAGCAACCTGATACGTTGCACCTCTTGATTTACATTCAGCAAGGGTGTACTTTGGAGTTTCATCGAAGCGGTAGTCCTTGAAATTAAGGACAAGATTTCCGTTATAGTCAGTGATTGCGGTCATATCACGGAAAACCTCACGCAGACCTTCTCCTCTGAACCATTCATAGGAGTTTTTCTGAACCTCGATGAGATTCGGCATTTTGAGAGGCTCGGTAATTTTTCCGAAGCTCATTCTGACATTTTTTCCCAACTGCTTAGGTGTGACATTCACCATAGGCGGAACCTCCTTATATTTTGTCTGTCCTGTTTCCGGTATGGATCCGGGACGGATTATATGCTGTAATTCTGAAAAAAGTCTCACAAAGCTATTGACAAAAGCTTTTCTGTGTGATATAATATCTTAACAGAATAGTGATACCTTTCCATACTGATACATTATATTATTATAATACAAATAATCTGGTGTGTCAATAGGGTTTGGAAACATTTATCAAAACTGCCGGATTTCAAACTTTTGTCCGGCGTTTTTTTGTAAATATTCATATCCGGCGATTTCACCCTATCGGAGTGTATCAAAAAATCCGGCAGAGCCAAAGATTTTTCTGGCACTGTCTTTGTTTGAGGAAGATTTTCTATGCTTGCAAGTCTTATAAATATAAACAAATTCTATAACGGAAACCAGCTTCTTAATAATGTATCCCTTACTATCGACGAGACTGACAAAATCGGTCTGGTGGGAAATAACGGCTGCGGAAAAACTACGCTCCTTAAGATACTGACGGGTTCAGTAGAGCCTGACCGTTTTACTGAAAAGGACGGTATTGTTTCAATTGCCGCAAAGACTACCGTAGGCTATCTGGAACAGATGAACGGTCTTGATTCCGAAAAAACGGTGATAGAGGAAATGCGGAGCGTTTTCAGACCGATTCTTGACGCAATCGACAGACTCCGTGAAATAGAGCTTGAAATAGAACTGGGAGATAATTCGTCTGCCGACGAATATCAGCAGCTTTCGTCGTGGATTGAGGCAAATGACGGCTACAATACTGATGTGAAAATCCGCATGATCCTGAATGGTATGGGGTTTTCCGGAGATGATCTCAATCGTGTCTGTGCCGGCTTCAGCGGAGGTGAAAAAACACGTCTCTGTATTGCCAGACTCCTTCTTGAAGAACCGAATCTGCTTGTTCTTGACGAGCCTACAAACCATCTTGACTTCAAGACGGTCATGTGGCTGGAGGATTATCTGCGTTCTTACAGGGGAGCAATACTCATTGTATCGCATGACCGTTACTTTCTGGACAGGCTGTGTACCTCTGTATGTGAGATTGAAAGAGGAACACTGACGAGGTACAGAGGAAATTACTCTGCATTTGTCCGCCAGAGAAGCGAAAACGACGCCCGCCGTGAAAAGGAATACGAGATTCAGCAGAAGGAAATAGCTCAGCTTGAGGACTATGTTGCACGCAATCTTGTACGGGCTTCCACAACAAAAATGGCGCAGAGCCGCCGCAAGAAGCTTGAAAAGATCGAAAGGATAGAAAAGCCTTTCCATGATACAAAATCAGCGAAAATAAGCTTTACATACGCTGTGGAGCCTCCTATTGATGTGCTTAAGGTCAAGGGGATTGATATCTCTGTCGGTGAGGGAAGTAGCCGGAAAACTCTTGTGGATGAAATGGATTTTGAAATTCGCAGGGGAGAGAAAATCGGTATTATCGGCGATAACGGCATTGGCAAATCAACGCTTCTTCGGATTATTCAGGAAAAGCTTCCGCATAAGGGAACAGTAAGATGGAACAGCAATATAAAAATATCGTATTTTGAACAGGAAAGTGCTAATCTTAACCGTGAACTGACAGTTATGGAGGAGCTTCACAGCCGGTATCCGTCAATGACAGAGCTTGAGGTCAGAGGACTGCTTGCTAAGGTTCGTCTTTTGGGAGAAAATGTTTTCAAGGAGACGGGAGTAATCAGCGGTGGAGAACGTGCAAAGCTGTGTTTTGCGATAATGATGCAGGAACACGCCAATGTCCTTATCCTTGATGAGCCTACTAACCATCTTGATCTTTCGTCAAAAGAGGCTATCGAAGAAGCTCTTTCTGAATATACGGGAACGGTGATTTTTGTTTCACATGACCGATATCTCCTCAGTAAGATAGCTGACAGACTTATCGAGCTTACAGACGGGGAATGTCGTTTGCATAACTATAATTTTGATAAATATCTTGATGTTCTCCGTGAGGAACAGGCAGAACAGAAGCGTATCGCCGACGCTGAAAAATTTGCAAAGGCTGCGGAAGCTGCAAAGGAGAAATCCACAAAGGTTTATCGCAGCAAGCAACAGCGGAGTGCAGATGCCGCACGAAAGAACGAAATGAGAGCACTCGAAAAGGAAATCGACGAATTACAGGCGAAAATTGATCTGCTCACCGAGGAAATCGGACGTGAGGAGGTATACAGCGACTACGAACTGATGAACTCGAAATGCTCTGAAATCGAAGCTCTGAAACAGAAAATCGACGAAAACTTTGAACGCCTGATTGAACTTGATGAGTAAAATCACTTTGATGATAGTGTTGTTTTATTGAATCTTTATACTTAGTTATTGAGGAAAACCCTTTTGAAAAAGGGGTGTTCCTCAAACTCCTTTCCTAAAACTTTCAGTATTAAATTTCCGCCTGACATATCACACTAATCAAGTAAATAAGAAATCTTGATTATATTTTCTGAGTGAGATATGTCAGGCGGAAATTTTAGTATTAAAAGTCTTTGGAAGGGGGTTCGGGGGAGAACCTTTCCTCAGAAAGGTTTCCCCCGATAAATAAATACGAAGATACCATAAGAGCAACAATATTATTAAAGAGGATTTGGTCATTAGGTCAAATTTATCAGCTTCAAAATAATTGCTTTGTCGAAAATAACGAAAAAATAAAAAGCTATTGAAAATTATGCGGTATTGTGATATAATGATGAAAAGATATGACGGTGCTGTGCTGATAGTACCGTAATTTGAAAACAGGAGGGTTTTAAAATGAAACACATTAAGACTATCAATAAGGCTAATCTCAAGGAATCCGCTAAGAAGGGCGGCTGCGGCAAGTGTCAGGCTTCATGCCAGTCTGCTTGTAAGACATCTTGCACAGTTGCAAACCAGAAGTGCGAAAGATAATTATAGCGGCGGATTTCTGCTGACTATATATTAAGTATGCTATTGAGGCAGTTTTTACTGCCTCTATTTTTCTACTTTTTAGGATGGTGCATTTAAAATGATACATAAATATAAGCTGAACGGATTTAATATTGTCCTTGACGTAAACAGCGGCGGAGTTCATATCGTGGACGAGCTTACTTATGATCTTCTTGACAATATCGAACCGCCATTTGATGAAAAATGCAGTGAAAAGGTAATCGAAAAGCTTTCAAGACACTACAAAAGAGAGGATATTGAATCCTGTTATCAGGAAATCGTTGAGCTTTACAACGAAAAGATTCTTTTCTCCGATGATGATTACGAGAAATATGCAAAATATTCCGTTGCGTCTCCTGTAAAGGCAATGTGTCTGAATATTGCTCATGACTGTAACCTCCGCTGCAAATACTGCTTTGCGTCCACCGGCGATTTCGGCAAGGGACGCAAGCTCATGTCCTTTGAAACAGGTAAGCACGCTATTGATTTCCTCCTTGAAAATTCAGGCGACAGACCAAATCTGGAGCTTGATTTCTTCGGGGGCGAGCCTCTCATGAATTTCGATGTTGTAAAGCAGATCGTAGAATATGCAAGAAGCCGTGAGGCAGAATACAACAAGAAATTCCGCTTTACTATCACTACAAACGGACTTCTCCTCGATGATGATAAGATCGACTACATCAATAAGGAAATGTCTAATGTCGTTCTTTCAATCGACGGCAGAAAGGAAGTCAACGACTATTTCAGAATCCGTGTTGACGGTACAGGCTGCTACGATAAGATTATTCCTGCGTACAAGAAGCTCGTTGCCGGCAGAGGTGATAAGGAATACTATGTAAGAGGTACCTTCACAAAGAAGAATCTTGACTTCTCTGAGGATGTCTTCGCTCTCTATAACGAGGGATTCGATCAGATTTCTGTTGAACCGGTTGTGGGCGATTCTGATGAATTTGCACTTACAGAAAAGGAGCTTCCGGCAGTGTTCAAGGAGTATGAGATCCTTGCACAGAAAATTATTGATAACGAGAAAAATGGCGGAAAATTCAATTTCTTCCATTTTATGATTGATCTCGATCAGGGACCTTGTGCTATCAAGAGACTCAGAGGATGTGGCTGCGGTAACGATTACGTTGCAGTTACTCCTGACGGTGATATCTTCCCTTGCCACCAGTTTGTCGGAATTGATGAATACAAAATGGGTAATATCGACGAGGGAACCTTCAATCAGGAAATGAAGGCTGATTTCGCGGCTGCTCATGTTTATTCCAAGCCTGAATGTCAGAAATGCTGGGCTAAGTTCTATTGCAGCGGCGGCTGCAACGCAAATAATTACCAGTATATGGGCGATATACGCTCTGCTCATAAGATCTCCTGCGAGCTTGAAAAGAAACGTCTTGAATGTGCTATCATGATGAAGGCAATCAGACTTTTCGGTGAACAGGATTCTGAATAAAAACCATATATAATTCCCATAATGCTCCGGTAATTTTACCGGAGCATTTTTATTTCCGGCATACTGCAATAAAAATACAAACTCCGCATATAATCTAAAGAAGCCGAAAAGGCTGCAAAAAGATTAAGGTAATACCGCACAGAACTTGTGCAAAAGATGCGAAGTCAGATTTTCCGTCAGATTGTACAGAAAGCTCGCAGACATACTATCGTATTTCAAGAGATCTCTGTGCGAAATGACGGAAAATAAGTACCCCAAGGGCAATTCCTTCGGGCACAGCAGATTTTGTGCAAAGTCGTCAGGCGTGCTTTGTGCGGTGTTGCCTTAAAAGGGAGGTTGGTGTATTGAAATCCCGGCAGGATCAGAGAGCAGTGATACTCGGAAAGTATATTCTGGAAAATAAAACGACAGTCCGTGCCGCAGCAAAAAAATTCGGAATATCAAAAAGTACTGTACATAAGGATGTAAGCGAACGTCTCAGAAAAGAGGATCCTGAGCTGTATATGCAGGTAAAGGATATTCTTGAAATCAACAAGCTTGAACGTCATATAAGAGGCGGTCTTGCTACAAAGCGTAAATACGAAGGAATTGCAGAACAAAAGAAAAGACGGATATAAGTATTCCGGAAAAAGGCAGTATCGCACAAAATCCGTGCGATATTGCCTTGAATAATTATATCATATCAGTCAATAATATTTTTGTGCAGAGATGCGCAGAATTCAATATTTCTGTTAAAAGGAGAGGATCTCATGGAAAACAAGAAGAAAAACGACAACATCAGATGTACAGTGACTCAGTGTCAGCACAATTGTGTGACAGAGAATTACTGCTCACTTGACTGCATTTCAGTAGGTACTCACGAGTCTAACCCTACGGTTCCGGAGTGTACAGACTGCAACTCGTTTGTAAAGAGAACAGGCTGCTGCAGCTGAAAATTTAACTGATGTATCTCTCGTCCTGTGAATATCACGGGACGTACATATTGCTCTCTCAACTAAACCTTGCTATCAAATACTCGGCAGAAAGAAAATATTTCTGCGTCAGAAAAATTTGAAATACGACAGCATTCCTGTGGTTTTCTTACTTGATAAATTTTCTTTCTGTTTTCGTCTTGTTGGCAAGGTATAATTAGCGGAGTGGTATTATATAAAATTAACAAATTCATAATTAAAATACAGTCGCATTGAAAAAAATCGGTGTTTTCTATTGCAAAATTTCATTTTTTGTAGTATAAATAATATTGTAAAAATGTTTATTGTCACTCGTATTCTAAAATCAGGAGGCTGATAAATAATGTTTGATAAAACTATGACATTCAGCGTTAATGAGGACAAGGAGGCAGAGCTTAAAAAAAATCTCTCAATTGTCTATGACGCTCTTATTCAGAAGGGATATAATCCCATTAATCAGATAGTAGGCTATATCCTTTCTGAGGATCCGACCTACATAACAACCTATAACAATGCAAGAAGTCTCATCCGCCACATAGATCGTGACGAGCTTTTGCAGGTCCTTGTAAGATCGTACCTTAATTCCTGATTCAATCAGGTGTAGTGTCTTCCGCACATGGGAGTAAATCAATACAGTAAATCAAGCCGGCAGCAGTACAGTGCAGCCGGTTTTATATTTTTCCATAAATATTATTCTCTCTAAAAGCCATAATAGATTTGCGGAGATGATCCGCACAATGAAAAAAGGAATTATGAAACTATGAAAATAATAGCTCCAGCGGCAGCATTTATGACGGCAGCTATGATCCCTTGTACAGCAGTATATTCCGCTGATACGACAAAGATCGGATACGGTCAGGGAACAGCAGTCGATTCATTGAATCGTCCTGTCGATGCAGCCGCATTCAACAGCCGATACGGCGACCTTGATGCCTTCGCCCTGTCGGAAGATGATAAGCGAATTATTATTACCTTTGATCAGGGCTATGAAAACGGATATACTGAAAAAATCCTCGATACACTGAAAGAAAAGAATGTTACGGCGATATTTTTTCTGACGGGAGATTATGCTAAAAATGAAGCTGATCTCGTCAGACGAATGATAAAAGAGGGACACATCCTCGGAAATCATGGAATGACTCATGCAAGTCTGCCGACGCTTTCTCAGGCAGAAGCTGAAAAAGAAATAATGTCGCTGCATGAATTCGTTATGAATAATTATGGATATCAGATGCAGTATTTCCGCTGTCCTTGCGGAGAGTATTCTGAGCAGTCACTTGAAACTGTTCAGAAGTGCGGATATAAGACACTTTTCTGGAGCTTTGCTTATGTGGACTGGAAAACTGACAGTCAGCCTGACCCGGCGGAGGGATTAAAAAAGCTCACAGAATCTGCTCATGGCGGAGAAATTCTTCTTCTTCATTCGGTATCTTCAACAAATGCTGAGATTCTCGGCGAAGTTATCGACGAATTCAGGGCAAAGGGATATAAGGTATAAAAAAGGACTGCATCTCATAACGGGATGCAGCCCTTATTTTTATAGTGTGTTGTTTAAGGAAAGAGGTTGAGGAATCCCTTTATATGAAAGGGAATTCCTCAATAAGATATATATAAATTCTATATGAACCTTAAATGAATAACTCCGATATTCATTATATTTCGTCCATAGTACCTGTGTTGTTCATGGACAACTGTTTTTCACGTTTCTGGGCTTCTATTCTTGCATCGATAGCCTTTTTTTCCTCGATTTCGGAAAGATATGCCTCAACAAGATTAAGATCATTATTACTTTTATGTTCTTTTCTCTTGTTTGCAGTTTTTGAATCCCAGAAAAATAATTCTAATATCACACGGATAAATCTTGTAATATAATTCATAATTATACCTGAATGGAAAACGGAGCTTTTCCCCAAAAACTCCGTTATGTTGTTTGTGTTTTCGTTAATCCCTTTTTTATCATAGACAGATGAGCACTTCAAGAATAAATTCTATTATATTCGCTGAAATGTCAAGCATTTTTTCACTGATTTTCATAATTATTATTCCTCATTTAATACCGGACCCTGCTGGACAGGAGTCTGGACTGTTGTGTTGTCTTCAAGATCTACATTGAAAAGAAGTCCGCCGTTTTCTCCGCTTGTAACCTTAGGCATAACGCCGTTCCACTTCTGAATCTGCTCGTAAGCGATAACCTTTTCGGACAGTGATTCTTCAAGGAGTCTGTTCGCCTTTGCCTGAGCCTCTGCCTCAGTGAGAGTAGCCTCAGCCTGAGCATTGGCAGCGATTGTCTTCTTTTTTGCCTCAGCGTTTGCAATTTCGATTGCCTGCTGCTGTTCTGTCTTTGTTTTGAGAAGATTCTGTTCAGCAACCTGCTTTGCTTCGATAGCACTGTTGAATTCGGCAGAGAAGTCAAAGTTTACGATATTGAACTTTTCGATGTATATGCCGTATGCGTTAAGCTTGCTGTCAAGACTTGCCTTTACTTCTTCACCGACTGTTGCACGTTCAGTGATAAGCTCCTCGGCGGTATATTTAGCAGTTACGGACTTCATACATTCCTGAACAACGGGAGCAATGAGTATAGTCTGATATTCAGCTCCGACTTCCTCATACATTTTCGGACTGTTGTCTGAAACAAGCTTGTAGTTTACAGCGATATTACTGCTTACGGTCTGGAGATCCTTTGAAACTGCGGAAGCCGGTGTTTCGTAAACCTGAATCTTATTTGACATATCTTCTATCTTTTGGACGAAAGGTATTTTCAAATGAAATCCGGCGTCAAGTCCCTTGTCTGAAACCTCTCCGAGAGTGAGTACAACACCGGTATTTCCGGCAGGTACGATAGTAAAGGAATTTGCAGCAACGAGAAGTGCGGCTGCTCCTATTACAATCCACTTTGCACCCTTGAATTCCTTCTTAGACGAAGTATTTTTGTTGAGTTCTCTGATGTTAATTGGCATTTTTTAATCTCCTTTTAAAATGTCTGCGGAAAATTCTTTTCCATTTCTGCTTTAATACTGCTGCTTATGTAAGCAAGTACCATAATGTAAAGTGCGTTACTGAGTTTTTCAGAATCAGTTATATATCCGCTGTTTTCAGAATATTCCTTTTGTATGATTTCTCTGATTCTTACCGGAGCGTATGACTGTTCTTCTTCTGCGGTGAAGATAATTCTGCATAGCATATTATACAGATTGATATCAGATATGATATCATCGGAGGTATCTTCTACATCTCCGTTTACATAGCACATAAGCTTTGCTATGTCGTCAAGCTTCATAGCTCCCCGCAGCATATTGATAAGCAGGATTCTTACCACTTGTTTTTCGCTGTATTTCTTGCTTTGTGCGGACGCTACCCACCCACGCTTTATCCAGTTCTGGATAGTGCTGCCTTCAAGACCTGTCAGCTTTGAAAGCTGGGAGAGAGTAAGACCGCCTGTTGCTTCAAGGACTGGTAAAACAAGTGAAAAAGCATCATTTTTTGCAGCGGGTGAATACTTCAGTGTTGTTCCCGGAACGATCTGTTTCATGGTTGCTAACTCCTTTCTGACGATGATATGATTATAACACAAGTTCATCTGAACTTCAAGCATGTTCTTGCGATGTTTTGGGCGTGATTTTAGTGTTTTTTTGAATATATCACTGGATTTCTTCTGTTTTCATAAAATTTCACGGTTTTTCATAAAATTCGATGAAAATTTTCCCTGACGTCTGAATATAAATAAAACCCTGCGGAAAGCTCCACAGGGTTTTATTATCAATAACTTAAAACAATATCAACTATACCTTTATAGTATAAAGCGGAATTGCTTGCAAAGCTGAATCCATGATACTGAGGATTCTGCACTTACATTACAATGGAATAAGAGCCTGATTTAGAGGCTTTTAACAAATTAAAATCAATGGTGATTGTTCAGCGTCTAACCAGGTCAGTATATTATACATATCATTTTCCGGCACAGCGACGCAGCCGGCAGTATAGGAGCCGACAGCACAATGAAGAAAAATAGCTGATCCTGCACCTTGAACTACCGGATCCGTATTGTAGTTTATAGAAACAGCATATTTATAACTGTCGGCATAATCTATCAGATGTTCCGCACTATTCCATGAAGGGGTACTTGTTTCAACCCATTGATTATAATATTCAGATTGCGGATCATCCACCCAGTAACAATTTTGATTTAGTAAACGGTATTCTATTTTTGTATTAATGATTTCTGTGCCAAAGGCGAATTCCAATGAATAAAGTCCCCGTGGCGTTGATTTGTCGCCCTCCTGTTTGTTATTGGTGACGCCATTCTTTCCTAAAATACCAGATGCTTCAGAGCGTAAATTCCAAGAATCATTATTCTTTTCATAACAGCAAACAGTGCAGTCCGTTCCATCTGAATCCACAATAATTAATTGACCTGATTCAGAAATATCCGAAAATGTATACTTATTCTCCGTCAAAATCGTCGTGAAATAATCGTCACCGTTGTCATCTGATTCTTCAGAAAAGTCAATTAATGTGTATGTTTCAGTATCTGAGTAATCCCACCATTCGCCATTATAGCCTGTGAAGCCGTTCGCATACATGACAGATTCCAATAGTAACGCATTTGTTTTTGCCTCTTCAGATACATCACTGTAATTCCTGTCAGCAGCTGATGAAAATTCATCAAATTCCGACGGAAGCTCAACAGGACTGCCGTCCTCATATACAATAGAAATATCAATTGTATTTCCTTTACTGTGACTTGTGAGACCATTTCTTGGATCAGCTACAAAATTGGGATCCGGATAGGCTTCCCATAATTTCCATTGTGCTTCAGGTGATCTGTATGCGTCCCATATCAGAATACATAAACCTTTTTCCTTCAGTTCTTCCTGAACCTGCATCAGTTTTTTTACTGTACCGTAGCATAAATATGCTTCGGGATCATCATATAATACAACCCCTGTAAAATTATTGGTTGTAGAATATCTCAAGTCGATCACTGCATCAGGAATATAGTCAAGAATGCGCACAAGCTGTCCATCGTCAGGAATTGTTTCCGGAATTACACTGACTTTAGTTGTTACCTGTACTGTGCTTTTTTCCTCAGTAGATGTAGTGGTCTGAACAGTTTCTTGTACAGTTTCAGAAGTTTCGATTGTAGCATCAGATTCAGTTGTGATTGTTGTCGTATCATCTGAACTTATCTCATCCGAGACTGATTTTGTTCCACATCCGTATAAGATAAACAGAAACGCAATACTTATAAATAAAATTTTCTTCATAATAGTTAATTCTATCCATTCCAGATTTGATTATGAAACGCTTATTTCTGAAATGCAGGTATCTCCGTACTTTTCACCTTCATAAACGCTTCTGATTGTAATGACGATTGATGATGTTTCAACAGAATTTGGTAGTGTGATCACATTTTCACGATTGTTCCATCCATCTCTACACTCAAAATCGAATGCGTGTCCGTCTGAAAATGCTATTGAAATTACACGAAGCCTTGAATTTTTATAGAACAGGTCCTCGCTTGCACATAAGCCGTTCCAAATACGAATCTCATTGATTTTATAAATATTATCAAATAAAAGGGTTAATGATTCACCGCTTCCGTCTCCAACAGCACCTTCACTCCAGCAAGTGGATAGAGCGTTATCAACAGCTTTATTTGGCGAATAATCATAAGTTTGATTATTATATATCTGAGTTGCAAGCTGGCTGGTTGAGTATATGTCCTGTAATGAACTGCTTAAATCAGATATTGCCGGTACTGACGCTTCAACTGATGTTTCAGAATTATCCGGCTCCCATTCACAGATAAACGCAGTTGTGTCATCACCCCATTTTCCATCATTCCATGCACCATCAGTATACTTATAGTAATACATTCCGTATGGTGCATTCGATGAGCTTGGCTCTCCATCCGCCCAGTTTGTATAATTACCGGTTGCTCCGTCTACCCATTTCCAATTACCATCCTGATTTTCATCAACGTATCCGAAATAAGCACATTTGTAGCCGCAATTCAGCATATAGTTATACAAAAAAGCGTTTTCATCTGCATCATTGATTACGGCTAAATGTCCGCCTAATTGTTCGCAGAACAGTTTTGCATCTTCCCATGAAGACGTAACATCATTAAACAACATATAACGATGAGACATATATTCTGCTTCCGATATCGGAGTTTGTACGGGTATGTCGGTATTTTCTTCTTCTGGTTCTGTCGGTATTTCATTTGATAAGGTATCTTCAGGAATGTTTTCTTTTTGTGAGTCGTCCGTACTGCTGGAAGTATCCGACTCGGATTCTTCATCATACACGTTGTTATCAGAGCATCCGGTCAATATGCTGAATGCTATTATAATAGATGACATAAATGCAGAAAATCTTTTCGGCTTCATAACTCTTCTCCTTTTCAAGGTGCTGTAATACTACATTATTATAATAACATGAATAGTGTATTGTGTCAATAAAGATGAGATAATAATATTTTGCGGCAAAAATCATGTAAAATACCCTGCGGAAAGCTCCACAGGGTTTTATTATCAATAACTTAAAACAATATCAACTATACCTTTATAGTATAAAGCAGAATTGCTTGCAAAGCTGAATCCATGATACTGAGGATTCTGCACCTGCATTACAATGGAATAAGAGCCTCCGGAGGATTTATAGTCGCTGTAATCTGAATTTTCTCCGCAGCTGCTTCCGTCATCATTGACATTTTTTACGCAGCCTGTTATGTAGAGAAAATCTCCGGCACCTGTTTCAGCTGTTCCGGTTTTTGCGTAAAGCTGATATCCATCAGGAACGTAAATTCCAAGATTTGAAGCTACACCGTTCATGCCGTTAAGAAGATTCTGACGGTATTCCTTCGGTATAGTTCCGATAACCTCGAAGGGTTCGCTGCCTTCGTCAAGGACGTTGCTGAAATCGTTGGTATCAACGATATTTTTTATAACGAAGGGCTTTACCATATCGCCGAAAACGGCTTCTCTTGCAAGTGCGGCGAGATAGATCGGGCAGGTACGGACGTACGACTGTCCGAAAGCACTTCTTCTCAGGTCGTCGTCGCAGTAGATTTCGATGTTGTTTTCAAGCGAACCGAAATCGCACCAGATTTCGTAACCCGCTCCGAAGTTGAAGATTTTTCCGAGATCATCGAGAACATTCTGCGTACCTATCTGCTGAAAAGCCTTTGCAAAGAAGATATTGCTGGAATTTATAAAGGCAGAAGAAAGGCTTCGTTCAGGGATTGGATAATATCCGGTGTTGTGATCCCAGTTGACAATAACGGATCCATTGTCGTTCCATGTACCGTCGTCGTAAAGAGAGGTGATTCCGTGCTTGTCGCAGAGTACCTCTGACATTATCTTGAAGCACGAGCCTGGTGAAACATTCTGGAAAGCCTTGTTTATGCAGGCTCCGCTCGGAAGCGTATTGATGTAGTTCGGGTCAGAAAGAAGCAGATCAGGATCATACGAAGGATATGAAACCTCTGCCATGATAGAGCCGTCATTTCGCATTACAACGACAGATCCGACAATATTGTTGCTTTGCATATACTGATATACAGCGTTCTGGGCGTCTGCGTCCATTGTGAGCTGTATGGACTGTCCGATTTCAGCGTCACCGTTTACAGCGGTAGGATTATCCTTTCTGAGAATACTCTCAAATGTGGAATCAAATCCGCCTGAGGATCTGCTGAGTATATTGCCGAAGGCTATCCGGTAATTCTGGTCGGATGAGGATGAACGCACCTCAGTACCTGTTTCATCATGATAGCTGGACATAAGCAGTTTACCGTCAGAATCGTAAATGTTACCCTTAGCGACCGGAGAGACAACTGTTGTTGTAGTTGTTGATTCTTCTGTTCCGGCAGCAGTGGTGGTGACGGTATCTGAGCCGGATTCATTCGGAGCTTCTCCATTTCCCGAGGTAGGGATATTCCCGTCATACCTTGATACGGAATTGAAAGCGTCTTCAGCTTCGTCAGGATCAATTTCTTCTAATTGACAGGAAGCTGTCGCTGACATTATGATAACGGAAAATACCGCCGCAATTAATCTTTTGATTTTATGTTTCATTGTTTTCTCCATATATCATTATGCAATAAGATGCGGAGATTTTCGATTGATATCTCAGGCGTTCTGTGTTTCGTCGTAGGCTTTGCGGACTGCTCTGGCAAGCTGATCAGCACATGAGGTAGGACGTCTGCCGCAGGTATTTCCCTTGAGCTTTGATTCGATTTCCTCAACAGTCATGCCGTCAACGAGCTTTGAAACTGCCTTGAGATTACCATTGCATCCGCCGAGAAAAGCAACATTTGTAATAACATTTCCGTCGATATTAAAGCTTATCTGCTGTGCACAGACCATTGATGGCTTGTAAGTATATTCCATAATTATTCCTCCTGTCAGTCATTCCAGCTGGGAGTTCCGCCTGATGAAAGTATTGTATAGTAGCGAAGAATCATAGTAGCGTCGGTACCGTTGAGGATACCATCCTTATTTACATCAGCAACCGTATTCTGATATTTGCTGAAACTTCCTTCAAGCTCAGACGAAATGCGGGTATATTCCACCAGAGTCTGAGTTGCGTCAGAACCTGTTATTTTTCCGTCACCGTCCACATCGCCCATAAGGAGACCAAGGTGGAAAGCATACTCTTTAGAGTGGATGTAACCTCCGGCAATACCGCCGAGATGTTCTTCTTTTGTAAGCTCAGCCGTTTCAGCTGAATAAGCATTATCAACAGTGAATTTGTATTCAAAAGTTGTATATGTATCGGGATTGTCATTCGGATCAAGAACAGTGAATGTATCAGTAACCTCTGCTGTTGTGCCGTATTCTCCGCCGGTAAGGGCTATCGTAAGGTTGTAGGTACGGAAGTCATCCTCTGTTTTGTCTCTGCCTTCGATATCGAAGCTTCCTGTGCTGTCTATTTTGCTGTCGTAGTACGGGAGATTTTTTCCTTCCGGAGAATCAAAGGTGATCTTTACATGAGCTGTTACATTTTCCGGAAGACTGATTTCTACTGTTCCGTTTACATCGTTCTGATTGAAGTTGTCCTTGTAAACAGGAGTCTGCTTGTCAGTTTCTCCTGCGGCGAGAGATGTACTGAATGGCATAGCCGCAATGATAACCGATGTGAAAAGTGCTGCTGTTTTGTTGAATTTCATTTTTATCACTACTCTTTTCTTTTATTTTCAGAGATGTATTATTTTACCTGTATATCGGCAGAAACGGCTTTACCGTCGCTGCTGACTGCTGTTATTGTTATATTTCCGTCTGTCGGAGCCTGTTCCTGCGGCAGATAGAGGGAAAATCCCCTGTCGCTGACTTCGTCCTCACGTCCGAGAAGCTTATCCTCAAAGCAGTTGAATGCACGGAAGGAGGTTTCGCCGCTTGTCACATAGATCTCAGTGAAACCATCGCCGAAGAATTCTTCAGGAAGCTCGCCGAAAATATGCGTCATACCGCCGTTTATTTCCGTTTTTGCCGTGATATCGCCGCCGCTGTATGAAGCAGGAGCAAATCCGGTGAGATCTGTCTCAGGTGCCGGCATTATAGGAGCGTATTTCTGGAGATCGCCCATATTTCGTTCAACGATTTCGATGATAACAGCACCATCACTGACGGAATAAAGCTCGTAGGGGACAAAGCGTGAGAATTCTGCTGTACCGAAGCATTCTGCCATGTAGGGGAGTATAGCTTCGCCGTAGGAATCACGGAACATTTTGAGATTTCCTTCCTTGCCGCTGCAAACGGTCTTTATCGTCATGTCGTCAAGGCGGTGGAAAGCTCCTCTGTAAGTGTATGTAAACTGATAGTCGTTGTGGACCTGAGTATCTTTTGCGTCCTCAGCCGGATAGATCATAGCGGCGAGGTCACCGAGACGGTCGTTGTTTTTGGTGTACCATGATGTTCCGGCAGGGCAGGAATCCATGCCGAGAGCCATCATAAGACGTGTGTGACCGACGTATGCCCCCATGTTGTTCCAGTGGGTATCGGTCTTGTGATACAGCGGAACTCCGGAGCTTGTATTCTGTAATGTTACTTTCATATCAGCCCAGTAGGACTTGCTGCTGAGTGATTTTGCCAGTCTTTCGTAGTTGCCTGGCTGTCCGCTGGAAACATAATGTGATGGCATATACTGCGAATAAACAGAGTTCTTATTGGGGGCAACGGTGAAAACAAATTGTGCTCCCTTGTCAGTGCAGTAGTCGTTTATCATATCAAGATTATGGCTGATATTTTCGATAGAACGTTCACTGAGGGTATTGATATGCAGATAGTCGTCAAGAGTTTCGCCATAATAGAGCCAGCCATCCTTGCCGGCGATAACATTTTTATTCGGGGATGTTCCGAAAACTGCTGTTTTGATTCTTCCATCAGCCGTTACGAGCTGCTGTCGGAATGCAAAATGATCGGAGAAATAATTCTCGAAATCCTGAAAGAAACCGAAATTCAGCTTTCCGTCCTCATCTGTCAGCTTCGGAGCCTCTGCGGCTTGTCTTTTTTCCTTGCTTTCATCCGCCTTCACAAACGGCATAAAAGCCGAAGGAACAAGGCACATTCCGATAAAGGCGGCAGAATATAATGTGTAAAGCAGATTTTTCTTCATAATGCCGCCTCCTAAAATCTGAAATAGATGAATGGATTGTATGATGACGATGAAAGTGTGATGATACACAGTGCCAGAAGTACGAGTGAAACGATATATGAAACCGTTTCAGCCGCACCGACAGCCTTTGCAGAGCCGGAAGTCCTGAGCTTTTCAGAAAATGTTCTTATAACGGGCATAGAGAAGATTACAGCTGCTATGAACATCATGATATACATAGGTGTCAGCTGACTCATAAAGAGAGTGTGTCCCACGCTTCCGAAGTCCGGAGTAAACATTTTTCCGATAAAGCGGCAGGCTTCGCCGAGAGTTTCCGCACGGAAGAAAACAAATGCAATCACTGCAACGAATACAGCATAGAAGTGACGTAAAAACCTCGGAAGCTTCTGTATATTGAAGATTTTTGCGGATTCAAGAAGCAAAAATGCTCCGTTGAGAAGTCCCCACACGATGAAGTTGAGACTTGCGCCGTGCCACAGACCTGTACAGAAGAAAACGATAATTTTATTTACGGATGTACGGAATTTACCCTTTCTGTTTCCTCCAAGCGGGATGTAAAGGTATTCCTTGAACCATGTGGAAACGGAAATATGCCATCTGCGCCAGAATTCCTGAACGCTCTGGGAAATATACGGATAATTGAAATTTTCCTTGAAATCGAAGCCGAACATTGCTCCGAGACCGATAGCCATATCACTGTAACCGCTGAAATCGAAGTATATCTGGAAAAGATATGATAATGCTCCCAGCCATGCAAGAGGAAGCGTAAGTTCAGCGGTATCAAGGCTGTATACATAATCAGCTGCAAGAGCCATAGTGTTGGCAATCAGCAGTTTTTTGGAAAGTCCGGTAATGAAGCGTCTCATGCCCTGAGCCGTGCGTTCGGGAGTACATTTTCTGTTATCGATCTGATCGGCAAAATCGTAGTATTTGACGATAGGACCAGCAACAAGCTGCGGGAAGAAGGTTATGTAGAGTGCAAGCTTGTACAGATTTTTCTGGATATATTTCGGATCCTTGTAGGCGTCGATAACGTATGACATAGCCTGAAAGGTATAGAAAGAAATACCGATAGGCAGGGCAATCTGCGGTACCGAAACGCTTACAAACGGAAGCTTGTTGAGCATCTGTGCACCGAAGCCGGCATACTTGAATATACCGAGCATGAGGAGATTGGCAGTTACTGAGACTGCAAGTATCGGTTTTCGCATTTTGTTTTCTTTTTTCATGGCAAGACCGAAGAAATAGTTCATGAAAATGGAAATTATCATGAGTACAACAGCCTTAGGTTCGCCGTATGTATAGAAAACTATGCTGAAAACGAGAAGCAGGATATTTTTAGCAGTAATTGTCGGAATAATCCTGTAAAGGATATACACCGATGTCAGAAATATAAATAGAAATACGGGACTGCTGAAAACCAAAACAGTTCCTCCTTATACAGCGATATAGAACTGGATTCCGGAAACGGAATCACCGCTGTAATCAATCCAGAGTTCCTTGCTGCCGTCGTTGTAGCATACGGAAGAGGATCCGCCGTTGCCAGTGCCATAAGCTGCTTCAACCTCAGCTCTTGAGCTTCCGATAGTGATTCCTCTGTCAGTTGTGCATACATTGCTGTTGATAGTAATGCTGAATATACGCTCAACGCCACCGTCAACATAGCAGTCGATAACGATTTCAGGGCTTCTGTAAGATACTACGTCATATCCGCCGTTTGTGCAGGCGTCACCGCCGCCTCTTGTAAACTGTACAGGGATTCCTGCAATGTAGTTTGCGGAGTTGTCCTGAAGGCTTGCAAAGCTGAACTTTACATCCTGTACGGTAGCAGAAGTAGGCGGCTCAGTGGGAGCTTCTGTGGGAGCCTCGGTCGGAGCTTCTGTGGGAGCCTCAGTCGGAGCCTCGGTCGGAGCTTCTGTGGGGTCCTCATCAGCGTCAGGAGCAGCTGTTGTGGGAATAGTTCCGTCTGAGTCAGCAGAATATCCCTTTTTCGTAGTAGTTTCGCCTTCCTTGGTTGTAACAGCGGAAGTTGTAGTTACTGCTGTTGTAGTTGTTTCGGTATCGCCTTCTGATGTTGCTTCAACAGAGCTTGTTGCAGTATTGATGTCAAGAGCTACATCTGAGCTTTCTTTTTCTACTGTTCCGCAGGCAGACGCAGAGAGAATCATGATTGCGGCTGCTGATATAATTGCTGTCATTTTAGAATTCATTTTAAAAAACCTCCAATATTTTCCGATGTCAGGATAGTTCTCTGAAGTCAGGGTAAACAAATTGCTTCCATGTGTATGTCTTACCTTTCAGGAATTCGTCAGTTACATTGGCGAAGCCGTTGCAGGTATCATAGTTTGTCCATGTACCATTGATGTATATCTGATTCCAGTAATGGTCGCCGGTTCCTGTTCCTGTACCGTATACAATTCTTGAGCGTATACCTGCCTCCTGGAAAAGGATATCGGTAATAGCTGCGAAATAGTAGCAGACGATATTTCTGTTATCCATTGCATAGTTTGCGAAATAGCTCCAGCCGATTGACTGAATCTGTGCAAGTGATTTTGTTGCTTCAATGTAATTGTATCTGTTGTGACTTCTTACATAGTTGTAGATAGCTTCCGGAGTTTTTCCGATTGTAGCTATTATAGAAGCAGCTTTTTTCTGGACTTCTGACATTGGGAACGCATCGCCGTTCGCAGTGATGTTGTAGCCTTCAATACGACAGCTTACCGCCATTTTTCCGTTTTCATAGAAGTAATATTTCTTGCCGTCGATAGTCTGCCAGCCGAACTGCATTTTTCCGTCGGCATTGAAGTAGTATGTTCCGTCGTCGAGAGTCTGGAAGCCCGTCTGAATGGAACCGTCAGCAGCAATGTAATATTTGCTGCCGTCAATTATCTGACGTCCTGTAAGCATGATACATTCGTCGTTGAAGTAATACTTCTTGTTGTTTATGGATGCCCAGCCCTTTGCCGCAGGTCCCTTGGAAGTAAAGAAATACTTGTTTCCGTCGATAGTCTGCCAGCCGAGCTGCATTACTCCTGTTTCATTGAAGTAGTATTTTCCGTCGTCAAGAGTCTGGAGGCCTGTGACAGCGGCACCGTCCTCACCGAAGCAATACTTGTCACCGTTGACAATGTATCTGCCGGTCATCATAACACCGTCAGTTCCGAAGTAGTATGTCTTGCCGTCAATGGAAGAGAGTTCCTTTGCAGCAGTATAATCCTCACCGAAGTAGTACATATCGCTGCCGACAGCCTTCCAGCCGGATTCTGCTGTTCCGTCTTCCTCGTTGAAATAGTATAAGGCATCGTTGACGGTCTGAAGGCCTGTCATCATAACGCAGTTTTCATCGAAGAGGTAAAGCTCATCTTCTACCATGATAAGTCCGGTAGTGAGGATACCGTCCTCGCCGGCATAATATTTCTTTCCGTCTTCTTCCTGCCAGCCATAGAGAAGCTTTCCGTTGTCGAAGCAGTACTTCATTCCATCGACATCAGAGATACCTGTTACGGCGGAGCCATCGCTGTTGATGTAATAAAGATCGCCTGAATTTGTCTGCCAGCCGATTCCCACAGTTCCGTCAGCTTCGATATTGTAGGGAACGCCATTTATCACTGTGCTTTCAGTCTGAATTATTCCACCCTCGTTGATGTAGATGCAGGAATCCTCATACTGAGTGAATCCGGCTTCTGTGATTACAGAACCGTAACCGTCAGCGATATACATATTATCATCGCTGTCGGAGAATTTTCCGGCTGCCTTTCCGCTGCCGGGATCAACATAGTATTTCTGACCGAAATAGTCTATCCAGCCGGTAACTGACTTTCCTGATTCGGGATCAAAATAGCATCTCTGACCGTTGACAGTACGCCAGCCTGTTTTAAGTACGCCGTTTTCCGAGAAAAGGTAATACTGACCGTCGATCAGGACTTCACCTTTAACGTAATTTCCGTCTGCGTCGTAGTAATAGATTTTTCCGTCGCTGTCTGTGCTCCATGCGGAGACAACAGCCGCTGTATCGTCGTTTTCTGCTGCTGATGCCGATAACGGAAGCATAGCTGCCATAGCAAGGGACGCTGTTACCGGACAAAGCAATATCCTTCTTTGTTTTTTCATAATCTGTCTCCATAAGCCGTTTCCGGCTTCCGCATTTAACGGCAGCGGATGCCGTATTTTTTCGGTGCTGAAACACCGTATACAGGAATAAAAACGGATGATCCGTCTTTTATATATAACATAGAATGTTAAATTGATGTGACATATAAAAGCAGACCAGTTAATATTCCATACACAATTATTATATCAAAAAAAACTGTATACTGCAACTATTTTTTGAATTTTCAGCAGATTTTCATTATTTTTCTGCAAATCTGATATCATATATATCATATACGGCGATTTTTTTGCCGTCCTCAAAGATGAAAGTTCTGTCATAGTCTCTGAATGCTCTAAGAGCTCCGGTGTATTCCTCGTATTTTCCACCCTTTTTTCTTGTATCTGGAACAAAATAAAGTACCGTGATTTCCGGACGGTCTCCGATATTGTCAAGAATCAGCCTGATAGTTCTGTCAAGCTCTGCTGATCTTTCCTCATCCGGTATGAGCTTGCTGTCAGTAAGACGTGCCGTTTCTGTGACAGCTTCTTCGTATCCTGTAAGTGCCGCAAACGGCGAAAACTGTGCCGCCCTGTCATGCATGGACATCTTAGGACGCTTCTGCGAAACGTAGTGCGGCAGTTCAATAATATCATCATAGTTTTTCTCGTTCATGCCTTGTGACCTCCGACTTGCTTGTTTCTTTCGATAGCAGTTGCACCTTCCTGAAGGTTCATTCCCTTTATTATAGCATTTTTGCCGTATTTTTTCTTTATGCCGAGAATCGCCTGTTGTCTGCACTTTTCACGTTCAAGGACTCTTTTTTCCTGTTCACGCTGTTTTTCGACTTCCTCGTGATCTATAAAGAAATCAAGCTGTTCGTATTGTTCTTCAGGAATATTTTTTTCGCTTATAACATGGTTTGCAACGATGTATATCCGCCGTGAAGTAAGATTTCTGTCCATGATGCGTCTGTAAAGTTTCATAGCCGTCTCCGTTATAATACGAGTGGAGGAGGTGTAATGGTCAATTTTTATTGTTCCGTGTGCGTGTTTGGGGATTTTTCTTCCATAGTGATCTGAGGTTATATCGCCTGTGTATCTCCGGCTGATATTTTCATCCGTCAGGTTGGAGGAATCATACCCTATCGTCAGCACAAGCTGATCTGTCACAAGACCTTTTTCTACGAGGTCGTAAACGAGAAGATCAGCCATTTCACGGACGATAAGTGCTGTTTGTTCGTAATCGCAGGGCTGCTGGAGTACCTGTCCGGAGCTTATACTGTTGTTTTCCGGAGTATATCCCTTTATATCGGCGATAGTACATGGTTCCCAGCCCCATGCGTGGTCAATGAGAAGCTCTGCATTGATGCCGAAAATTTTGTAGAGATAATCCTCGGATTCAAGAGAAAAACGGGCGATATCGCCCATTGTGTAAAGTCCGGCGGCTTCCAGTTTTTTAGAGTAGCCCTTGCCTATCCGCCAGAAATCCGTCAGCGGACGATGATTCCACAGCAGTCTGCGGTAAGACATTTCGTCAAGTTCAGCGATGCGTACACCGTCCTTGTCTGCCGGCATACGCTTTGCAACGATGTCCATAGCTACCTTGCACAGATACATATTCGTACCTATTCCGGCGGTCGCAGTAATTCCGGTTGTTGCGAGAACATCACGGATAATTGTTGTTGTAAGCTCGTGAGCGGTCATTCTGTAAGTGTCCAGATAAGCCGTGACATCAATGAATACTTCATCAATGGAGTAGACGTGGATATCCTCAGGGGCGGCATATTTAAGATAGACCTTGTATATCTGTGTGCTTATTTCCATGTAGTGAGCCATCTGCGGCGGAGCAACAATGAAATCCACTGCAAGATCAGGACGATTGCTCAGAAGCTCTGCGTCATCCGATTTTCCGGAAAACTGTGCATAACGATTCCCCGGAAGTCTGCGGTATTCGTCAAGTCTTTGTGCATTAACTGCATTTATTTTCTGTATAACCTCGAAGAGCCTTGTTCTGCCGGGCAGACCGTATGCTTTCATTGAAGGGGAAACCGCCAGACATATAGTCTTTTCGGTGCGGCTTTCGTCAGCGACAACAAGGTTTGCCGTCAGCGGATTGCGGTTTCTTTCCACGCATTCTACCGAAGCATAGAAGGATTTCAGATCTATTGCGATATATGTGCGTTTTTCCATCAGCTCACCTCCAATATAAAAATTATAGAACATATATCCGGAAATGTCAACGGCTGAACAAAAGTTCCATAAATTACACAAAAATCTGATTAGCTGTTACTATATGCGGATGCCCAATGGGCATCCCTACAAAATGGATGTTTTGTTTTTCTGTGTAGGGACGACCATTGGTCGTCCGTGGTGATTTTTGTGGGACGTCGAGGACGCCGTCCCCTACATATTACTGACGAAAAAAATGCAGGAGTGAACAGTGTTCTCCTGTAAATAATCATGGTTATTGACAATCAAAAAGCCCCATGGATATACCACAGGGCTTAGTGATTAATTAATAGAAATATATAAGACTATATCATATTTTATATTTTGTCAACTCGCCATTCGTCGTTTACAGAATTTCTTGAGAAGGAATAAAGGTATTTAATAGGTTCTTCTTCAGACATGCTTATTTGTTCTACTATGAACGATGTTTCAGTAACGTTGTAGACATAAGTATCTGTGGAACCGCTTTCAAGAAAACCTCCATGAGCAAATTCCATGGTATTAATATAAAGCTTATTGTTATACATTGTGAATAAAGAACATCTGTCTAAGGTAATAGTATCTCCATCCTTTGCTCCTGCAATTTCATCGGTAAATGCTTTGTCGGAGTATTGAGAATAAACGAATAATTCATTGAAAACTTCGTCTGTAACAATAGAATGTGCATATTCTTCAAATGAAGCTATATCGGTAAACCTTTCGTCTGTACAGCGGTTGTATCTGCCGGCGTGAGAACTTGCGTAATATTCAAGCAAAGCATCATATGCTTTCTGATAATCTGATACATAAGCTGGGTCAGACTCCAGTTCTCGATATACTTCTTCATCGGTGGGTATTACCTTAAAGTTTATTTCATCGTTTTTGTCATATTCAGTTTTAAATGTAGGGATAAAAATCAGTTCTTGATATTTATCAATAAGATCAGTGGCTGTATCTACATATTCCTGATAATCTTCTCCCTCATATAACAGTAAATCATCAGAAGTCTGTTCGTTATCGGCAGTCTGCTCATTATCGGTAAGCTGCTCATCATCGGTGGTTTCTGATGAGCCTTCGGACATCAGCTTTACACATATATCGTAAATTTCATGAATGGAGGGCAGAGGATCTGTCGGTTTTTCTAATAAATCTGCTATGGCTGTCATTTCCAAATTTCCTTCTTCGAGTGAAAGTGGAACAGTTCTGTAAGGATATGTTGCAATAAGTCCGGTAGAGTTTTCGTCGTCACCGTTTCCCTGACCGGTGACGAATTGAAGGATATCATCGTATTGTTTCTTTTCACATACAGTATAGAATACGAAGTGTTTCCTTATAACAAAGAAGTAATCGTATTCATCAATGTATTTATTGTAATATTTTAATTTTTCGTAGAATGAATCTATATTAAAATCGCTGCTTACGTTATAGTTCTGACTTGGGTCAGAGCTGATAATGAAGATTCCGGTTATTTCTTTTTCTTCATTCATTTCTGTAAGAGCTGCATTCGCAGTAGTATACAGGCATTTTGCTGCTGAATTAAGACTATTCTGTAATGGATCACTGCTGTCTGAATCGATAGCTGCTGTGGATGGTTCAGTAGTATCTGTTGTAACTTCCGTCATGTAGTCAGGACCTTTGTTTTTGCCTTCACGGGGGATGTTGCGGAATAGTGCGAATCCTCCCGCCACGATTGCGGCGGCAGCTGCAACTGCCGATACTCTCTGCCATACGGGACGCTT
The DNA here is from genome assembly GCA_045587105.1 of Ruminococcus sp. Taxonomy (GTDB): domain Bacteria; phylum Bacillota; class Clostridia; order Oscillospirales; family Ruminococcaceae; genus Ruminococcus. The sequence continues at coordinate 34,332 of JAZNBR010000052.1, forward strand.
GTATTTTTCTACGCCCTCTATCTTTTCGCTGTATTCTGTATAGGTACTTTCGTTTTGTTCTTTCATTTTTTTCATAGTCATTTTGTAGATCTCCTCTCTCTTTTTTTCGTCAAAAACAGGGTATTTGTTTCCGAGCTTCTCTACTGTTTCATCGTCAGCATTTTCGAGAATTTCAAAATCCTTATTGTTCATGTGCTGCCCTCCTTATATAGAAATTCCGGTTTCTGCAAGCATTCCTCTGAGCCGTTCAAGAGCACGTTTGCACCTTGAACGTACAGACGAAGCTTTGAGATTCAGCTTTCGTGCGATTTCTGACGCATTCTGATCGTAATAGAATTTTCTGATGATTATTTCAGAATCCGGCTCGCCGAGCTCTTCAATCTTCCGGAGCAGTACTTCCTGCATTTCCTTTTTATCGCTGTCAGCTTCGATATCAGCGTCAGAAACCAATGCTCCGGCAGACTCTTCGTCAATACGGATAATCCTGCTTTTTTCAGATGTATGCTTTCTGTAATAATCCATTGCACGACGTTTGGCTATGGTTCCGGTATATCCCTTCATGTTCCGTTCATCAAGCTTGTCAGAATTCATGAATATTTCAGCGAATACATCGCTGACGCACTCATCTATTTCAGCGGTCGTGCATACGCTTCTGAGCTTGTTGAATGCGATTGAATAGACGTAACCGCCATATTCATCAATAAATTGCCGATAGACGATTTCAGGAGAAGAAGCAACGCCTTCCCGTAGTTCTGTTCCCGTCATTTTCATCCCTCCCTTGCGGCTTTCATATAATACATTCGTAAAAAATGTATCGGGTGTTGCATTAATTTCAAAAATTTTTTTCGCCGCAGAAAATATATATCGCTTCCTACAAAAAAACTCTGATGTATCAGCATCAGAGTTTTTATATTGATTGGAATATCATTACCTGTTTTCAATAATCATTTTTCTCATTAAGCATAAGTCGAAAACGTCAAGGATATTATCCTTGTAAATATCAGCGTTTTCCCATCTGATGGCTTTTTTATCTGTCGTACAGAGGATCCACTTCTGCAGCAGAACGATATCTGAAATGGAAAATTCTCCGTCTCCGTTTGAATCGCCCTTTACATCCGGAACAATTGGCTGGGTAGTAGTTGTGGTTGTAGTAGTTGTTGTGACAGTTGTAGTTGTGGTAGTTGTAGTCTGTGGAGGAGTTACAACAGGCTGTGATTCCAGAATATATTCATCTATGACCCCTGCCCAGAAGTTACCCATTTTTTCGTATCCTTTTCCATTCGGGTGGAGATTATCGGTATCAAGGTCAGCAGTGCCGTTCAGACATCCATGAACGTCTGCGAATCTTACATTCCTGCCGGCTTTTGCGTAATCCTCGGCGACTTTTCTGACGGTGCTGTTGTAATTTGCGATTCTTTCGGGATTTCCTCCGTATGCTGTGAATTCCGGAATCGAACCCATGAATATTACGCTGTCGGAAGGCATATCTGCCAGCATATAATCTATCAGGTCATGAAGCTCTGCCTCGCATGAATTCAGCGGACGATTGGCTGTCATATCATTAGTTCCGATGATAAGAAGGATAATATCCGGCTGAGCCTGCTTGACAGCGTTTTTGCTTACCAGTCTTTCATACAGACCGTTTTCGCCCCAGCTTGGAATGGGGTATTGCTGTTTGATTGTGAATCCGCTGTATCCTGCGTGATTGTTGTCGTATGTCACATTCTGACCGTTGTAGCTGAAGGAAGCACTGTCCGGACCTTCAGGACCTACCATGTCAATCTGAGTATATCCCTTCTGACCGAGAGAATGGTACAGATACTTTCTGTATCCGCCTGCTTCGCCGTATCCGAATGTAATAGAATCGCCGATAGGCATGATTTTTATAGTGTCGTTGTTGATCTGCTGCTGAGCGACGGTACCTTGTCCTGTTACAACGGATGAGCTTTTGCCTTTCTGTGCAGCCTGAACATTGTCGATATAGAAGCTGCATAAATCGCCGGAATCCTGAGGCGTTTCAATATAGAGGATTAAATCGCCTGTGTTTGCAGGAATTGTAAAATCAGTGTTTTCGAGCTTTGTCCATTCGCCGCTTTTTGCCGTGCAATCTGCGATGTGTGTGTATGAAGCACTGTCGCCGCTGCCTTGCTGAATTGACATCTGGATTGTCACATCTGCACCGGATGTCTGGAGAACAGCCGCACTGAAGCTGTATGATTCGTCGGGGAGAAATTCGCCCGAATCGAGTTCAATTGAAGCACCGTTCCATTCGCTTTCTCTTCCGGAAACATACAGGGAACCAGAGCCGTCATAGTAGTTTCTGCTGTTGAGAGATACAGACGCACTTCCTCTGCCCGACCAGCTTTCGGTGTCGGATTCAAAGGTGTTTGTGAAGTAGATTCCGTCTGAATCCGGACTTGCAACTGCCTGAATGAAGCTTGCTGAAACAATAGCCGTAAGCATAGCGTAAACTGTTCCGGCACAAATGATTTTCTTCATCGTATTATTTTTCATAATAAAAAATACCTCGCTTTCTGATAATCTGAATTGAAGCAGAATATTCAGAATCTGCCAGATGTTCTGCTATCTGCTTTAATCACGTTCACATTGTTACTGTTACGTTCATTATATCATTGTTCTGTGAGGTTTTCAAGATGATTTGAAAAAAACTGAAAATATCGTTACAGCGTATTGTTGACTTGTTTGTTCTTAATATATTCACGAAGATTATGTATGTGTTTTTCAATTGAATTTATTGTTTCGATGAAAAACTCGTCGCTCTGTCCCGTCGGATCATCAAGTCCCCAGTTGAAGCTTTCTGTACCAGGCATATACGGACAGACAACATTGCAGCCCATAGATACAGCGATATCCACCTTTGGGATATCCTGAATCAGCTTTGAGTACTGTTCTATTTCCATATCAATGCCGTGAATCTGCTTCATCAGTCTTACTGCGTCCTGATTGATCTGAGGCTTTGTTTCGGTTCCGGCTGAGTAACATTCGCAGATATCGTGAAGATATTTCTTTCCGAGTGCTTCTGCAATCTGACTGCGGCAGGAATTATGCACACAGATAAATGCAACTTTGATTTTTTTCATACTTCCTCCTTGTAAAGCGGATATGTAATATGTTCAGTTCGATAAATTGGGATTTTATGCTCTCTTTGGTTTTATCAATTCACCAATCATTGCACCTCCGATGATACAAACCGCCCCGACTATTTGAACAATGGTCATTTTTTCACCAAGCAATAGAGCAGCAAAAACAACTGCTGAAAGCGGTTCTAAATAACCGCATACAGCTACTGTTTGCACGGGGAGTTTAGAGAGTGGTGAAAAATACAGATAACAACCAATGCCTGTATTAAGAATACCAAGCACAAATATCCAACCCCAAGCACTTGCAGGAACATCAAGGACAAAACCTTGTTTTATGCCCGTAAATACCGCAACGGTCAAGAAACTTATCACAAGTTGTATGACAGAGTTTTCCATACCGCTAATGTTTTTCGATTGCTTGTTGAGTGTTACCATAAAGAAATACATTACAGCCGACATTGCACCGCAAAACAATCCCCAAGGATTGCTACTACCAACCGCATTTCCATTTACAAGGAAGATTCCAATAAGCACAGTTGCAAACCCAAACAGTTTAGGAGCAGTTAATTTTTCTCGAAAGATAATCGGCGATAATATCATTACAATTACAGGTCCGCAATAATAGAGCAATGATGATAAACTCACACCTATTTGTTGATATGCTTCGTAAAGGAACATCCAACTTGTTCCCATTGCAATACCAGACAAAACAATGAAAAGGGTATCTTTCTTATATTCTTTTATATGGAATTTACCTTTACTGATTAAAAACAAAGCAATCAAAAGAATACTGCCTATTAGTGTTCGTAAAAACACGATTTCATAACTGTTCAGCGGTATATGACTTGCCACTATTCCGTTAAGACCAAACAGCAATAATGCTGAAATGTATTTTATAAATGCTTTGCTATCCATTGTGGTACAACCCTTTGTCAAATTTAAATTTATCAGTCTGTCTAACCTCTTATATTATACCACACTTCGCAAACTATTGCAACAAAAAACCTCCGATGCTTTCATATCGGAGGTTTGCTGTCTGTCTTGCTCAAAACAGATGGCATAAAAACGGATATGTAATTAAATTTGGTTTGATAAATTGAGATTTGTCGATTTCTTTTACTTATACAAAGTTTTCATTCCGTTACTTGTGATTATCCCTTTGTTTGGCACCTGTTTCGCAATCAATATGATGTTAAAAATATCAACACACGCACCACCAGCATTGATAATACATAGCAATAATAAAAACCAATGGTAGAAATCAAATATTCTGCACAATATAGGAATCAGAAATGTTAGTATAATCAACGGCATAATGGACACTGAAATAAATCTCTTTTTTTCAATCTTTTCTTCTGAATATACGAACCCAAAGCAACCATTAATTCCCCAATATGTCTTTTTAGAATGGATTCCATTAGGAATTGTTAATGCATGTACAATTTCATGAAGAAATGTATAAATTAAAATTCCACCAATATAAAATAACGATTTCAAATTGATGGTAAATTTTAGCGATAAGCCATCAGCACTTATAACATTCATTTTTTCTGGAAATAGTAACATGAAATAGAATACTGTTATCATCATCAATATAATGCTAATTGGCATAGTCAATGCAATCGTAAAGCCTAAAGAAGAAGGTTCTTTTAATACTTTCCATCCGTTCTGTAAAAACTCTTCTGTAATCTTTATATCTTCTTGTGGTATTTTTTTTATATACTTCACACTCATACTCCTTTCAGTCAAAGAGTATATAACTAATACACTCACTATATTGCAATATATTTACTGATTCAACGTCTTGTCAAATTCTTATTTATCGCTCCGTCCGACCTTCTATATTATACCACACACCGCAGATTTTGGCAATAAAAAATCTCCGATGTGAAAACATCGGAGGTTTTAACTTGGTTAGTTATAACAAAATTGGTGACATTATCAGATTATTCTAACATCAATCAATGACTCTATAATCAAATCGTCTGTCCCATTGATCTTGTATTTCCATAAAATTTTTATAATAATTCTTGTTTTTTTCCAGCAACTCAATAATTTTTTTGCTATATTCATATAGTTCTTTAGGAAGTGAATATAACCCTGTTATTTCTACTACTGTATATTCCCTTGGCTCGTTTAACAGATCCCAAAATGCACTCCAATTTCTTCCGTACCAATCCGGAAAATCAAACGCTTCCTTAAGCACCTGATGAATCTGTTCCGGATACTTGCAGCCATGGAAATCAAGAGTAATGATTATCGGTTTTTCAGCTAATTTCATTTTATCACCTCATTTATACTATTTCATAAAATGTCATATAATGATCATAAGTGACGAACATAAGTCCGTCATTAGACCAAAGTATTCTGTGTTTATTTCTCTTTCCGGGAGTATAGTTGATATCTGCTTCATACCATATATGCCCAGGTTTAACAGGTAAATGACTGTCTGAGTTGTCATATACTCCTTTTGTGAACATTTTTCCGGGAGCGTATTTAGAAGGTTTATCACCGCTTTTCCATCCAAGTTTTTTTAATCCAATATCATCAATGTAATAGTTTGGAAGCGTTCCGTAGTTCTGCAAATACCAATCAGCACCGTTTTGTCCGTCCTTTGTAGCATTTCCAACCAAAACAGCACTCATAGGCTTTATCATACATCTGCACTTATGATGCAAAGGCGGATAAGGGATAGGATTTTCTGATTGTGCATAGATTTTGCCATGCAACGCCTTATAGCCAGAGCATATTCTCGAATCAAGGAGCGCTATCCAATTTTTATAATTATTGCTCGTGAATTTAGGAGGCTCATAGTGGTCAAGAGCACCTTTTTCATTCAATACAACTCCTCCGTAAAATGTCTTTCTGTACATATTTTTCTCCTTTTACCATTATTAGAAAGAATAAGCCTTTCATAATAAGGAGAAAAATGACTTTATTTAACCAAAACCAGTTGATTGTTTTATAAAGTTAAATAATAAATATATAGTTAGATGAAATATATGCTAAAACACAGTGATATGTTATCAGGAATCATAAAAAAGCTCACGCAATTGCGTGAGCTTACTGGTTGGGGTGGAAGGATTTGAACCCTCGAATAACGGAGTCAGAGTCCGCTGCCTTACCGCTTGGCGACACCCCAGTATTTAATGCTGTTTGATTCAGCTTTATTATTATAGCACTGATTTTAAGGAATGTCAATAGTTTTGGAAATATTTTTTTATTTTAATTAATTGCGTCCGTACTTGAAATTTCTGGAAAAAGTATTATAATATTATTATCACATTTATAGGGAGACAGGATAAAATGAAAAAAATGTATTTTATCGTCAATCTTATTGCCGGTAAGGCTATGATTGCAAAAAAACTCGGCAGGATTATTGACGAGTTCGTAAAAGCTGATTATGAGGTTACTGTTCATACTACCCAGAGCAGCGATGATGTTGCAAAGGTTACACAGTATGCCTGTGAATCCGGATTTGATCTTATTGTTTGTGCCGGAGGGGACGGTACACTCAGCAATTGTCTTCAGGCGATGATGCGAAGCGAAAAAAAGCTTCCTCTTGGATATATTCCGGCTGGAACTACAAACGATTTTGCCAAAGGTCTGAATATTCCAAAGGATACGATGGCGGCTGTAAGACAGATAATCGAGGGGACTCCCATGCCGCAGGACGTAGGCGGCTTCAATGACGATTATTTCACATATATCGTGGCATTCGGAGCGTTTACAAGTATCACATACGAGACATCTCAGCAGATAAAGAATATTTTCGGACACTCTGCGTATGTTCTTAACGCACTTTTGCAGCTTACAAATATCCATGCAACACCAATGAGAATAGAATACGATGATAGAGTTATCGAGGATGAATTTGTTTTCGGAATGGTATCGAATACTGCTTCTGTTGCCGGACTTTTCTCCGTGAACGACTTCAAGCTTGACGACGGAGTTTTCGAGGTTCTTCTGATAAAGAAGCCGGCAAATCCGCTTCAGCTTCAGCAGATACTTCATTCACTGCTGAATATGAGGGAGGATATCGACAAGGATTACATCAAATTCTTCCGCACAAATAAGATTACTTTTACTTGTGTGGGAGATGAGACAGTTTCATGGACCCGTGACGGCGAATTCGGCGGTGATTCAAGAGTGAATACGATTTTCAACTATAACAAGGCTGTTTCGTTTATCGTAGGCAAGGAGGGGAGTCCTAATCTTGCCGGCGAAGATGATAATGATCTGGATTATGAGTATGACGGGATTTATACACTTGACTATGATACAGAATTCCTTAACTGAAAAAAAGCACTACCAGTTCATGTGTAGTGCTTTTAATGATAAACGATAAAAAAATATTGTTAAAATCGCACTGGTGAGCTTGATTTTGATATCTGCTTTTATGTGCAACATTACGAAATTAATGATAAACGATAAAAAGTTGTTGACAAACGGTAAATCTCCTGATATAATAAAATTATGGAAAGCACAGAAGTGCGATTTTATTACAAAGGAGATTTTATTATGAAAAACGAAAACGTTGCAAAAATCAACAAGCTTGGCAAAATCAGCCGGATATTTATAAATGTTCTGCGTGTTTTTGTCATTATCGGACTTGTCGTTGTACCAATCACCGGAGCTATGGTTATGATGATACCGAATGATTCGATGAAAGTAACAGGCTCTGGTTCAGCACAGATTATCATCGAGGACGACGAATTTCTTGAATCGCTTCTGAATATTGATCTTGAAGAAGCCGATATTGACGGAAATTTCTTCGGAATGGATGTAAAATGGCTCGTAAACGATGAAAAGGATGCCGAGAATAATCGTGTAATATCCATTGAGGGCGAACTTAATGAGTTTACAGCGAAGCAGATTAAGTTTTTAGCTTTAGGCAGTGCTTTTTCCGTAGAAATTGTACTTATTTGCATTCTTGTTGCTCTTTGTTTTGCAAAGAAGCTTGCAATTGCTCTTGAAAACTGCAGCTCACCGTTTGAGGAAGAGGTTCTCAGGAGAATGAAGGGATTCGGAATAGCTCTTGCCGTATGGGCAGGTGTAGTGCTTCTGTTTGGCGGTATCAGCGGAATAGCTGCGGTATTCGTTGTGCTTATCGTTCTGCTGTTTATTTCAATATTCAAGTACGGTGCACAGCTCCAGCAGGAATCTGACGAAACATTGTGAGGTGCTTATGTCGATTATATTAAGACTTGACCGTGTGATGGCGGATAGAAAAATAAGTCTCAATGAACTCAGTGAGCGTGTAGGAGTAAGTAATGTCAATCTGTCAAAGCTCAAGACCGGAAAGGTAAGTGCTATAAGATTTTCTACTCTTAACGCTATTTGTAAGGCTTTGAACTGCCAGCCGGGCGATATACTTGAATTCAATGATGATGAGGAAACTTTATAAAGAAGTAGGGACACGGCGTGCCGTGTCCCTACGTTTTTTGGTTGTTAAGGAATGCCCTTGATTGCAGGGCGTTCCCTCTTTGGAAACCCAGTATTATTTTACTCTATCTTGTTCAACGCCCTGTCGATAGCGTCGGGATCGAAGCCGACGACTGCTGTTCTGCCGATAACCGTTATAGGAACTGTATGTTGTCCTGTCAGAGTGAAGGCACGGTGAGCGTTATCGGGATCGGTGATGCTCTTTGTTCTGAATCTTACGCCCTTTGAATTCAGATAATCCTTTGTTTTCCTGCACCACAGACAGTTATCGGAGCTGTATAATTCTACCATGGATAATCTCCCTTCTGAAAAAATATGGTATCATTATTTTCTCCGGCATACAGAAAATTATACAAAAAACACCGCACGGATTCTGTGCGGTGTCTTGTATAATTACGGCAATACTGCACAAAGCTGCAAGGCGTACTTTGTGCGATATTGACTTACATAAGCTCGCAGATGAGATTTGAGAATTCCACGGGATTTTCGATGCTGATTCCCTCGATGAGGAGAGCCTGATCGTAGAGGAGCTTTGCATATTTTCCGAGCTTGTCGTTATCTCCGGATTCTTTTACAGCAGTGAGCTTTCCGAAAATTTCATGTTCAGGATTGATTTCCAGAACCCTCTGTGCATGAACCTTCTGATCTGTGGGCATTGAATTAAGGATCTTTTCCATTTCAAGAGTGATTTCACCCTCACTTGTAAGGCAGACCGGATGTGTTTTAAGTCTCTGAGAAAGAACAACCTTGGTAACCTTGCCTTCAAGAGCCTTAGCAAGCTCATCGAGCATTCCGGAAGCTTCTTCTTCCTTAGCCTTGAGTTCTTCCTTCTTTTCGGGAGATTCAATTCCGAGATCGTCAGCAGAAACGGATTTGAATTCCTTATCCTTGTATTTTCCGATTGATTTAACAGCAAATTCGTCGATGTTATCGGTGAGATAGAGAATCTCAAAGCCATTGTCCCTGATAAGCTCTGTCTGGGGCAGCTGGCTGATTCTTGCAGTACTTTCGCCGGTTGCATAGTAGATATACTTCTGATCCTCACGCATAGCTGTTACATATTCATCCAGAGTAACGAGCTTGTTGTCGTTGGAGGATGTGAACAGCAGAAGATCCTGAAGCTTTTCCTTATTCATTCCGTAGTCGCTGTAAATACCGTATTTCATCTGGAGACCGAATGCCTTCCAGAATTCCTCGTACTTTTCACGCTCGTTCTTGAGCATTTTTTTCAGTTCACTGCTGATAGTTTTTTCGATGCTCTTAGCAATTACCTTGAGCTGCCTGTCATGCTGGAGCATTTCACGAGAGATATTGAGTGAAAGATCCTCGGAGTCTACAAGACCTCTTACGAAGCTGAAATAATCGGGGAGGAGATCAGCACACTTGTCCATGATAAGGACGCCGTTTGAGTAGAGCTGGAGTCCCTTTTCGTATTCCTTTGAGTAGTAGTCGTAGGGAGCCTTTGACGGGATGTAAAGCAGAGCGTTGTAATTTGCTGTACCCTCGTTTCTGACGTGGGCATACTTAATGGGAGCACTGTAATCAAAGAATTTTTCAGTATAAAAGTGCTTGTAATCTTCTTCTTTAAGCTCAGTTTTGTTCTTTTTCCAGAGAGGAACCATGCTGTTGAGAGTTTCGATTTCAAGATATTCCTCGTATTCCGGAGATTTTCCTGCTTCTCTGTCCTCGTCTGACATTTCAACCGGACGGCTATGAGTAACCTCCATTTTAATGGGGAAGCGGATGTAGTCGGAGTACTTTTTAACGAGAGATTTAAGTCTGTACTGGTCGAGGAAGCCGGAGTAATCCTCATCCTCGGAATCAGGAAGAAGCTCAAGGATGATTTCGGTGCCAACAGATTTTTTATCAGCCTCAGTGATAGTGTATCCGTCTACGCCCTCAGATTCCCACTGATAAGCCTTATCGCTGCCGTAAGCCTTTGAAATTACAGTAACCTTTTTTGCAACCATAAAAGCAGAGTAGAAGCCTACACCGAACTGACCGATAATCTGGTTATCTTCTTCAAGCTTGTTTTCGTTCTTGAATTTAAGGGAGCCGCTTTCGGCGATAGTTCCGAGATGTGATTCAAGCTCCTCGGCGGTCATACCGATACCGTTGTCGGATATTTTAAGTCTGTTGCCTTCTCTGTCAACAGAGAGCCAGATAGCGAAATCGTCCTTGTTAAGACCTACATTATCGTCTGTAAGCGATTTGAAATAAAGTTTGTCGATAGCGTCGCTGGCATTGGAGATAAGCTCTCTTAGGAATATTTCCTTATGTGTATAGATTGAATGAATCATCATTTCGAGCAGTTTTTTTGATTCAGCCCTGAACTGTTTTGTTTCCATTTCAAAGATCCTTTCTGATTTTCACATCATTTAGCACTCTCGGTTATAGAGTGCTAAATGTATTATATAACTTTTGAATAAAAAAATCAAGTGCGACTAAAAATGTTTACAATTTGTTCACATTAAGAACCCGTGATTTGTAAAAAAATCGTTGACAATTCATGTACTATGAGTTAAAATAATAATAGAATGTGTAAGCATTAGCTGAATACATATGGCATCTTTTGAAGGGAGTGCATAACATGATAAGTATAAAACATGAAGATTTCAGTAAAAATTACGAACTGTTTGCAAGGCTTTGTGAAATAACCGCTGAACCCGTCAGGATAACCGGTTCCGGATTTCCTGATCTCGTGGTTGTGAACGCTGATACATATATGCGGCGAAAAAAGATGCTTGATCTGAGAGAAAAACTCCTTCGCGTCAACGAGGAAGAGCTTTTTCAGGAAAAAGGCGTGAGCTTCAAAGAACTTGAAAAGTATCTCGATGAAATAGAAAAAAATGTAGAAAAGTAATACGCTTATAACAAATCAATGAAAATTTGATGAAAATGCACGGGAATTCTTGACAAAATCACCGTTTGAGTCTATAATAAATATAACGGCAGTGGGGTTGCCGTGCAGATTAAAAAATAACATGAAACAGGAGGATTAAAAAATGGGTATTTTTCGTAGATTAAGCGATATACTTAAGTCAAATGTAAACGATCTTATCGACAGAGCTGAGGATCCGGAGAAGATGGTCAAGCAGATCATCATTGATATGCAGAAGGAACTTACAAATGCTACTCAGAATTACGGAAAGGCTAAGGCAAGCGAACGCCTCGCTGAAAAGAAGTATCTTGAAGCTAAGAAGGTTTCCGAAAGCTGGGAAAGCAAGGCTAAGATGGCTCTCTCCCAGGGAAATACTGATCTTGCAAAGCAGGCTCTTGCTAAGAAGGTAAAGGCAGACGAAGATGTTGCAGCATATAAGGAAATGTATGATTCTATCGCTGCTCAGACTGACGCTATCGGCGATCAGGTAGAAGTGCTTAAGTCCAAGCTCGATGAGGCTAAGGCACGTCAGGCAATGCTTATCGCACGTTCACAGATGGCTGATACTCAGAAGAATCTTGCAAAAGCAACAGGCGGCTTTGACGGAAATTCCGCAATGGAAAAATTCGATAGAATGGAAGAGAAAATCAGAGTAAAGGAAGCTGAGGCAGCTGCATTTACTGAAATCGCAGATGCTGGTGAGGATGACGATCTGAACGACGCTTTTGTACAGATTGAGTCCGCTGCTAAGGTTGACGCAGAGCTTGCAAGACTTATGGCAGAAATGGACGGCGACTCTGGAGAAGTTCCTGCCGCAGAATAATTTGAATAGAGGTTTTTATATGAACGAAAGAGACTGTCAATCCAGTAGATTAATAAGCGAATCACTTCCTATTCTTGCTGCAATCTTTGTTGCTATCGCTTCTGTTGCGTACGTTTTGTGCAAAAGCTGGAGCAATAAGCTTTACGCTGAAAAGTGGAAGGATTACGAGGACTGCGGAATCTGATTACAAAACGACGCCTGCAACAGGCACTCGCATACAATGAAAATCCCCTCAACGTACAACAATTGTAGGTTGAGGGGTTCTTTTTATCAGCAAGCAGAAAGGCTGCAGCATCATCAGATGCGGCAGCCTTTAATGTTATTCGTCTTTCTTGAAGTAAAGTCCTACGGCTTCGCTTGATGAAAGCATGAAGAACGCAAGTACAGTACAGATGAGAGATACTCCGTAAAGAATTCCTACAATAGCAAGATTTCCATCGTGCTGAGGGATCATTACTACTCCGGGGAATATCTGTACAATACCGGAAATCAGATATACAAGTGAAGCGAGTGATTTGCATATACCAACGCCTGTGATAAGCAGGAATGAACATACTCCTACGGCAGCAGCAATGTACAATGAATATTCTTTAACGGTCTCGCCCATGCCGCCGAAATCCTTATCATAACCGACAATCTGTCCGGAGTAAAGAAGATAGAATGCCACAGCGGCGATTATTCCGATTAAAGCGATAACAAGTGTAACCCTGAAGCCTTTTTTTGCAAGCTCTGCACGGCGTTCCTCTTTGAGCTGGAGCATCATGCGGAGACTTTCCTTTGAATCCTTCTGATCTGATACGAGCTGGGAGGATACAGCTTTTTTTGCGCCTTCTCTTTTAGCTCTTTCGAGATCCTCGTCAACGAATTTGGGAACGTATTTTGTCGGTTCCGGAGCGTCATCAAGCACGGGAGCTGTTATCGGCTCAGCCGGCTTTGGAGGTTCTTCCTTTTTCGGAGGAGGTGTATAATTATCCTCGTCAAGAACGGGTGCTGTGACAACAGGCTTAGGAGCCTCAACTCCGAGCTGTGCACGTCTTAAATCCAGAACCTTTTGCTGATTTGCGGCAGGAAGCTTGTTGAATGTTTCAAGCTGATCCGGAGTAAATCCGGCGATTATCTCCTCATCAGTCATGACAGCCTTTTCAGGCTCAGAGGACTTATACGGAGCATCTGCATCGTCCAGTACAGGAGCAGTAACTCCGGTAGGACCATCCTTCTTTGAGGATGCAGGCGTATATGATGCCATATCGTCAAGTACAGGTGCTGAAACTCCCTGAGGACCGTCTTTTTTCTGTGAAGGAGCAACGTAATCTATATCGTCAAGTACGGGAGCTGTAACATTCTGGGAGAGGTCGTTTTTCTTTGCAGGAGCATTGTATTCGATTTCGTCCAGCGGAGATCCGCCGAAGTTGTTTCCATCGTTCATTTATTTCACCTCAGTGTAGATATATGTTTCCGGAACAAAAGGGGAATTATCTTTCAAGGATCTGTGCTCTGTCCGGACCGATTCCTACCATGCTTACATGGCAGCCTACGAGTTCTTCAAGACGTGCGATGTATTTCTTGCAGTTTTCAGGAAGCTCATCAAAGCTTGTGCATTTTGAGATATCCTCGGTAAAGCCTTCGAATTCCTCATAAACAGGCTCACAGCCTTCGAGATCCTCAAGAGCAGCCGGGAAGTGTTCTGTTACAGTGCCATCGGGTTTCTTGTAAGCAACGCACATTTTGAGAGTATCAATACCAGAAAGCGTATCAAGCTTGTTGATAGCGAGGCTGTCAAGACCGTTTACTCTTACGGAGTGACGGATGATAACAGCGTCAAACCAGCCTGTTCTTCTGGGGCGTCCTGTTGTAGTACCGAATTCGCCGCCCACAGTTCTGATACGCTCACCGATCTCATCGTCAAGCTCTGTCGGGAAAGGTCCCTTGCCCACACGGGTAGTATAAGCTTTTGCAACACCGATGATGTTTGTGATAACCTTAGGGCCTACGCCGGTTCCTACGCATACGCCTGCGGAAACAGGGTGTGAGGATGTAACGTAAGGATATGTACCGTAATCAATATCAAGGAGAGTAGCCTGAGCACCCTCGAACATGATTGTTTTGCCAGCCTTATCAGCCTCGAAGGTGAGGACAGAAACATCGTCAACATAGGGAGCAAGACGCTTTCCGTACTCTATGTATTCAGCTGTTACAGCGTCAAGATCGAAAGCCTCGCCGCCGTAAACTTCAGTGATGATCTTATTCTTGAGCTTGCCGGTTGACTGAATCTTCTCAGCAAGAATTTCGGGGTGGATAAGATCGTACATTCTGATTCCGCAGCGTTCATACTTATCCATATATGTAGGACCGATGCCACGCTTTGTAGTGCCGATATCCTTTCCTCCTCTGAAAGCCTCGGAAAGACCATCAAGAGTGATATGCCACGGCATTACAATGTGGGCACGGGGATCAATCTTAAGATGTCCCTCAGTAACGATACCTCTTTCAGCGAGACTGTCAAGCTCTCCGATGAAATCCTTGGGATCGAGTACAACTCCGGCACCGATAAGGCAGAGAGTATTCGGGTAAAGAATACCAGAGGGGATAAGGTGAAGCTTATAAACCTCTCCGTTGTTTACAACAGTATGACCGGCATTATTACCGCCCTGTGAACGAACGACTACGTCTGCACGGGAAGCAAGGATATCAATGATTTTACCCTTTCCTTCATCTCCCCACTGAGTTCCGATAACAATATTAGCAGGCATTTGTTTTCCTCTTTTCATTAAAGTGATTAATGGCAGCACCGTACAGAGCTTGTATGGTATTGCCTTACTGTACAAAAGCACAATTACAACTTATTATATCATACATTTTCACATATTGCAATAGGTAAATGAAATATATTTATGAATAAACAAAAGAACTGCCGTTATCAACAGCAGTTCTCGTAATAAGTATGTTATTCGCAGTCTTCTTTTTTGATTCTGAATATAACCCTGAGGATTCCTGAAAGAAATTTCGGACTTTTAATGACAACTACCTTCATAAGCAGCTCCTCCTTATTGATGTATAGTCTATTATATTCATATTTCAGAATTTTGTTACATCAGGATTGTATAACAAGAGCAAGACCGTATTCAATATCAAGGAAAGCCTTTTCCTCAGTTATTTCGTTGCTTACTCCTATGGGGAAGGATGGCTTCATGTCATAGTTTTCAAGGGGATATTTTACTCCTCTGAGACTTTTTATCCTTAAAGTATCCGTGAGAGCAAACACAGAGAAATACTTTTCGCTGTATTTTTCTCCACGTGGATACATAGCTTCTCCGGCACCCTGAATACATATATTTTCGTCGCCGACGCAGATAAGCCTTGCACCCTTCTCGTGAGCGTATATCATGGTCTGGATATTGGCAAAGGAATGGTCAAATCTCGGACCTCCGAGAGCACCAAGAAGATATATCAGATCATATCCTCGTTCAATCGCAATTTTAACTGCCATTAGCGTGTCTGTATCGTCTTTTTCCGGAACAGTACGGTATATTTCGGTATTTTCCGGAAGCCTGCCGGTATAGGAATCAAAATCGCCGACGATGATATCAGGTTTAAGACCGAGCTTTACTGCGTGTTTGTAGCCGCTGTCGGCACAGATGATAAATCCGCGGTGTGTGGAAAACCATGTCTGGTCGATTCTGCCAAGACTTCCGCCGGCAAAGATAATACATCTTTTCATTTAAGCTCCCACTCCTTCAGCTGTTTTGCTTCGTCGTACATCGTACAGTAGCTTGTGTGGCGGCTTTCAGGAATTTTTCCCTCACTGAGAGCTTCCAGAACCGCACATCCCTTTTCGCAGGTGTGAGAGCAGTCCTTGAAGCGGCACTGATCTGTAAAATCTGCCATTTCTATGAAACATCCGGCGAGTTCTTCCTTGCGTATGATATCGTAGCGGTTTGTCTCAAAGGTGGAGAATCCCGGAGTATCAGCGATATATCCGCCGCTTTCGAGCTTATAAAGCTCTGCGTGACGTGTAGTGTGACGTCCTCTGCCGAGCTTTCTGCTTATCTCAGCAGTCGGAATTTCAAGTGTAGGATCAACAGCATTGAGAAGCGTTGATTTTCCGGCACCGGAATTTCCCGTAAATGCGCTGACTTTTCCGGCAAGAATATTCCTTACTGCGTCAATGGTACTTTTGTCGCTGTAATCAATTTCTATAACATCAATACCGATGCGTCCGTATATATCAATTATTTCGTGACTGCTTCCAAGATCGGTCTTTGTAACGGCAACGACCGGCTTTATACCCTTGTATTCTGCAATTGCAATGAACTTGTCGAGCAGAAGGTAATTAGGTGCAGGATCGCAGGTAGACACGATAAAGATAAGCTGATCAAGATTTGCAAGAGGGGGTCGGATGATGCAATTTCTGCGTTCAGCCACAGCGGTTATCACTTCATTCTGAAATTCCACTCTGTCGCCGACGCATGGACTTATTCCCTTGCTGCGGAAAACACCTCTTGCTTTACAGCTGAATATGCCGTCAGGGGACTCTACTGTATAGAGTCCCCCTAAACATTTCGTTATAATTCCGCTTTTTACTGTGCTGTTCATCAATACCATACCCAGATGGTTTCGCCTGTATCCTGAGTTACCCAGTCGCCGTTTACACCGGGCTGATATGGGATCCATTCTCCTGTGGTGAGGTGATATTCACCGTCAACACCGGGTTCATATCCTGGCTGGAATGTCGGCTCAGTGGGTTCTTCGACAGGAGGCTCCTCAATAGGAGGATCTGTTATTGGCTCAGTTTCAGGCTCTGGTTCAGTTTCGGGTTCTTCCGGCTCCGGGAATCCTCCGACAAGTGCGAAGGCATAGTCAACATCCTCACTGATGGCTGTAACACTTCCGGTAGCAAAGTTGAAGTAATATGATCCGATAGTTGCGATTGCACCTGTATTCAGATTAGTAAGCTTAACAGTTACAAGAACATTTTCGCCGGAACCCTTGATATCCTGAGTCCATGACGGCATTTCAGGAATGATAAGTGTAGCTGATGAAGTTGTAGTTGTTTTGTTATCGTCGCCCTTAAGGATAAAGTCGATAACAAATCTTCCGTTTGCTTCAACAGGGAAGTTGACAGTGAACGGAATTTCGCCGTCAGGGCTTACACCTGTACTGATGTAGAGGATGATTTCAGTACCCTGTTCAACCTTTTCACCCTTGGCGATGCTCTGCTCAACAACCTTACCCTCGTCCTCGTAGGAATCTTTCATATCAGTCTTGACTTTAAGTCCCTTGTACTGAGCGATAGCAACAGCGTCCTTGGCTTCCATTCCGACATAGCTTTCAACTTCTATCTGTTCAGTGTTTGCACCCATGCTGACATATACAAGAACTGTTGTACCCTTGTGTACTTCCTCACCGGCTTTGGGTTCAGTTTTGATTACATTGTTTTCCTTTATTACGGGATCTGACTGTGTGATGATTTCAGCTTTAAGACCTTTCATTGAGAGCTGATCCTCAGCAAGTGCCTGATTCATGTCAACTACATCGGGAACAGTAGTTTTTTCCTGTCCCTTACTAAGTTTTACCTTGAGTGTATCGCCCTTCTTGTATTCTGAATCAGGATCGATGCTCTGCCAGATAATTGTATTTTCATCAGCAGCATTATATTCATAGCCTTCGACTTCAAATTTGATGTTGTTGCCATATTTGCTCTGGGCAGTACTGTAATCCATGCCTGTGAAGTCCTGCATTTTATAGTCGTTCTTTGCCTTGTCGCCCTTAAGCAGACCGCTGAGCATAGTTGCAACGAAAATAACCGCAACGATAATTACTACTACTACAACTGCGGTAAGTACCGGAATAACGAGTGATGAACGTTCCTCATCATCGTCGTCATCATCCTCATCATCATAATAATCCTTGTAGGTGATGGGCTGCTGCTGCGGATAGTTACCATATCTCTGAGCTGCTGAAGCTCCTGCGTATGCAGCAGCACCGACTCCGGCTGCAACTGCTGCTCCGTTAGGATTGAATGCAGAATCGCTGCTGTCGGGGATATCACGGTAAGCCTCGTTATTTACGGGAGAACTGAAGTTAATTGTATTTTCAGCAGGGGAGTCATCTTCCTCCTGATAGTATCCAAAGGTGATAGTTGGATCTGCTTTGAACTTTTCAATATCAGCAATCATATCGGCTGTTGAAGGATATCTGTCGTCAGGAGTCTTTTCCATAGCTCTGAGAACAATTTCTTCAAGACCGTCCGGAATATCAGGGTTGACAGCTCTGGGACGTTCAGGGATATCGTGCATGTGCATAACTGCGATAGCAACCGGATTATCACTGTCAAAAGGCTTTCTTCCTGCGAGCATCTCGTACATCATCGCACCTACGGAGTAGATATCGCTCTTAGCGTCAGTAACGTTTCCGCTTGCCTGTTCAGGGCTGATATAGTGAACGCTTCCGATAGCCTGGTCGGTAGCTGTTTTGCCTTCTTCGCGGGCAAACTTGGCAATGCCGAAATCCATGACCTTGATAGTGCCGTCAGTGAACATCATGATGTTCTGCGGCTTGATATCACGGTGAACGATACCCTTGTCATGAGCGTGCTGTAAGGCTCTGAGAATCTGTATTACGAAATGAACAGTATCCTTCCATGTAAGAACCTTTTCTTCTTCAATGTATTCCTTGAGAGTAATACCGTCAATGTATTCCATGACGATATACTGAATTTTCTCAGAGAAGCCCACATCATATATCTTTACGATGTTGGGATGAGAAAGAACTGCAATTGCCTTTGATTCATTTCTGAACCGGCGAAGGAATTCTTCGTTTTCTGCATATTCTTTTTTCAGGATTTTGATGGCCACAGTCTTGTTGTCGATAACATCGACGCCCTTGTAAACCTCAGCCATTCCGCCGACGCCGATAAGTTCTGTAATCTCATATCTTCCGTCGAGCTTTTTGCCAATGTTTTTATCCATTTTGTTCCTCCTAATCCGATATGACAGCAACAGTAACATTATCGCTGCCACCCTTGCTGTTAGCAAGCTTTATCAATTCTTCTGCAACGTTATCAAATGATGAGTTGAGAATAACGTTATACATTTCTTCGTCACTGCAATATCCTGAAAGACCGTCAGAGCAGAGCAACAGGCTGATTTTATCCTCGTAGTCAAGGATAAAGGTATCAGGGAGTACTGTTTTTTCTACTCCCACAGCCCTTACAAGCATATGCCGCTGAGGATGTTCTTCCATTTCCTCCTCTGTTATTTTCCCCTTTTCATAGAGGAGGGCAGCTACATTATGGTCAGTAGTAACCTTAAGCAGATTTTTATCAGTAATAAGATATGCTCTGCTGTCGCCGACATTTATTATAAATGCCGATTTGCTGTTTATATATGCTGCAACGCAGGTAGTTCCCATACCGAAATTCTTGAAATCAAGGCGGGCACGGGTATATATAACCGAATTAGCGGCAGAAACCGAGGATATGAGAAGCTTACGGATCTGCTCATCATCAAGGCTTTCGGAGTATCCGGCAGAGAATCGCTGGAAAAATTCTTCAATAGCGATGGTGCTTGCTTCTTTTCCGGCACGTTCGCCGCCCATACCGTCGCACACGACCGCAAGAACGTTATGACCGAAATATTCACATCTGACAGCGTCCTGATTTTCGTCACGCTTCAGACCGATATCTGTTCCGAATCTGAATCTCAATTATCCTGACCTCCTTTGCTGTCGGCGTCACGTCGGAGCTGACCGCACGCCGCTTCTATATCACTGCCGAGAGTTCTTCTGATAGTTGCATTGATACCTCTTTCAGCGAGGCGTTTTGCAAAATCAGAAACCCCTGAACGGGCAGTTTTGTAATTTCTTTCTTTTACCCGATTTACGGGAATAAGGTTGACATGGCAGTTCATACCTCTGAGCAGGAACGCCAGTCTGTCCGCGTCCTTTTCCGATGAGTTGACGTTGTCTATGACAGCGTATTCAAAGGTAACGCGTCTGCCTGTCGTATCAACGTAGTACCGGCAGGCTTTTATAAGCTCGTCTATATTATATGTCCTGTTGACAGGCATTATTTCACTTCTTTTGTCGTTATACGGGCTGTGGAGTGAAACCGACAGCGTCAGCTGAAGCTTCATGTCTGCCAGCTCGTATATTTTCGGAACAATTCCGCAGGTAGAAAGCGAAACATGACGGAGACTGAGATTGTTTCCGTTCTTGTCGGAAAGCAGCTTCAGGAATTTCAGAACATTGCTGAAATTATCAAGCGGTTCGCCAATACCCATAAGTACGACGCCGGAAACTTTTATGCCGGCATCACGTTCTGTCTCGTAGATCTGCATAAGTATTTCAGAAGGTTCAAGGGATCTGACAAATCCGGCGATAGCAGAAGCGCAGAAATTGCATCCCATTTTACATCCTACCTGAGTAGATACGCAGATACTTTTCCCGTGATGATAGTCCATAAGAACCGTTTCGACAAAGTTTCCGTCAGAGAGTCTATAAAGATATTTTACAGTATTATCTATATGAGATTCAAGTCTTTTTTGCATAAATAGTCCATTTATACAAAAATTTTCTTTCAGAAAGTGCCTCAGTTGGACAGATATATCAGTCATTTTGTCGAAATCCAACACTCTTTTTATATGAAGCCACTGAAAAATCTGCTTTGCACGGAATTTTTTTTCTCCGTTTGCAACGAGAATCTGTTCAAGTTCTTCAAGACTGAGACTGAGAATATCTGTTTTTTTCAATTGATTCACCCTTTCTGTTATCTGATTTTTCTGAATTTTGCAATGAAGAAGCCGTCGCTTCCGAAGTGCATAGGGAAGATACTTGCCATTGCCCCGAATTTTTCGCCGGCAATTCCTCCGAGCGTGCATAATTCAAGCTCCGGATGAGCCTTGAGAAGCCTGTCGCAGACGCTGTCGTTTTCGTCTTTCCGGAGAGTGCATGTGGAATACACCATTTCTCCGCCGGCTGCAAGATATTTTACGGCGTTGTCAGCGATAGCAAACTGGATATCGGGCAGAGTTTTGAAATCCGAGATATTCTTGTATTTTATTTCCGGTTTTCTGCCGATAACACCGATACCGGAGCACGGCACATCGCAGAGAATTTTTGTGAATTGCGGAAGTTCCGGATTGAACTTTGAAGCGTCACCGGCGGCGGCTATGATATTTTCAAGACCAAGTCTTTCAGCGCCGTCACGGATAAGCTTCACACGTTTTTCGTGAAGATCAAATGCGAATATCTGTCCCTTGCCGTTCATCATTTCCGCCATTGTAAAGGTTTTTCCTCCTGGAGCGGCGCAGATATCGAGGACGATATCATTTTCAGTCGGCGCAAGGGCGGCACAGCAAAGCTGCGAGGAGAGATCCTGAACGTGGAATAAGCCTTTTCTGAACGCTTCAAGTCCGGCGGGATCGCTGCATTCAAGGTGGTAGCAATGCTCCAGAAGCTCCGATTTTTCCGCATTTATTCCATCAAGAGCCGCAAGGAATTCCTCGTCGGAGCATTTCAGCTGATTGTGCCTTACGGAGATATCCGGCTTTCCGAGAGCGGCTTCAAGGAGGTTTTCTGCATTCTCATGTCCATAATCGGAAATAAGAGCCTTCACAAGCTCAGGCGGAGCAGAATATTCAACCGATGCTCTCTTGAGCCTATCTGCCGGAAGGCTGATTTTCTTGCCGCTGCGGATAAAATTACGCAGAATCGCATTTATCATGCCCGAAGCACTTGTTTTCTTCATAGTTTTAGCAAGCTTTACGCTTTCGTTTACAGCCGCATTGTCGGGGATTCCGTCCATATACATGATCTGGAAAATACCGCAGCGGAGGATATTCAGAACAGATGCGTCAAGCTTGTTTAAAGGGCGTGAGGAAAGTCCGCCGATGATGTGATCAAGCGTGATCTTTCTCTCTATAACACCATAGTACAGTGCAGAACAGAGCTTTTTTTCTCTCGGCTCCATGTCCGCTGAGCTGAGAGCAGTACCCAGCTGAATGTTTGAGTAGCTTCCGTTTTCAAAGGTCTTACAGAGAAGCTTTACTGCAAGATGACGTGGATCAGCCATTATCAGTCGTTTCTTACAGCAGCAAGAAGTCTGAGAAGCTGCATGATAGATGTTATCAGAGCTGCAACGTATGTGAAAGCAGCTGCCATGAGAACCTTTTTAGCCTTTGGCACCTCGCTGTAATCGAGGATAGCGTCAGCTTCAAGTGTATTAAGAGCTCTTTCACTGGCGTTAAGCTCAGTAGGGAGAGTTACTATCTGAAATAATACAACGGCAGAGAACATGATGATTCCGAGATAAGCAAGTGCAGGAAAAGCCTCTAAAAGAAGAACACCGATAAGGAATGTGATATACCAGAGCTTTGAGCATACGTTTGCAACGGGAACAATAGCAGTTCTGAGTCTGATAGGAGCGTAATCCTCAGCGTGCTGACAAGCATGACCGCATTCATGGGCGGCAACACCGATAGCGGCAACAGATGTGCTTCCGTAAACAGAATCTGAAAGTCTGATAACGTTTGCAGTAGGATCATAATGGTCAGTAAGATTTCCGCCGATTCTTTCTACACGGATATGGTAGAGACCGTTGCTGTCGAGGATCTGTCTTGCAACCTGATCGGCTGTGAGTCCTCTTGAGTTATGGACTTCCTTATACTTGTTGAAGGTGGATGATACCATTATCTGTGCAACGAGCGGCAGGATAAGCATTATAAGAAAGAATACGATAGGTGACATAAATTATACCTCCTGATTAAGAATTTTACCTGTTGAGAGTTTGTTTCCACGAAGAAAATCAGATACCTTCATGCGTTTTTTGCCTTCGGGCTGAACTTCGAGGAATCGGATGATCTGTCCGTCACCGCATTTTACATCAAAGGAAACAGTATCAACGATTTCGCCGTTTACTGCGTCTGTGGATGTTTTTCCGGTGAGCATTGAAGCGAAAATTTTGAGTCTTTTTCCGTCGAGCATTGCGAATCCAGTAACGCCTCTGATAGTATTGTGTACCTCAGCGGCTGATTTATTGAAATCAAGTGCACTCATATTTTTGGTAATCATAGGAGCGTAGCAGGTGAGGGAATCATCCTGCTTTTCCGGTGAGAGAGTTCCGTTTTCGATAGCGGAGAGAGTATCCATAAGAACCTCAGCTCCCATTTCTGACAGACGGCTGTAAAGCTCCTGATATGTCTCGTTTTCGTCGATTTCAGTGCATTTTTTTATAAGCATATCGCCGGTATCGAGTCCTTCGCCCATCTGCATGGAGGTGATTCCGGTTTCCTTTTCGCCGTTGAGGATAACCCAGTTTATAGGAGCAGCACCTCTGTATTTCGGCAAAAGCGATGCGTGGATATTCACGCAGCCGTATTTCGGGAGTTCAAGAACTTCCTTGGGGAGAATCTGACCGTAAGCTGCAACGATTATAATATCGGGAGCAAGCTCACGCAGAAGCTTCATAGATTCTTCTGCATCGTCGCCCTTTCTGAGTGAAAGTGGCTGATGAACGGGGATGTCATATTCAGCCGCAGTAACCTTGACGGGGGTAGGGATCATTTTATAGCCTCGTCCCTTGGGCTTGTCGGGCTGTGTAAAAACTGCCATTACTTCGTGACTGCTTTCTGCAAGAGCTTTAAGGCAGGGGACAGCGAAGTCGGGAGTTCCCATAAAAATTGTCTTCATATATCATTCCTCCTCAGGAACGAAAAATTCTTCTACGATTTCAGTAAAAACATGACCGTCAAGATGATCGTTTTCGTGGCAGGTACACTGTGCACCAAGCTCTGTGAAATCACGCTCAAACCAGTTTCCATGACGATCCTGAGCCTTAAGACGGCATTTCATCGGACGTGTGACATATCCCCAGACATTGGGACAGGAGAGACATCCTTCCTCTACACGCTGCTTGCCCTCGCAGTTTGTAACCTCAGGATTTATAGCCTCTATGATTCCATCTTCAAGGTGCATAATGAAAATTCTGCGGCAGATTCCTATCTGCGGTGCCGCAAGACCGACGCCCATAGCCTTGTCGAGAGTTTCGTGCATATCGTCAAGGAGCTGAGCAAGCTTATCATCGAATTTTTCTACCGGCTTGCATATCTTGTGCAGAGTTTCGTCCTTGTCAGTCAAAATTTTTCTGAGTGCCATATTATATAATCCTTTCTTTTATACGCCCGTATCGCCATTCATATCGGCGTACATGGAGACTTTTTTCATTTCTTTTATCTGAGCCGCCTTTGAAGTAAGATTTCTTATGAAACCTCTCATTTCGGCGGTATTTTTGCATTTCATGATGATTCTGTAACGATATTTTCCGCTTATTCTTCCGTATGAACATCTTACCGGTCCAAGAACTCTCACAGGAGATTTCGGCTGAAGCTCACGGAGCATTGTGTTCATCAGGGAAATAACTGCGTCAGCACCGGCTTTTACCTGTTCCTCATCTGGGCCGGAGAAGCCGAGAATACACATATCGCACAGCGGCGGAAATATCATTGCACGCCGTATAGCAATTTCTTCATTGTAGAAGTTCTTGTAATCCTGCATAGCGGCAAGATTCATGACATAATGCTCCGGCATAAAGGTCTGGAGAACTGCTCTGCCCTGACGATTTCCTCTGCCGCTTCTGCCAACAACCTGAGTGATGAGTGAAAAGGTACGTTCGTAGCTGCGGAAATCTCCGGCATAGAGCGCCTTGTCAACGGAAAGTACACCCACCAGCGTGACATCGGGGAAATCAAGTCCCTTACCTATCATCTGTGTGCCGATCATTATGTCGTATTTCCCATTCCGGAAATCAGTGAAGTTCTTTTCGTAGGAATGACGGGAAAAAGCGGTATCCGCATCCATTCTCAGGATTTTTGCCTGAGGGAACATGACAGAGAGTTCAGCTTCAAGCTTCTGAGTACCGAAGCCCATGCTTTTCAGCTTCTGAGAGCCGCAGGACGGACAAACGGTTACAGGCTCGCAGGTATGACCGCAGTAGTGGCACATCATCATATCATTTTTTTTGTGATATGTCAGCGGAACAGAACAGTTCGGGCAGTATACCGGCTGATAGCAGTTACAGCAGCTCACAATGGTATGGAAGCCTCTGCGATTCAGCAGAAGTATCGTCTGCTCGCCCTTTTGCAGATTATCGTTGATTTCTGCTGTAAGGGAACGGCTGAATTCTGAGGGATTTCCATCCATGCGTTCGTTGTTCATATCTATGATACTTACCTCGGGGAGGGGATTGCTGTGAAATCTCTTTTTCATTTCAAGCAGTCTGTAAACGCCCTTTTCGGCAAGATAATAGCTTTCTATTGAGGGTGTGGCAGACGCAAGGAGCAGTGCGGCTCCGTGGTAAGCACATCTCTGTTTTGCCACATCGTGGGTGGAATATCGGGGGGAGGTTTCGGATTTGTATGATCTTTCGCCTTCCTCGTCGATTATGATAAGACCGATATTGTCAAGTGGAGCGAATACTGCACTTCGTGTGCCGATAACAATATCAGCGTCACCTCGCCTGATTCTCTTGTATTCGTCAAGACGCTGTCCCATTGAAAGTCCGCTGTGGATAATAGCAACCCTTTCTCCGAAAAGTGATCTGAATCGTCTGAGAACCTGCGGAGTAAGACCGATTTCCGGAACGAGAAGCAATGCCTGACATCCGAGTTTGACGGTATCGGAAATAAGTTTTTCAAAAACGGAAGTTTTTCCGCTTCCTGTAACGCCGTGAAGCAAAAACGGTGCATATTTTTTCTCGAAAATCCTTGCAAAAACGGCGTCATGAGCCGCCTGCTGTTCGTCCGAGAGGAGTATATCATCCGGATTGCAGCGTTCTTCTGTGCCGTCGTCAACGCCTCTGAGAACCTCTGCTTCGTATTCGACAGCGGCTCCGTTAGCACATAATCGTCTGATAACATCTGCCGTAACGCCGCACATATATGCAGCTTCCCTGACGGCGGCAGAACCGTATTCTTCCAGAAAATCAGCCGTTTTCTTCTGCTTTGGAGTAAGACTGAATTTTTCAGGAGAACTGAGGTATTCATCGGAAAGACGCACCATTTTCACGGAGGCATCTCCGGTTGCCCTGTGGAAGATATTATCCGAGAGGAGTGCTCCTGCATAGGTAAGCTCGTCAATGAGAACTCTGCCGTTTCTGTCGATGAAATCCCCAATAAGCTGGTTAAGCTCTTTGGAATTTCCGGCATACAAGAGATTTTCAAGAAGCTCTGCGGCATTCTCTGACAATCCGGTATATTCTGCTGTTTTTGAAGGCAGTGAGAATTTTTCGCGGACGGAAATACTCATAGCAGGGGGGAGCATAACTCTTACTGCGTCGAAATAGGTGCAGAAGGTATGGTCACGGAGATAAAAGGCAAGCTGAAGCAGCTCGCCGGAGATAACGGGTTCATTGTCTGCGAGGGATATCACGGATTTCAGACCGGACGTATCGCCTTCTGAAATCCTCATGACAACGCCGATTCTTCGCTTGTTGCCCTTTCCGAAAGGGACGAGGACGCGGCATCCGCACGAGATATCCTTCTCCAGAAAATGTGGAACGCCGTAGCTGAACAGCATATCAAAAGAATAGGCAGTTCCACTGACGGCAGTTTCAGCGATAAGCGACATTATTCAGCGTGCTGAGAAGCAGTGCTTACGATCTTGCATTTTCCGCTTGCGATTTCTTCAACAGCGGTTTTTACGGGCTTTTCTTCAAGAGTCTCGTTGTTCTGGTAAAGCTCCTCCGAGATTTCTCTTGCACGCTTTGCAACAGCGATTACAAGGGAGTAGCAGCTTTCGTTTTTTGAAATAATCTGGTTTACAGCTGGTCTGAGCATATTATTACACCTCATCTAAAATTTTATCTATAAGCTCTCCGGAATATTCGCTTTTCAGCTTTTCTGCACGGATAACGGCAAAAAAGTCGCTGACAGCGTCCTCAAGAGCATCATTAACGATAATGTAGTCATAATTTCCGGCGAGAGCAATTTCACCGGCAGCCTGAGAAACACGTTTCTCGATAACTTCTTCTGACTCCGTACCTCTCTTGTTAAGACGGCGGCGGAGTTCCTTTATTGACGGCGGAACAATAAACACGAAAAGAGCGTCCGGACGGAGCGTTCTTATCTTCATTGCGCCCTGAACCTCAATTTCAAGGATAACGTCGATACCCTGTTCAAGGTAGGGATCAACCTCGCTTTTAAGAGTTCCGTAGCAGTTTTCGCAGTATTCTGCGTGTTCAAGGAACTCATCTGCTTCAATTTTTTTATTGAAATCCTCGCGGCTGAGGAAGTGGTAGGAAACTCCGTTCACTTCGCCCGCACGGGGCTCTCTTGTTGTAGCTGAAACTGCTGTTCTGAAGCTGTCATTTTTGAGAATTTCCTCAAGCATTGTACCTTTACCGCAGCCTGAGGGTGCTGAAAAGACTATCAATCTGCCTTTAGTCATTGTCTTCGCTGCCTCCTGTTTCGTTAATTCTTGCGGCAAGAGTATCAGTTATCAGGGAAGAAAGGACGATATGTCCGCTGTCCATGATGATAACGGCTCTTGTTTTTCTGCCAAAAGTCGCGTCGATAGCCATTCCGCTGTCGCGTGCTTCCTGAATGAGTCTTTTTATGGGAGCAGATTCAGGACTTACAATGGATATGATTCTGGCAGGGGAGATCATATTTCCGTAACCGATATTTATCATATTCATAGTATTACTCAACATTCTGGATCTGTTCACGGATCTTTTCGATTTCAGATTTCATATCGACCACGATTCTGGTGATATTAAGATCCTGTGCCTTTGAGCCTATTGTATTCACCTCACGGTTAATTTCCTGAACGATAAAGTCCAGCTTTCTGCCGACAGCCTCATCGGATTCAAGGATATCACGGAGCTGAGAAACGTGGCTTCTGAGACGTACAGTTTCCTCATCGACAGCAATTTTTTCAGAGAAGATAGCTGCTTCTGTGATTATACGCTGTTCGTCGATATTCTTGTCAGCGAGAATTTCACTGAGCTTTTTATAGAGCTTGTTCCTGTAAGCTTCGACGGTCAGGGGAGACTGTTCCTCAACCATTCCGACTCTTTCGATGATGAAGTCAGCCTTTTCGAGGATATCGTTTTTGAGACGTTCACCCTCTGTTTCTCTCATAGCGACAAAGCGTTCAAGAGCTTCTGCCGTAACCTCTGAAACATCGGAACAGATTTGTTCCTCGTCGTCGGGAGTTTTCTGTATATTGAAGATATCCGGAATTCTGATAAGCTTTGAGAGAGTAAGGTCATCGTCGAGATTAAGTTCGTCGGATATGCTTCTGAGAGCCGTAACATATCCTTCTGCGACGCCCTTGTTGACAGCAATCTGAGAGTCCTTGCCTTCGATATTGTTGATGGTAACGGAAATCTCTACCTTTCCTCTTGAAACGGAGGATTTAAGGAGAGCCTTGAGTTTTTCGTCGATGTAGCTGTAAGTTCTCGGAATTCGTGATGAATATTCATAGTATCTATGGTTTACGGAACGGATCTCAACAGAAATATCACGTCCGTTAATAATTTTCTGTGATCTGCCGTAGCCAGTCATACTTCTGAGCATTTTTTCGCCCTCTTTCGTAATATAATTGCGTCTGCACATAAATATACATATATATTATAGCACCAAATATTTGAAAATGCAAGGGTTTTGTAAACAAAAAAAGACGGTGCCGGAGCACCGTCTTTGGTTATATTTGATTATTACTTAACGAAATCCTTAGGATCGAGAGAAGATACCGACTTAAGGAGGTACTTCTGGATCTGAAGAGCGTCGTTATTTGTAAGACCAGTGCCGTTTTCGTAAACGTCAGCGTTAGCCTTACCCTGATCTGTGATCTTATACTCATCAGGGTTACCGAGAGACTGGAGAATGAGGATAGCATCGTTCAGGAGAACCTGACCGTCGCAGTTTGTATCGCCCCAGAGTGTTGCCGGAGTCGGCTCGGGATCAGGTTCCCCGCCGTCCTTGTATGGCTCAACATCAGGATAGAGAAGTGCCATACCACCGTAGGACATAAGAGCGTCACCCATATGCCAGAATCTGTGGAGCTTGTACTTGTAGCCTGTTGTTTCTCCAGTTGCATCGTAAACCTTCTTGAGTTCCTGGAACATAGGATCCTTCTCGTAGCTCTGACGGATGGAGATAAATGTAGCACCATTCTCAAGCGGAGAACCGTCAGGCATTGTGCCCTTGTAGTTCTTAGGAATGTAAACATCCTGCTCAAATACTCTCTTAAGGCTTCCGTTGCAGTCTTCGAATGCGATACCGACATCGTCACGAGCTTCGTTCCACTGCATTGTGAGGAGCTTGTTAGCAAGACGGAGACCCTTAGCAGCTACTGAATCATCCTTAGCTGTAGCTTCCTGAGCTTCAGAAGCAGGAATACCCTTAGCAGCAGCGTAGTAAATAAGAGTGTTACAGAGTGAAGATACACAACCGATATCTCCCTGGCCGTAACCAGTGATCTCGCAGTGGAGGTTCTGGTTGCCGTTGGGATCATACTCACCTGTCCATGTGTCAGGAGCGCATGAGTAGTCAGTATCGTTGTCACCCCAGTCGAGGTTAGAAGGAATACAGTAAGAGAGAATCGTACCATCTTCTGTGGGATAGTCAAAGTGTGTGTTCTCTTCGAACCAAGCGATCCATCTTTCAAGAACAGCATCGAGAGCGTCTTCGAGTGACATACCAGCAGGCTTAACACCGCTCTTGTCGCCCTTTGTGCATACATAGTAGTAGAGCTCAGCAAGACGCTGTGTTGACCATACCTGGTTACCGATCCAGTGGTTTGAACCTGGGTCAGCATATACAGGGTGAGGAACATAAACCATTTCGTAGAATGTCGGGTATCCGCTCGGATACTTCTCGTAACGTCCTCTGTAAGAGTTTGTACATCCGCCTGCGAAAGGACCTTCAACAGACTGGAGCCAGAGGTACATTTCAATCTGTCTCTTGAGAGACTCTTCGTAGTCAGCTGTAGCCTTAGAAGACTGCATACCGCTGTTGATCCACTCGTCAGTTACGAGAGCGTAAGCAGCGAGAGGATTCTGGTAGAACTGATGTGAATGTGAGCATCCGATCTGCCATGCCCAGTCATAGTTACCGAGAGCGCCACCCCATGATGTATACCAAGCCATGAGGTAGTGCTGTGACTTTGTACCAGCGCTACCGGAAGACATAATATCCTGACAACCGATTTCGTGGTAGTACTTATCGAACATGTCGTTACGGCACTGGTCACCCATCTTACCAGCAAGACCTGAGAGTTCGCCGCAGTCAACGCCCCACTGATTTGCGAAGTAGATAGCCTGAATAGCACGGTCCTCAGCGTCAGGAGCGTTTGTGAAAGCGTACTGAGCAGAAACGTTTCCTACGCCGTTGAAGATACCCTTAACACCGTCAGTTGTATTACCATACTTAAGTTCTTCGATACATGGATGAGGAACTGTTTCGAAACATGATTCCTGCTCACCACGCTGGAATGTATTGATGAATGTGAAGTTGCCTTTGCCGCCGCCGAAGCCATACCAGTCATCAACGTCAGCGAGCCAGTGCATAAGGTAGTAACCCTTATCTCCGCCGTAAGAAGACTTCATTTCAGAGAAGATAGGATTGATAGCGTCTACGCCGGCATTGGATGTAGGATACTCCTGAGGAGTGTCAAGTTCCTTAGCTGTATCAGCCTTGAGTCTTGACTGAGTCCAGAGAGAATCGTACTTAATTGTATTGTTGATGCCTGAAGCCTCAGAC
Source organism: Ruminococcus sp. (assembly GCA_045587105.1). GTDB lineage: Bacteria > Bacillota > Clostridia > Oscillospirales > Ruminococcaceae > Ruminococcus. The sequence continues at coordinate 65,340 of JAZNBR010000052.1, forward strand.
CAGCCAGGAATGATTGCTTCGAGAGTTTTCCAGCCCTTTTCGAGATCGCCAGCACTACCGTCAATAACGCCCTGCTCAACGAGTACATCGTGCATAGCTGTTACCCAAGCAATGTAGGACATAGCTTCTGATGTTGTTTCGTGACCGTAGTCAGGAGCCTCGATAACGAGAGTTTCCTTAGCGTGATAAGGAATACCGAATGAATCGCCGCCGTTGTTCTGTGAACTGAGGTAACCGTTCTCCTGACCGTTAGTGATAACGTCGTCGTAAAGAGACTCGAACATTGCAGCGTAGCTTTCGTTAGCACCGTTTTCTGTTGCATACGTAGTCGGTTCAGCAGCTGAGCCCATAGCAGGCATTACAGCTGAAGCGGAAGTAGCTGCTGCGAGAATTCCGGCAACGAGAGCCTTGTTCTTTTTGCTAATCATAGTTTTTTTCCCCTCTCATAAAATATAGTTTTAAGGTAATTTGGAAAATATAATTTTGTTCTGCCCTGCATATTGAGCAGAACCATGAAAATATTGTACTGTGTGCTGTCAGACGGGACAATCACACAATTTTCAAGTTATTTTCATTTATAATTATATTCTACATTCGACTGCCTGTCAACAGTTTGGAGTATTTTCATATTTTCTTAACTAATTTTTTGGTGCAATGCACACAATGTCAACAGTCTTTTTGTCTATTTTGTCCATCAAAGAAAAAAACAACCTCACCTTATTGTTAAGATGGCGTGTACAAATAGTAATATTTAACCAAACGTCCGAAAATTCATCTCATACTCAGTAAACTTTCACTAAATATACACAAAGCGGATATAAGATTTATCTGCTTCGTTGCATATATGAGATAGTAATGCTCTTGGATTTAATAATTTGTTCATAACTTGTTAACATTGTATCTATGTTTTTCTGATATAATTTAAGATAGTATACTATCGTGTATGGGATTACATTTTTCAGAAAGGAGAAACTCATGATTAAAATTGAAAATTTGACTAAGTATTACGGCAAGAATAAAGCCGTTAATAATATCAGCTTTGTTATCAATGACAATGAGATTCTTGGTTTTCTCGGACCAAACGGTGCCGGTAAATCCACAACAATGAATATGATTTCAGGATTTCTGCCCATGTCCGACGGAAGCGTCAGCATCTACGGCACGGATATTAAAAGAGATCCGGTAAAGGCAAAAAGGAACATCGGCTATCTGCCGGAAAATCCGCCGGTCTACCCTGACCTTAAGGTATCAGAATACCTTTCATTCTGTGCGGGACTCAAGGGTATCGCCAGAAGCAAGCGTAAGGATGAAATAAAACGTGTGACCGATCTCCTCGGCATCAAGGAGGTAAGCGGAAAGCTTATCCGCAATCTTTCAAAGGGTTATAAGCAGCGTGTCGGCTTCGCTCAGGCTCTTTTAGGCGATCCGAAGTTCATTATTCTTGACGAGCCGACTGTCGGACTTGACCCGAATCAGGTTATTGAAGTAAGAAGACTTATCAAAAGCCTGAAAAAGGATCACACTGTTATCTTCAGCTCCCACATCCTGAGCGAGGTGAGCGAGGTCTGCGACAGGGTTATCATCATCAACAAGGGTGATATCAGAGCTATTGATACTATCGAGAACCTTGAAAAATCCTTCAATGCAACTCTTACTCTTCATATTAAAGTAAAGGGTTCAAAAAGCAAGGCAGCTTCTATCATTGAGATCACCGACGGTGTTAAGGAAATCATCTCCATTGACGACGAGGGAAATGATATCTGGTCCTTTGATGTTGTTCTTGACGGTGACGCTGAGGATATCCGTGACAGACTTATGGCAGAGCTTGTTAAAAACAAGGTCAGCATCATGGAAATCTATGCTGACAAGCCTAATCTTGAAAACGTGTTTATTGAGCTTATAAACCGTCCTGTCAAAAAGACAAGCCTTATGGATCTTGTTGATGAAATCGTTCCGGTAGACAGTGAAGAAAAGAACGAAGATATCAGCAGCGACGAAAAGGAGGAAGAGTAAATGTTTTCGATCTACAAAAAGGAACTGCAGTCCTTTTTCTATACACCCTTTGCCTATGCACTGACTGCATTGTTCATGCTTCTCTTTACTTACATATTCGCAAACAAGATCGGTTCGCTTGAATCAGGCAACACTGTTCTTGTTCCCTTTGTAAGTATATTCTATGATGTAATTTTCTTCTTTATGTTCCTCATTCCTCTTATCACAATGAGAACATTTGCCGACGAGAGAAAGTTCGGCACAGAAGTGCTGCTTATGACATCTCCTGTCAGCGTTCTTAAGATAGTTCTTGGAAAATTCTTTGCAAATGTGACAGTTTTCCTTTTCATGCTTGCAGGAACAGCTATCTTCCCGATCATTACTGAAAATTATGCCGGCGAGGGCGGCGGCGTTATCGAAAGTCAGCTTATCTGTGCGTATATCGGCTTCTTCTTCTGGGGAACAATGTTCATTACTCTCGGAATGCTGATATCCTCTTTCACTGAAAGCTCGATCATTGCCGCTATAATCGGTGAGCTTGTAATGTTCGTATTCCTTTTCCTTGACGACTTTGCATATACAGCGTTCATCAGCCAGTTCCCGAAGATCCAGTCTGTACTTATCGCTTTTGCGGCTCAGTCAAGATTCCATTATTTTTCACAGGGCGTAATCAGACGCTCAGATCTGATATTCTTTGTATCAGCAATAATCGTTCTTCTTGCGTGGACATACATTTCCATTGAGAAGAGACGCTGGAAGAGGGGGTAAACTTTGATGGAAAATAAAAAAGAAGCTGTAAATCTTGATAAGGCAAAAAAGAAAAAAATTAATCTTTCCGGTCCGATAGCCTTTGTAGTAGCTTTCCTTGTTCTGTTGGTATTTGTTCCGGTAAACCTTATTGTCAGCTATTACGATGATTTCTACGATATGACTCCGAATAAGAAATATACTCTTGATTCTGTAACAGTAGATCTTCTTGAGGAAAACAAGGATAAGGATATAAAAATATACTTCCTTGCAGAGCTCAGAGGTCTTAAGGAGGATCCCACATATCTGCCACTCTATCATACAATGACGAGACTTGACGATTTCGACAACGTTGAGCTTATCTGCGTTGATCCTGATGATAATCCGGAGATCGCAGATGTTCTTGATCCAACAGGAATTCATGGCATTGAAGCTGCTGATATCTTCGTAAAATGCGGTGATATCGTAAAGAAGGTCAATAAGCGTATGATCTTCCAGAATTACAATGAAGTAAACCACACCTCCGACTATGCAGGAGAAGAACAGATCACAAATGCTATCAAGATCGTTACAAACGGCTCTCTCCCGACTGTATATTTCCTTACAGGACACGGAGAAGAATCAATAGAGGACAGATACAAGGATTATGCCGACCATCTTAAGGCAAATACCTATGATGTTAAAGAACTCAATCTTGATGAGGCAAGTGCAATTCCTTCAAACGCTGAGATAATTTATGTTGCCGGTCCTCAGACAGACATCACTGACAACGAAAAGGAACTTCTTATGGGATATCTCAGCAATCCTGTAAATCCTGGCTCAGTTTCCTTCCTCATGTCTCCCTGCGATACAGAAGGCACCTTCGACAATATAGAAGAAATTCTCTATGAATACGGTCTTACTATGGATTATAATATCGTCAAGGAAACAGATACTATCAATATGCTCAATGATATAAAGAACAAGCAGCTTCCTGAAATCATGAGAATACATTATATGCTTCCGTCTGAAGATCTTAAGGAAGATCTTACAACAGACGTTATCACTCTCTGCAACGAGGGCGGACTTTCAGCAGGTATCTCAAACACAAGAAGCGTAGGAAGAATTCCTGATGATAAGTTCCCGCAGTATGAGGAGTATGAGCGTGCTTCACTTATCGAGAATATTCCCGGTTCATCCGAAACAATCGACGGAATGACAACTTACTCAGACTATACAACTGAAAGTATCGCAATGGGCGGTGATAAGCTTACTGCGGCAGAGGCTGAGAGACTTTCCGGAGAGCAGCTTGCGTATGCCTACTATTCTCTTAACAAGACAAACAACAGTAAGGTTATTCTCTTCGGTACTTCTGACATGATAGATTCAGAAAAACTTGCTCCTTCAATAAGCGGAACAAATATGCTTTCACTTTTCTCCAACACATGGCTTTATGATACAGAAATATCTGCCGGTGTAGACGTTAAGAAGGAAGCTATTGACAAAATGACGTTCAAGGATGCAAATGAAGCTACAACTGCTATTGCAATTACTGTAATTGTTCCGCTTTGCGTTGCAATCATCGGTGTTATTGTATGGCTCAAGAGACGTCACGCATAATAATGCAAAAAAGTCTCTGTATGACGAAAACTACTTAGGAGCTTAATAATGAAAAAACATATTATTGCATTTCTGATACTTCTTATAGCAGCAGGAGTCTCTGTGGGAGTTTTCCTGAAGGTCAGAGACAAAAAGGAAAAAGAAACAAAACAGAAGGAAGTCGAAATAGCAGATTTAAGTCTGTTCAGCTTCAATTCTTCTGTTATCGACAAGATTGAAATAAAAAATCCGGAAGGATGCTATACAGCTCAGCTTCAGGATAAAAAGTGGGTTCTTACTGACGGCGGGGATTTTGTTCTGGATCAGGATTATATGACTCTGATGTGTACATACTTTTCCACGCTCACAGCTTCGGATACACATACCGGTTCACCTGAATCGTATGGTCTTGATGAAGCAAGTGTCAGCACGATTACTTTAAGCGGCGGCGGTAAGAGCTATACTGTCAACATCGGAAATGTTTCTCCGACAAAGGAATATTACTATGTGACGGTTGAAGGAAAGTCAAAAATATACTCGGTGGCTTCTGTTTATGATGGCGGAAATAATTTCAGCACTGAAAAGATGCTTCTTAAGTCAAAGCATCTTGTCGAGTACGGCGACAACGATATTTCGCAGATTACAATAATCAGGGACGGAAAGGTTGCGTGTGATCTCACCTATGATGAGAGTAGTGCAAAATGGAGCCTTCCTGAAGAATATTCGATCTTTGAACTTGATGTGACAGCTGTAACATCTATGATTAACGTTATGACTCGTCTTGAAGCAGAGCAGATGCTTGATGAAGATCTTACTGATATGTCAAAATATGGCTTTGATGATCCTTATGCCGAGGTTATAGTAAAGGGTAAGGACGGCACTGAACGTCGTATTATTGCAGGAGATTTCTCCGGAGACCTCAACTATGCGTATCTGCTCGTTTATAACGGAGATGAAAAGGAAAAGAATCAGACAGAGCTGTATTTCAGATATGACGTTGATTTTATCGACTCAAATCCGATTGACTTCATAAATACAACAGTTTATAATCCGAGTCTGTACGATATCGTTGCTCTTAATGTGGAATATAACGATCAGAAATATGAATTCACTCTTGATCAGGAACAGAAAAAATGTACATATAAGGGACAGAGTATTCAGTTGGGAATTACGAATCTTCTCACAGCATTCACCAATTATTACAACTCCTTCTCCATATATGTGATTGAGGAAATCAATACTGATATTTCTCCTGAGCTGAAGGATCCGCTGTTTACAGCCGAATATATTTATGATGACGGTGAAAAAATAGTATATCAGCTTGTGGATGCCGGAAATGATCAGTGCTATGTGTTCGTCAACGGTGAATATACAGGTGAAATAATCAGTGACAGCTGCCTGATCGGAAATAATTCTGTTGATAATTATTTTGATATTCTTAAATCAGCTGCAGATATTGATGAATAAAACAAAGCTCAAGGGGGATATTTCCCCCTTGATTTGTAAGTAAAAGAGGTAAAGCTATGAGTAAAAAAGTTAAGGGAATTGCAGCGTCAGGAGCTTCTGTTCTTATCCTCCTGATCGGAGCAATATTCGGAATTAATATTTCGTCTGATAAAGACGATCAGACCTCCGGTTCTTCTGATATACCGGCAGTCACAACGATTACAACGACAGTCCAGACGGCAGAAGACGATGAAATACAGACCACAACTACAATCAGGACGAAAAAAACTACGGCCGTAAAAACAAAAGCAAAGCTCACAACTGTAAAAACAACAACAAAGAAATCTGCAATAACCGCAAAGGTTACAACGACTGCAAAGGCAACAGAAGCTCCCACAGAACCGTCAGCTGCTTACGTTTCTTATTATTTCAGAAATGAAAGACTTCTTGAGGAGCATTTCGACAAGCACGGAAGCGAATTTAAAGATGATTTTGGCTACAAGAACGCTGAGGAATACGAAAAGGGGGCAAGCGATGTTATTAACAATCCTGACGCACTTTATAAGCTTGAATCCGAGGACAAAGACCATGTCTATTACCTCGAGGAGACAAATGAGTTTGTAGTGCTTTCACAGGATGGATATATCAGAACGTATTTCAGACCGAGTGCTGGAAAAAAATATTTTGACAAGCAGTAGGCGGTGAAAAAATGAATCCGAGACTTCCTTATCTTCGTGAAAAAACCTCGAAGCTGACATCTTCGCCCGGAGTCTATATAATGAAAAACAAGGAAGGCGGCATTATCTATATCGGAAAGGCTAAGAATCTCCGCAACAGAGTGAGCAGCTATTTTCGTGAAAATCCCGACCATACCCCGAAGGTTGCGGCAATGGTTTCGAATGTCTGCGACTACGATTTCATTGTAACCGACAGTGAATATGAGGCTCTGCTTCTGGAATGCAGTCTCATCAAGCAGCACAAGCCGAAGTATAATATTCTGCTCAAGGATGATAAGGGATACCATTATATAAGGATATCAGACGGGGAGTTCCCTAAAATCACAACGGAAAAGAATACAAAGGAAGCCGGAAAGTATCTTGGTCCGTACACAAGCGGATTTATCACAAAGGAAGCCGTAAACGAGGCAAATCGTGTATTTATGCTTCCGACCTGTTCAAAAGTGTTCCCGAGGGATTTTGGCAGGGGCAGACCGTGTCTGAATTATCATATAAAGATGTGCATGGGGCTTTGCCGTGGAAAAATAAGCCGTGAAGAATACGGAAATACCGTTGCTCAGGCAGTGGAATTCATAAAAAACGGCAGTATTGAATCGGTTGAGCGTATGCAGCAGGAAATGGAAAGTGCAGCGGAAAATCTTGATTTCGAGAAGGCGGCACTGCTTCGTGACAGAATAATCGCCGTAAAAAAAGCGTCCGAAAAGCAGAAGATAATAAACAGCGTTGTTGAATCGGCGGATGTTGTCGGAATCGCAGAGTTTGACGAGATAATTTTTATTTCTGTGCTGATGTACCGTGAAAGCCGGCTCTATGACAAGGCTGTATTTGAATTTGAGAAGCTGGATTCCGGAGAAGATGTTCTCAGTTCGTTCCTGATGCAGTTCTACTACGGACGTAATGACATTCCGAAATCAGTTGTTGTTGAACGTATGCCGGCAGAATCGGAGCTTCTGGAGCAGCTGCTGGAAAGGCAGTCCGGACGTAAAGTGAAATTCCATGTTCCTCAGAAGGGAAAGCAGTCTGAGCTGCTTCGTCTTGCCCGCAACAACAGTGCCGAGTATGCCGCATTGAAAAACAATCGTACCGGTAGGGAAGTCATAGCTCTTGAACAGCTTGGCAGAAGTCTGGGACTGAAAAAAACTCCGAAATATATCGAAGCGTATGATATCTCGAACCTTTCGTCAGAATCAATGGTGGCAGGAATGGTTGTATTTGAAGACGGCAGACCTCTGAAAAAGGCATACAAGCGATTCACAATCAAGGAACAGCAATATCAGAACGACTACGGAAGTATGCAGGAGGTTCTGCGGCGAAGGCTGACGCATATTGTTTCCGGCGAAGGCGATGAGTACTTTACCCGTGTTCCTGATCTGATACTTCTTGACGGCGGAAAGGGACACGTTCATGCAGTTGAGCCGGTTATCCGTGAGCTTGGGCTGGATATTCCTGTTTTCGGAATGGTCAAGGATAATAAGCACCGGACAAGAGCAATCGCTGCTGAGGGACGGGAAATACAGATAAATGAGCTGAAATCTGTGTTCAACCTTGTGACGAGGATACAGGATGAGGTTCACAGATATTCCGTAAGCTTTATGCATTCAAGACATAAAAAGAAAACCTATGCCTCGGAACTGACGTCAGTCCGTGGAATAGGTGAAAAAAAGGCGGCAAAGCTTATGATGAAGTATAAGACAAAGGAAAATCTGAGTAATGCTTCGCCGGAAGAAATCGCCGCAGCCGCCGGAGTTTCTCAGGAAACAGGAATGGAGCTATGGAAGCTCATTCATGGTGAATAATATTATATTATCTGTAAAAAAGGACGACCATTACGGTCGTCCATGTTTTTTGTTGTAGAGGATATCATTCTCGACGTTTCACTGATTATTCGGAGAAAAGAGGTGTTGAGAAGTAGCGTTCTGCTGTATCCGGAAGGATAGTCACAACAGTTTTTCCTTCACCGAGCTTTTCGGCTAATTTCAGAGCGGCAGCAACATTCGTTCCGCTGGAAATTCCGCACATGATACCTTCCTTTGAAGCAAGATCTCTTGCGGTCTGAATAGCTTCTTCATCGCTTACGATATAGATATTATCATAGATTTTTGTATTGAGGATATCGGGGATAATACCGTCGCCGATACCCATCTGAAGATGAGTTCCGATAGTTCCTCCGGCGAGAATAGCGGCATTTTCTGGTTCAACAGCCCAGATTTCAAGGTCGGGATACTGAGCCCTGAGAGCCTCTCCGATACCAGTGATTGTTCCGCCCGTGCCGATTCCGGAGCAGAAGCCGTCAATTTTTCCGGCTGTCTGTTCAAGAATTTCAAGAGCAGTGTGATACTTATGTGCATAGATGTTATTCGGATTTGCAAACTGCTGCGGAACAAAGACATTTTCGTTTTCTTCCGCCATTTTAAGAGCTGTATTGAGACATTCCTCGATACATTTTCCGATATCTCCGGCGTCATGAATGAGGATAACCTCCGCACCGTAGTGACGAACGAGCTTTCTGCGTTCCTCGCTGACGGAATCGGGCATAATGATTATAGTTTTGTAGCCTCTTACAGCACCCACAAGAGCGAGACCGATTCCCTGATTTCCACTTGTAGGCTCTACAATAATTGTATCCTTGTTAATTTTTCCTTCCTTTTCAGCATTGCGTATCATGTTGTAAGCAGTTCTTGTCTTAATTGAGCCGCCAACGTTAAGGCCTTCAAATTTCACAAGAACTTCGGCATTGCCGGGCTTATTCATGCGGCTGAGTCTGATCATCGGGGTATGTCCCATTGCTTCTATAATGTTATTGTAAATCATTTAAATATCTCCTTAAAAAAAGCTGCACTACTATTATATACCATTTTGCAGATATTTGCAATAACTTAAGGCAAATTTCTCCATATACCGAACAGAATAAGTAAAATGACTGAAATTATCCCCACAGCTTTCAGAAATTTTTCAGCTTTGTCGAAAAGCCATAGCACAATACAGATACCCCACACCGGAAGCATTGAAAAAATCGCCTGATTGCAATGGAAGGCTCCTGAAAAATCGGATTCAGAAAGGCGCAGAAACATCCTGGAAATTCCGCAGCCGGGACAGTGAATTCTGTTTCCGGACATCAGACGTATCGGGCAGGGGATACCGATACCGGTAAACCGTACGAAAATAAAGTATGCGAATCCCAGTGCTAAAGCTGTCATAATAGTTCGTAATTTAAGTATATTTATCTTCATAATATGCAATACACACCAAAATTGCCCCTGTTTCGGGGCAATGTTTTTTATGCGGCAAGCTTGTTGATTTCATTCTGCATAAGGCAGAATGAGATAAGAATTCCTACGGATGGCACAAGAATAAGTACAAGGTAGAGAATTCCCATTTTTATCGGTGCCAGATTTTTTATCATGCGGGCACGGTCGATTCTTTCGCCCTGCTTGTAAGCCCAGTAAAAAAGATAGAGTCCGCAGGTGACAATAGACAAAAGAACAGCGGCTGTGCCGGATGTTGGTTTAGGCTCACGGGAGAGGAAGTTTGACTCGTCAGTGAGATTTGACATCCATATCAGGAGATAAAGTCCGCAGGTAAAGAAAGTAAGCAGAATACAAAAAGCAATAGATCTTACTTTTACACCTGTGTAGTACCGTATATAATTTTCATTGGATATATTGTTCTGATCAGCTTTGATATTACCAGAGGATTCAATTGTCTTTATCTGGTCAGCCGGAGCAAATGCACCGCAGTTGGGACATTTCGGGGCATTGAACGTATATCCGCAGTATTCGCATTTCATAAAATCACTCGTTTCGTGTAAATATTATTGCTCCCCAAGACACATAAAATTCTTCAGAACTTAATTGGTGGAGCAATATATATTATATCATATCTGCATTATTTTTACAATAGCGGAATTCTACAATAATACCATAGTTTATTTGGCAGAATTGTGATTCAGTACAGGGCGTAACCGTCTGCGGATGAGGATTTTACAAGCTCGATCTGGCGGCTGATAATGTCGGGATTATCTATCCATTCGTTTTCTCCGGTTGTACCTGCCCATTTATCGGTTTTTCCTTGCTTGTAGGCGGCAAGTCCGATTATCAGTTTTACGGGACTGTTGCCGCGAAGCTCCTCCCAACGTCGGAGAGTGGGTTCAAACGGGCATGCTGCATTTTCAAAACCGAAATATATCTGTGGTACGATGTAATCGCAGTAACCGTCTGTGCCTGCCCACAATTTCACATCAGCGTACTGGGAAGTATAATTTGCGTCGATATTTCCCTGAGGACTGATACCGAACAGAACACGGCTGTCGTGAGCTTTGACAGTATCATAGATAGTTCTTACAAGACGAGTACAATTTGAAAGTCTCCACTGAGCGAGATCAGTCCGTCCGCTTTTACGGAATTCTTCGCTATCGAAGCTTTCGTCCGTTGTGGGGTAGAAGTAATCGTCAATGTGAATACCGTCCAGCTTGTAATTATTCAGAAGCTCTGTAACACAATCACTGAGAAGCTCCGCCGTTTCAGAGTATGAAGGATCGAGATACCAGCGGTCGCCGACAAGCTTTGCAATCGGGCGGTCTGTATTTTTTGTCCATTTTTTGATTATGAAATCATCCGGAAGCTTCTCCATTTGTTCTGCTGTCTGGCATCGCAGCGGATTCAGCCAGCCGTGTGCAGAAAGTCCGAGCTTGTGTGCTTCCTCCAGCATAATCTGAAGGGGATCGTAATCGCCGTCAAGGAAAACTCCTTTCGGGAAGATTTCAGAGTTATAGTAGGCGTCTCCGCATGGATGTATGTGCAGATATACGGTATTTGTTCCGTTGTTTTTCGCTTGTGTGAAGCGTTCTCGGACAGCAATGCGGAATTCCTCTGCTGTTTTGCCGTACATATACTCCTCATACTGCATATAAGGAAACCACTGACCGGTCTGATATCCGAAGTTCATCGGAACATATCCTTCCGGCACATCCATGTGAAGCTGTCCGAAATCCTGAATATACGATGTTACGGGAATATCGGAAGATACGCTTTCAGAATCATCAGGAGCATTGCATGAGCAGAAAATAAGCGGTAAAATCAGAAGTAATATAAATTTCATGGGGATATCCTTTCGTTTTTTAGGCAGCACCGCACAAAGCACGCCCTGTGACTTTGTACAGAAATCTGCTGGCATATCTTGCACAAGCTTTGTGCGGTGTTACCTTAATTATATTCTATATTTTGTCGGAAAATTCTGCTTGCAAAAAAGCTTGCAATGATGTATAATAAAGTAACCGACTTGAAACTGACTAAAAGAAAGGAATACATAAAATGAATAAAAAAGAAACAGCAGAGATTAAAAAGAATTTTTCAGATAAAAGCGGATTTTTCATAATGGAAAGGCTTCTTACCGGATTTATCGACGCCGAGAAAAATCTCAGATGTCACCAGATACATTCATGTCTCACTATGTCCGTTGAGGAACACGATGTCTATGAGGAGACACTCAAAAAAGTTCTCAACACAAATGTTGGCAAATCCTTTGTGGAGTATGAGTTTCCAAATGAAGCGTATGAGGAAGGCAAGCCGCAGAATATCCTGTATACACTGCTCAAATCAGAGCTTAAAGATGAAACAGTCTGCGAGGATTTCCTCAATCACATTGCCAACAACAGAGCCTGCGAGGGACCTTTTGCCGTACTTACCGCATATTGTACATACACGATCAGACGCAAGGACAAAAATGACGAGTTTGCTGACGGTGAAGATGAGGTCTACCGCTACATACTTACTGCGCTCTGCCCTGTAAATACCGGAAGCGACGGCTTTATTTTTGATTCCTTCAACAACGAGATTACAAAGAAGGTCAATACTGAACTGATTATAAGCAAATCGCCGTCAGATGGTTTTCTGTTTCCCGTTTTCAGTAACAGAAGCAGCGATATTAATCATGTGATGTACTATACAAAATCGGCTAACTCTCCTGATATTTCGATTGTTGAGAACGTTCTCGGATGCAATTTTGTTATGTCCGCGGAGAACGAGAAGGCTAATTTCCAGAGCATTCTCAAAAGCGTTGCGGGTGATGATCTTGACTATATGCTCATAAAAACAGTAAATGAAAAGATCAGCGATGTTGTCGAGGAATGCAAGGATGAAACGGACAAAGCTGTTATCGAGCCGACTGTTCTAAGGGATATCTTCATTGACGCAGGTCTGCCGCAGGAGCGTGTGGATATGGTTCAGCCTGTATACGAGAAGGTATGCGGAAATGCTCCGCTTACAGCTGTGAATCTCGTGGAGACAAAGACGGTTCTTTCTTCTCCCGGAATCACAGTGAATATCAAGCCTTCCGCTGCCGATAAGGTACGCACAAGCGTTGTTGACGGCAGAAGATGCCTTCTTATCGACATTGATGATCCTACAATTGAGATAAACGGTCTGCCTGTAACACTTGGATAATTCATAATTCTGATAGTTTACGCATATACTTTAAACAGCACCGATTGAATAAAGCCGGTGCTGTTTGTACAATATCAGAATAACGGAGGAGATAGTATGTGCGGAATAGCGGGAGCTATAAGTTTTTCTGAGGATATGCGCGGCGATATGAAGATATATGAAAAAATGCAGAGGGCTATGATACATCGTGGTCCGGATCAGCGTGGAATCGTTCTTACCCGTGAGGCAGCACTTATCCACACAAGACTGGCGGTTATTGATATTTCAGGAGGACGTCAGCCGATGAGCTGTTCAATCGGAGAGAAAAATTACATTATCGTTTATAACGGAGAGCTTTACAATACAAAGGAACTGCGTGACGAGCTTGAACAGGACTTTGACTTTGAAACGTCCTCTGATACAGAGGTGGTTCTGAAAAGCTACATCCGGTGGGGAAAGACGTGCGTTGACCGCTTCAACGGAATATTCGCATTTGCCGTCTATGACGAGCACGGGCACACTGTTTTTCTTGCGAGAGACAGGATAGGTGTAAAGCCGCTTTTTTATTATGATACCGGAGATAAGCTGATTTTTGCTTCGGAACTGCCGGTATTGCTGGAACATCCCGATATTCCGCATGAAATAGACGAAAACGGTGCGGCAGAGCTGATACTTATGGCTCCCGGAAGAACACCCGGCTGCGGTGTTGTCAGGGGAGTAAAGGAAGTTTTGCCCGGCTGGAGAGGCTTCTACAATGAACGGGGGCTGAAGCTTGAAGAATACTGGCGGCTCCGTGCGTATCCGCTTGACGAGACATTTGAGCAGACAGCCGAGCACGTCCGTGAGCTTCTTCTTGATTCGATACGCCGTCAGCTTGTGTCGGATGTTCCGGTATGTACATTTCTATCGGGAGGTCTTGATTCAAGTCTGATATCAAGCGTTGCGGCGGATGAATTCAAAAGACAGGGGAAAAAGCTGAGTACATTTTCCGTTGATTACCGTGACAACGACAGATATTTCACAAAAAGCCATTTTCAGCCGAACAGTGATCCCGAATATATAAAGTGTATGGCTGAATATCTTGGCAGCGATCATCACTGGCTTGTAGTTGACACACCGGAGCTTGTCAATGCTCTCGATGAAGCAGTCGAAGCAAGAGGACTTCCCGGAATGGCTGATGTTGACGCATCCATGCTCCTGCTTTGCAGGGAAATAAAGAAGTACGGAACAGTAGCACTTTCCGGCGAGTGTGCCGATGAGATATTCGGCGGTTATCCGTGGTATCGTGACAAGGATATCCGCATGACGGACGGTTTTCCGTGGGCACAGAGCACGGCATATCGTAGGACTTTCCTTAGTGAGGACTACATCCGGAAAATTGACGCTGACGATTATGTATACAGTGCGTATAGAAAAACAGCCGACAGTGCAGTGAAGCTTCATGGAGAAGGTGAGCTGGAATCCCGTATGCGTGAGATGACGCAGCTTAATTTCAGCTGGTTTATGCAGAATCTTCTTGACCGCAAGGACAGGATGAGTATGTTCAGCGGACTTGAAGTGCGTGTACCTTTTTGCGATCACCGTATTGCTGAGTATCTTTACAATGTGTGCTGGGAATATAAAGATCATAACGGACAGGAAAAGGGACTGCTTCGTGAAGCAATGAAGGATTGGCTGCCGGAAAAGGTGCTTCACAGGAAGAAAAGCCCATATCCCAAGACGCACAATCCGGCATTTCTGGAGGCGGTTACATCGAAGCTGCGTAGTATCCTTGATGACAGAGACAGTCCGCTGACAGAGCTTGTAAGCCGTGCGGCACTGGAAAAGCTTCTCACACATGAGGATCACGTTCAGTGGTATGGACAGCTGATGAATCTGCCGCAGACGATAGCATTTTTCACTCAGCTTGATTACTGGCTCAGAAGATATAAAATACAGTTAGTATAAATGAATCCCCCTAAGATAGTATCTTAGGGGGATGTTTATTGAACTTTCTTTTGTGGTAAGCGGGTTACCGATCAGATGTCTGATTAACTTTGTATATTTTGTTTATTGTTGTGCAGTATTCTGCTGTTGGCTTAATTCATTTTTTGCGGCTTCCAGACTTTTTTCTGCTTCCTCAGCCTTTTTGCGTTCTTGCTCTGCTTCCTCAGCCTTTTTGCGTTCTTGTTCTGCATTTTTTGATCCCATAGCAAATTTAGTAAACTCAAAGTCAAGCTCAAGGTTTTCGATTTCAGTGTGTAATTTCTGCTTTTCAATTTCATAAGCATTCTTTTCAGCGTTAGTCAGAGTCAGATTTTTTTCTTCACGTTCAAGCTGAGTCAGTTCGTCGTTGAGCCTTTCCAATGTGTCGTTGATATTGCTTTGTTCGACAGTGCCGCCTGCTTTTGTAAGATCTATTGTACTATAATATTCCTTATCATTTTTGGCTTCTTCAAGTGAAAACGCAACAGGAGCTTTTTTACCGATGTATAACCGGAGTCTGCGCTGGAATGATGCGTCGTACGGAACAGATATCTGGTTGAGAATCTCTCCGGTTGTCTCGTAGCTGTTGTGAACTTCAACGATATATTCCTCTGTCGGAGTTGCCTGAATCCATGGATATATGGGTGATGGAGTGATGTACCAGACATCGTTTTCTTTTTTATAGCTTTCTGAGAAAATTTCAGTTTTGTTCATAACTTCCTGAGATTCAAGCGATATATAAACCGGACCGTCACTGTAAATGACATTTTCCCATGAATCCCTTTCGATGGGCATTTCCCGACCATCGATGTCTGTATTCATGATATCGTAATAGTAATTGCCGCCGTAATTATAGCGGTAGTACATTACATCTGTCTGTATCGTTGATGTGGAATTGCCGTCCTTATATAATGAGATGTTTGAAAAGCCTGCGACTGATAAAGGATTTCCGTCTTTATCGGTGAGCATACCGTCAGAATCACATTCAAATGAAGCAGCTGCGGCATCGAGGTTGCCCTGCTCATAGAAGAACATGGTAGAGAACATCGCAGTAGTAGAGACTTCATCTGAAGAAAAGCTGACGCCGGTTTCAGCCACAGCAACAATATTTTCTTCGGAGTAGGTATCATGATACTGGACTGCATATATCTGATTTGTTCTGAGTCCGCCGACAATTTTCGTAAATATCCGCACATTCATATCAGATGTACTTTGTTTGAAAGGACAGCTGTACAGAGGTGTCACAAGAACATCACGGCTGATATAGTCATTCAGAGACATATCGTCGATATAGTAGCTTCCGGATTCTGTTTCCTCCTGAATTTCTTTGAGAAGTCCGGTGAAATCGGTAACCTCTGAGGGACTTGATCCGGAGTCACGCAGACTGTTGATAATTGCGGTTTTCGGGATTATACCTATGAAGAGAACGATTGCTGCAGCAGCAGAAACCCATTTTAATACCGGAAGAATCCGGCGTTTGCCCGTTACGTTTTCAAGGTCGCTTACGGTAAGCCCGCAGTCGGAAAAATCCGAATCCTTTTCAGGAAAAGCTCTTGCGGAAATTTTGTTAAAGCAATCCACAGAGGTTGAAAGTTCATTCATTTTCTCTTTCAGTAATTTTTCAAAATCCTGATTTGAATTGAAGTCATTCTTTTTCACTTGTCTGCACCTGCCTTTTCCTGTAAAATATTCATTGCACGTTTGAACCTTGATTTGACCGTAGTTTCGGGACATTTCAGAGTTTTTGCAATTTCCTTGAACGTCATTTCAGCACAGCATTTCATAATAATGATCTGCCGCTGTTTGTCATTCAGATGTTTTAAAAGCTGATTTATATAAATACTGTCCTCGACAGTTTTTTCAGCGTCGCCGTAGCTCTGGATTATATAGCTGTTGATTTCTTTTTTATAGCGCCGGCGAAGCTCTGATGCAACGTTGCGTGCGGTTGTGATGATAAATCCCTTGCCGTCACCCTTATGCGGGTTAAAATTTTTCACCTGAGTAAGTCTTACAAAGGTTTCTGCAACGCAGTCCTCTGAAAGGTGGTAATCGGCTGTAATACCATAGGCTACTGCAAAAACAGTAGACTTGAACATGATATACAGTTTTTCGAGGCTGTCTCTGGAGGTGCTGCAGGTGGATATCAGCTGATTGACCTCACCCACATTCTGGGAGGATATATTATTATGATTGAATGCAAAAATGATAAGGTCACCTCCGGGATTAATTTTAGTGTTGGCAAGCATGGTCTCACCCTCTTTTTGGTTGATTCAGGAAGCCTTGTTAAGCCGCCTGATGAAAGCTTTCACTAATAAGTGATTTTAGAGGGCAAAAAAGACGAACTTTTCTGAAAATTTTTCTAAAAAATTGTTATCACAAACTAACAATATCAGTATTATGCGATTTATCGGGTTATATATTCATGAAGGATCTGAAGTTTCCGGCAAGAATTCCTCTCAGTTCTTCGTCGCTGAGACCAAGTGACATAAGACGTTCAAGCTCGGTATCATGCGACCACATCGGAAAGTCCGTACCAAAGAAGCAGTTTTCGGCTCCGAATCCACGAATGCGTTTAAGGGCTGTTTCCGGAGACATGAATGCAAGCGAGCTGCATAAATCAATACGGACGTTTTCAAATCCACGGAGACAAGCCTGAGCTTCGTCCCATAACTGGTATCCTCCGAGATGAGAAGCGATGAGCCTGAGCTTAGGGAAGTTCCTTGCAATATTGGCGATTCTTTCAGGGCGGGAATATTCATAACGCTCATCGCCGCAGTGAATCAGAAGCGGCATTGAGCCTTCGATGATTTCGTAAATCCTGAAAGCTTCGGGAGAATCAGCGTTGAATGTCTGAAAATCCGGATGAAGCTTTATTCCTTTGAGTCCGAGTGATTTTATCTGTTCAATATCGCCCTGAATGTTTTCTGAAAGCGGATGTGCGGCTCCAAGCCCGAAAAAGCAATCGTATTTACCGCATTCCTGAGCGATGAATTCGTTTATACTGCTTACCTGATGAGGTGTTGTAGCAACGGAGCATACAAGATAGAGTGAGGTTCCGATTTTATTTCCCGATCTGATAAGCTCCTCAGAGCTGCCGCAGTTATCCATGTGAAGATCGTAGAATTTTCCTATATTGACTGTTGCCTTTTCAGCTATCGAAGCAGGAAATATATGTGAATGGGCATCAATTATTTCGTAATCAGCGTAAATTTCTTTTTCCATATTAATCATATCCTCCGGTTTGTTTTTTCTTTTTTAAGGCAACGCCGCATAAAGCACGCCTTGCGGCTTTGTACAAAATCTATCTACGCATCTTTTGTACAAGCTTCGTGTGGTGTTACCTTAAATTATACTACTGTATTTTTGAAAAGTCAATGCCGGAAGTCTTGATTTACCGATGGTTATATGCTATAATAATATAAATATGTATTTTCGTAGTTTCTGTTGCGGTGAATTCAGTTATTTTCCGCAGAACAGCAGTATAAACAAGAAATAAGGTGCCTATATGAGCGATATCCATGCAATTATCAGAAGTCAGATAAAACAGCCCCTATGGGATAACTGGTACATAAAAGAAGAACTTGGCAGGGGAGCAACCGGTGTAGTTTACCGGATTGAAGCCAAAAGAGAAAACAGAACAGATGTGTCTGCTCTCAAGATAGAGCCTATTGTTGCAGACGATGCAATATATGTCGATGAAGTTAAAAGGCGTGAATATCTTGACAGAAAACGCAAAGAAGCTGAAAATGAAACCGCTATCATGTATAGGCTTCGTTCATCACCTAATATCGTCCTCTATGAGGATGAAAGTATCAAGCCGCTTTTAGTGGATAACAAGCAGATAGGATACTATATCATGATACGAATGGAGTGTCTTGACTGTCTGCAAAAACAGATGAGACAGAAACGATTTGATACTTCTGAAAAAAATGTCCTGAAAATGGCTATTGACATCGGAAGCGGAATCAAAGCGGCTCATGAGCTTGGTGTTATTCATCGTGATGTAAAGCCGGGAAATTTCTTCGTATCGGACAATGGAACCTACAAGCTGGGTGACTTTAATATTTCCAAGAAATCCGTTTCTACGAGATCCTTCGCCGGTACAGAAGGATATATCGCTCCGGAGATATACTCCGCACGATATGGAAGCGACGGGTATACCAAGCAGGCTGATATTTATTCCTTCGGTATATCTCTCTACTGCATAATGAATAACTATCAGTTTCCTTTCGGTGATATGTGTCTGCCGGAAGAAGCAATCGAAAGACGTATGAACGGTGAAAATCTTCCTCGTCCAAAGAACGCTTCAGACGCATTCGCAAGGGTGATTCTGAAAGCGTGTGCTTTCAATACGTCTGACCGCTATCAGAATATGACCAATATGCTGAACGATCTTAAGGCTATAAGAGATGGAAACATTAATCCTCATGTTCAGCGGCCAGTGGTCTATGTTCCGCCGCAGCCGATACCACCGCAGCCGATACCACCACAGCCGATACCACCGCAGCCGAGACCTCCAGTTCCGGATTATGATAACAAAAGCTCAGCGGCGGCAAAGGTTATTCTTGCGTGCGGAATTGTAATTCTGCTGGCGATACTGACTATACTTGTAGTTTTTCTTGTGAAGGATCGCAGTGAAGAAAAAGACAGAGCGAGTGATACTCCCGTGATTGTCGAGCCGGAAGCAACAGAAGAACCGAAAACTACTGAACCCGAAGAAACGAAAGAGCCGGAAGAAACTTCTGTCACTGAGATAACTACAAGAACAACTGAAGCTACTACAACTACCACTACTGCCGAAACAACAGCCGCCACAACTGCGACAACGGCTCCGGTAACGATATCTCCGCCAGTATTGTCGATTCCTATGGACTCAAGAGGCGTCGGAAGCGGAAATGTTATAAACGGAGGTTATGCGGCAACGGATGGAGATACACTCTATTACTCCGACCAGAACGAATATATCTATGCAGTAAGAAACAATGTAAAAGAACCGATATACAATACAAGAGCAAGCTACATTAATGTAGTGGGAGATAACCTTATCTTCTGCAACTGGAGTGCCGGAAATTACATATGCAGTATCCGTAAGGACGGTAACGGCTTCAACATACTCAATCCGGCATACTGCTATGAGCTGACGTATTACGACGGCTGGCTGTACTTTACAGAGGTGACTGATCCCAATAATCACGGAACAGGAAATTATATATGCCGTATGAGACCGGATGGCTCAGAGTATACACGTCTCAGGCAGGTACATTGCTGGTATATGAATGTTGCTGACGGAAAAATCTTCTATGTGAACTACAATAACAACTTCTCACTTGATGTCATGAATGTAGACGGCAGCGGTCATACTGTTATAAAGGATAATGTTTCTGATATCTGTGTATCAGGCGGCAGGATATATTATTCTCACAGCAGGAACGACAGATATCTTTATTCCATGAATTACGATGGCTCTGACAACTATCTCATAAGGGATGGATATACAAAGTGTATCAATGTGATCGGAGATACCATATACTGCGTTGATGAAAACGATAATCTTATGGTTATAGATCTTGCAAATTCTTCCGGACTGGTTTATCCTGATCTTGGATATGTCGGATATCCGGTTGTTGTAGGTTCAAATCTGTATTCTATGGACAAGAATAATAATATAAGAATATTCACATTTGAGTAGACGAAAAAACGGTGCTGAAAAGCACCGTTTCGTTTTATATATTATTCAAGATTAAGAAGCTTTCTCTGTATGGTAAGAGCGTCAAGGTTTGTGATTCCGTCGAAGTCTCCTTCGATATCTGCATTATACCTGCCCTGTGCAGAAAGTCTGTATTCATCAGGATTTCCTACAGTCTGGAGAATAGCAACAGAATCAGAAAGTGCAAGATTTCCGTCATTATTAGCGTCTCCCTTGACATTAGCTACCAATTCTACTTCCGGTTCATTGTAGTACAATGCCTCCATATCTTCTTTTGGCTGTGCTGTAGTTGCTATACCCTCATCGGCAAATTCACAGAGAATCTCAAAGAACACAATGCCCTCAATCGGTTCATCGGGAATAAGTACAGCCTTTTCTCCTGCTGCTTCTTCATCAACGATGTTGTAATTCTCATCATAACCTGGAATTGTGAAGCTTATGCCGTACTTGTCGTAGATAGCCTTAGCCTTTTCTACATTTTCATGCTCAACGGAATGATGCTCGTCAACGAAAAATCTGTATATATCGTACGAATGACTGCTTCTGAAGCTTATCATATGCTCATTTGCACACGAGAGAATCTTATCCCTTGTTTCTTCATCTAAAGTGTATCTTTTGAATGTGAGAAGTGTTCCGTTGATGTCATATAGCTGATGTTCGGTGTAGAAGTTGTAGGAAAACTCATATCCCTGTTCTGTTGTTTCTGATTTACTAATTTCGTGCTTGATTTCAGGGGCAATCTCATTAAGCTTATCGAAGTCGATAGGTGAAGCATCCGAGTCGGATACTACCTTGCATTTCATGCCATTACTTTTATACAAATCTACTTCATATGTTGCTCCATAGAAGCTCTTCGTTGTGTTCAGATTAATTTTGACATCATATAATTCAGGCTTCATTATAAATTTATATGGATTAACTGTTACATTATGGCAGAACGATTCAATTTTTTCAGCAGGAACAACTATATAATCACGATCAATCAATTCCTTTGAATCACGATAGTACTCGTTTTCTACTATAAAATCATATTCTGATTCATAGTGATTATGGTAAAGGTCACAGCCGTCAAAATAGCTGCCTTCCTTTTCATACTTTCCTGTTTTATATGTCTTGTCAAGACTGTACATTGTATATCCGTATTCTTCAATCTGATCCTCTGTGATTTCAAAGTATTTATAGGTGTCCTCAAAAAACAGAGCAGCGGCAAAAGAAGCAGGCATTGTGGATAAAACCGAAAGCGATGCGAGTAAAGCTATAAGTTTTTTCATAGAAACCCTCCTTTCTTATTCGGGAACATGGGGGTTGTTTTTATAGAATCTAATCAGATTGCCGTCAATCTGAATTGAGCGATTATACTGAAATCCGGTTGCTATATTTGGATCTGCAACAAGAATTCCGAATACCGTATACTTTACATTACCATTACAATATTCTGTTACATATACAGGACCACCACTATTGCCTCCTGTTGCATCAATTGCAGTATTTAGAATTACTCCATTAGATGACACAACAGTACCATTTCCGCTGTGCATAATATGTGTATTTTCATCATTCCCCGGATTACCATTTTCTAATCCTCCAGGAAAACCGGTAATAGTAGCAGTAATATCTCTGTCAGTCATGCTGTCGTACACACCAAGATCAAAAATCGGGTAATTGCTTAAATCTTCTTCTACAGTTATTAAAGCATAATCATAATTAGAATCATATGCATAATATTTAGATGGAATATGCACTCTGATAGGAGTGATTGTGTCATTTCTAAGAGAACCATCAGTGTTGAATGTTAAGATATCAGAAATTATCGCACTTCTTTGTGGTTCAAAAGAAAAGCTTTCGTCAACAACGTGTGCGGCTGTTGCGATACAATGAGGACCAACAATAAATCCGGTACCTCCCCCATTGTTAGTAAGAATTTTTACAACTCCAGATTTTGTGAAATCTACTACTCTGTCGTCAGTATTACCTATAATGCTGTAAGGAGTTGTAACGTTGTTATAAGTGTCTCAGCATTCAATTGAATAGCTTTCTTGCATCATAACACCGGTTTGAGCATTATATACACCATAAAACCGAAATGTTTCGTTTAATGTAATATCATTCATAGATGTGCTGTCTTCGGTGGGGATGGTTGTGTTAATATTACCTGCCATTATATCCAATTGAAGCTGTAATGCGTCAGTTGGAGAAATAACTCCATTTTTATTATAGTCCAGAGCGGTCAAGTCTGTTACATTAAAGGAGCCATTTACAAACTGATTAATCAAAACAACATCATTGAGAAAATACTGACCGTCTCCGCTTGGATCTCTTGGAATTGAATTTGTAACAGACGAGCCTGTCATTGATACAACAAGTGCTGATGTTGTAACAGCCGCAGAAATAAGTGCCCATATTTTCTTCTTAATGTTTTTCATAAGTGCTTTCCTCCTTGCATTTTTTACTTTTCGTCAGGTTTACAGGCGTATGAAAAAGTATGCGTGGCACCACCTCTTTTTGTTAAAATATTGCCCAATCATGGCTGCAAAAATCCTTGTTGATTCTTCGATAATATTATACCATAAAAAATCCTGTTTGTGTCAGATTCTGCGCGAATTGTCACTTTTTCTGCGCGAATTGTATGCAGCACTTCTAAAGTGTTTATTCCTGATGTCTTATATCTGAAAATAGAAACACTTCTCCTTATACTTATTATATGATAGATAGTTTGAGAAGTCAATTTGCACAACATTCAAGGATTTATGGATATTTTTGTGTATAATGCCAAAAATAAACCTTTTAAAAAAAGAACAACGGCACACAGAAAATTCCGGTGCCGCTGTCCTTTAAGGGTGGTTTATATGAAATTGTGGATATCTTGAATTTATATTGTGATTATAACAGGCTATTATGTTCGTTTTGTGATACTTTTCTGAAAGTAGATGAAATTAAGAATCTGCATTGAAAATCGTGAAATGATATATTATCTGTTGGTTTGTCAATGATGTGAGACAAATTAAATCAAAAAACTTGACCGTAATTGAGGAAAGCCTTGATGTAATCGAAAGGAGACTTCCAATTAAGAGGACGCATAGGGAAATTGTTGTATTTTCTGCTGTGAACAGCTAATTGCTTTTTGAAATCATCAAATGAATAGAACTTGTGGGTAGCGTAAAAGTATTCATTATCTTTGCGATGAGAACGCTCAACCTTGCCGTTATGTCGGGGT
>JAZNBR010000053.1:0-7271 GCA_045587105.1 Ruminococcus sp.
TATCAAGGGGTTCGTAGTTTGCTGTATCAACGTAGTGAGTTTTTGTAGCGAGACAAGCGTCCATGATAGTGAGATCCTGATAGGGGAGTGCAAGATTGAGCACAACATCAGGCTTGTAGCTCTCGATAAGAGCAATAAGCTCATCAACGTTGTCAGCATTTACCTGAGCAGTTTCGATAACTGTTTTTGTAGTAGGCTGGAGCTTTTCTTTAAGGGCATCGCATTTGGATTTTGTACGGCTTGCGATCATAATTCCCTCGAAAACCTCGCTGTTCTGACAGCACTTGTGGATTGCTACGGAAGCTACTCCTCCGCAGCCGATAATCATACATTTTTTCATTTTATTTTCCTCCTGAAATTTAATATTGTCTTATTGATATTTATCAGTTTCGTCATATACCGAAACCTCGTCAATGCAATCAGCTGATACATCGTCAAGATGATTAATTGTACTATCGCTGTACTTTTTTTCCAAAAATGCCAAAACTAAGACAAAAATGCCCATGCCAAATAACAGTAGAGCAAATATAATTGCGAATATATGGCAAAATTTACTCCATGTCTCTCCTTTGGTATAGCCGGGAATGTAAAAACGGGAAGACGTTATCGGATCTATATAGATTTTCACGGTATCCCCGATTTCATATGTACCCTTTTTTTTATAAACATCACCTGTATATTTGTAGTTTCTTCCCTGATATTCAAATTCAAATACCGGAGCAATTTTTGAACCCTTTTCATTAAGTCTTGTTACAGTGGCTTTTGTTGAGAAGGAACAGTCTTTTTTCAACTCATCATAATGAGTACTATCACTCATTCCAAAATATAACATTACACATCCGAATATTATTAAAATTAGTGCCACCTTGAAATAGCTTACAGGTTCAGTTTTAACAGTGGAATTTTTTTCTGAGCTGCTCATATTTGTTACCTAAAATAATCACCTTACTGATATTCATCAGTATCTTCGTATGTTGAAACCTCGTCAATGCAATCATCTGATACATCGTCAAGATGATTTGTTTTATCATCGCCATTTTTTCCAAATAATCCGCCTATAAAGATAAAAACTCCTATACCACAAGTCAGTACAGCAATTGCATTTATTATAAATTTACTTATTTCGCTCCATTTTTCTCCTTTGGTATAGCCGGGAATATAGAAACGGGAAGGAAGTAACGGATCTATATAGATTTTCACAGTATCCCCTATCTCGTAAGTTCCCTTTTTTTTATAGACATCACCTGTATATTTACAGTTTCTGTTCTGGAATTCGAATTCAAATACCGGAGCAACTTTTGAGTTATTTTTCGGAGACTCAATAAGTTCCGTGACAGTGGCAGTTGTCGAGAAAGTACAGCTTTTTTTTAACTCCTCATAGGGAGTGTCACAGATCTTTCCAGTTATAAAAAAAATACATCCAAATACTATAAAAAAAAATGCAGTTTGGAGATAGTTAACAGGCTCAGGTTTTGCAGTTTTTTTTATCGAGCTGCTCATAATATTCACCTCACAAAATTTTCTTACTGATATTCATCAGTTTCGTCGTATACCGAAACCTCGTCGATACACTCAGATGAATTCTCGTATGCTGAAATTTCATCTACGCATCCATCCGATAATTCATCAATATGATTTACCGTAGTACGTTTCTTTCGTTTTTTTATAATTAAAGTAATAATTATCAGACCGGCTACGCCCCATAATACACTGCCGATTACTATAAAAATGGTGGGT
The DNA here is from genome assembly GCA_045587105.1 of Ruminococcus sp. Lineage (GTDB taxonomy): Bacteria > Bacillota > Clostridia > Oscillospirales > Ruminococcaceae > Ruminococcus. The sequence goes on from JAZNBR010000053.1 coordinate 1,738, forward strand.
ACAGCTGTATCCATGGCTTTATTGGGATCATAGAATACGGAAGGATCTTTCGGGTTTATATAAAGCTTTATATTGTCGCCGATTTTGTAGGGACTCGGATGAGAATAGGTCCTGCTTTTTATCCTGTAATTGGTATCGTCGAATTGGAATTCAAATACAGGAGCAACGGCTGAGCTGTTCTCTTTTTCAGTTTCAACAAGGTCATATACGACAGCTTCAACCGGATATGTACATTGCTTTTTTCTTTTTTCATCAGCATTTTTAGAGAAGAAACCCATCATGAAGAACATCGAACCGATCATTATAAGAGCAATGATCCCTGAAAAATTTTTCATCATCTTATATTTCTCAGGATCAACATTAAAAGATGTGGAGCCTCCGTTTTTATAGCTTCGGCTGTACGTTCTGGTCATAGCGTTCACCTTACGACAGAGCAAGAAGCATTTCCCTGATTATCTTGCAGGCAACTGCTGTTGAAACTCCGCTCTGATCGTAAACTGGACTAAGCTCATTTACGTCGCATCCTACGATATTCAGCTTGCTGCATACAAGTGTGAGTGCCTTGCGGAGTTCATCGAAGGAAACACCTCCGGCTTCAGGAGTACCTGTTCCCGGAAATACAGACGGATCAAGAACATCAAGGTCAACGGTAAGATAAACGTTTTTTCCCTTGAGCTTTTCAACTGTTTCCTCAAGACCGTCAAAATTGAACTTGTGCATTTCAGTATGCTCGTCAGCGAAGAAGAATTCCTCACGATCACCGCTTCTGATACCAAACTGGAAGATGTGATCGTCACCGACAAGCTCGTGACATCGTCTGAGAACGCAGGCGTGGGAGAGCTTCTGTCCGAGATAATCGTCACGCAGATCGGCATGAGCGTCGAAATGTACAATGTAAAGATCATCATATTTTTCCTTGACAGCCATAACAGAACCAAGAGTCACAAGATGCTCGCCGCCTATCATGAACGGAGTTTTTCCGTCCGTGAGTATCATATCGGCTCTCATTGCGATATCTGCAACAGCACGGTTTGTACTTCCGAACGGAAGCTCCAGATCACCGCTGTCAAAGTAGCTGTAATCAGTCATATCCTTGTTCTGATAGGGACTGTATGTTTCTATACCGAAGCTTTCGTTTCTTATCGCTGCCGGAGCAAATCGTGTTCCCGGACGGAAGCTTGTTGTTCCGTCAAAGCCAGCACCGAACAGAACTATTTTTGCGTCCTCATATTCGCTGTCACAGGCGATAAATGTAGATATATTCTTTGGAAGCATTGTTTTTTCTCCTTTAATTACTCGACATCCCTGAGCATTTCCTCAACGTAGTTGGGGAGACAGAATGCTCCGGCATGAAGCCTTGTGTTGTAGTATTTTGTTTTTAATCCGAGCAGATTCCATTTTGCAGCATTCAGATCGTGCACAGGATGATATTTCTTTGAAGCGAAACCGAAAAGCCAGTGACCTGACGGATATGTGGGAATATGCGCCTGATACACACGGCTTATGGGGAAACTCTCGACAATGCGCTTGTGTGATCTCTGCATAGCGGCTGCGTCCTCGTCGTAGAAAGGACTTTCATGCTGATTGACCATGATTCCGTCCTCACGCAGAGCCTTGAAGCAGCTGCCGTAGAACTCCTTTGTGAAAAGTCCCTCGCCCGGTCCGAAAGGGTCAGTCGAGTCAACGATAATGATATCGTATTTATTTTCGCAGCGGCGGATGAACTTCACTCCGTCCTCGTAGAAGATATGCACACGCTCATCGTCGAGACGACAGGCTGTCGAGGGGAGATATTTCCGGCAGACTTCAATTACAAGCTCGTCTATTTCCACAAGATCAATTGATTCTACCGAGGGATAACGTGTAAGCTCTCTGATAACGCCGCCGTCGCCGGCACCGATAACAAGAATATTTTTAGGGTTCGGATGAACTGCCACCGGAACATGAGTTATCATTTCGTGGTAGATAAATTCGTCCTTTTCGGTGAGCATCATATAGCCGTCAAGAGTGAGAAAACGTCCGAATTCCTTTGAATCAAACACGTCAATACGCTGGAATTCGCTGTTTCCGGTATAAAGCTGACGGTCAACCTTTATTGAAAATTTTACATTCGGAGTATGTCTCTCCGTGAACCATAATTCCATGTAATCCCCTCCTGTTTATCATAAATCGTGATTTATCTGTTCTTCTCCATTCTGATTACGTGTTCATTATCGGGTTCGGAAATACCATTTTTGAAGTGATAACCCATCTTCAGATAGAATGGTACACCGGTTATTGACGCAGGAATTTCAATTCTTCTTGCACGCAGAAAATATATATCATTCTCAAGCGTATCAATAATTGTACGTCCTATACCTTTTCCCTGATATTCAGGCAATACGAAAATAGTAAATAAGCTGCTCTCGTCCTCTTTGCCCCAATATGGTCCGATAGCTCCGCAGCCGATAATCTTTTTCTGTTGCTGAACCACATAAAAATGCGTCCAGCTTGCTCTTTCGATAACGTGCTGAGGTGTCTGACTTTCAATGAGTCTCTCCATTAATTCAATAGGATAATCCTTCACATTTGATATACGGATTGTATTTCTGATTAATTCAGAAACAGCAACTGCATCAGTCTGCTCAAATGGTCTGATATTCATTCTCATTTCCTCCTGTAAATTCTTATTTAAGCACATTCAACCTTTCAATGTTGATATCTTCAGTACCGGTAAGCTGACAGCCTTTTTCCTTGGCATAGCGGATGTAGTCGATAATTTCCTTTGTTACAAGCTCGCCGGGAGCAAGAATCGGAATTCCCGGAGGATAGCACATAACGAACTCTGAGCACACATGACCGGGAGCCTCATCAAGAGGCAGAGACACCTTTTCGGCATAGAAAGCCGTTCTCGGAGCTTCTGCAACAATAGGCGAAATATACTCCTGAGTGAGCATATCAGCACCCGATCTGCCAAATCTTCGCTTTATTTCCGAAAGAGCGCTTATAAGACGTTCAATATCACGCTTGCGGTCGCCTACGGAAATATACGCAAGGATGTTTCCGATATCGCCGAATTCTATCTGTATATCGTATTCATCACGAAGGTAGTCATATACCTCAATGCCGGCAAGTCCGACAGGCAGAGTATACACACTGAGTTTTGATACGTCGAAATCGAAGATGCTGTCTCCGTTGACAAGTTCCTTTGAGTAAGCGTAATATCCGCCGATACTGTTGATCTCAGAACGTGCATATTCTGCCATTTCAACTGTTTCAGCGAAGATCTCACGTCCCATGAGAGCGAGTCTCTTTCTGGAGATATCAAGGCTTGACAGCAGAAGATAGGAGGCGCTTGTAGTCTGCGTGAGATTAATTATCTGCCGCATATAATCGGCGTTTACAGCCTTTCCCATTACAAGGAAGGAACTTTGGGTGAGACTTCCGCCGGACTTGTGCATACTAACTGAGGCAATATCAGCACCCGCATCCATAGCGGAAACAGGAAAATTCTCTCCGAAGTAGAAATGAGTCCCGTGAGCCTCATCAACAAGAACGAGCATATTATGAGCATGAGCAAGCTCCGTGATACGGCGCAGATCGGAACATATGCCGTAATATGTGGGGTTATTTACCATAACAGCCTTGGCATCGGGATTTTCTCTGATAGCCTGTTCAACCTGTGAAACGGACATTCCGAGAGCAATGCCGAGCTGATTGTATACATCGGGATTTACATAAACCGGAACAGCTCCTGTAAGGATAAGAGCGTTGATTGCGCTTCTGTGGACGTTTCTCGGCATGATTATCTTGTCACCGCTCTTGCAGGCGTACATTATCATGCTCTGAACTGCGGAGGTAGTTCCTCCGACCATGAAGAAAGCGTTTGCCGCATGGAAAGCTTCAGCGGCAAGATCTTCGGCGTCCTTGATAACAGAAACGGGATGACAGAGGTTGTCCAGCGGCTTCATGGAATTTACATCGACATTCATGCAGTCCTCGCCGAGAAATTCCGTAAGCTCCATGTTGCCACGTCCACGCTTGTGACCGGGAACATCAAAAGGGACAACTCTCATTCGCCTGAATTTCCGCAGAGCTTCATAAATTGGTGCATTAACCTGAGATAGAGCCATTTCCGAACACATTCCTTCCGCTGAAAATTTCTATCATTTCCTTACGCAGTGCATTGGTTATATCAAGGCGGCTTCTGGGCGAAAGCTCACGGACATCGGTATTGAAGAGATAATTCTGAAGCTCGATTTCCTTGATGAGCATTTTTGTGTGGAACATATTTGCCTGATATACGTTGATATCTACTGCGTCATACTTGTCGAGGGTGGCCTCGTTTATGTAGTTCTGGATAGAAGTTATATCGTGATCTATGAATAATTTTTCACCGCTGAGATTTCTTGTAAAGCCTCTTACACGATAGTCCATGGTGATGATATCTGAATCGAAGCTGCTGATAAGATAATCAAGGGCGGTGAGAGGAGTGATCTTTCCGCAGGTAGCAACGTCGATATCCACACGGAATGTAGCGATGCTTGTATCGGGGTGATACTCCGGATATGTATGGACAGTGACATGACTCTTGTCGAGATGTGCCACAGTTTCCGTTCCTCCTGCGGGGATCATCGTATCATCAGCGATAAGGAAGGTCGCAGAAGCTCCCTGAGGATCGTAATCCTGACGGGAAATACTGAGTACCTGAGCACCTATCATTTCGGTCAGATGAGTCATGATATCGGTAATACGTTCAGAATTGTAGACCTCGTCTACATAAGCGATGTAATCAAGCTGAGCCTTTGGTGTACGGGCATAGCAGACGTCGTATATATTGAAGCTCAGGGATTTTGTAAGGTTATTGAAGCCGTAAAGTTTAAGCTTGTTTTCCATAAAGCACCTCAGAAAAATAAAAAAGTACAGACTTTTTTCAGCCTGTACATAGTGACAAAAGCAAGGAGCTTAAGAAGCATGGAGCATGGATATGCTCTGAGCAAGGATACCTTTTACTACTCTTATTGACCTTTCACAAGCTGAGAAAAACTCATAAAACAGTGGCAGACCTGTATTTAACGTCCGGTGACTGCCAGATTCAATAAGGCAACAGAAGTTGCCAGCCGGAGATCCGGCGGTCGGCATCTGACCAGCTGTCCGTATGGCTTTAACCCCAGAGGGGTGGTCAAAAATCATGCTCTGAAACAAACGCTTCTTTTGCAGTTTAGCATATTATATCACAGAATTCAAAGCTTGTCAATAGAAATTAAAAATATCGTTTTGTAGGATTTGTAGGATTACAATAGATGTGTTACAAAGAGGAAAAATAAAAGATGACGAATGGAAGATCCTGTGGTACAGTTAAGTTGCTAATACAAAACAGACAGGAGGATCCACCATTCGTCATGAATAAGATAACACAAGATATGCAGTTTCGTCAATCCCTTTTGAAATATGCGAGCAAATACGGTGTCACCAAAGCGGCTATTCGATACAAAGTAAACCGCCAATACATATATCGCTGGCAACGGCGGTACGATGGCACCTGGGAATCGCTG
>JAZNBR010000054.1:0-10226 GCA_045587105.1 Ruminococcus sp.
CCCCGATATTCCGGGCGTGACAGCCATAAAACTCAGGAGCATAAGAAGATTCACCTTCGGAGCAAAGAGCCTTACAGCCGCAAGAAGCATCCTGCACAAGAAATATGCTGCAAGTACACCGAAAAATCCCAGAGTCATTCCCGTTGACGGAAGCTTTCCTGTTATCAGATAATACGGAAGATTATATGTAAGCACAGGAGCACATCCGAAATAGCAATAATACTTTCCCTTATAATAGGCGAAATCCCACCATCCGCCTACTCCTTTTTCGTTTCTTTCGCTGGTATCATAGACATTTTCCAGCATTTCAAGCTCAGGCTGTACAGGAATATCAAGGCTGACCTGTTTTTTCAAAAAGGCATCGAGCGTCAGATTATATGGGTTTGCAATATTCGGTTTTTCACTGTCATACTCTTCAGGTTTCTGAAAAGGATCAGTCATTATAAAAACTGACAAGGTACATACAATTGCCATCAGCTCAGTAAGCAGTATATGAAGCGGCTTATTACTCTGATAGTTGACTCTCCACAGCTCGAATGACAAGACAGCACATATTACAGCACACACTCCAAGAAGTATCAGAAATCGTATCATTGAAAAATGAAATGGAATCGCACTTACAGCTGTAATGCTGTTTACCGTAACCGGAGAATGTACCTCCCCGATATCCAGTCTCAGTGCCTTCACCTTGCCATAGGGCTGGAATGACAGTGTAGTATCGCTGTCACACGCCATTGTAATTTTATTCTGTACCAATTCAAAGTTGCGGCTCAGATTTTCATCTTTAAGGAAAAGCCCGACATTTATTGTTTTACTGTTACCTTCTATCTCTCTGTCAAAGTCGATTATAAGCGCATTTGTTCCGTCCGGAATATGATTCATTGTAAGCGATGACGAGGCATTAACTACTATCTTATCATTTTCAACGACTGCCCCATCACTCATCTGTATCAAATTCGCAGGTATTATATTTTTATTTTTCTCCTTATCAAAGCTTTTTCCGTTGAAAAGAACTACTTCCGCTGTAATAAGGACAATCGCTGCAACTGATATTCTTTTCAGAAAAATAAAAAGCTTTCCATCGCCTTTAAAATACCTTACTGCAACTGCCGCAAACGGTAAGATTCCTGAAACAGCAATGGCAACAGGTGAGATATATGTGCCGTTGAAATTCATTGCGTACATTGAAATTAAATTCAATATTACAAACAAAACAATTTCTGCTATCATAATCATCAGTAATATTTTTTCGGATTTCTTCCTTTTTTCGCGTTCTTCCTTCCTGAGCTGCTTCTTTTCATCCTTTGACAGCTTCTTCTCAGCTGCAATTTCCGGCACCTTTTTCCTTCTGCATATCATGCAGAATATACTGTGAAATATTGCTGGAATAATTATTCCTGAAATAATCGAGACCATTTACACCTTTCCTCCAATGATAAATATTTTTCTCTATATATTAATCGTTCTGAATATATATAAACTCTCACCTTTTTTATAAATAATTTTTCATTGAAATAATTCTTTTTTTGTGATATAATATCATTAATCATGAATGAGGAGGATTGAAATGAAAATTTTACAGATCAGTCTTAACTGTAACCGTGATACTCAGGAGAAAAATCTGCCTGAAACGGCTTTCAGTCTCTATATATTAAGATCTCCCGCCGTTCTTACAATCAACGGAAATCAGTACGCTGTATCCGGAAGCACTGCATTGATTCTTACCTCCGACTGCAAAAAAAGCTTCCGTTCTCCTTCTAAACGAAATCTCAGATTCGACTGCATTAATTTTCGTCCATCGTCCTCGGACAAACAATATATGTCATCTCTCAAACTCCCCGTGAATACTCCTATCAAGATACTGGACGACATCGCAGTTATAAGCTCCGTCAGAGCAATGAAGACAAATTTCATCAGGCAGGGACCAGCTATAAACGAGCTTATGGAGCTGTATATGAAAATCATGTTTATACTGATAAGCGAATCATATACAGTTTCATCTGAAAAAATTGACACTGTCACTCCGCATTACTACGAACTAAAACTCTTACGAGGCTCTATTTATGAAAATCCATCCAACGAATGGAATGCCGAAACTATATGCAGGGAAATCGGAATAAGCCGTACTTATTTCCACCGTCTTTATCAGGAAGCCTTCGGAACTACTTTTCTGCGTGATGTAATAGAAAGCAGACTGACGCACGGATGTGAGCTTCTTACATCTACTGATCTTTCTATATCCGAAATTGCTGAAAAAGCCGGATATGAAAACGATTCCTTCTTTATGAGGCAGTTCAAGAAATACAGAGCCTGTACGCCTTCGGAATACAGAAAACAAGCCGCCAATCGTACAAATGACAAAAATATCAAGGAGACCTGACTATGCCCATATACAAATGCAGGATGTGCGAAAACGAAATTGACCATTCAGAGGGACAGAGCCTTTGTGTATGCCGTTTCTGCGGTACATCACAGACGCTTCCGGTTTCAATCAGTGACAAAATAATATCTGTTTTCAATCGTGCCAATCATCTCAGACAGCAATGTGAATTCAACAAAGCTGCTGCTCTCTACGAGGAGCTGCTTAAACATACCGATAATGAACCTGAAATTTACTGGCAGCTTACTCTCTGCCGCTACGGTGTGAAATATATAAAAGAAAATGAGATAAATATTATGGTTCCGGACTGCCGCAGAGCAAGGTATCGTTCCGTTCTCTGTGACCCGTTCTTCCTGAAAGCTATGAATACCGAAGATTTTTTACGGAGCAGTGCATATCGCAAAGAAGCTGAATATATCGATGTCATGCAGAAAAAGCTTCTCGGTCACGTCGCTCAGCAGTATACAGACAACATGAAGCCCGAAGAAGCAGAACTCACTCCTGACGAACTTATTGCACAAGGAAGGCTCTGTCTTTCAAATAAAAAATGGGCGGCAGCTGACGCTTATTTTACCCGTGCAATCAATATATCTCCCCAGTCTCCCGAAGCATATCTCGGAAAGCTTCTTGTGGAATGTGAGCTTGATAGTCCTGATAAAATCCCCGATATCGACTACGATCTCTCGTTCAGCAGCAATTACCGAACTGCTATGAGTCTCGGTTGTGAGGAGCTTGAAGATCTCAGCAGAAAATCAATGCTTAACAGAGGTACAAGGCTTCTTAAATCCGCTAAGAGTCTGGCTCAGCTTTCAACGGCACGGGAACTCCTGTCTCAGTGTCCGGATGCGAATTACCTGCTTAATGAGTGTGCTGCCAGAATGGAAGAACTCAAGGAAGATTACTATCAGAAAGCTTGTCGGCTCACAGTAGAAAGTACTTCACTTGAAGAAACTGAAACAGCTATGAATATTTTTATTGAACTTGAAAATTACAAAGATTCTCCAATCAGAGCTCAGGAGTGCGGTGAATTAATGCTCAGAAACGATTACGACCGTGAAAATGCTTACAGAAAAGCAGTATCTCTCATTGCGTCTGCTGAATTCCACAGCGATTTCGATACTGCCTGTGATATTCTGAAATCTCTTGAAGATTACAAGGATAGTCCTGCACTCCTAAAAAAATGTATCCGTAAACGCAGATTGCTTTCGCTTTCTGTTCTGATCAAAATCGCCTTTATAGCTGGCGTCTGCTATGCAGTACCGATTATAATAGAAAAAATATGAATCACTCTGAAATCAGATTTCTTAACCGTATTGTAACTAAATTTCAAATTTCTTGTAAAATTTTCAAAAAAAGCTTTACAATCCGGATTTTTTGTGATATAATATATCACAATTAGTGATATTTTATTGCTCCACCAATTAACTCTTTAAGACTTACATGAAGCTTGGGGAGCAAAAGTCAAGGAAGAAAGATGAAGGAATATTGTCGTATTGCAAGGCTTTCTGACACAGAATTTTGCTTCCCATGCAAAATATAAAATTCAAGAGTTAGTTGAGGAAGCAATATTTACATTTCAAAATTAAGGAATTGACTTAAGGAGAGATTCTTTTATATGAATAAAGAATATGAGCGCAGAGATCACCGCAGAAACGGTACCTCGAAAAGATACAGAGTCAGATATGACCGTATCGTAGCTGCCGTTCTCGTTCTTATTGTTCTGATTGTTATCCCCGCCTCCTGCATGAAAAGCTGCAAGGAAGGCAAAAAAGACAGCAAGAAAAAATCCTCAGATTCAGCATCTGATTCAGATAATTCAAATACAACCAATAATGGATCCGGTTCAACTATCATAGATAATCTCGTTATAAGCGATGATACAAATTCATTACTCTCATCGTCCGATCTTACAGCTGCTTCTGACTACGCATTCAGAACAGAGACCTATTCCTCTACTGATCTCAGCTGCGGAAGCCTTATTCTTGTAAATCAGTCCAACCAATATACCTTCCCCGAAGCGGACACAACCCCTGTTACTCTTTATGATAACATCAAAACAGATTATTACAGCGTAAGCGATTATGTCATGCGTCTTGATTCAGATGTTATCAATCAGCTTAACAGCATGATGGAAGCCTTCTATAATGTATCCGGAAATACAGACATCATGATTATAGGCGGTTTCAGAACACTTGAGGATCAGAAAGATAAATATAACTCAGGTAATTCAAAATACAAGGGCGGTTATTCCGACTACCACTCTGCAAGAAGTTTCGATATGGGTATCTTCCCTAAGGACGGATCAAGTCATGGCTTCTATTCCCCTACCGGAATTTATGCGTGGATAGATGAACACGCTGCAGATTACGGCTTTGTTGTGAGATATCCCGAAGGAAAAGAATATTTTACAGGCGATATTCCGAGATCCCAGACATACAGATATGTCGGTGTTCCGCACGCAAACTACATAAGAGATAATAACCTCTGCCTTGAGGAGTATATCCTCAACATCAAGGCGTATAATAACAGTAATCCTCTTGAAATTCAGGTGGACTCCAAGCTTTACCATGTATATTATACCCCTGCGAGTGCTGGCGGCAGTACTGAGGTTCCTGTTCCGGTAAGCAAAACGTATACTGTTTCCGGAAATAATTCCGACGGTTTTATTGTAACCGTAAGCGTCATTTAATTTCAAATAGAACACTTATAAGCAAGATTCAGAAATACACCCTCTGTATCTTGCTTATTTTGATAAAAAGGAGATAAAATTGAAAAAAACAGCAGCTCTTCTCTGCACAGCACTACTTGTCTTCCCACTTTTTTCCTGCGGAAAAGAAGACAAGGGCAGCGGTGCAAATCACTTGTATGATGTTCCACTTTCGGGAAATCCTGAAAGCCTTGATCCACAGTTTGCTAATGATCCTTCATCCAATACGGTTATCAAAAATCTGTACAGCGGTCTCGTTTCTTCAAACACTAACGGAAATATCGTCTGCTGCAATGCAGAAAGCTATACAGTAAGTTCCGATCAGCTGACATATACCTTTACCCTCCGTCAGGATAACTACTGGTTCTTTGATAAAAACGACAACGACAAAATAGATGAAGATGAATACTTCCCGGTTACAGCCCATGATTACGTTTTCGCTCTGCAGCGTGTACTTGATCCGAGAATGCAATCTCCTTATGCTTCCAACTTCATGTGCATCAAAAACGGAAATGCTGTCATAAACGGAAAAGCAACTCCTGAAACAGCCGGAATCTACGCTCACGACGACTTCACCCTTGAAATAACTCTTGAATATCCCTCAGCGGAATTCCTCGGAATGTTATCCACTGCAGCTGCTTATCCCTGCAACCGTGACTTCTTTGAATCAACAAAAGGACGGTATGGTCTGGATGATACATCAGTTATGTCAAATGGTCCGTTTTATGTTCGGCAGTGGTTCTTTGATCCATATGGAAAACACAATATCCTCTACATGAGACGAAACGAGATCAACGCTAACGAGAAATTTCAGGTTCTCCCTGCCTATGTAAGCTTTACTATCCAGAACTCCGACAGCGATGTACAGGAGCTTTTCAGGAACGGAGAAATTGAATGCTTCTCTACCTTACAGGATTCCTACAACAAAAATAAATATTCCGTTAAAAGCAGTCCAGCTATAACACTCGGACTTATATTCAATCCTCAAAGTAAAACGTTCTCAAATAAAAATCTCAGAAAAGCTCTTGCTTATTCTATCGACAGGAATTACCTCAGCGATCAAATTGATGACGATACTGAAATTGCATCAGGTATCATTCCTCCAGCTGTAACGCTTGCCGGAAGAAGCTATCGTGAACTTTCTTCTGACAGCCAATTCAGTGTGTACGATCCTGATAACGCCAGAAAATGTCTTCAGGATGCAAAAAAAGAACTCAACATCGGTTCTGTTGAGTCGGTAAAAATTCTTGTTAATGCTGAAACTGCTGATTCCGGAGATCTCCATCTCCTCTCGCAAAGCTGGCAGGATACCCTTGGAATATATATTGGTATCGAGGACGTTACTGCCGAGGAATTCAACAAACGAATAGCTGACGGCAATTATACAATAGCTCTGTACCCTTTAAAGGGAGATATCGGCAGCGGAATTTCAGTTATCGGTAAGTTTGAAAAAATTGACTGTCTTAAATCGGCAGCCGGAAATACTTCTTTTACAGAAGATATATTAAAATGTGCAGATATATCCACGCTGGTTGAAGCCTATACCAACGCTGAAAAAACTATAACCGGCGGATACAGCTTCATCCCCCTCTTTTACAAGAACGCCTATCTTGTCTCATCCAATGACAATGAATCGCTTATATACGATCCATTTACTGGAGCAATTGATTACAGGCTCGCACAGAATTTCAGTTAAAACGACACAGCTTCATATATAAAACAAGGGCGATCAGACGATCGCCCTTAATTATTATTCTCATCAATCAGCAAAAAGACTCCTGTACATCTCAATATACACATCTGCAGAACTCTGCCAGCTGTAATCACAGCTCATTGCACGCTTGACAAGTGAATTCCATACATCCTTATTCTCATAGTCCCCTAATGCACGTCTTACAGCATCAAGCATATCAAGTGCATTTATAGTTTTGAATGTAAAACCATTGCCGTTTATTCCACCGTTATCCCTGACTGTATCTCTCAGACCGCCTGTTTCACGGACAATCGGGATCGTTCCGTATCTCATCGCTATCATCTGAGCAAGACCGCATGGCTCACTTTTCGACGGCATAAGGAACATATCGGATCCAGCATATATCTTATGCGAAAGCGCGGGAACAAACCCAAGTGTTACTGATACACGCCCCGGAAATCTTGCTGCCATTTCCATGAAGAAGTCCTCATACATCTTCTCTCCGCTTCCAAGAACTGCAAACTTGATTCCCATTGAAATCATTTCTTCAAATACACAGCGAATAAGATCAATTCCCTTATGGTTTACAAATCTTGTTACAATTCCGATTACCGGCTCGTCGCCTTCGTCAAGTCCAAGCTCGTTAAGAAGCGAAAGCTTACAGTACGACTTTCCGGATAGGTCCTTTACAGAATAAGAACTGATTATCTGTGGATCCATTTCCGGATCGTATCGCTGGATATCAATTCCGTTCAGAATTCCCTTAAGTTTATATTGCTTCGTTACAAGAATTCTGTCCAGTCCATGAGCATACCACGGGTCAAGTATTTCCCATGCGTAAGATGGACTTACTGTAACGATCTTATCAGCAGTTTCAATTGCTCCCTTGAGCATATTCACATAGCCGTCATAATCAAGAAGATTGGCATTATATGCCGGTATTCCCATCAATTCATTGAGAACCTCTTTACCGTATTTTCCCTGATACTCAATGTTATGGATAGTGAAAACTGTTTTTATTCCGTCATAGCCCTGCTGATATTTATAGTAAACATTATAGTAAACAGGAATCAGAGCTGTCTGCCAATCGTTGCAGTTTATGACTTCCGGAGTGAAATCAATATACTTCAGCATTTCAAGCACTGCTCTGCTGAAAAATACAAAGCGTTCACAATCATCGTAAAATCCGTAAAGTCCGTCTCTCATGTAGTAATATTCATTATCTATAAAATAATATGTAATATTATCCTGAACAGCACTGAAAATTCCACAGTACTGCTTACGCCATGATACATCTACCGTGATATTGGTAATGAATTTCATTTTTTTGCGAAGCTCAGGAGTTATAGCCTTATATAGTGGAATTACTACACGACAATCATGACCTTTATCATTTATCGCCTTCGGCAGAGAGCCTGCCACATCGGCAAGACCGCCTGAGGCTGCATATGGAACAGCCTCACTTGCAGCAAAAAGAATATTCATTATTCCATCACCACCATTATATTCTTCCGTTTTTATTTATATAAAGTGGATATGATTCTGATCCGGTCAGAACCTTTTCGTCGCTTATTTCAACATTCTTGTCTGTTATAACTGAGGATATATTGCATTTTTTTCCTACACAGGTTCCCTGAAGAAGTACGCAGTTTCTTACAACAGCACCCTTGCCTACCTTTACGCCTCTGAAAAGAATCGAGTTCTCAACAGTTCCTTCAATTATACAGCCATCCGCAATGAGAGAATCCTTTATCTCTGATTCAAGACCATACTTTGCAGGACCATTATCACCGATTTTTGTATAGACAGGCATTGATTTCTTGAAAAGTGCATTTCTCTTTTCTTTATCAAGAAGCATCTTGCTTGCATTATAGTAACTCTGAACACTGTCAATCCTTGTGAAGAAATCCTTATGCTCATATCCAAAAATCTTGTATTCATCCCTCTTTGCCTGAAGAATTTCCCGTGTAAAGCTGAACTGATTTCTGCTTGCTGCCTCAGCTACTATCTTCTTAAGAAATTCCTTGCTGACAATCATCATTTCCGTCCATATATTGCATTCACCTGAAATTCTGGGTGCAACAAGTACATCCTTGAGGATCTTATCATCATCAAATTCAAGAACCGTTGTAGATGTATTCTTTTCGCCGTCATAATATCCCTTGCTGTAAATCAGCGTAATATCGGCTCCCGACTTCATGTGCTGTTTTAGTACCGGATCAAAGTTGATCGTTGTAACAACATCACAATTTGCCATTATAACATACTGTGCCTTTGAATGCTCGACAAAGCTCCAGACATTGTTGAGAGCGTCAAGACGTCCTTTGTAAATTCCTCCTGTCTGGCTATATGGAGGAAGCAGATGCAAACCGCCCTTTTTACGCGAAAGATCCCAGTCACGTCCTGAGCCAAGATGGTCAAGCAGCGATCCGTAATTTGACTTTGTGATCACACCTACCTCAGAAACTCCGGAATTAACCATATTGGAAAGCGGAAAATCTATAAGTCTGTAACGTCCGCCGAAAGGAATTGATCCCATCGTTCTCTGTTTTGTAAGCTCGCTGACATAAGCGTCGTGCATACTTGCGAAAATAAGTCCTAAAACATTATAATTAACACTCATAGTAAAACTCCTCTGATCAGATATTATCGCCGATGATCTGCTTTGGTTCAACGACCTTATTTTCGGAAACTGTAACATTATGACCTACTACGGCAATGCCCCAGTCGTCTCTGTTTTCAATATTTTCCGGACTCGTACCAACTCTTGCACCGCTTTCAATTACGCTGTCCTCACCAACAATCGCATATTCAACGACAGCTCCTGATTTGATAACTGTTCCGGGCATAACGATACTGTAATTTACAGTTGCTCCCTTTTCAATGGTTACACCTGAGAATAGAATTGAGAAATCAACTGTTCCGTCAACCTCGCTTCCCTCGGATATCATTGAATTTTCTATATTAGCATTGTCTCCGATATACTGCGGCGGCATATAGTTGCTTCTGGAATATATCTTCCAGCTCGGATCATAAAGATCAAGCGGAACGCTCGGACTGAGAAGATCCATGTTTGCTTCCCAGAGAGAATCAAGAGTTCCTACATCCTTCCAGTAGCCTTCAAATTCGTATGCAAACAGACGCTGGCTGTCACGGAGCATGGATGTTACGATATCCTTTCCGAAATCCTTTGACCAGCTTTCTCCTCTTTCACGCTTAGCATTTGCGTCTTCTTCGTTTTCGATGAGATACTTACGAAGCTTCTCCCATGTGAAAACGTAAATACCCATTGAAGCAAGGGTTGACTTAGGTTCCTTTGGTTTTTCAACGAAATCAACAACCTTGTTCTGTTCGTCACATATCATTATTCCGAAGCGTGACGCCTCTGCTCTCGGTACATCAATAACAGATATTGTACAGTCCGCATTGTTCGCAACATGGAAATC
>JAZNBR010000055.1:0-62384 GCA_045587105.1 Ruminococcus sp.
TAGCTGTTCACAGCAGAAAATACAACAATTTCCCTATGCGTCCTCTTAATTGGAAGTCTCCTTCCGATTACATCAAGGCTTTCCTCAATTACGGTCAAGTTTTTTGATTTAATTTGTCTCACATCATTGACAAACCAACAAAATTCACTGATAATGAGATTTTCTTTAAGACGCAGAAAAGGACATCACAGAGAGATACAATTAAGTTGCGTTAAAAATAAAAAGCAGTTTCGTTTTTTATACTGAAACTGCTTTTTTATTTTACATATTCTTATTTTTCCCATACCTCTATGCTGACAGCGTGGGGATACATCCTTTTTACAGTGGCTCTTGCCTGTGCTTCAGAGTTTGCAAATACTTCACCTGTATAATGGCTTGTGGATGTTCGAACGTCATAACAGAAAATTCGCTGCATAGTGATTCCTCCTTTCACATTTTTTCCCATTTTGGAGAATGCGGCATATTAGGTTTTCCTGAAGGATGACAATTACATATTCCGTGTACTGTGGGCATTTGGTTAGGCATATGACCATTTTCGGTATATGCTATTCGTCCTGTTTTTCCGCACCACTGACAAATAGATCTGCAAAGCTCACGCATGACTGTCCTCCTCAAAAAATTAAAGTCTTAAATCATCATCATCTAAAGTGACGGATATTCTTTCTGCTCTGTGAGCTTTGGCTTCATAATACTTTTGGGCAGATTCCATGCAATCAGAATTACCGCTGTTCATTGCTGATTCTGCCATTTGGTCGCCGAATTTTTCCATGAATTGCCCTGTCTTTTTTAAAGTTCCGCCTTCTTCATCAGAATAACTGCTTCCACCAAAAAGTTTTTTATCCAATGCTGATGCTCCAAAAATCATTCCTAATCCTAGCAAGCTTTCTAAAAACATGTTATTTACCTCCTTAAAGTGTGAGTATATACTTATCTTATATTGCACCTATATAAGTGCAACTTTATTATAGCACAAGGATATAATAAAAGTCAAGAGATTTGCACTTGTTTAGGTGCAGAAATGTAGTGGAGGTTTTTGTGCAATATGAATAAAGAGGTTGAAAAAAAGGTGGGAGATAATGTGAGAAAGCTTAGAGAAAAAGCTAATGTCACACAGGAACAGCTTTCGGCACGGCTTCAAGTAAATGGTTGTGATATTACAAGAAGTGCTGTCGCTAAAATAGAAGTCGGACAGCGGCATTTATACCCTGATGAGATAATTCTTATCAAAAAGATACTGAATGTAAGCTATGATGATATTTTTAATATATAGTCAAGCAGAAAAGGACACCCCGAAGGATGTCCTTTTTTACATAGAGGATTCGATTAAGCCTTGTTAACGCTTCCGAAGAGTTCCATCTTCTCCTTAACCTTAGCCTTGATAGCCTCAAAGCCGGGAGCGAGAAGCTTTCTGGGATCGAAGCCCTTACCCTGCTGATCCTTGCCTTCTTCGATGTAAGCTCTTGTAGCTTCCTGGAATGCAAGCTGGCACTCTGTGTTAACGTTGATCTTAGCAACGCCGAGAGAGATAGCCTTAGCGATCATTTCGTCAGGGATACCTGTACCGCCGTGGAGAACGAGAGGCATTTCGCCAACCTTTTCGTTTACAGCAGCGAGAGTCTCAAAGCTGAGACCAGCCCAGTTTTCGGGATACTTACCGTGGATGTTACCGATACCAGCTGCAAGGAAGTCAACGCCGAGATCAGCGATCATCTTGCACTCGTTGGGGTCAGCACATTCACCAGCGCCAACAACGCCGTCTTCTTCGCCGCCGATAGAGCCAACCTCTGCCTCGATAGAGAGACCAAGAGCGTGAGCAACGTTTACGAGCTCAGTTGTCTTAGCAACGTTTTCGTCGATCGGGAAGTGTGAGCCATCGAACATGATGGAAGTGAAGCCAGCCTTGATGCACTGATAGCATCCGTCGTATGAGCCGTGGTCAAGGTGAAGAGCAACAGGAACTGTAATACCGAGAGACTCGTCCATAGCCTTTACCATAGCTGCAACAGTGTTTACACCTGTCATGTACTTTCCTGCACCCTCAGATACGCCGAGAATTACGGGGGAGTTGAGCTCCTGAGCTGTAAGAAGAATAGCCTTAGTCCATTCAAGGTTGTTGATGTTGAACTGACCTACTGCATACTTGCCGGCTCTTGCCTTCTTAAGCATTTCTGTTGCTGATACTAACATAATAAAGATTCCTCCTGAATTTTTACTGATACGAGGTGATTTTTACCTCAATATTTATATTATACCACAACTTATGATCAAATGCAAGGAAAATTTTCAAAATTCTTACAGATAAAAATAAATGCTCCGTACTGAAGCGGTATCCAGTACGGAGCATAGGTTGTCAGCGGACAGGATTTCAACTTTGTTCCTTGCTGAGCTTTTTGAGGTATGACGCAGGAACTTCAGCGATTTTCCAGCCTTCTCCCTTGATTTTTACAGCACATACGACAGTGGATTCAGAAGTTTTTTTCTTTGAATTTCTGTCTTTTTTTGTCAGTTTTACTTCAAACTCAAAGCCCTTCTGTATATCAAGTTCTTTTGGCTTGGTATCGTATTTTTTAGCCATTTCCTCGAAGTACAGCTGTGCTCCGTCAAGGGCGGTAGCGGAGAGCTCGTCTGTTTTTTCTATATCCTTGATTCTGAATTTATAATCATCTCTGACATCAGAGAGATCATCGTTGTAGCTTTCGATCATATCGTCCCATTTTTCGTCAGATTTAAGCTGATTGACAACATAATCAGGAAGGATCATGGAAAAATAATTTTTGCCGCCGTTTTTGCTGATCCCTGCCTTGACGTATTTTTTTACTGCTTTTTTCGGTCCGATGAAATACATGATAATAAGAACTACAAGAGCGATTATCAGAACAGATACGGCAGCTATAAGGATCATCGGGGGCTTGTTTTTTTGTGTGACAGCTGTTTCAGATGCTGCTGATTTCTTTTTTTTCATGGAAGATCCTCCAGAATGGTATTTTAGTTAATTATATCATAATTTGTATCAAATGTCAATAAATAACGTTAATATTTTATATTTTAATGAATAAATTATCTGGTTTTGATTTTTCTTGACTTTATCATCAAAAAAGTTTATAATATAATAATGTATACAGCTTCGGAAAGGGAGCATAATATAAGAAATCAAGGAAGCATCTGTCCGGATTGAGGACAGCCCTTCAAGGAGTGTATACAAATGAGTGAAAAAGATAAAAACAGCGAATCATCAGCAGAGGAAAAACTTGATGAGGCGGAGCTTGCTGAAAAGCTTGGACAGACTGTCGCCCGGAATTCAAAGCACCTCATCCACTGCCTTACGGTAATTGGTCAGATAGAGGGACATTATGTTCTCTCAGAACAGAACAAAACCACAAAATATGAGCATATAATACCTGCACTTGTTGCGATAGAGCAGGACAGAAGCGTTGAAGGCCTGCTGATAATTCTCAACACTGTCGGCGGCGATGTCGAGGCAGGACTTGCTATTGCAGAGCTTATTTCAGGGATGAAAACTCCCACGGTATCTCTTGTTGTTGGCGGAGGTCATTCTATCGGAGTACCACTTGCCGTCAGTGCAAAGCATTCCTTCATAGTGCCGAGTGCGTCCATGACGATACATCCCGTCCGCATGAACGGAACTGTTTTAGGAGTTCCGCAGACGCTGACCTATTTCGATAAAATGCAGGACAGGATAGTTAATTTTGTACTGAAGAACAGCCGGATCAAAGAGGAGGATTTCCGCCGCTTTATGATGAATACGGAGGAACTCGTGCTTGATGTCGGAAGTGTACTTGAAGGCGAAAAGGCTGTGGAGTACGGTCTTATCGACAGGCTCGGAGGTCTCAGCGATGCTATGGAATGTCTTTATGAAATGATTGAAAATACAGAAAAAAGATATCAGTAAAAATATAAGGAGAAACCACAGCTGCTTTCTGTGGTTTCTCATGAAAAAGAAAGGATTTACGGAGAAAAAATGGCAGAACAAAAAAAGAATGGCACCGGACAAGCTTCACGGCAGAGAAAACCAGAGACTTCAAAACCCGTTGAAACGGTGAAAGAAAAAAATGAAACTCAAAAAAGGACAATAGAAAATGATCAAAATCAGTTCTGGTCGGTAGTTCTTTTTGCAACCGGAATACTTATCGCATTTATGGTGCTTATAAAGGGAACAGCAGGCTGGCGTAAAATACATAATATGCTGCTTGGACTTTTCGGGGCGGCAGTTATCTTTGTTCCGATAACGCTTATATTTACAGCTGTCCAGATAGGGGCTGAAAAGAGTCAGAGAAAGGTTACAGGCAGAGCCTTCTGGGGAATTGCAATGGCATTTCTTTTTTCAGCCGCATTGCAGATATTTGCGGTTGGCGAGCTTCCCGGCAGAAATTTCTGGAATCATTTTTCAGTACTCTATTCAAACGGCACTGATCTGAAGGGCGGCGGTGTTGCGAGCCTTCTGATTGCAGGTCCGCTTCTTGCGATATTCGGAGGCATGGGTGCAAGGATCGTTACAATAATCATGTTTTTTGTCTTTGGAATGCTTATGACAGGCAAAGGACTTATGGATTTTTTCAGGCTTCTTCTTTTGCCGTTCAAATTCATGGGAGACTGTATTGAAGGTCTTATCAACGTGCTTATGGGCGGTAATTTTGAGGACGCTTTTGAGGATGATTATTTTGACGATGATAAGGAAAAAATCCAGTTTGATGAGGATCTTGAAGCAATAGGACTTATCGACGGCAGATACGGTTCGTCAAAGGCTTCGGGAAGAAATACATCTGATGACGGATTCATCATGGATATTCCGCTTCCATCTGACAGTATGACAGTCAGAACGGAAAATCCTGCGGCAGCTGATGCAAATGCCTTTGCTGATGATAATGATGAGAATCTTGAGGAGCTTATTTCAAGGGCTGCCGGCGGAACATCTGCTGGTTTTGAATCCGGATGTGATCCTGATGATGCTGAAGAAGAAAACGTTCCGAAGGAGCAGATATACATACTTCCCTCAGTAGAACTGCTTACACCTCCGATGGCTAAATCGAACAGTGCAGAAGCAGTAATAGAACTCAGGGAAAAATCGGATATAATCAAGAATACTCTGAAAAGCTTTGGAATAGAGGTTAAGATAATGGATATCCTCAGAGGACCGTCCATTACACGTTATGAAATCCAGCCGGGTGCAGGCGTGAAGGTTTCCAGAATCAGGGGTCTTGAGGATGATATAGCTCTCAATCTTGCGGCTATGGGAGTAAGAATAGAAGCTCCGGTGCCGGGAAAAGCGGTAGTGGGAATAGAGGTTCCGAACACATACAAGGATATGGTAACGCTCCGTGAAATACTCCAGAGCAATGAGTTCCGCAGTTCAGAAAGTAAACTCACCTTTGCGGTCGGAAGAGATATTGCAGGAAATATTGTTCTCGGTGACATTACAAAAATGCCTCATGTTATTATCGCAGGAACAACAGGTTCGGGTAAATCGGTATGTACACGTTCTATCATCATGAGTATCCTTTACAATGCAAGACCGGATGAAGTAAAGCTTATTCTTATTGATCCGAAAATGGTTGAATTCAAGGTGTTTGATGGAATTCCGCATCTTCTCATACCGATTGTCATTGACGCTAAAAAGGCTGCCGGAGCTCTCAACTGGGCAGTAAATGAGATGATGCGGCGATATACGATTTTCTCGGAAATAGGTGCAAACGATCTCAAATCATACAATAATATCGCCGAGCAGAACGGTCTTGAAAAAATGCCGCAGATAGTCGTATTTATTGACGAGCTTGCCGATATGATGCTTGTTGCAGGCAAGGAAGTCGAGGATTCAATCTGCCGTCTTGCTCAGATGGGACGTGCCGCCGGAATGCACCTTGTAGTTGCGACACAGCGTCCTACAACGGATGTCATTACCGGACTTATCAAGGCGAATATCCCCAGCAGAATTGCTCTTTCCGTTATGTCGCAGGTTGATTCAAGAACTATCATTGATACAGCCGGAGCTGATAAGCTTCTCGGAAACGGTGATATGCTCTATATGCCCATAGGAATGAACAAGCCGATAAGAGTTCAGGGATGCTTTGCGTCAAATAAGGATATCTCAGAGACTATCTCATTTATATGCGGTCAGGTAAAGGCTGAATATGACGCTTCTATTACCGAAGCTGTTGACAGCTATGTTCCGCAGACAAAGTCGGATAAGGACGGGCCAGACGGTGCTTCTGCCGTTACTGATGGTGATTTTGTCGAACGTGCTATGGAAATCGCTGTAAATACGGGACAGATTTCCACAACGATTCTCCAGAAGAAGCTTAAGCTTGGCTATGCAAGAGCTTCAAGAATAATGGATGAGCTGGAGGAAATGGGGGTTATCGGACCTTATGAGGGCGGAAAATCCCGAAAGGTATATATGTCAAAAATGCAGTTTGATGAAAGAAGAATCAGAATGCAGGAACAATAAACATACGGGGGGATACAATGTACAAAGGATTTCTTCCTACGACGAGACAGGAAATGGACGAGCTGGGTGTTGAACAGTTTGATTTTATATTTATAACGGGTGATGCGTATGTTGATCATCCGAGCTTCGGGGCGGCAATTGTGACGAGGCTGATTGAAGCTATGGGCTTTACAGTGGGAATTATCGCCCAGCCGGACTGGAACAGCAACCGTGATTTCACACGGTTCGGTGCTCCGAAATATGCCTTTCTTGTGACATCAGGAAATATTGATTCCATGGTTGCACATTATACAGCCGCAAAGAGAAAACGTTCTGATGACGCGTATTCTGCCGGAGGAAAAGCCGGAAAGCGTCCGGACAGAGCTGTTATTGTGTATTGCAGAAAGCTGAGGGAAATCTACGGTGATATTCCGATAGCCATAGGCGGTCTTGAAGCTTCACTGCGGCGTTTTGCACACTACGATTACTGGGATGACAAGGTGCGTACATCCATTCTTCCGGACAGCGGAGCAGATCTGCTGATGTACGGTATGGGCGAGCATCAGATCAGGGAGCTTTGCACACGTCTTGCCAATGGCGAAAAAATTACTGATATCCATGATATACGGGGAACGTGCTACATGACGGAGCCGGTGAATACTCCAATCGGAGCCGCACAGTGTCCCTCCTTTGAACAGGTAAGTGAAAATAAGGCGGAATATGCCAAGGCTACAAAAATCCAGTACGACTGGCAGGATGAAGTCTATGGAAAAACGATAGTACAGCGATGCGGAAAAATGATGCTTGTGCAGAATCCGCCGGCATTGAGCCTTACAACAGAGGAACTTGATTACATATACAGCCTGCCTTATACGAGAGCAGTTCATCCTTCTTACGATGAGCAGGGCGGTGTTCCCGGAATAGAGGAGGTACGTTTCTCAATTACACATAACCGCGGATGCTTCGGATACTGCAATTTCTGCTCCATTGCTCTTCATCAGGGAAGAAGAATTACCTGCCGGAGTGAGAAATCCGTTCTGGATGAGGCGGAGCGTATAACTAAAATGCCCGATTTCAAAGGATATATCCACGATGTCGGCGGACCTACCGCAAATTTCCGCCATACCTCATGTGAAAAACAGCTGAGTCAGGGACTATGTATGGGGAAGAAATGTCTTGCTCCCACTCCTTGTCCTGCACTTAAGGCAGATCATAGAGAATATCTTGCAATGCTCCGGAAAATCCGAAAGATAAAGGGAATAAAAAAGGTGTTCATACGCTCCGGAATACGTTACGACTACCTGATGCAGGATAAAAACGACGAATTTATCAGAGAACTCATAAAGCATCATGTCAGCGGACAGCTCAAGGTTGCACCGGAACACTGCTCAGCAGTTGTTCTGGATAAGATGGGAAAACCACATATAGAGGCATATAAGGCATTTCAAAAGAGGTTCTATGAAATAACAAAAGGTATCGGAAAGGAACAGTATCTTGTGCCGTATCTGATGTCCTCGCATCCGGGAAGTACACTCAGGGAAGCCGTTGAACTTGCGCTATTCCTTAAGGAAAACAGAATCCGTCCCGAGCAGGTGCAGGATTTCTATCCCACGCCGGGAACGATCTCGACGTGTATGTTCTACACGGGACTTGATCCCTGTACAATGAAGGAAGTCTATGTTCCCCGTACTCCTAAGGAAAAAGCTATGCAGAGAGCACTTCTGCAATATTTCCTGCCTCAGAACAGGGAAATAGTACTGGAGGCTCTGAAAACTGCCGGCAGACGTGATCTCATAGGCTCCTCACCAAAATGTCTGGTTGAGGATATTACCGGACGAAAGGCAGGTGACGGTTCATGGCACGGAAGGTCAAAGGCGAAAGTACAGACAGGTTCTCCATATCGCCGGACGGAAAAGTCCAGCTCACAGCAGGCGAAAAGGAACTCCTCAAGGAACTCAAAAAACAGCTCCGGAAACAGCCGAAGGAAAAAAGGAAAAAACTG
This sequence comes from Ruminococcus sp., assembly GCA_045587105.1. GTDB lineage: Bacteria > Bacillota > Clostridia > Oscillospirales > Ruminococcaceae > Ruminococcus. Next base: position 8,445 of record JAZNBR010000055.1, read on the forward strand.
CTGAAAATAATAATTCCCGTCGTTCTGTTGGCACTTGTGATCGTTTTTATTGCGGTCAGATGCAGGAAGGAAAATAATCCTCCGCTGCCTGAGGATAAGCTTACAGTATGCTATATTGATGTCGGTCAGGGTGATTCGATATTTCTGAGTGCCGGCGGAAAAAATATGCTTATTGACTGCGGGGAATCCGAAGCAACAGATGGTGTGATACGGTTTCTTAATGAGAAAAGTGTTAAGAAGCTTGATTACGTTGTTGCAACTCATCCTCATTCCGATCATATGGGTGGAATGTACAAGATAATTGATAAATTTGACATCGGGCAGGTTGTTGTTCCGCACCTTGCGGATAAGGATATTCCGATTACAAGATATTACGAGAAATTCCTTGATTCCTGCGATTCAAAGGATGTTTCGCTGACTGAGGCGAAGGTGGGAAATTTCATTCAGCTTGGCGACGCACAGATTGAGATAATTGCTCCGTGCAGCAAAAGCTACGACAACGTAAATAATTATTCTGTCGGATTGTTCCTTACTCATGGCGAGAACACATTCATCTTCACAGGAGATGCTGAAGCTCTTGCAGAAAAGGAAATGGTAAAGACAGGACGTCTGCGTCATGCAGATGTCTATAAAGTCGGTCATCACGGGAGCGAGACTTCAAGCTGTGCGGAATTTATGAAGGTAATATCTCCGGATTATGCGGTTATTTCCTGCGGTGAGGGGAATTCGTATGGTCATCCTAATGAAAAAGCTTTGAAAGAAATATCAAGGTATACTAATGAAATTTATCGTACAGATCTTGACGGAACGATTGTAATCGTATCCGACGGAAAGGATCTGGAGATCGAAACAGAAAAGGATTGATTCAATGATTATTATAGACAGATTTGAGAATGAAGCTGCTGTTCTTGAAACAGAGGACGGAATGGAAACTGTCATGCGTTGTTTCCTTCCGGCGGACGCAAGGGAAGGCGATGTTCTGATTCAGGAAGGCTGCGGATATTCTGTGGATCATTATGCGACGGAGGAAAGGCGGAAGGCTGCGGCAGAAAGGCTTCGCAGACTGATGAATAAAAATGACTGATGTTATAATTGTCGGCGGTGGAGCTGCCGGATGTATGGCTGCTGTTCAGGCGGCAAGATTCGGGAAATCTGTTGTCGTTTTTGAAAAGAATGAACGTACCGGACGAAAGCTTCGTATTACGGGCAAGGGAAGATGCAACGTCACAAATAATTCCCCGATGGATGAACACATGAGGAATATACCGGTAAATCCACGTTTTCTTTATAGCTCATATTCCTGCTTCGATGCTTCTGATACAATGGCTTTCTTCGAGGAACTGGGGATTCCGCTGAAAACAGAGCGAGGAAACAGAGTATTTCCGGTAAGCGACAAAGCAGATGATATTGCAGACGCCTTTGACCGTGAAATGAAGAAGCTTGGTGTAAGGCTGATACATAAACGAGTTTCCGCACTTATTATCGAGGACGGAAAATGCTGTGGTGTAATTGCAGGAAAAGAGGAATTCCGTTCAGAGTCAGTGCTGATTGCCTGCGGAGGAAAATCGTACCCGAATACCGGTTCCAATGGTGACGGATATCTGCTTGCGGAGTCGGCTGGTCATACTGTTACCGATATAAAGCCGAGTCTTGTTCCGCTTGTGTCACCGGATAAATATTGTGCCGAGATGATGGGACTTTCACTTCGTAATGTGACTCTGAAACTCTATGATCGAGAAAAGCTGATTTACAGCGAGCTTGGAGAAATGCTTTTCACTCACTTCGGAGTATCCGGACCTCTTGTTTTGAGTGCAAGCTCGCATATCCGTGATATGCAGCCGGATCGTTATAAGATGAAAATTGATCTCAAGCCCGGACTTACGTCAGAACAGCTTGATATGCGTATACAGCGTGATTTCAGTGAAAATCTCAATCGTGATTTTGCAAACGGCATACGCAAACTTCTGCCGGCAAAGCTCATTCCGGTGGCGGTAAGGCTGTCGGGAATTCCGGCAGAACAGAAGGTGAACGGCATCACCAGAGAACAGCGTCAGAAGCTCGGTGAGCTTATCAAGGGATTTCCTGTAAGGATATCATCGTTCAGACCGGTGGATGAAGCTATCGTTACAAGCGGCGGAGTGTCTGTCAGGGAAATTAATCCGAAAACTATGGAATCAAAGCTGATTTCCGGATTGTTCTTTGCCGGAGAGGTTATAGACGTTGACGCTTATACGGGAGGCTTCAACTTACAGATCGCGTTTTCTACTGCTTATTCGGCAGCTATGTATATGTAATGGCTGTACTTTTATAAATCAAGGAGAAGATTATGAAAACTATCAATATTGCAATTGACGGACCTGCCGGTGCAGGAAAAAGTACTATCGCAAAAATGGTTTCTGCAAAGCTCGGATATATTTATGTTGATACAGGAGCACTTTATCGTGCGGCTGCGTTGTATATCACAGAAAATAATATTTCCGATGATGAAATAGAAAAATCACTTGAAAATGCTGATATTTCACTGAAATTCATTGACGGTGCTCAGAGAGTATTCGTTGGAGACAAGGATGTTTCCGATCTTATCAGAACACCGGAGATTTCAATGGCTGCATCAAGAACATCGGCTATTCCGGCTGTAAGAGCGTATCTTTTTGAGACTCAGAAGAAGATAGCACGGGAAAATAACGTGATAATGGACGGCAGAGATATCGGAACAGTTGTGCTTCCTGATGCGGAAGTGAAAATTTTCCTGACTGCTTCCGCTGATGAACGTGCAAACAGACGTCACAAGGAGCTTTCTGTAAAGCCTGACTGTCCGCCGTATGAGGAAATCCTCAAGGATATAATCCAGCGTGACTATCAGGACATGAATCGTGAAACATCTCCGCTCAGACAGGCTGAGGATGCTGTACTGGTTGATACAACAAATCTCAATCTCGAACAGTCTGCTGACGAGATTGTAAGAATAATAAATGAAAGAACGGCGGGTGAGGTATAATGTATTATTTTTGCAGATTTCTTGTCTGGCTCTATATGCACATTGCATATAGTCTGAAGTATGTCGGAAGAAAGAATATTCCGAAGAAAACATCTGTTATTTACGCTTCTAATCACAGAAGTTATGCTGATCCTCCGCTTGTAGGTGCAGGTTCACGGGGAAAAATTGCGTTTATGGCTAAAGAGGAGCTTTTTGAAAACAAGGCTTTCGGATTCCTGATAAAGTCGCTGGGAGCATTTCCGGTATCAAGAGGAAAAGGTGATACGGCAGTCATTGATACGGCTGTTGACAGGCTGAAAAACAAGCGAAGCCTGATGATTTTTCCGGAGGGAACACGTTCAAAGGACGGTAAAGTAGGCAGAGGTCACAGCGGAGCAGCTCTTATAGCTGCAAAAACAGGATGTCAGATTATTCCGGTAGGTGTTGTTTACGGAGAAAAGCTTCGTTTCCGCACAAAAATCAGGGTAGTATACGGAGAACCCATTGATCCGGCTGAATATGTTGAGATAAGCGATACACCGAATCCACGCCAGCTTTCAAGACTTAAAAACCGTTACATGGCTGATATCAAGCGTATTGTAGAAGGCGAACCGGAAAAACAGGCTGAAACAGTTGCTGCCGGAGGAACAGATAATGAGTAAGGTTACGGTTGCGGAATCAGCGGGATTCTGCTTTGGAGTAGACAGAGCTGTTAAAATGGTATACAGCGAGCTTGAAAAGAATACAAAAGTGGCAACTCTCGGACCGATTATTCATAATCAGGACGTAGTGAATGATATGAAGGCGAAAGGGGCAAGAATCATAGATTCTGTGGATGAGCTTGAAGCTGATGAAACAGTTGTAATAAGATCACACGGAGTAGGACGGGAGATTTACGAGCAGATCGCAGCAAAGGGAAACAGAATGCTTGATGCAACTTGTCCTTTCGTGTCGAGAATCCACAAAATAGCCGCAGAAAAGACAAAGCAAGGATATTTTGTTCTTATTGCAGGTGACGCCTCACATCCTGAGGTTCAGGGGATTGTTGGGCATTGTGACGAAAATTGCCTTGTTTTTAAGGATGAATTTGAGCTAAAAGACTTTTTTGAAAAAAAATTCAAAAATCTTAAAAAAAAGCTTGCAATTGTGGCTCAAACAACGTATAATATAGTAGTATGGGATGATTGTTTAAACGTGATCCCGAAAGATAATCCGGATATTGAAATTTCCGATACGATATGTAATGCTACCGATACAAGACAGTCTGATGCGGCTGAGCTTGCAAAGGCTTCGGATATCATGCTGGTAGTTGGCGGCAGACACAGCTCAAATACAGTAAAGCTGTATGAAGTGTGCAGCCGTTACTGCAAAACGTATCATATTGAAAATTCGGACGAGCTTCGGTCATTGAAGATTCCCGTTGCTGAAAAAATCGGCATTACTGCGGGGGCATCCACCCCTGCTTATATAATTAAGGAGGTACAAACCACTATGGCAGAAAATGGAATTATTACAGCTGCTCAGGATGAAGAAATCGATTTTGCAGAGGCACTCGATCAGTCATTCAAAAAAATACATACAGGAGAGAAGGTTAAGGGAACTGTTGTAAGCGTTGATAACGCAGAAATTACAGTTGATCTCGGAACAAAGCATACAGGTTATGTAAAGCTTGAAGATCTTACAGATGATCCTTCAAAGAAGCCCGAAGATATCGCTAAGGTTGGCGATGAGATCGAACTCATCGTTATCAAGGTTAACGATGCAGAAGGCACAGCTCAGCTTTCCAAGAGAAAGGTTGACGAGCAGGCTGGCTACGACGTTGTTGTAAAGGCTCAGCAGGAAGGTACTGTTCTTGAAGGCGTTGTTCAGCACATCGTAAACAAGGGCGTTACTCTTAACTACCTCGGCGTAAGAATCTTTATCCCCGCTTCACAGACAGGTCTCCCCAGAGGAGCAGAGCTGGACGAGCTTCTTAAGAAGAAGGTTGAATTCACAATTATCGAAGTAACTGAGGGCAAAAAGAGAGCAGTAGGCTCTATCAAGGCTGTTCAGAACGCTAAGAAGGCAGAAGCTCAGGCTAAGTTCTGGGATGCTGCAAACGTTGGCGATGTTTATGTGGGCAAGGTAAAGTCACTCACAAGCTTCGGTGCATTTGTTGATCTCGGCGGAATTGACGGAATGGTTCACATTTCTGAGCTTTCATGGAAGAGAATCAAGCACCCCAGCGAGGTTGTTGCTGTTGGTGATACTCTTGAAGTTTACATTAAGGATCTCAGCCGTGAAGACAACAGAATTTCTCTCGGCTTCAAGAAGGCTGAGGATAATCCTTGGGAAATCTTCAATGCTAACTACAATGTAGGTGATGTTGTTAAGGCAACAATCGTTTCTATCACAAGCTTCGGTGCATTCGCGAAGAACATTGACGGTATTGATGGTCTTATCCACATCCCTCAGATCGCTGACAAGAAGGTTGAAAATGTTAAGGACATCCTTGCAGTAGGCGACGAGGTTGATGTGAAGATTATTGACATTGACGCAGATTCTCACAGAATCAGCATTTCTATGCGTGCTCTTATCGAGGATGCAGAAGAAGCTGCTGATGAGGAAGCTGTTGAAGAAGCAGTTGCTGAAGAAGTAATTGCAGAAGAAACAGCTGTTGAAGAAGACGCTGAATAATTATAATAAAAGAGCTGCTTTATGCGGCTCTTTTTTGCATATATACGATGAAAGCCGCACCTTTCTGGTGCGGCTTTCACTATCAGTTGCTGGAATTATTATCTGAATTTCTGTCCTGATAATTGCTGTTGGAGTTCTTATCAGAAACTCTGTTATCAGAGTTCTTGTTCTGAGAGTCTGAGTTATTCTTGTTGCTGTAATTGTTTTTGTTCTTGCTCATAATAAAGACCTTTCTCCGCACAGCCGCTTCACCTGTCCGGCTGTCGGTTGTGCGGATAACAGGCAGCTTTACAAGGTGGTGATGCGTCAGGGGAGCATGATTTTTCCCCTGTATCTTTATTATGAACGATTTTCAGCAGAATATACAATCATCAGTCGATTTTTGTGAATCTGCGTACATCGCCGGATTTTCCGACAAACATTGACTTGGGTCTTGCCCATACCTGACCGTCAGAAAGTGACTTGTAAATAACAAGTTCTTCGTTGTTTTCGCTGTGACGTGCAACTGCTATCAGCTGATATTCTCCGCCCTTGAAATGACGGTATTTAGCACCTTCAACGATTTCTGTCTCCTTGTCCTCCTGAACGGGAGCAGCTGGAACTTCCTCCGGCTGAGTATTCACAATATCGTCAGAAACGATTATCATTGCGGAATACGGCGGCATTTTTATATAAGCTCCACCATTGTTTACCTGAATCTGCTTTGCACCGATAACATCAACAAGAGCGGGGAGATGTGTTCCGAAGTTGAGATCAAATTCGTAATCAGCGAGATTAAGAGCAATATAGATAGTCTGATCGCCCAGAGTTTTCTTGAAAAGAAGCTGCTGATTTGTGATCATGATTCTTTCATAAACGCCGGTGCGGAGAGCCGGATATGCACGGTAAATTCTTCCGAGCTTTACAATGTGATTGTACAGGGAAGTATTTTCGCTGTTCATATCCTGAAGGTGGAGACAAGGGCGGAGATTGCTGTCGGAATTGCTTTCCTTGCGTCCCTGAACGCCGTACTCACTTCCGTAGTAGATAGACGGAATACCCGGCATTGCGTACATAAGTGTATATATAAGCGGCAGATATGCCTGATTGTTTACGGTACTTGCAAGACGGTTTACATCGTGGTTGTCAACGAAATTATAGAGGCTGATGTCTCTGTAAATGCCGCCGTTTGCTCCGGACTGACGATTGATAGAGTAGTCTATTTCAAAGTAGTTTTTGTCGTTGTGCGAGGAATAAAGCCCCTTGTAGCATTCGTAGTTCGTAACGCTGTCAAGCATTTCGGGATTAGCCCAGCGGTTGTAGTCACCGTGGATTATCTCACCCATAAGCCAGAAATCAGGACGTTTTCCCTTGCAGAAGCTTCTTATTCTTCTAAAGAAATTGAAATCAATGCAGTCGGCTGCGTCAAAGCGTATACCGTCAATTTTGAATTCCTCTATCCAGTAGTTGACAGCGTCGATAAGGTGATCGCATACGCCAACGTTGTGCAGATTGAGCTTCACAAGATTGTAGTGACCATTCCAGCCTTCGTACCAGAAAGGATCTCCGCAAGGGGAAGAACCACCGAAATTGAGGTTCTGAAACCAGTCGCAGTAACCGCTGCCCTGACCTTTTTCCTGAATATCAACGAACTGCGGGAATTTTCTTCCGACATGATTGAATACGCCGTCAAGTATGATTCTGATACCGTTTTCGTGGAGCTTGTTGCAGATGTTGCGGAAGGAATCGTTGTCACCGAGACGTCTGTCGATTTTTTTGTAGTCTATGGTATCGTAGCCGTGCTCGACAGATTCAAATACAGGTCCGAAATAAACAGCGTCAACGTTCATTTCCTTGAGATGAGGAATCCAGTCGAGTACCTTGTCAAGGCGGTATACAACTTCACCGCCGTCGTTGAATCTCGGTGCTCCGCAGAATCCCAGAGGATAGATGTGATAGATTATTGCATTTTCATACCAGTTCATAATGTAATAACTCCTTGTGATGATTATTTTGTGCTGCCTTCAAGGAAATATGAGGCCTCCATATCAGCAACGCTGAGAGCGAATGCAAGCGGATACATTTCAAGTGCCTTGCCGATTATGTTTTTGTCTTCAGTGCCGGAAAATCCCATGTGATAGCGGATAGCGAATGCTTCCTCGCGGGAAAGACGGCTGTCTCCGTAGAAAAATCCGGAAATTATGTAGACGGATTTTTCGCCATGACCATAAGGGAGAGTGTCATTTATTGTATAGCATGGATACTTTTCCCATACGCCGGCGTCATTTTTACGGTTTCTGTATTCGACAGTATAGAAGTTTATTTTACAGAGATCGTGGAGCAGTGCGACTATGGCGATTGTTTCGTCGGAATAATCCATGCCATATTTTTCCTTTACTCTCGGACGTGAAAGATAATCCTTGAGACAGTGATATACGTTTACGCTGTGCTCAACGAGTCCGCCCTCGTAGGAACCGTGATAGCGTGTACTGCTCGGTGCGGTGAAGAAATCGCTTTTTTTAAGATATTCAAGGAGCTTATCTGCACCCTCACGCTTGATGTTTTCGTTGAATATTGAAATGAATTCTTCTTTTGCTGTCATAAATGCTTCCTCCGAAAAATATTTTTCTTTAACATTATACCACGTTTTATAATAATAATCAATAGTTTTATTATTTTGCTCAATGAATGGCAAAAAGTGTTGTAATTTTTATCTGAATATGATATAATATAAAGGCAACTATTCCAAAAAGGAGAATCGCAAATGGCTATTACAGAAGCAGTTGAAAATTATCTCGAAACTATACTGATCCTGTCAAAGCAGCAGCCCGATGTTCATGCTATTGATATATGCTCATATCTGGGATATTCACGTCCCACCGTATCTATCGTACTGAAAAAGATGAAAGATGACGGTCTTGTTCTGGTTGATGAGAACAACCACATTACTCTTACGGAAAAAGGCAGAGGTGTCGCTGAACACGTTTATGACCGCCATACTGTTATTTCGGAATTTTTCATGCTTCTCGGAGTTGGACGTGATACAGCAGCGGAAGATGCCTGCAAGATAGAACATGATATTTCGGATGAAACCTTTGAGTGTCTCAGAAAGCATTGCAGAAAGCTTGCGGAAGAACAAGCCGTAAAATAGTAAACGGAGGGTAAGCGTAATATGAATAAATTTGAGACGTTCAGAAACGAAAATCCTGTTTTTGTTTTTAAATCATATAATATAAGGGAAAACGACGAAACGATTGATGTTGAATTTTCCTTTGAAATTCCGGAGCTTGCACAGTTCAGTCCCGGATGGAGCTTTCCTAAGCCAGCCGGACTGACTGTCTCCGGCGACGCCGTATTTGAAAAGCTCGTATTCAATATGGGAATGGCAGAGGCTGTCAGCTACTGGAAAGCTGTATGCTCGCCGGAATTCAGGATCGAATGTGGATTTCTGACCGAAGAACAGAAGGAATGGTGGAAAAAACTCTGGTTCCTCGGACTAGGAGAATTTCTTTTTATAAACGGAATTGAAACTACTCAGGAGGAACTTGTAAATATTACCTGTACCGGAAAAGAAATAAATGCAGATTCATGTGCAGATCGTGAACTTAAAGGCTGTCTTATCCCGATAGGCGGCGGAAAGGATTCAGCTCTGACGCTTGAAACGCTGAAAAATTCCGGAATGAAATGCCGCTGTTATGCTATAAATAAAAGATGTTCTATAAGTGCAACAGTGGAGGCGGCTGGTCTGCCGGAGGATACACTTATAACGGCACAGCGGAAGTTCGACCGCAGTCTTATAGAGCTCAACAACAAGGGATATCTTAACGGTCATACTCCGTTTTCGTCGGTTGTTGCGTTTTCAGCAGAAATTACAGCATATCTGTATGGCTTGAAATATATTGTTCTGTCGAATGAAGCAAGTGCAAATGAAAGTACCGTTGCAGACAGCAGCGTTAATCATCAGTATTCAAAGAGCTATGAGTTTGAACATGACTTCCATGAGTACGAGGAAAAATATCTCGGCACCGGAATAAGCTATTTCAGCTTTTTACGTCCGCTGACGGAATTCCAGATTGCCGGAATGTTCGTTTCACACAGAAAATATCTGCCCGTATTCAGAAGCTGTAATCTCGGCAGTAAGGTTTCTCCGGATATATGGTGCGGAGAATGCCCGAAATGTCTTTTTGTCAGCCTGATACTTTCGCCGTTCCTCAGCCTTGACGGGCTTAAAGAAATTTTCGGCAGAGATATGCTGAATGATCCGGCAATGATGGAATATTTCATTGAACTTATAGGCGAATCTGAGCACAAGCCTTTCGAGTGTGTAGGAAGCGTCAGCGAGGTGAATCTGTCTGTATCGCTTGCCATTCAGAAGCTTGAAGCTAATGGCGAGGAACTTCCGCTTCTTTTTGGGGAGTATGTGAAGCGTGGACTTTATCATCCGGAAGAAATTGACGATCTCAGAAAGGAATACTGCTGTTACTTCAATGAACAGAATCTTCTGCCGGATGAATTTAAAACAATTTTAAAGAAAGAAATGGAGCGTCTCCTTTGAAAAGATTTGTAAAGCATATAAAAAATATCACTGAAAATAAATCTGTATGTATTCTTGGATTTGGCAGAGAGGGCAGAGCAACATTTGAAATTATCAATAAGTACTGTAAACCGGCTTCTGTTGCAATTGCAGATCTGAATGAAATTGATCCAGCTGCAAACGGGATATCCGGCGATGTAAAAATGATCTGCGGAGCTGATTATCAGAAATCTCTCAGCGAATTTGACCTTGTTTTCAAAAGTCCGGGAATCGTACTCGAAAAGCAGCCTGATGAGCTTGACTGCACTGTAACCTCTGAAACACAGGTGTTTTTTGAGGTTTACCGTGAGCAGATAATCGGAATTACCGGAACAAAGGGGAAAAGTACAGTTACATCGCTGATTTATCATGTCCTTAAAGAGTCCGGCAAGAAGTGCATAATTGCCGGCAATATCGGAATTCCTGTATTCAATATCGCAGAGGAAATGAATGATGAAACTATCGTTGTCTGCGAGCTTTCATGTCATCAGCTTGAATATATGACTGTTTCTCCGTCAGCGGCGGTATTTCTCAATCTCTACGAGGAACACCTTGACCATTACGGAACAATGGAACGCTATTACAATGCAAAGAAAAACATTTACCTTTATCAGGATGAGGAGGATTGTCTGCTGATAAACAGCGATATTGCTCCTAAGGATGATGATGGTCTTGTTTTCAGCATTTCTGATAAGAATCCGGAGTCTGATATCTATGTAAGCGATGGTGTTGCTGAACTTAAATTCAGCGGCGAAAGCTATAAAATTCCCGTTGACAGGATAAAATTGCTCGGAATTCATAATCATTTCAATATTGCGGCGGCGTATTTTATCACATCCCCGTTTGTTTCTCAGGAGGATTTTGACAAAGCTCTCTGTACCTTTGATCCCCTTGCGCACCGTCTTGAATTTGTGGGTACTTTCAAGGGTATCCGCTGGTATGATGATTCGATTTCAACTGCCTGTGCAACGGCTATCGAAGCGGTAAAAAGCGTTCCAGATGCCGGAACTATACTCATCGGCGGCATGGACAGGGGAATAGATTATAGCTCTCTGGTGGAATTTCTCAGCACTGCTGATGTAAACGTAATCTGCATGGAAGCTTCGGGAAAGCGTGTTTTTGATATGCTTAAGGATAAGGGGGCAGAGTGCATTCATTACGTTGAACACCTTGAGGATGCGGTGGCTCTTGCTTCCGAGATTACTTCGGAGGGGAAAAGCTGTGTGCTGTCTCCGGCTGCTGCAAGCTATGGGATTTTTAAGAATTTTGAAGAACGAGGCGATGTATTCAAAGGTCTTGTTAAAAAATTAAAGTGAAATTGTGAACGATATCCGGATAGACTGTTATCCGGATATTTTTTGTTTTACACAATTAATTAACTCACCAAATGTTGCGATTATGACCAAAAATTGCTATATGTAATTGGTGCAAAGTGCCAAATGTTTTGAAATATCTTTAAAAAAACTTGACTTTGGTTTGTGCATTCACTATAATGATTATGGCATGACAGAGCTGTAATATAGGCTAAGCAGCTTCTTGGTCAGAGATGTCTGCTTCACTTTTGTAGACGGCATCTGCATGATTGTAAAATTGTTTTGGAGGGAATTACAATGCACAAAAAATTAATCAGAAAGAGCGGGGCAGCACTTCTTGCGGCGTCAATGGCTTTAAATGCGGCTGTTGTTACAACACCGTCCGTATTTGTGACTGCTGCTGACGAAACTCGTATTGAGTTCGAGGACGCAACTATTACCGGTGACGTAACTGTTGAAAAGAATTCCGGTGCAAGCGGCGGTTCTTGTCTCAAAATGACCGACAGCGGAACGATCAGTATTGACTTTAATGCTGAAGAAGCAGGTATGTATACGTTGACTATCTACGCTGGTGGTCTCGGCGGTGCAAAACAGCAGAATCTTACTATCAACAACGTAAGTCAGGGAGCACTGTCCATTCCAGTAAATGACACAGGATTTGAAGCAATCTCAATGACTGTAAAGCTCAATAAGGGTAAAAACAACCTTACTATCGAAAAGAGTTGGGGCTGGACAAATTTCGACTACTTCACAATCGAAGCAGCTTCACTTCCGCCTATCAAGGCTTCACAGGTAACTGTATGCGACGTAAAGGCAACAAACGAAACAAGAAGCCTTATGAACTACCTTTCTGAGGTTTACGGAAATAATATCATTTCCGGTCAGCAGGAAATCTATTCCGGCGGTCCTCATGGTCTTGAGTATGAGTTTGAGTACCTTAAAGATCTCACAGGTGAATATCCTGCTATCAGAGGTTTTGATTACGGTAATTTCTGCTGTCCTGCATTCGGCAGTGACGACGGCTCAACTGACCGTATCATTGACTGGGTAAAGAATAAGAACGGTATCGCTACTGCTTCATTCCACTATAATGTTCCCAAGGATTTTGAAAGCTACAAGATCGGTCAGAAAATTGACTGGGCTGAGACAACATACACAGCTGATGGTACAGATTTCTCACCTTCAAAGGCTGCTACACCCGGCACTAAGGAAAATGAGTACTATTTACAGGGACTTGAAGTTCTTGCAAGGGAGTTCAATGAACTTGAAGAACAGGGAATTCCGGTCATCTGGAGACCTCTCCACGAAGCAGAAGGCGGCGGCGGTGAGACAGGCTCATGGTTCTGGTGGGGCAGAGAAGGTTCTGAAGCTTACAAGCAGCTCTGGATCTACACTTATGAGACACTCACAAATGATTTCGACTGCCACAACCTTATCTGGGAGTGGAACAGCTATAACTTCTCTACATCTGAAAACTGGTATCCTGGTGACGCTTATGTAGATATTATCGGTTACGATAAGTACAACTGTACAGACTGGTCAACAGGAAGTCCTGTTCTGAAGCACAATGACAGTGCTATCAGCTCAACATTCTATGGAATCATGGAAAAGTATGACAGCAAGAAAATGGTAGCAATGGCTGAAAACGACAGCTTCTCAACTGTTGACAATCTCATTGCTGAAAAGGCTGGCTGGCTCTACTTCTGTACATGGTATGACGGTGGAAGCCAGGATACTAATTTCCTTTCTGATCCCGTATTCAATACAAAGGAAGACACAATCAAGATGTATCAGAGTGATTACTGTATTACTCTTGACGAACTTCCAGCAAATCTTTACACAAGATCTACTCCCACTCCTACTCCTCCATCTACAACAACTACACAATCAAAGCCTATAACAACAACTACAACAACAGTAGCCGATCCCGATAAGAATTACGGAAAGGTTTTACAGGACAGCGCAACAGGCAACTTCAAGGTAACACTTCCTGAAGCTGTTGATGAATTCTATATTACAGTTGAAGTTCCTTCCGGTGTAACATATGCAAACGGCGGTCTTGGAATTTCTATCCCTCTCAATGGCGAATACTACTGGGTAAATATTCAGTGGGAGACAACAAAGAGCGGTGCCGTAAAGGTAAATTTACTTGATGATTACCTTAACTGCTCACTCGGAACAGAGGTTGTCGAGGATGAGGCTATTATCGAGGCAGTAAAGGCAGAACTCGGCAAATCAAAAACATACGAAGGACAGATCTGGTACGCTGAAAAGAATGGAACAGCTATCGAAGATAAGTCCGGAATCAATATCACTGGAGTTTATACTATGAAGACAGACGAACCTACACCCGGTCCTTCAATTCCTTCACAGAATGACGGCAAGGGATTCTATGTTGACGGACAGACAATCCGTGACGCAAACGGAAATGCATTTGAAATGCGTGGTGTAAATATTGCACACGCATGGTACAAGGACAAGACAGAGCAGTCTATAAAGGCAGCTGCTGGTCTTGGTACAAACTGTGTTCGTATCGTATGCTCAGACGGAGCTAAGTGGGATAAGACTACTGCTTCTGAGATTGAGGACATCATAGGCTGTTGTATCGAAAACAAGCAGATCTGTATTCTTGAAGCACACGATGCAACAGGAAGCAACTCCAGCGCAGATATCGTAGCTGCTGCTGAATACTGGGCAACAATGGCAGATCTCCTCAATGCAAACCGCAAGTATGTTATCCTTAACATTGCTAACGAATGGTACGGTGACTGGAATAGTGCAGGCTGGGCTGACGGCTGCAAGCAGGCAATCAAGGTTGTTCGTGATGCTGGCATCAAGAACATGATCATGATCGACAGTGCAGGCTGGGGACAGTATCCTACATCAATCAAGGACGAAGGTGCTTCAGTATTTGCATCAGATCCTGAAAAGAATACAGTATTCTCAATCCATATGTATGAGTACGCAGGCGGTACAGCTGATATGGTAAAGAATAACATTGACGGTGCTCTTGAGTGCGGTGCTCCTGTACTTGTTGGTGAGTTCGGTCTCAAGCATACTGACGGCGATGTTGACGAAGCAACAGTTATGAGCTACTGCAAGCAGAATAACATGGGCTACATTGCATGGTCATGGATGGGCAACAGCGGCGGCGTTGAGTATCTTGACCTCGTAAGCAGCTGGGATGGAACACAGCTCACAGAATGGGGCGAAATCTACTTTGACGCTATCAAGAACAATTCTGAAATCGCTTCTGTATTTACAGAGCAGCCCGGTCAGTCAGTAACGCTTTACGGCGACGCAAACTGTGATGGCAAGGTTCTTCTCAATGATGCTATTCTCATCATGCAGGTTATCGGAAATCCTGACGCTTATGCAGTTGGCGGTTCTGAGGAAAGTGCTATTACAGCACAGGGAGTATCAAATGCTGACGTTTCCGGAAACGGTGATGGTCTTACAAACAAGGATGCTCTTGCAGTTCAGAAATATATTCTTAAGATCGGAGAGCTTCCGGAGACTTAATAATAAGTTCCTGTTCTCATAATATTATAAAATAATAATACAAACTGCTTCTGATTTCAGCGTCAGAAGCAGTTTTTTATTGCTGATATGTAATTTGACAAAAAAAGCTGACAGGATAAACCTGTCAGCTATGGGGGGAATTATAGAAGATTTCTTTAATTATGCCTGGAATACTGCACGGACAAAGTTATAAAGATGAGCGTGAATGCTGTTGTCGCCGTGGTATCCGCCTTCGTAATAGTGCCAGATATGAGGCACGTTATTCTGGGTAAAGTTATTGTGGTATCCTTCGGGAGTGCTGTAAACTACTGTGTCGTTTCCGCCTGCTGTAATCATGATAAGTGAAGGAGCAGCTTCTTCAGAAGCGAACTTCCATGCACCTGATGCTCCTGGAGCAGGGCAGATAGCACCAACATAACCGAAGAGATCAGGGTGCTTCATTGCAATGTTGAGAGATTCACGTCCACCCATTGAGAATCCTGTGATAGCGGTGTTTTCTCTGCCGGTTGCAACGCTGTATTCCTTTTCGATAAGGGGCATAAGCTCAGTAGTAAGAACTGTATCGAAGTTGTCGTATGCGATGTTGTTTGCGTCATCCATTGCATTGCAGTCATCCTGAGTCTGGCTGGAATAGATGTAGGGGAACACAACGATCATATCCTTTGCAGCACCTTCTGCTATGGCATTTCCTATGATTTCCTTTGTATACATTGTGTCATTGCCCTTGATTATCATTCTGTCCTGATTTTCCCAGTATCCGTGCATAACGTAGAGAACGGGATATTTTTTATCAGTTGTGTATCCAGCAGGAAGAAGCACATTGTACTTCTTGTTTCTGCCGCAGAATTGTGAATAGTAGCTTTTTGACTGTAATGTACCGTACTGAACACCTGACTGCTGCTGTTTGGAGCTTGCAGGTTCGCTTATTACCATCTGTGCCTGTACAACAGGAGTATATTCTGATATTGTACGCATTTCACCTGACGTAGTATCATCCGGCTCAGGCTGTTCAATTACTGCCTTTTCAAATTTCTTGATTTTTCCGAGTATATACTGCTGAATCATCAGAGCGTCTGAGATATTGTTTTTACCGTCCTGATTTACATCGGCAGCGAGAGTTCTTGCATTTGTTGCGAATACACCGCTGATAGCTCCTCGTCTTGCAAGAACCAGATCAAATGCGTCGATTCTGCCGTCATTGTCGATGTCTCCGAGAGTGAATGTAATAGCTGCCGGACCATCAATCTTTGTACCGGGGAGAGCACCGATAGCTTCGTCGATGTAGAAGTTGTTTGTTGTTTCAGCTGTTTCGATATACAGGAGCATATCGGTAGCGTCAGCGGGAATGGTGTAGTTGGAATTTGCGAGCTGCACCCATTCTCCCTTAATTGCCTTTGCTTCGGCGACTGTGTCGTAGTGCGGCTCACCATCGGAACCGGTATACTGTAATTTCATGTAGAACTGATCTGTGGCGTCGCCGTCAAAATACATTACATCAGCACTGAAGCTGTATTCCTGACCAGGAACGAAAACCTTCGGGTTGAGGGATTTGCCTGCACCGTGCCATGAAGAAGTTCTTTCCTGAACGAGGAGAGCTTCCTTGCCCTTCATGAAAGTTCTGCCGCTTGTAAGGATAGAGGATTCTCCTCTGCTTTCCCATGAGCAGGTATCCTGTTCAAATTCATCGTGGAAGAACCAGCCGTTTTCGTCGGGCTGTGATCCGGGAGTAACGCCGCTTCCTTCAAGGGAAATAACGAATGTGGATACACTCTGTGCGGGGAGAGAAGCGAAGAATCCGCTTCCGTCATTTTCAAGATTTTCTGTAAGAGCAAGATTTTCGCTTGCTGATGTTCTGTAACGGTCAACGTCAACGATTTTTTCGCCGCTTCCGATACTGAAGCTCTGAGTGTATGTTTCACTGCCCTTGTTGATAGCAACGATAGTTACCTGTTTGTTGTCGTTCTTGTAAGCTGAAACAAGAACGTTGTTTGCCGGCTGTTCTGTAACACCAATTCTTACATCACCGGGACGTACCCACTTGGAGTACTGAGCCATATTGTAGCCTCTCTTGGTGATAACGCCGCTTTCATCCATGAGGCCGTAGCTTCTTCTGATGTACCACCATACATAAGCACTCATATTACCAACAACCATAGCGTTGTGGATGTTTTCCGAAACCTGAAGTGCTTCAGGCCAACGGTTTGCGGAATCAGCTTCACTGTTCGGAACATAAACTTCAGTCATCCAGATTTCCTTGCCGCTGTTTTCGAGAGCTGGGAAGTCCATCTGGCTTCTCTGGGTGCCGTACATATGAGTTGCGAACAGATCACAGTTTGCCATAGCCTTTGAGTTGTTGAGGATTTTATTGTAGTAATCCTTGTTTGTATACTGGAATGTTTCAGGCGACATAAGTCTTGTACTTGTGATCTTATCGCCGTAATTAGCAAGAAAATCTGTTGTTTCGTCAGATGTCCATCCGGTCCAGTCATGAGCGTAGTCAGGTTCATTCTGAACAGAGATAGAGTACAGATCAATACCCTGATTCTTCATGTATGTACCGAAGTCATTAAGATGCTGAGCATATGCGCCGTAATTCGATTTAGGAATATGAACCTTTCCGCCCTGATAAGAGCCGTCACCTGGCTGTGCTAAGTTTGAAGGAGGTTCCCATGGTGAAGCGAATACATAAGCACCTTTTTCCTGTGCAAATTTAGCAGTAGGAACAGCCTTGTTCCACTGGTTTTTATCGGGGTTTACAAACACACGGAGAACAGAAAGTCCCATTTCATTTGTTCCGTTTCCGAAAGCTGTCTGTCTCTGTGCGTCGGTCATATCCTTACCTGTCCATTCGGGATGATTGATTCCGCCGAAACCTCTGATAAGCTGATATTCTGTGGTTGTATCCACAACGCAGTCGGAAGCCGCAAATACATCGAATGGCTCAGGAACAACCTTTTCCGGAGCAATATATACAGCCGTGGCAACCATTGCGGATGCTGTAAAGATCGCAGTAAATCTTCCGATTAACTTTTTTAGATTCATTCAGACTCACTCCTTATAATTTTTGATGATCGTTTTTTATTACATTTATATTATAAATATTTATTCAACAACTGTCAAGCTAATTTTTGAAGATGTAGTGGACAAAATGAATGAGATTCCGAAATTTTGTATGATGTGACAAAAAAATATGTGCAAATTTTACATTCTGAAATGTATTAAAAATTGACAAATAGATACGGAAATGGTATAATTATAGTAATCATAATAGTGGTAGTGCAATTTCTTGTGCGGTTTAAAAATCTGAAAAGGAGAGGTGATTTATGTTTTGCACTAAATGCGGAAATCGGATTGATGACGGAGCAAGCTTCTGTACAAGATGTGGTACAGCTTTGAATAATGACTTTCCGAAGCCGGAAAATACTGTTCTTGCTGATCAGACAGGTGTTGAGGGAAATCAGCTGTATAATGTACCTCCGCAGAACGGAGTATATATTCCGCCCCAGCAGTATGAAAGTAATAGTGGATACTCTCATCCGCAATATAATGTTCCGCCGGATAACGGACGGGGAATGTTCTATCCGCCTCAGTCTCCTCCGCCGGAAAAGAAAGGCAATAAGGCGATTATCATTATGCTTGTTGCACTTACAGTAATTATTGTTGCACTCTGCGGAGTACTTCTTGCAAGTATACTTAGCGGTGGCGGTTCTTCCGGTTCATCTGATAAAGATTCGGCTTCTGATATGAAATACAGGGATGATGACGATATCGTAACAACTACATTATCATCCGAAAATGAAAAGCCGATAACAAAAACGATTGCAGTTCCGTCTACACTTGTAACGACTCAGCCTACAACTGCAAGACCTGAGGGATTTTCAGGAGTAGAGCAGATTGCTGTGAAAAAACAGCCTGTGAATATCAGCTACGTTTCGTCTGACGTTTCAGATTATCCGCTTGTAAAGGTGTATTTTACAGCTGAGGATAATTCCGGAAACGCTGTTACCTTTACATCGCCTGATGTTGGAATCAAAGAAATGGTTTCCGGCGGCAAGGAGGTTGAAAGAGAAGTAAAATCCATTGAACAGCTTAAGGGGAAGGAGGGCGTAAGCTTTTCTCTTGTTGCCGATAAATCCGGAAGCATGGATGGTGATCTTCACCAGATGCAGTCTATTATGAGTCAGTTCGTTGACGCTCTCGATTATCGCTCAGGAGACAGGGCAGAGCTTATCGCATTCGACACTTATGTAATGTATATGTGTACCTATACAGATGATCCGCAGCTTCTTAAAAATGGAATCAATAATATGTCGGCTGACGGTATGACTGCACTCTATGACGCTTTGTATGAATCACTTCTCAATGCCGGAGCACAGCAGGGGGCAAGATGTGTTATTGCCTTTACTGACGGTAATGATACTGAGAGTATTCATACACCAAATGAAGTAATCCAGAGTGCAAATGAGCTTTCTGTTCCGATTTTTATCATCGGTACAAACAGTTCACAGAGCGACTACAACAGAATTGCAGAAAACACAGGAGGTCAATACTGGAATATCAACAATGTCAGCGATATGCACCAGATTCTTGACCAGATCTACGCACAGGAAAAGGAAATGTACTGCGTTGAATATGTTTCGGATTCCAAGGAAGAAGCAAAGAAGGAAAGAAAGATCAATCTTGCTGTTGCTGATGAAAAATACGGCGGTGTAACTGAAATGCAGTTCATACCTACTGAGGCTCGTAAGAGTTCTTCAAATGGTTCAAGGTATGAATTCATCAAGGGCGATCTTAACTGGAAAGAGGCAAACACTGAATGTATGAAGCGTGGAGGACACCTGATCACAATTACCTCGGAAGAGGAGCTTAAAAAGGCTGCTGATATGGCAGAGGCTGCCGGTGTGAAATATGTCTGGATAGGCGGTTATACCTCGATCAGAAACCGTAACGCTTATGGTCACTGGATAACAGGAGAATCGTTCAGCTATCAGAAATGGTATCCCGGCGAGCCTTCAAGAGACGATCTCGACGGAACAGATGAAATGTATCTTATGCTCTGGAACGTTGACAGCAATGGCTGGACATGGAATGATCAGCGTAAGGATCTGTTCACGCCGGAGCTTGCACATATATTCACGGGCAAAACGGGATATATCTGCGAGTATGAATCGTGAAAAAATGTAAATAATATAAATAGGAAGCAGGGCAACCTGCTTCCTGTTTTGCAGAAGGAGATAACAGAATGAAGAATAACAAAAGCAATCAGAAGACGTCGGGCGGATTTATGTACAAACTGATTATAATTGTTTGCATAATTGCACTTATTATTGCGGCAGGTGCAGGATTTGTCTTTATTCGTGAAATAAATAACAGCGAAAAGAAAAATTCTGATTCGCCTTCCGGAACAACTCTGAAGTCGGACGAAGATAAGAAATCGGATCTGCCGGAAGGAACGAGTGAAAGTACATCTGCCAATGAGACTGATAATCTCGACCAGTACGACAGGATCATATCTCAGATGAGCCTTCATGAAAAGGTATGTCAGATGTTCATAGTTACTCCGGAATCATTAACAGGCTTTGACGTTGTAACGGCATCCGGAGATGCTACAAGAAGCTGTCTGGAACAATATCCGGTAGGTGGTCTGATTTATTTTTCAGCCAATCTTGAATCAATGGAACAGGCAAAGGAAATGCTTTCCGGAGCAAAGGAGATTCAGAAGGATATCGGCTGTGTTCCGCTGTTTTACGCCATTGACGAAGAGGGCGGGGATGTAGCAAGATGTGCTGACGCTCTCGGAACTACATCATTTGATCCTATGTACTTATATAAGGAAATGGGAACAGATACAGCATACAGCAACGCTAAAACCATAGCCGGTGATATTTCCTCAATAGGATTCAATCTGGATTTTGCTCCTGTTGCGGATACATGGTCTAATCCAGCAAATACTGTTATCGGTCAGAGAGCATATAGCGATGATTTTTCGGAAACAGCAGAACTTGTTGCAGCGGCGGTAAAGGGCTTTTCTGACGGCGGAGTTTACTGCTCAGTGAAGCATTTCCCTGGTCACGGTGATACAGCAGAGGATTCTCACTATGGCACAGCTTCTTCGGCAAAAACGCTTGCCGAACTTGAACAGAATGAATATCTTGCGTTCATAAAAGGAATAGAGGCAGGTGCGGATATGGTTATGATCGGACATATTACAATGACCGCTGTTGATCAGCTTACGGCTTCTGTTTCAAAGACCATGATAACAGATGAGCTGAGAGGAAAGCTCGGATATGACGGCGTGGTAGTGACAGATTCGCTCGCTATGGGAGCAGTTACAGAAATGTATGAATCAGGCGAGCTTGCAGTGAAAATTGTTGATGCCGGAGCTGATATGCTCCTCATGCCGCAGGATATGAAGTCTGCTGTTGATGCTCTTGAGAATGCGGTAAAAGATGGAACTATCAGCGAAGAACGTATAAACGAAAGCGTACGCAGAATCCTGATACTCAAATCCGAGAAAATGCAGATAGAATAATTAAGGCAATACCGCACAGAGCTTGTGCAAAATATGCCAGCAGATTTTGTGCAAAGCCGCAAGGCGTGCTTTGTGCGGTGTTGCAAAAAAAATGGTCACCCGAAAGGGTGACCATTTTGATGTGCATCTTATTGAAGAATAATTTCGTTACCGCTTTTTTCGCCGTTTGAATATGCAATGATATTATTTACGGTAGTCTGAGCAATATTATCAAGAGCTTCTTCAGTGAGGAACGCCTGATGTGAAGTTACGATTACATTCGGCATTGAAATAAGAAGTGCAAGAATATCATCTGAGATAATATGACCGGAGAGATCTTCAAAGAAGAAATCGCCTTCTTCCTCGTATACGTCAAGACAGGCTGCACCGATATGACGTGATTTTATTCCCTCAAGGAGTGCTTCTGCGTCAATAAGAGCACCTCTGGAAGTATTGATTATCACAACACCTTTTTTTAGCTGGCTGATAGTTTCGCTGCTTATCATGTGATATGTTTCTTCGGTCAGCGGACAGTGGAAGGATATAATATCACTTCGGCTGAAAAGTTCATCAAGCTCCACATAGTCTATACCGCTGTCCTTGGCAGGAAATTTATCGTATGCAATGACATTCATGCCGAAGCCACGGCAGATATCAATGAACACTCTGCCGATTTTTCCTGTTCCGACAACACCGACAGTTTTTCCGTGCAGATCGAAGCCGGTCAGACCGTTGAGTGAGAAGTTGAAATCTCTTGTTCGGTTATAAGCCTTGTGTACTCTGCGGATTGATGTGAGAAGCATAGCCATAGCGTGTTCGGCGACTGCATACGGTGAATAAGCAGGCACACGAACAATATCAAGCTTTCCTTTTGCGTAATTTATATCTACGTTGTTGTAACCGGCACACCTCATTGCAAGAAGCTTTACTCCAAGCTCACAGAGTCTGTCGATTACCTCTGCGTTTATCACATCGTTGACGAAGGCACATACTGCAAAGCATCCCTTTGCAAGATCGGCGGTATCCTCGTTCAGCTTTGTCTCATAGAATTTCAGTTTGATTTTGTTTTCCTTTGCATAAGGCTCAAAGGATGTGATATCATAGTTTTTTGTATCAAAAAAAGCAACTTTCAATTTTTATTTTTCCTCCTGAAGCGTTTTAAGTTTGGTGAGTATCAGATCAGCTGCGTCGAATTTTGACATCAGCTCCAGTTCCTGTTCTTCATTTTCAGTTATCATAGTGATGATATTTGTATCAGTTCCGAAGCCAGAACCGGCAGTCCTGAGAGAATTTGCGCAGATCATATCCGCATTTTTGGAAGCAAGCTTTTTCCTTGAATTTTCGATAACATTGTCAGTTTCCATAGAAAAACCGCAGACTATCTGGTGTTCGCCCTTATTATGTCCGATAAATTTAAGAATATCAGTAGTGCGTTTAAGCTGTATTGACATATCGCCGTCAGATTTTTTGATTTTGCTGTCAGCGGTTGTGAGGGGAGTATAATCTGCAACTGCTGCTGCCTTGATGATGAAGTCCTGTTCCTGATAGCGATCCTTTACGGCATTGAACATATCCTCAGCCGACTTTACAGGAACAACATCCACGAACATAGGAGGTTCAACATCAGTGTGAGCGGCAACGAGAGTTACTTCTGCACCACGAAGCATAGCGGCTTTTGCCATAGCAAAGCCCATTTTTCCGCTTGAATGATTGGTGATGAAGCGTACAGGGTCAATGCTTTCACGGGTTGCCCCGGCTGTAACAAGAACCTTTTTGCCGGCAAGATCCTTTTCACGGGCAATCTCACGGAGAATGTATTCAAGAAGTGTTTCCTCATCGGGGAGCTTTCCGTCGCCGATATCACGGTTAGCGAGCATGCCTTTTACAGGCTCAACAATTTCATATCCGTGAGACCTGAGCTTTTCGATATTTTCCTGAACAATAGGATTGTGATACATATTGTGATTCATGGCGGGAGCAATAATTTTTTTGCAGGTAGCAGCCATGACAGTTGTTGTGAGCATATCGTCAGCGATACCGCCGGCGATTTTTCCTATAACGTTTGCGGTCGCAGGAGCTATCATTACAACGTCTGCTTTTTTTGCTATTGAAACGTGCTGAACGCTGTATTCAAAATTCCGGTCGAAGGAATCAATGAGACATTTGTGCTGAGTAAGTGTCTCAAAGGTCAGCGGATGAACGAAGTTCAGTGAATTGGGAGTCATAGCAACGTATACATCAGCGCCGAGCTTGGTGAGCATACGGGCAAGATTGCAGGTTTTGTATGCCGCGATAGAGGCAGTAACTCCGAGTAAAACAGTTTTTCCTTTAAGCATGATGATTCTCCTTATCTTTAAAGCAGTCGGCAGTTTGATTTGTTTCAGAATAATTATACCACAAAAATATGGAAAATGGTATAGCTTTTTTAAAAAAAGTATGATATAATAAGAAAAAATGATGTTTCGGGAGGAATTCATAATGCTGCTGGCAGTGGATATAGGAAATACAAATATAGTTTTTGGATGCGTTGACGAGAATGATAAGGTAGTACTTTTTGAAAGAATATCTACAAATCATAACGCTACGGACGCAGAATATGCTTCGCTGATGAAAAGCCTTTTCGATATGAACGGAATGGATATCTCTGTTGTTCATGATGCAGTGATGTCCTCGGTAGTTCCGTCTGTGACAAGTACGGTAAAAGCTGCCGTTAAGAAGCTTTTTCACACTGATATAATGCAGGCAGGTCCGGGAGTAAAAACGGGACTCAACATACTTATAGACAATCCGGCACAGCTCGGAAGCGATCAGGTGGTAGACGCTGTTGCGGCGATAAATCTTTATAAGGCACCGCTTATTATCATCGACATGGGAACAGCAACAACCGTTTCAGTGATTGACAGCAACAAGGGATATCGCGGCGGAATTATCATGACCGGCATGGGGGTTTCGGCTGACGCTCTCATTACAAGAACGGCACAGCTTCCGAAGATCAATTTTGAGGATCCCGGTCATATTATCGGGACAAATACCATTGACTGCATGAAAAGCGGAATGCTTTATTCCAATGCCTGTGCTCTTGATGGTATAATCGAGCGTATGGAGGAGGAACTCGGAGAAAAATGTACAGTTGTTGCTACTGGCGGACTTTCTGAGATTGTTGTTCCGCTTTGCAGACGTGATATAATTCTTGACTGTAATCTGCTTATCAAGGGATTGAATTATATCTACAAGAAGAATAAGTCTGTTAAATAAAAAATTGCGGATGAATATTGCTTCATCCGCTTTTTTAGTATGAAAACAGCCGCTCATTACGAGCGGCTGAATGTATTTTTTACCAGCTTTGTACGTCTCCGTTTCCGGTATCTCCGTTTTCAGTCGGAGGACTTGTGGGCGGATCAGTCGGAGGACTTGTAGGCGGTTCGGTTGGAGGATCAGTGGTAAGCTCCGACGGTGGTTCGGTCGGATTTACAGAAACGTCTTCCGACGGTGGTTCGGTCGGATTTACAGAAACGTCTTCTGTCGGTGGTTCAGACGGATTTACAGAAGGATCTTCTGTCGGGAACTCAGATGGTTCCTCTGTTGGTTCCTCAACCGGTTCGGTAGTGCTTGTTTCATAACTTCCGGTCGGAATTCTTCCGCCGGAGAAGAAGCCTTCTCCCGTAGTAACGGTGGCAGAGAAGTTCTTTTTTCTTCTTGTATTGGTTGAAACTGTTGTTGTAGAAACAGCAGTACCTCTTGAGCCGATATATTCGCTGTCAGATGCCGGCTGTGTAGTGACAGTTTGTGCGGATCCGCTGTTATTTGTTGCCTTTGCTTCACGTCCGTATTTTTTTTGAATTGTATCGTTGGGTGAGATAGGGAAAAGGACGAAGAAACAGAGGATAATCACGGTCAATGCCACAAAGCATCCGCAGGATATCAATGTGATTTTTGTTGATTTGTTAAGGCTGGTGAAAAAATCCCTGACCTTGCTCATTAATAACACTCTCCTGAAAATGTATTCAACTAACATTGTATAACAGATTGGTTAAAATGTCAAGGCTTTTTACGAAATTTTCACTTTACTGTCAGAGTAGTATTATTCAGTTTCAGGAAGATAACCGAGATTCAGGATGTATTTCTGGACAGCGAGTGCGTCCTTATTGGTGAGACCATCACCGTTTCCGGAAACATCAGCGTTTAAAAGACCTTGTGGCGTGATTGCGGTTTCTTCGCTTCCGCCGACTGCATACCCGTCAGGATTTCCGATAACCTGCATGATAAGAATTGCGTCGTTGAGAAGTATTTTTCCGTCGCAGTTTGCATCGCCGTAATAATGTTCAGGCTCAGGATCCGGAACAGGCTCTGAGGAACCGCCGTTGCTGTAAAGATCCTTCGGGAGCTCGTCAAGAGTAATGCAGTAGTCGCTCTGATACATTTCCTTTACGCTTTCAGGATTGTTGTAATTTTCACCGGAGATGAACTTATCCTGATCGTCATACCATGTACAGAAATAGAGCCATGTTGCTTTTTCAGTAGTGAGGTTGTCAAGGCTCGGAATTGTGCTGTTTTCAGTGATAGCAGCCATTTTCTTGTTGTCTGTATAGTCTTTGAGAGACCAGTAAACGCTGCTGTTGCAGTCCTCGTTAGGTCCGCTTGTAAGGCCGTCATGGCGGTTATACATTGTATCATACTTATCCCAGCCTATGATATCAACGCAGTCGTCGCCGGGATACCACTCTGCGGAATATTCAGACCATGCGTACAGATTATTTTCCCAGAGGATGTTGTGGAGATCATACTTGTTTGTGAGCTGATCGTAGAGGTAATTCCAGAGAGCCTTGTAGTCCTCCGCACCATCCTGAGACCACCAGAACCATGCACCTGAACCGTCGATGGGATCAGAAGTAGTGCTGGGATTTCCCTCAGCTTCGTGGAAAGGTCTGAACATGATCGGAACGTTGTTGTCCTGAAGAATCTTGAACTGCTCAGCAAGATCTTCGATAGCCATGTTGAGGTATTCGTTTTCCTTAGTGCCTTCCTTTACGGCATTTGCAATCTTGAAATCCTTGTTTACCTTGTAGGTACACTTTGACCAGTCGATAGCATCGCCGGGAGTATAATTTGCAAAATCAGTAGGGATATTAATGTGCCAGCAAGCAGTAGCGATACCGCCCTTGTTCTTTACCCAGTCGATAACACGCTGAGTTGTGCCGTCCTCCCAGCCATAGAGAGGATTGTAGTTCATGAAGTCGAAGCCTCTGATAGCGGGGTATTTGCCGGAGAGATCTTTGAGCCAGTCAAATTCCTGATCGTAGTATACGAATTTGTATCCGCGGTTCTGTTCGTCGTAGTCATATACCTTGCCGTCATCGCCGATGCAGTGCCAGTATATTTTGTTTCCGTCCTTGTCGAGTCCTTCGCTGTCACGGTCGATAGTATATTCATTTCCGTCGCTGTCAACGCAGATATCCTTTTCCTGATCGTATCTGATAGTGGTCTGGATAGTGTGACCACTGCCGTAGATCTCCTGCTGTCCGGAGATGATATGCTTGCCGTAAACGCTGTGGAGATACTTCATAAGTGACTTTGCTTCCGGTGTAGCCTTAGGATCGCACGGAACAGAGTCTGCCTGTGTAACATCAGGGAAAACAGCTTCCTTGATAGTAACGGTATCAACAGCGAGATAGCCGTATTTGTTGAGGAAAGCAATCTCGTTTGTACCCTTTCTCAGACGGATAACGCCGAGGTCGATGTCAGTCCATGTATCAAGGTAGGGGGCAGTCATTGAGTACTCAATGCCGTTTACAGAAATTGTCTGCATACGGCCGCCTTTATCAAGAATCTGTACACAGCGAGCACTTAACTGATACATTCCGTCCTCAGGAACAGTTACTTCAAAAGAAGCTTTGTCGTTAGTAATGTAAGTAAAGCCCTTGCCGGAGAAGCCGGGGAATTCATCTGCATAGATTTTATCCCAGAAGGTTGCGTCTTTCATGTCTTCACCTTCAATCGTGTAGGGGAAAACAGTCATTTCAGTCTGTGCGGTCGTTGTAAAGACGCCGGAAGTCCCAGTCATTACAGCGGTCATAGCTGCGGCTGATAGCACAGCAGTACATCTTTTCAGTTTGTTTTTCATAATAATAACTCCTGTCTCTGTTGTCGTGCTGCCTAATGCAACGACAACAATAATTTTTACATTTTTATTATAGTTTTTTTATATGTTATTGTCAAGGATAATAAAAATTGTTTCAGAAAAATTCATAAAAAAGGCGACAGTACAGATGTACAGCCGCCATTCATGGTTTTATTCGTTTTCGCTTATATAGATATCCGTTCTGTTTTTGATATAGTAGGCAGCATCTGCTGCGGAACATTCTCCGGCAAAATAAGGCTGAGATTCCTCTGATATTATACGGAAAAGGTCATTCGGAAGTCCGTTTGAAGCTCTTTTCGCCCCCTTAATCACCCCGATTGCCTGTTCAAGCTCGTCTCTGGTGAAATTTTCGTTGTTTTCTGCAATCTCTGCAAGCTGTTCGATATCCTTTGTGAGTATTGGTAATTCCATATTTCTGCCGTTGGAAATACTTGAGTTTTCTCCGGTGTATATGGATTTTACAAATTCCCATGCTTCCTTTTTACTGCTGCATTTTTCCAAAATTGCGACATTGCAGTTCATAACAACTGTGCTTCCTTCGCCGTTCAGAGATGGATAACCGGCAAAAGTAACAGGCTCAGCAGCTATATCGTAATAGGTTCTGAAATCCCCGAAGCCTGTGGCGGCAAATTCACAGAAAAGAACCTCATCACGGCTCATATCGTACGATATTTCTTCCGGATAATCAGGAAATTTGTTGCAGAATTCAAGAAGCTTCTCCATATTTCCGGTGTTGACAGAGTATCTGCCGTCCTTGCAGGAAACGGCATAGTCAGAATAAGTCAGCAGGCTTATGAACATTTCTATTTTTGAGCCATTGTTGATAATGTTCATTTCAGCTGGAGCGTTTTCGATTGTATCGAGCATTTCCTCAAAGGTCTGATTTTCAGTGAGTGAGAATTTTTCCTTTATAATCATAGAGCGAACTGTGAAGCAGGTCGGAAGTGAATATAATTTTCCGTCATACTCGCAGGCTTCAAGAATGTTGGGCAGAATCATTTCGCGGCTCAGTTCGTTGTCCATAAGGTCGTACATATCTGTAAATGCGTCTTTTCTTTTAAGATCAAGGGGGGGATTCATGAATACGGCAATATCAGGGCCATCACCGGTTATAAGGTCCATTGAGAGCTGTTCAGTACCGGTGCTTACCTGTTCATCTTTTTCTTTGTCATAGATATCGTAATCTGTATAATAAACAGGATCTATGGTGATATTTTTTCCGGAACGGTTGAAATCTGCAACATGATTCATGAAATCTTCATTCTGATACATAACACCGAGCTTAAGGGTTACCGGTTCCTGAGGAGCGTCATTCTCAGGTATATCGGTGAGAAAATATAGATTGTATACTGCGTTGTTCTGATCAAATACGGAAAGTATATATCCGTTTTCAGTCGGAATGATTTCATCTGCTGAATTTTCGTTTATTCCGAGCTGGATGTTGAGTGCAAGCTCTGTGATTGTGTTGTTCTTGAGTCCGTAGATACCTGTTTTTCCAGTGAAAACTGCATTGAAATCATTTCCGCCGCCTGAAATATGAGATACAGGCGATCCCGACCTTTCAAGTGAAAGAAGCTTATCGCCAATGGCAAGGAGATTGTCGAATTCCCGACTCAGACCGCAGATCAGCACATCATCAGAGGTTACACCAAGACTTCCGGAGGCTTCGTGCTGTGCCGGCTTGTATTCCTCAGCCTGACCTGATACCATATCAGCTGTATATACATTTCCGCATGAAAAGTAGAATCGTCTGTCGCAGATAGTGAAATCGTCTATGGAATAGTTGCTCATACCGGTGATTTCTGTTTTTGATATAGCTATTCCGCTGTCAGATATACGGTATACCGTGTAGAAGTATTCTGCACTTGAATTATAGGAATTCCAGTTGAAATCTTCGTCATTCTGTTCGGGGTCCATATAGTTGAATGGCGGCATATCACCGTGAGTGATCTCAGTAACAGCCATATACAGTGTTCCGTCGGCTGCGTTTGCAAAGCGGAGGGTTATTTCTGCATTATCGCGGAACGATATCTGCATATCGCAGTGAGTATATGAGGAAAAGCTTTCGTCAGTGGTGTAAAAATCAGGCACGACGTTTTCAGGATTTCTGAATGCGGCTATAAATTTTCCATTGCCGAGCGGTGCAGCTGAAATTACGCTTGCTGAATCTGACGGCATAGAAAGCTTTCTGAGATGATAGCTTTTGTCCGATTTGATATATTGAGTCTGCGAAGCCGTATTTTGGGGGGATGCAGACTGAGTATTACCGTTTTTACGGCAGGAAACTGCTGAAAATAGCATACAGACAGCTGATATAAAACATAAAGTCCGTTTCATTGTGATTTTCCTTTCTAAGATGTATTTTGTAAATAATACGTCTGAAAAGCTGTAAAGGTCAAAAAAAGAGCTGACAATGTCAGCTCCCAGCATAATAAAGGCTTTATTTGTTTATCAGAAAGCAGCTTTTTTAATCATTGCAAGTTCTTCAAGAGAAATGCAGTTGAGGAATCCGCCGTTTTTAATCACGGAGAGCATCTCGTCGATCTCAGCCCAGCATA
This sequence comes from Ruminococcus sp., assembly GCA_045587105.1. Taxonomy (GTDB): domain Bacteria; phylum Bacillota; class Clostridia; order Oscillospirales; family Ruminococcaceae; genus Ruminococcus. The sequence continues at coordinate 38,693 of JAZNBR010000055.1, forward strand.
CCTCAGCAACTTCTTCCTTGCAGATAGAAAGCTCATCTGTTTCAACGGGATCAGTGTAGATATAGACTGCACTCAGCTCATTATCTTTTACTTCATCGTTGCAGTAGGTATTTCTGTGAACGCCGACTATTTTAAGCTTTTCAGCAGGTACTTTCAGTCCAAGCTCCTCGTATATTTCCCTGACAGCTGTTTTTCTCGGTTCGCCGCCCTGAGTAATATGACCGGCTGCGGAAACATCATAGCATCCGGGATTGATATACTTCTTATCAGAGCGTTTCTGGAGAAGAACGTAAATCCCCATGTCCTTGCGTCTGATTATCCATATATGAACAACTGCATGGAGATCGCCGTCTCTGTGAACGAGGGAACGTGGTTTGCTTTTCTGTGTAAGACGTTCGTTTTCATCAAGAAGATTAAGGAATTCATCAGTAATGAATTCAGCTGTAACATTGTCATTCTTATCAGCGGAAGAGCGGAATATATCTGTTATTTCATCAATTACAACGTTTGGGATATCTTCGTCAGAAATATACATTTTGTATATAACCGATTCTTTTCTTTCTTCAATCGAACTTGCAAGCGAATCGCTGCTGTTTATTCTGTTGTCACCGAGTTTTTCAGCAATTTCGCTGTAAAGTTCTGCTGCAGATGCGAGCTTGCTGAGATAAATTTCAATAATATCCATATTTATCAAACGCCTCTTAAATTATACTTATAGTTTTAAATAATCGTATGTCTCCGCCTTGTAAAAGAAGGCACTATTCTTGCTGTCGTATATTATATACCTGTCTGAAAAAAAAGTCAATACTTATTCTGAATTTTTCGGAAATAATATTGTAAAATTATCAGATGATAAAAAAACACTAATTTTCCGCAATATCTTGACTAAATCCTGTTTGTGTGATATAATGTTAAAAGCTGTTTCATGTGGCGGTAAAAAGTTCATGAAACGGAATACAGAGAAAAAATAAAACGGTTATAAAAATCACTTGTGATTTTTATGCAAAAGAGAGGACAAAATGAATCTATCAACTATCAAACCATTAATTTTACAGTCTGAGACTGTTCGTGGCTGCGGTGAAGATTCCGCCTTTGTACATAATTATGAAAGCGGTCTTGTGGTCACAGGTGTTTTTGATGGCTGCGGGGATATCGGAAGCAGAAAGTATTCCGGAGCCAATGACAGAACAGGAGCCTATATAGGCTCGAGAATCGCTGCGTGTGCAGCATCGGAATTCTTTGAACAGGAATATTCAAAAAAAGGTGTTTCCTATATAAAAAGAACATCTGCAGAACAGCTTGAATGTGTCCGTCAGCTTAAGGAGCATATCACCGGAAAGCTCAATGAAGTGAAGGAAAGACTCGGCAGATCAGAAATGGAAAGCGGAATAAGTCTACCAACTGCCGTGAGTATCATCGCCACGATGAGTGCCGGAAAATTCACTCTCTGCAACTGCGTATGGGCAGGAAATTCCAGAGGCTATATGCTTGACGATCAGGGACTCTGTCAGCTGACAACTGATGATACGGATGTTGATTCAGGTGACGCTTTTCTTGATATGAGGAAAAAAAGCAGAATTACAAATTTTGCCGGCGGAAATGTAAGCTTCCTTCTCCGAAGCGGATTTACAGTGCTTGCACGTCCTTCAATTCTGATAAATGCGTCTGCGGACTGCTTTTCTCATTTCAGAACTCCGATGGATTTTGAAAATGTCGTTCTTGAAACAATGGCAGAAGCGTCATCGCCTTCACGCTGGATGGCTCGTCTCGGCGAGAAGATGAAGAAGGTTTCCGGCGGAGACTTTACAATGGCTGTTGCCTGCTATGGTTTTGAGGATTTCGATGACATGAAGAAATATTACAGTATGCGTCTGATAAGATTGCAGAATGACTATATAAATATGCAGGCAGGTGCCGATGGAAAAATATTGAAACAGCTATGGGATAAGTACAAATCTGTGTACTATCGTAATCCGCTTAAGCGTGAATACTGATATCACGGAAAGTAATGTGCAACAATAAGCTGTACGGCTGTTATACCTATGCTGATCCTGAAATAACAGGGAATCAGTAAATATTTTTTCAAAGGATGTGCTGAAATGTTTTGCTTGAAATGTGGAAAAAAGCTTGAAAAACCGGGAATCTGCCGATTCTGCGGTGAGGATAATACTATCGTCAGTGAAGATACATATTCAGGTTCTCCGGAAATATACGTTCTTCTTCGTGACGAGGAAGAGATTCTGTCTGAAATACTGAATGACGGTTCCGATATAATTGATATCGCATTGGATCCTGAGCCGGAACCGGAGATTCTTCGTTCTTCCGATGATGAACAGATATATGAAAATACAGAACTGGCAGAGGAAGCGGAAACCGAAGAAGAAGATGTTGTTCCGGCGTATGCTGCTTATGAAAAAGAGGAAGCTCCATATTATAAGGAGACTGAACCGAAATTATCGCTTTATGACAGATTCATGAAGTATAAACGCTGGATAGTAATAGCTCTTGCTGCTTTTCTGGTGGTTATTCTGTTTATACTTATAATGAGCAGCTGCGGAGGCGACAAGGATAAAAACAAGGATTCGGATTCTGTTTCCGTGAATTCGTCCGAGTATACGACAAAAACTCCTGAAACGACTACTGCTTCTGAGACGACGGCAATAACAACAGCAGTGACCACAACAACAGCTTCTCAGAATGAGGATGACGGTATAATCAATGTGGCTGTTGTAAAGAATAATCCTGAAAATGCAGAAATCGCTTCAAATATTGTTGCGATTCTTGAAAAGAACGGTTATGTCTGCAAGGATGAGGATTTGTCCGTCGATGATATGAGTTCCTATGACATGGTTGTAATTCCTATGCCTACCAGCGATCTCAGTGACGCACAGATCGGAAAGCTCAGGAAATTCCTTGAAACGGAAGATAAGAATCTTGTTTATATACCTGCATTGTCAGGTGCAAATACTCCGAAGCTGAACAGTTTCCTTGAGGAATGGGATATCGGTGCTGATAACGAGGGAAATGCGTTCTTCAACAGTACGCCCGGCTGTTATCAGAATAATGGTCTTGCCGACGACGGTTACAGAATAATGCTGACGGTTGACGACGCTCAGTCGGCAGGAGGGGCAGATTATTCATCTGCTGATATCTGTGCTCCTGATACAAAGGAAATCTACGACCTTGGCAAAAAGGATAATATAAACGTTACAAGAGTACTTGGAATTCCGGAAAATTCAATGCTCATAATAAAGGAACTGACAGCTCAGGCAACAGAAAACAGCACACCGGCAAACAGGGGTGCAGTTGTTATAGCTGAGGATGTCAATAATGATTCGAGTCATGTTGTTGTTTTCGGAAGCAGCGTGATGTTCAGCAGCGAATACACTTCTGACAATCAGTACGCAAATATGGATGTTATTCTGGGAATACTCAATAATGTGGCAGGAGTAACTGCTGACGGCTCTGGAAATTAATCACGAGAGAATGTGCATACAATGAAGAAAATTGCAACAATACAGGATATTTCCTGCTTCGGAAAATGTTCGCTTACCGTAGCTCTTCCGATTATTTCTGCTATGGGAGTTGAAACAGCGGTAATTCCTACTGCTGTACTCTCCACTCATACAGGCGGCTTTACAGGGTATACCTTCCGTGATCTTACTGCGGATATACCTGAAATTGCAGGGCACTGGAAAAGGATGGGTCTTGATTTTTCTGGAATTTATACAGGATATCTTGGCTCAAGGGAACAGATAAGTATGGTGTCTGATTTCTTTGACGACTTCGGGAATGCGGATAATTTCATAGTTGTGGATCCTGCTATGGCTGATCACGGAAAGCTGTATGCCGGCTTTAATGAAGATTTTGTTTCTGCAATGGCTGGACTTTGTGCAAAGGCTGATTATATAATTCCGAATATGACGGAGGCTTCTCTTTTGCTGGGGATTCCGTACTCAGGACGTCACGACAGAGAATATGCTGAAAAAATTCTTGTTGAGCTTGCAGATCTCGGGTGCCGGGTTCCAATTCTTACGGGAGTTGATTCCGGAGACGGCAGAGAAGGTGCAGTCGCTTATGATTCTGAAAATGGTAAGTTTTATTATTCGTTCCGTGAGCATATTGACTGCTGCTGTCATGGTACGGGCGATATCTTTGCCAGTGTTTTCACAGGAGCTGTTGTCCTTGGTAAATCCTTACAGCAGGCACTGGATATTTCAGTAAATTTTACAGCTGACTGCATTGAAAAGACTTTTCCAGAAAGAGATGAAATGTGGTATGGAAGTGCATTCGAGCTATGTATCGGAAATCTTCTTGAATATATAAAACAGATATAATGTACTACGGCATCCGGCTTGACCGGATGCCAATTTTTTTACCCGTTTTTTCCATGATTACCCTGCACAGATAATGGCAATAATAGCAATATCATCATTTAGGAGATATTGCAATGGCATATAACAAGGTTATTATCGCAGGTATAAATACATCCGAATTGACTGTGCTTAAGGAAAGCGAAAAAATAGAGCTGCTTAAGGAAATAAAGGCTACCGGCAGCAAGGCGGCACGAGATAAGCTTATAAATGGAAATCTGCGTCTTGTACTCAGCGTGATCCAGCGTTTTGCCGGCAGAGGAGAGGATATTGACGATCTTTTTCAGATTGGCGTAGTCGGACTTATCAAGGCTATAAATAATTTTGATCTCAGCAAGGAGGTCCGTTTTTCCACATACTGCGTTCCTATGATAAGCGGAGAGCTTCGCAGACATCTTCGTGATTACAGTCATGTAAAGGTAAGCCGTTCTCTCCGTGATCTGGCATACAGGGCGATTCAGGCAAGAGAAAAACTGACGATAAAGCTCCAGAGAGAACCGAGCATGGATGAAATTGCAGAGGAAACAGGTGAAAAAAGATCAGATATCGTAATTGCTCTTGAAAGCATAAGCGATCCTGTTTCGCTTTATGAACCGGTATATTCTGATTCGGAAGATACGGTCTATATTATGGACCAGATAGGCGATCGGAATGATGTTGAAAGCAGGATGGAAGAAATATCCATAAGGGATGCGATCAGAAATCTTGGTGAAAGGGAACGGACAATTCTTTATCTTCGTTTTTTCAAAGGAAAGACACAGGTTGAGGTTGCTGACGAAATCGGAATATCTCAGGCACAGGTTTCCCGTCTTGAGAAAGGAGTCATTTCCAGAATAAAAGACAGTATTTAGTAATGTGAATGGACGAGGTGTGTTTGTGCAATATATCCAAAGTAATATTCTTATACCCCTTAGTATAATGGCTGCGAACCATAAATAATGGTCATAATTAACAAAAATTGCAAACACTTGTATTTAATTATTGATTTTCAGATGAAAAAGTGATATAATTATTTATATATGAAATAGTATGAATGGAGTGTTTTCACTTGAAGTCAACTGAAACATCAGCAAAAAAAGAAACAGCAAAAAAAGTAAGAGTTATAAAAGTAAGAACAGTAAAATCCGTGGAAAATAAAGCCGATTCCTCAAGAAAAGAGGAAACAAAGCTTGAAATTCCTAAGGAGGAAGTAAAGGCTCCCGAAAAGAAGCCGGAGACTCCCGAAGCAGAGGAGGTAAAGGCTCCTGAAAAGAAGCCGGAGACTCCCGAAGCAGAGGAGGTAAAGGTTCCCGAAAAGAAGCCGGAAACTTCCGAAGCAGAGGGGGGGAAGGCTCCCGAAAAGAAGCCGGAGATTCCCGAAGCAGAAGAGGTGAAGGCTCCTGAAAAGAAGCCGGAGACTTCCGAGGCGGAAAAAAATAACATTATAGAAGTATTACCGGTAAGTATTGAAAAAGAAGAAAATAAGCCTTCTGAGGTGATCCCGGAAATATTTGTGGCAGCGGAAAAGCAGGTTCCTGAAATAAAGCCTGAGATCCATGAAACAGCGGAAAAGAAGATTACTGAAAAGAAATCTGAGATTCCGGCAGCAGAAGAAAGAAGGGCTCCAGGAAAGAAGTCAGAAAAAACACCAAAGCGTTATAAAGGTCTGGAATCAGTAGGAGAAGATGAGCTTGACGAGCTCATCAAGGATGAGGATGTTGTTATAGATGATGTGCATAATATGTTCATCAATAAGAAAACCGGAACACTTGTAAAATACATAGGTACAACAAGTGCAATTATAATTCCGGATACGATTACAACCATCGGCAGATATGCTTTCAGAGGAAACGAAACTCTGAAAAAAATCATTCTCTCTGACAGCGTAAGGAGAATCGAAAAATATGCTTTTTGTCACTGCTTTGCTCTTGAGGATGTAGTTTTCTCCAATAACCTTGAATTTATAGGAGAAAACGCTTTCCTTAAATGTCAGCACCTCAGGGAACTCAACTTCCCGCCGTCGCTTAAAATGATAGGCAAGGGTGCATTCGGAAGATGCGGCTCCGTTGAAAAGCTCGTTCTTCCTGCCTATCTGCAAAGAATAAGCGATCTCTGCTTCTTCTCATGCCGCCGTCTCAGAAAAGTTGTTATCTCCGGATCTGTTGAGTCGATAGGCTTTTCTGCTTTCTCAGAATGCTATAATCTGAAAAAAGTGATTATTTCAAATTCAGTTGCGGTTATCGGGGAAAGTGCATTTTCATGGTGCCGTGCCCTGGAAGAAATTACTATTCCGGCAACCGTTAAAACCATAAGCAACTGGGCTTTCTACGGCTGCCAGAGTCTTACTGATCTCAAGGTTAGCTATCACACAAGAGATATCAAAGAGGACGCTTTCAGCGGCTGTGAGAATCTGTTCAACGTAAATATACTTGAGTTTGGCAACGATAACGTATCAATGGATGAGGTTAAAAAAGGTCGTCGTCACGTTGTAAGGATCCTGAAGCAGGTAAACCGCAAGCGTGCGGAGAGCTATGCCCGTGAATACGGTATAAGTATGCTCTTTATATGATTGAGTTCGGGATTTGAAAAAAATTCTGTTTTTCTATTGACATCTGTACTCAAAAGTGATAAAATAATATCATTAAATGCCAAGACGGAGAGAAGTAATGCTGAAATTCTGTCGCAGAGAGTACGGGAAGGTGTGAGCCGTATACAAGAGCCAGCATGAATAACACTCCCGAGCATCAAACCCAAAGGCTGCTGCATGAGCAGATATAATCTGTCAGGCAGTTAAAGCTTAGTAGGGGAGACGTTTTCTGTACGTTAAAGCAGACAAGAGTGACCGCAGTGCGGTAATTCAGGTGGTACCACGGAAGCAATGTGCTCCCGTCCTGTAAAAAAACAGGATGGGAGCTTTTTGATATTTATTGTCCGTCCTGAAAATTATGAAAGGAATGATTGTTATGAAACACACTGATATCAAGAAAGTCATCACCTCAAAAGAGGAATTTATAGGCGGAGACGTTACAGTCTGCGGTTGGGTGCGTACATCCAGAAATTCAAAGTACGTTGCTTTTGCGGAGCTTAATGACGGAACATCTCTTAAAAATATTCAAGTGGTTATCGAAAAGGGGGCTGCTCCCGATTTCAAGGAGCCTCGTGTGGGCATGGCTGTAAAGGTTACAGGAAAGGCTGTTGAGGGCAGAAATAATACTGTTGAAATCAATACAACTCCCGATAAAATACAGCTCCTCGGAGACTGTCCCACTGATTATCCTCTCCAGAAAAAGGGACATACTCTGGAATTTCTCCGTTCCATGCCGCATCTCAGAGGAAGAACAAATACCTTTAACGCTGTATGGCGTGTACGTTCTGTTCTTGCGGCTGCACTTCATAAGTATTTCCAGAGCAACAATTATGTATATATCAATACACCGCTTATCACCGGAAGCGACTGCGAGGGTGCAGGAGAAATGTTTCAGGTGACTACAAACGGCTATACAACTGAATTCAAGAGCGAGGAAGAATACTACGCAAATGATTTCTTCGGCAAGCGTGCAGGGCTTTCAGTTTCCGGTCAGCTTGAGGGCGAAGTTGCCGCAATGGCAATGGGCAAAATCTATACTTTTGGTCCGAGCTTCCGTGCTGAAAACAGCAATACTCCAAAGCATCTGGCAGAATTCTGGCACATCGAGCCGGAGGTTGCATTTGCAGAAATCGACGATGTTATTGAAATCGCTGAGGATATGATAAAGTTCGTTATCAGAGAACTTCTTGAAACCTGTCCTGATGAGGTTGCATTTTTTGACGCTCATTTTGAAAAGGGGCTTAAGGCTCGTCTTGAGGATCTTATTTCCCACGATTTCGGAAGAATAACATATACAGACGCCATAAAGCTTCTTCAGGAGTCAGGTGAGGATTTCGTATATCCCGTAGAATGGGGCAGTGATCTCCAGACAGAGCATGAAAGATACATCTCCGAGAAGGTATTCAAGAAGGCTGTATTCGTAACAGATTACCCCAAGGAGATAAAGTCCTTCTACATGAAACAGAATCCGGACGGAAAGACAGTTGCGGCTGTTGACCTTCTTGTGCCGGGCGTTGGCGAGATCATTGGCGGAAGCGAAAGAGAAGCAGATTATGACAAGCTTGTTGCTGCAATGGAGGAAAGAGGAATGAATCTCAGTCTTTACAGTGATTATCTTGATCTCAGAAAGTATGGTTCTGTTCCTCACGGTGGCTTCGGTCTCGGCTTCGAAAGACTTATAATGTATACAACAGGTATGTCAAATATCCGTGACGTAATTCTTTATCCCAGATCAGTTGGTTCTATAAGATAAGCTGACTGAATATATTTTGACGAAAAGAAAGGGGATTATTATGAAAAAAGCATTATCATTGATTTCAGTTCTTTTAATAACAGCAGGAGCACTCGTTTCATGTGGAAACAAGAAGGCAAGCTCCTCCGATAAAGAAGAAACAAGGTCTGAAGATCAGGCGGAACAGGGGATTATCGGTACATGGGTGCCAAGCGGAGATACCCTTAAGGCAATGATGGATGATCTTGGCGGCGGAATGGTAATGGAAAAGGCGGAAATTGTATTTGATGAAAAGAATATGACCATGAATGCTTCAATTGACGCTTCTGATATTATTTATATTACTGATGACGGAGTTAATCTCAGCGGTCAGAATTTTGACAGAGAATATGACGGTGAGGTTCTTTCTGTTCTTATAGAAGGTCAGGAAGTGGCTTCGTTTGAGCGTATGGGAGATCCTGATAAGGAAAATATTTACGGCAAATATATAAACAATGAAATGGGATCCGTGGAAGGCGGAGAAATGTACTTTGAATTCGCAGAAGAAGGCGTTTCCTATATGGTTGTTACACAGTCAAATGAATACACTTATGATGAAGAAGCAGGAACAGTTACTGTTGTAGATATTGACGGCGAGGAAGAGGTGTCTACTGTCAAGATTGACGGAAATAATATGACCGTAGAGGATCAGGAAGGTAAAATCGAAACATTTACCCGTGCAGACTAATACGACTGGTAGTATGAAATTTTATGTAAAGGAATGATATATATGTCAAGATCGCTGTATATCCCTGAGGGTTATAAAACAGCTCTCACAATAAGAGAAACACAGCACGCAATAAAATATATCAAGGATGTTTTTCAGCAGGCACTTTCAATTGTTCTGACTCTTGACCGTGTTTCTGCTCCGCTGCTCGTGAGAAAGGGAAGCGGCATTAATGATGATCTTAACGGTGTCGAGCGAAAGGTTGACTTTGATATAAAGGAAATAGACGGTGAGGCAGAGGTTGTTCAGTCTCTTGCGAAATGGAAAAGAACTGCACTTTACCGTTATGGTTACGAACCGGGCGAAGGCATCTATACTGATATGAACGCTATCCGCCGTGATGACGATACCGACAATACTCATTCGGTTTTTGTGGATCAGTGGGATTGGGAAAAGGTTATCACAAGAGAAAACCGTACCCTTGAATATCTTAAGGAAGCTGTAAGAAATATAGTTAAGGCTGTTGTCTATACAAAGAGAAAGGTAAGTCACAGATATCCGCAGCTTACAGATAAGATCACTGATGAGGTGTTCTTCGTTACAGCACAGGAGCTTGAGGATATGTATCCTGGTATTCCTTATCAGGAGAGAGAAAGACTTATCACAAAGGAACACAAGACAGTTTTCATTATGCAGATCGGCGGAAAGCTGGCAAGCGGTGAAAGACATGGCGGCAGAGCTCCGGATTATGACGACTGGAGTCTTAACGGAGATATTCTTTTCTGGAATGATGTTCTTGATAACGCACTTGAAATCTCGTCAATGGGAATACGCGTGGATTCTGAATCTCTTGCACGTCAGCTTAAAGAATGCGGTGCTGAGGACAGAATGAAGTACAAGTATCACCAGATGATCGCAGACGGAACACTTCCGCTTACAATAGGCGGCGGAATAGGTCAGTCAAGACTTTGTATGCTTCTTCTTGAAAAAGCACATATCGGTGAGGTTCAGTCGTCAATCTGGCCTGAGGATATGGTTGAAAAGTGTGCAGAAAGAGGAATCACTCTGTTATAACCCCTGGGCGGTATTGTCCTTGAAAAAATATAATATGAATAAAAGTCCGGAACCGGTATAAATAAACCGTTTTCCGGACTTGTTTTTTGTGAGATGTAAGAAATTTCTTTGTTGCATTTCTGTGATTTCTGCATAAAATATTATAAGCAGCAAAAAGATATACGCCGTTCCGGAGTGGCAGTGCCCTTGAACAGCTTCGGGACATCGGCGCATCGCCGCAGCAATCGGCGGAAGGGGCACTCTGCCGCTTTATCGGACGGCTGCTTTTATATAGAGTAAGGGGGACTGCATAAAGTTCCCCTTTTTGTTGAATTCTCGTCATAACAGACAAAATCATATATATATATCGCTGAATATGAGTATAGTTTTTGTAAAATATTGACATATATTGAATGTTGTGGTATAATAATATAAAGGTGCCTGTACCTCTGAAAATATGTTCTGAAATAATGAAAGGGTGATTCTGCATGAAAAAACAAAAAATTCTGTCGGTTTTGATTTCAGCAGCATTAGGTATGACTGCTTTTGCTGTTCCGGCAGCTGTGTCGGCGGAAGATAATGAAATTATGGTCTCTGATTCCGCAGATACTGAGGAAATGATATACGGTGATATTAAGTATGTATTCACTTCAGGAACAGTTACACATTATATCGGCGATACGCTTGATCTCAGCGATGTAAAGCTCAGATTAGCAACATACTCCAGTTATAATTCTAATTATGCTTATTCCTCTGCTTATAACTGTACTTTCACTGTGGGATCAGGACTTTATTCTGATACATACACGCTTGATACGAGCGGAGTTGATCTCACAAAAGCCGGAATGTATGATATTATTATAAAACCGATAGCTGGAGCAGTTGGTACTTTTTCAACGAAAGACAACTGGGTGGATATTGGTGAAGCGGCTCCGGACGGTGACTATGAAATTTGTATGAAGGGAAAGATAAGCTATATTCCGGTTACTGTTTATGATAGGGAAGCCGTAGCAGATACACCTTTATATCTGAGAGTTTTCACTGAATTTATTGACATACACAGTGACGGCGGTGTATATGTAGAACTTGCCGGAGCTCTTGCTTCTGATGTGAGATATGAAATAGAAGATGAGTCAATAGCTGAGATATCTGCTGATTCTTCATCAAGTTATCTCATTCTGAACGGCTTGAAGGAGGGAGAAACAACAGTTCATGTTTATGCTTCTGACGGCAGAACGACAAGCGAAAAAATCAGAGTACTGCCTCCGCCTGTACCGGATACTCCTCCGGAAGAACCTATAATTACCACAACTACAACGATAGTTTCTGAAGATACGCCATATACTACAACTACTCCATCCGAAGATACTGAAATTTTCACCACAACTACAACGAAAGTTTCTGAAGATACGTCATATACTACAACTACTGTAACCGAAAATATTGAAACTTCCACCACATCTACAAAATGGTGGTATCAGTACGAGACAACTACAACTATTGTCTATTGTTCGACCGGAACATTGCCGGTAGTTACTGTTACAGAAACAGTAACTACTACCTCTGAACCGGAAACAACTACAACAGAATCAACATCCGATACAACAACTGATCCAGTTGTTACTTCAACTGTAATAACTTCAACAACAACTACGGTAGCAGTTACAAGCACTGATGCCGGAAATGGTGAAACAACACTTCCGCAGACTGGATATTCCGGTGTATACAAAGTTGTCGCGGGACTGGCAGTTCTTATGACAGCAGGCGGCAGTGCAATTATTGCTAAAACACGGAAAAAAAATGAATAGCCAAATTACAAGAGCGTCGCTAATCACACGGCGCTCTTTCTCATTTTATGAAGTTACTTTTTCGAGCTTATATAACTGCATATTCCGGAATATATCGTAAATGCAACCTTGCTCTGATAATCGTCCGTTGCCAGAAGTGCAGCTTCATCCGGATTCGAAAGAAAGCCGCATTCAACCATTACGGTCGGATTTTCACTGTAATAACAGAGGAAAAGCTCTTTGCCGCATTCTTTGATTTCACGTTTGTTATCCGGCTGAAGCATTTCTGCGAAGTTTTTCTGGAGTGAACGTGCGAGTTCCTCGCTGCCGCTGGTGTTTTCGGAGTAGAACATCTGTGCACCGCTGTATTTCGAATCGTTGAACTGATTCTGATGAATGGAAAGACATATTGCATTGGCGTCGGAATTGAAAATTTCCAGTCTGTTGTCCATATCACTGCTTTTCTGATTGGCAAGTCCTTCAATACCCTTGTCGTGAATGGAAATATCATCATCCCTTGTTACTTTTACCTGATATCCGCTGATCTCCAGCATATCACGAAGCTTAAGAAGGATACTGAGATTGATTCCTTTTTCAGGAATTCCTTCAGCAGAGGTACATCCGCCGTCAAAGCCGCCATGTCCTGCGTCGAGGATAATAACAGGCTTCTGGTTTTCGTAGCTTGTTACTGAAACGGGAACAGCACCGTTCTCAGCTTTTTCCCCTATAACTGAAGCGGCTGCTATTCCTCCAAATGCACATACCGCAGTTATTGTACCTGTAACAATCTTTCGTTTTACTTTATTCATAAAAATTCACCTCGGAAATATTTCTGTTGAATTCTATGCAGGGCTTGTCGTAAGTATGACAGATAGTTTCTTTACTTTGCAGTAAAAGTATGATACAATAAATGTATAATCAGAAATCGGATTTCTTAATCCGGAACGGGCTCTTTCTCATCTGAGGGAGTGCTTTTTATTTAGAAATAATTTTTGAAAAAATTTCTGGAAAAGTGTGACACTTTTGCAGAATGGTTTGAATGTTATTTATGAAAGCAAAATTTCCATGGAAGACTTTCAAAGAAACAGGAGGAATGTATATGACCGGTACAGAATACCGCAAGCTATATAAAACATCGCCGGACAGTGCCTATAATGCACTTTTCGAAAACTATTGCGATTATGTGTATGCGATAGTGTACAACAAACTCAGAAGCGTAGCTTCCCGCGAGGATATTGAGGAATGTGTGAGTGACATATTCGCAGACGTATTCTTCGGATACGATAAGAGTAACGATAACGGCGGTGATCTGAAAGGCTTTATAGGAACAGTTGCAAAGCGACGGGCAATAAATGCTTTTTATAGTATCACATCGAGAATGAGTCATATCTCGGAAGGGGCTGAGGAGGAAATGAAGCTTATCAGTTCCGGAACAGATATTGAAAATGATTCAGATATGGAAGAAACCAGAGGAATACTGCTCAGTAAGATCAACGAGCTTGGGGAACCGGATTCAACGATCATACTCCAGAAATACTATTACGACCGTTCTTCCGGCGAGATTGCAAAGCTTCTGTCGATGAAGGCGTCAGCAGTCAGAATGAGAGCGTCAAGAGCTCTTGATAAGCTGAAAACAACACTGGCGGCAGCTGGTATCACAATATAAAGGAGTGCGGAAGATGAAAGAAAAACGTGAATTTAATATGCTTGAAAATGCTGATGACAGAACCGTAGAGCTTCTTTCAGGAGTTCCGGTGCTCACAGACGAAGAAAAGAAAAGGATGTTGGCTATGAGTAAAAAGAAACTTGATAAAATGAACAGAGAAAGCAATATATATATGAATAATGAAGGTGCTGAGGTAAGCGGTGTTGAGCGTTACAATCGTCCGAAGTGGCAGACATTTGCTTCTGTTGCGGCTTGCTTTGTACTGGTCGGCGGTATTGCCGGAACAGTATTTGCACTTGGCAGAAACGGCAAGGACAGCAGTAAGAAGGAAAATATAGCAACTGTTGTTCCTACCACAGAAGCGTCCACTGAAAGTACGACAGAGATTCTGACTATTCCTGTCACTACTGTTCCTGCAACAACTGAGCCTGATAATATCGTTCCTGAACTTACAGAAGAAGAACTCGTGAAAATTGCTTCTGAAGGAATAAGGGATGAATTCTATATTGATGATATATTAACAGGTTTCAGCGTTGATATTGATGAGAATGATAAGATCAGATATGGAGTGTTTTCTGTTGATTCTGGCGATTCTGGCGAAATACCCTTTTACAGAGTTATCGATTCACGCTTTGAAAGCATTGATGATATCAAAGCTCTTGCTGCTGATTATCTCACAGATCCTTTGATTACAGATCGTTTTGCCGATATTTTTGGTATTTCACCTCTGTTTATTGAAAAAGATGGAAAGCTTTATACATCTCAATCAATGTATCTTCCTGCAACAGTGGAGTTTATCAGCGATCCTGCTATTACCGGATACGACGGAACTACTTTTTATGCTACTGCAACCGTGGACACGGGAAGAGGAACTGAAGGTGATGTTTGTACCCTGTGTTATCAGTTTGCATTTGTTGATGGCAAGTGGAAGGTATGTGGCCTTGATGTAGTAGACAGCTATAATGGTACTGATTCTGAAACAGAAGCAGGGCTTCCGAATGCTGACCTTGCAATAGATATACTTGAAGATCTCAGGGTTCTTGATCATCTCGGAGCAGGCAGTGGTGTTGAGGTTGAAAATGATATATCTAAGACAATAGTTACTGACGAAGGTTTTGAATATGTATACTATAAGGTGTCTGATGATTTTGCAAGTGAAAATTTCAAAAACTCCATTGAAGATATAAAAAGCTGGGTAGACAGAGTGGTTACAGGCGAAGCCCGTGAATATTATAAGTGGATTTGTGATGAAGAAAATGCCATGTTCAGGGAATTTGACGGAGATCTCTACTATATGTATGGTTTATCAGAAACATTTTATCGTTGGTTTGGTGAGCCGCAGATAAAAAATGTGCAGAACGGCAGCTTCGATATATTAGTTAAATCTTACTGCACTGATTCCATGGTTATGGATCTCACTGTAAACGTAGTTAAAGACGGTTATGGCTGGAAGATAAATAAAGTTGTAGAGGAAGAAATGACGAGAGTAAAAGAATAATATATTAATTGTGTGACATAAGAAATTTATTGATATAACTGATCGGTCCCTGCAATTGCGGGGACTGATTTTTTTAGGTAACACCGCATAAAGCTTGTGCCAAAGATGTGTAGACAGATTTTGTACAAAGCCGCAAGGTGTGCTTTGTGCGGTGTTGCCTTAATATATCGGAATCGCTTGATTTAATATTGATACTATGCTAAAATTGTACTGTTGTCGGAAAAACTCTGCACACGACAGCATAAAATGTCGGGAAAATTAAAAATTTCCGAGTTATAATATAGATACCACAGAGGAGAAAGGAAGTTCACCTATGAGTAACTGGACAGAAGGTATTCAGAATGCAATAAAATATATAGAGGATAATCTTACAGAAGAATTGTGCATCGAAGATATTGCGGCAAAGGCTTACGTTTCGCCGTTCTATTTTCAGAAGATTTTCAGTGTACTGTGTGGTTTTACAGTTGGTGAATATATCCGTAACAGACGTCTGACTCTTGCGGCAGAGGAACTTTCCATGCTTGACGTAAAGGTTATTGATGTAGCTCTGAAATACGGATATGATGCTCCTGACAGCTTTGCAAGAGCATTTACGAAATTTCATGGGATAGCTCCATCTGCGGTCAGAAAAAAAGGTGCAAATATCAAAAGCTTCGCACCGCTGAAAATTAAATTAACACTGGAGGGCGGTACTATGACTGAGTACAAAATTGTTGAAAAGGCGGCGTTTACCATTGTCGGAAAATGCAGAAGATTCAGTGCGGATACTTCCTATACGGAAATTCCGAAGTTCTGGGCGGAGCATTACTCAAACGGCGGCGGTGAAATAATCAAAGGAATGTTCGGTGCCTGCGTTGACGGCAATGACATGGATTTCAATAACGGCAAGGAATTCAATTACTTTATTGCTGATTTGTATTTTCCGTGGAATGAGATTCCCGATGGATGCACAGCCTATACATTTCCTGAAGGATTATGGGCGGTGTTCCCATACCACGGCGGGTGTCCCGATGCTTTGCAGGACGTTAATACTAAAATATGGACTGAATGGCTTCCGAATTGCAGGGAATACGAACTCAGCGGAAATTACAACCTTGAGTTTTACATCGAAAAGGAACACGGTGAAATATGGGTTCCTGTAAGGAAAAACAGCAGATAAAGATATGACGGTATGAGCAGTGGATTCATACCGTCATAATTTTTGAGACAGATAAATTTTAGAATATATAGTCTGTAATGGTATGATAGAAGGCTGAGGGAGTGATTGTCTGAATTTTATAAAATTATTATACTATTATAATAGTAAATTGAAATATTTTAATAACAAAATATTGACAAATAAATAAATATATGGTATTATTGATATATTATTCTGGGAGAAAGAGGTGATAATTATGGAATGGAAAGTAGGAAAAAAATTACTGGCTTCCATTTCAGCAATGGTTGTGACTTCAACATCATTGGGGCTGCAGAATATTCCAAACGCAGTTAATGCGGCAAGCAGTCAGATTGATGAACATAGTCATCAGCAGACAGACAACATTACCGATATTCATGATTATGAATGTGAACATGATCATGAACATGATTTGGTGAACAGCAATGAGCATGATCATGTTAAGGTAGCATTACTTGATTCGGGCGTTACGGATTATCAGACAAGCAGAAGCGTTTCCTTTGTAGACGATGATACCGTTGATAATTCGCATGGTAATGACATGATGAACATCCTTATGTCAAACACAGAGCATATCGATGTTTATGATGTCCGTGTACTTGACGATAACGGAAACGGTACGATAAGTGATGTTGCAAGCGGTATTATATGGTCTGTTTCAAATGATGCAGACATTATACTTATATGTTTTGCAGGAAATGACAATTCATATCTCTACAAAGAAGCTCTTGAGTATGCCGAGGTTAATGATGTAATCGTTATTGCAGCGGCAGGAAATAATTCGAGTGCAGAGCCGCATTATCCATCGGCATTTCCGACTGTTATTTCCGTTGGTGCACTTGAGGATGAATCCTGTATCTGGGAATACTCAAATTACGGAGATTATGTTGATACATACGAAATATCATCAAATGGAACATCAGGGGCAGCAGCAGCTTTTGCGGGAAAAACAGCCGCTATGATTGCTGAAGATCCTTCATATACTCCTGATATTGTCAGAAACAATCTGACTGCAGCTAAGCCAGCTATGGATTTCTCACAGGATTTGAATGAGGATTCCTTAGTAGTTGCATCAGCGTGCAGTCATCGATTCAATGGTTCGTTTTCAACAAAAGTAAAGGAAACTTGTACAACAGATGGTACACAAGAAGCTAAGTGTACATTATGTGGTGCAGTTTTATATACAAGAACAGTTAAAGCTACTGGTCACACTTGGGGTTCATGGATTACATTAGTATCTGCAACCTGTACGACGAATGGTGTGCAGAAGCGTACCTGTTCAAAATGTAAAGGTAGTGAATCAGGAACTATTTCTAAAAAGAATCACAGCATGGGTTCGTGGTCAACTACTAAATCGGCAACCTGTTCATCAACCGGAACAAGAGTACAAAAGTGTACAAGATCAGGCTGCACATATAGTGTGACAGAATCAATTGCAAAAACCAGTCATTCATTCAATGGTTCGTTTACAACATCAGTAGAGGCTACTTGTACAACAACAGGAACAAAGGTCGGAAAGTGTTCCAATTGTGGTACTCCTGTAAGCACTCAAACATACGGTCCTCTTGGTCACAGCATGGGTTCGTGGTCAACTACTAAATCGGCAACTTGTTCATCAACCGGAACAAGAGTACAAAAGTGTACAAGATCAGGCTGTACACATAGTGTGACAGAATCAATTCCTGCTACCGGACAGCATACATTCAATGGATCGTATTCAACGATAAACCCGACGTGTACAACAGATGGAAAAAAAGAAGGCAAATGTATAACTTGTGGAAAAGTATTAAGCTCTACCATACTTGAAAAGCTTGGACACGACTTGGGTACAGCAACAATAACAAAAGCAGCAACCTGCTCAACAGCTGGAACAAAAGTAAGCAAGTGTACAAGATCAGGCTGTACACATAGTGTGACAGAATCAATTCCTGCTACGGGGCTGCATACGTTTAATGGTTCATATTCAACAACAAAGGAGCCTACCTGTACAGAAGAAGGCCTTAAGGAAGGCAAGTGTACAGTGTGTGGTAAAACTGTAAGTTCAGTAAAGCTGGATATGATAGCTCACGACTATAAGACTTACAATGTTGTAAAAGAAGCAACCTGTACAGAAGACGGTGCAAAGCTTGTTGAGTGTTCCGTATGCGGCGACAAAAAGACAGAGACAATCAAGGCTACTGGAAATCATACATTCAATGGTTCATATATCACTACAAAAGAGCCTACCTGTACTGAAAAGGGTGAAAAGGTTGGCAAGTGTACAAAGTGCGGAGAAGTTGTTTCCAGAGTAGAAATAGATCCACTCGGAGGTTCACATTCCTTCAATGGCTCATACGCAACTGTAAAAGAACCTACCTGTACAGAAGAAGGTCTTAAGGAAGGTAGGTGTACAAAGTGCGGAGTTGTTGTAAGCTCAGTAAAACTTGAAAAGATTGCTCACGCTTATAAGACATATAATATAATTGAGGAAGCAACTTGTGAGAAGAACGGTGCAAAGCTTGTTGAGTGTTCCGTATGCGGCGACAAAAAGACAGAGACAATCATTGCTCCGGGACATACATTCAATGGTTCATATACCACTACAAAAGAGCCTACCTGTACAGAAAAGGGTGAAAAGGTTGGCAAGTGTACAAAGTGCGGAGAAGTTGTTTCCAGAGTAGAAATAGATTCACTCGGAGGCTCACATTCCTTCAATGGCTCATACGCAACTGTAAAAGAACCTACCTGTACAGAAGAAGGTCTTAAGGAAGGTAAGTGTACAAAGTGCGGAGTTGTTGTAAGCTCAGTAAAACTTGAAAAGATTGCTCACGATTATAAGACATATAATATAATCGAGGAAGCAACTTGTGAGAAGAACGGTGCAAAGCTTGTTGAGTGTTCCGTATGTGGCGACAAAAAGACAGAGACAATCATTGCTCCGGGACATACATTTAATGGCTCATTTGAAACAGAAAAGGAACCCACTTGTACAGAAGAAGGTCTCAGAGTAGGTAAGTGTACAAAGTGCGGTGATGTTGTGACTTCATCAGCAATAGAGCCTCTTAAACACGATTATAAAACATACAATATCATCGAGGAAGCAACCTGCGAAGAGAATGGTGCAAAGCTTGTCAAGTGCTCAAGATGTGAAAATATCACAACAGAGATAATTGAAAAAACAGGACATGAGTTCAATGGCTCATTCGATATTGTGATACCATCAACTTGTACTGAAGAAGGCTATAAGGAAGCCAGATGTGTGAAGTGTAATAAAGTGTTGAACGGTGCAGTAACAGAAGCACTCGGTCACGATTATATAAAAATTATGACTCCGAGAGAAGCTACTTGTTTAGAGGACGGAGCAAAACTTCTTGAGTGCAAAAGATGTGGAGCGAGAAAAACAGAGATAATTCACGCAATTGGTCATAAATTTAATGGCTCCTACACTACAACAATAGAACCAAATTGCCGCAGATATGGATTCAAGGAAGGCAGATGTACTGTATGTGAGGAAGTTCTAAATACAATCAGACTTGATCCGACTGAGCATGATTACGGCAACTGGATTGATCTTGTTTATCCTACTTGTACAACATTCGGAATAAGTATCAGAAGATGCAATTACTGCTCCAACGTTGACGTGGATAAGCGTAGTCCACTTGGACATAAATTCAATGGCTCATATACAACAACAAAGGAGCCTACCTGTACAGATGAAGGCTTAATGGAAGGAAAATGTACTGAGTGCGGCGATACTGTAAGCACAAAGCCAATTCCTGCGAGAGACGAAGAACATCAATTCAATGGTTCATTTGTTACGAATATTGAGCCTACCTGTACATCAGTTGGCGAAAGGGTTGGACACTGCACAAAGTGCGGACAGATCGTTACAAGATCTGCTATACCCAAGACTGAACATGACTATGGTGTGTGGACAATAGGTCAGGAGGGTACCTGTACACGTCCTGGATATAAGTACAGAATATGCAAGAATTGTCCTCAGCGTGAATATCAGTCAATACTCATTCCTGGACATAAATTCGATGGTTCATTTGAGATTATTGAGCCTACTTGTACGGAAGACGGTGCAAGAATTGGAAAATGTACAAGATGCGGAAAAGTTATCACCAAGACAGTAATTGAAAAGCTTGGCGGTTCTCATGATTTCAGCGGTTCATTTACAGTAACAAAAGAACCTACCTGTATAGAAGAAGGCATCAGATCTGCACTTTGTAAAAAATGCGGTGTGGCTCTTCAGGAAACTGCAATTCCTATGGTAGATCATACATGGGGCGAATGGGAAGTCATAAGAAAGCCTACAAGTGCTTTATATGGACTTTTACAGCGTAAATGTAAGATGTGTGAGACAGTTGAAGAGAAAAAGATTGCTGAAACTTCAGAACTTACTGTTGAAGACTGCGGATATGAAAGTTTCTATTTCCGTGTAAACGGTGATCTTGACGGCGGATATTCATGGCCTTTATATGCTACAGAAACAGATGAATATACAGGTGAGGTCATAGGAAGATCTTATCTGCGCCTGCAGTTTACAACAAATGTTGACTGGACTGTTTCTGCATCATCAAACATTCATGTTGTAGATTATGATGGCAATCCTCAGTATTCAGGAACAGCCGGTGATAACTGTATTCTTGTATACATGGATGAAATTCCTTTATATAAAGAAACAAATGATATAATAGGACCATTTAATCTTACTATTTCTGCAAATGAAAAATCAGTTTCCTACCCGATTTATCAGGTAAGTCAGAGATTTTATAATGGAAATTACAGAGAAGATTTTGTTAAATCAATGGATTCTTATATCAAGTTAATAGGAGGAATTACTGATCCTGATCGCATTAAGGATGCAAAAGAAGTTTTGGATGTTCTTAGAGCAAATAAACTGACAGGTGATGATTTCGCAGTATGTCAGATTAATGATTTTGAATATTTTGCAATAAGATCATATGCAAGTGCTCATAATGAAGTTACTATAAAGTATATGAAGTATAAAGTTGTTATTGATATAGAAAAGAACAACACATTTGCACTTCTCGGGGTCTCAGAATCAAGTGGATTAATGATTACTCAGGACGGTAATCCGTTATTCTCAACAAATGGAACCATAAATAGTGGTTTCGTTGATTCAGTTGATCAGGTTTATGAAAAGAAAGTAGCGGCCGGCGAAAAAGTAATATGGGGTGTAAGTACTGCAACATCGTTCGGATTAAGTTTTATTGAAGCAACTCCTGTTGTAGGTTTCTTCATTGGTATCGCTGTAGATGCAACTATTGATTTAGTAGGTCATGCTATTATTAAACATAACGTAATCAATAATGGTGAAAACGGTGCTCAGACAATGACAACTTATACTCTTAGCGAAAACTGTGTTTTAAAGGAAGATAATCAAATTTCAATAATATGTGATAATAATGATTTTAATACGACATTAGTACAACTTAATTTTGTTGTTACAGATGGAAGTGCAACCAAATCATTAACTGTATCAAAAGAATCTTAAAGCAAAGCCGGTCTCTGACCGGTTTTGCTTACTAAAAATATGAGGTGATATCATATGAAGATAAAAAAGATACTCTCAGCAGTATCAGCATTTACGATTATGTTTTCAGGAGTTATGCCTGTTTCATTCAAGGCTCCTGTATACGCAGCCGAAGCTGTTCAGCCTGCTTCATCCGAAAGCGGTACATCGTGGGAGCTTGATGAAAAGGGGACTCTCACAATAAGCGGTTCAGGAAATATGACTGATATCTCCTTTGGCGAACACAGCGATAAGATTATCAATATTATTATCGAAGAAGGAATAACAGATATCGGAATGGGAGCATTTGTGTATTTTGAAGCTCTTGAAAGCGTAAGCATTGCAGGCAGCGTTACTTCAATCGGTGAATATGCTTTTACCGGCTGTACATCGCTTAAGTCAATCAATCTTCCTGATTCTGTTACGGAAATCGGTGCTTGTGCTTTTGTCGGATGTACAGGTCTTTCTGATGTAAAGCTGTCCGAAAAGCTTATCAGTATCGGGGATAACGCATTTAATGGCTGTGAAGCTCTTACTGATATAACTATTCCTCCGAGTGTAACAGAAATGGGTGATTACATATTCGTTGGATGTTATGATCTTGAAGCTATCAAAGGAACAACAGGTACAGCTGCTGAGAAATATGCAGAAGAAAACGAACTTGAATTCATACCTGTCGGAGATCCTGATGCTCCTATAACAACTACAACAACATCATCAGTAAATACAACAACTACCACAACTGCAAAGGTAATGTGTACAGGTGTTGCCGGAGAAGCTTCCTTCTGGGAGCTTGACAGCAGCGGTAATATGTCGGTATACGGTTCCGGTGATTTTACGGAAATCAACTACATTGTTTGCAGCGAAGATATAACAAATGTCAACATCAAGGATGGAATCAAGAATATTCCTGATTACGCATTTGTTCAGTTCTCTAAGCTTCAACAGGCAGTAATAGCTGATACAGTAGAAAAAATCGGTAAATTTGCTTTTTCTGATTGTTCAGCACTTGTAAATGTGAAATTACCTGAATCTATTACGGAGATAAGTGAAGGATTATTTGCAGGCTGTGAATCACTTGAAAAAATTATTCTTCCGGAAACAATAACAAGTATTTCCGATTACGCTTTTACAGAGTGTACAGCTCTGAGTGAAATTACCATTCCGGAAAGCGTAACAAATATTGGAATGGGTGCTTTTGCAGACTGTATATCTCTTAAGGAAGTAACACTTTCAAAAAAAGTATCAGAAATAGGTGACTGGGCTTTCACCGGAACATCCGAAGATTTCACAATAAACGGATACAGAAATTCTGCTGCTCAGACATACGCGGAAGCCAATGGAATTAAATTCAACTGTCTTGATCCGGAAGTGACAACAACTACAACTACTACAACAATGACTTCTACAACAAAGAAGCCCACAACAACTACAACAACAGTAACTTCTACAACAAAGAAGCCTACAACAACTACAACAACATCAACGACAACAACAAAGAAACCTACAACCACCACAACAACATCAACGACAACAACAACTACTACCACAAGCACAACGACATCGACAACAACAACTAAGTCGGAGGCCAAGCGGTCTTAGGAAGACAATTT
>JAZNBR010000056.1:0-111724 GCA_045587105.1 Ruminococcus sp.
GGACGACTTTTCAAGGCACTGTTTGCATTTGCAGAATCCGGCGATATACCGGAGTTTGATGACGGTATGACTGCCATGGCTTTCAGCTTTATATCGTCGCAGATAAGCCGTGACAGCGAAAAGTATGACGAGGTCTGCAAGAAGCGTTCTGAGAGCGGAAAGAAGGGTGGAATTGCTTCTTACAAGTCACAGAAAGCAAAGAAAGCAAATCAAGCAAATCAAGCAAATGCTGATTTTGCTGAAAAAAATCAAGCAAATCAAGCTGATAATGATACTGTTACTGAAAATGATAATGAAACTGAAACTGATACTGATACTGTAACTGATACTGTAACTGATACTGTAAGTGATATTGTAACTGATACTGTTGCTCACGCAAAGAAAAAGCTGTCCGGCAAGCGGACAGCAGAAGAAGAACAACAACAAGACAAGAAAAAAGAGATTCTTTCTTTCGGAGATTACGGAAACGTAAAGCTGACACAGGAGCAATATGACAAGCTGTGTCAGGAGTTCGGGGAAAAAACGATAACCGACTATATACAGCGTATGGACGACTGGGTTCAGCTTAAAGGGAATACCTACAATGATTACGGACTTGCTTTGAGGCAGTGGCTTGACAGAGATAAAATAATCCCGGGAACCAAAAGAAGCTCCTGGGATGATATTGATTTCAGCAAATTTGTAAACAATTTCGGATAAATATAGGTGCGGATATTATCCGCACCTTTTGTCAGCATATTAAAATCAGCCGATTTCAACAATCTCGCCGTAAAGCTCACGGCCTGCACCGATTGCGTTTGATTCATCAGTATCAATGTGCATTGCACGAGCGTAGTTAGGGGAAACACGGCATACAACGTCGCCGAGAACTGCACATCTCTCAGGAGTGCAAACCTTAACCCATACTACCTGCTTGTCCTCAACACCGAGTTCCTCAGCGTCGGCAGGAGTGAGGTGGATGTGTCTCTTTGCAACGATAACGCCCTCAGAAATCTCAATCTCACCGCAGGGACCTACAAGCTTGCAGGCACCAGAACCGGCAATATCAGCTGACTCTCTGATAGGAGCTGCAATTCCGATAGAACGTGCGTCTGTTGCGGAAAGCTCAACCTGTGTCTCAGGACGAACAGGTCCGAGGATAGATACACCTGCAAGCTCCTTCTTAGGGCCTACAACTGTAACTCTCTCCTCACAAGCGAACTGTCCCGGCTGGGAAAGATCCTTCTTCTTTGTAAGCTCGTAGCCCTTGCCGAAAAGGATTTCAAGATGCTCCTGAGTTACATGAACGTGACGTGCGGATGTTTCAACGATAAAATTCTTAGCCATGATAATAAAGCCTCCATATATTTTTTCGGGGATTCTCCTCCCCATTAATTGACCTATTCTATTTTACACCATTTTACATAAAACGTCAAGAGATTTTTTGTTAATTCCGAATTGGCACCAGCGGTGCCCCCGATTCACGTTTCCGTGCGTAAACGCACTCACTCTGTACGGCATGGTCAGTAAAAGCTCGCTCGCTTAGACTATTACCTCGGCAGTTAATTATAAATGCCAGCGGTGCCCCCGATTCACGTTTTCGTGCGTAAACGCACTCACTCTGTACGGAACGGCAGTCTGCTATCGCATACGGTAGAATTTTAATGCGGAATGCGGAATTCGGAATTCGGAATTCGGAATTGTGGTGTCGGCATTCGCCGACGGATTGAAGAAATAATTCCGGCGGCAATGTGTAGGGTGCGATGCCTGCATCGCACCGTTGATATGCCGTTTGATTAACGGGACGTCGTGGGTGCCGTCCCCTACATTATGATTCCGTAAGAGTTAAGCGAGCGAGCTTTTACTGACCATGCCGTACAGAGTAAGTGCGAAGCACGGAAACGTGTTTCGGGGGCACCGCTGGTGCCAATTCCGCATTCCGAATTATTTTAAATCTGTCCCGAAGGGACACCACAAGCTAAAGGCTAATAGCTAAAAGCTAAACAGCTATTATTCGTAATTTTCTTTCAGGAATTTTATTTCCCTTGCGTAGCCGTCGATATCGTTGGGAGTTTCGAGGATAAAGGGCAGTCCTCTGAGTGCGGGATGATTAATCACCCTTATCAGTGCCTCAGCGCCGATGTGTCCCTCGCCGATTTTAGCGTGGCGGTCCTTGTGTGCGTCAAGCGGATTAAGGCTGTCGTTGAGATGTATCGCCTTAAGCCTGTCCAGACCGATAATGCGGTCGAACTGCTCCAGAACACCGTCAAGGTCGTTTACGATATCGTAGCCGCCGTCCCAGACGTGGCAGGTATCAAGGCAGACTCCGAGCTTTTCCTGAAGCTCCACACGGTCGATAATCTCTCTGATTTCCCCGAAATTACGTCCCATTTCGGAACCCTTTCCAGCCATTGTCTCAAGAAGAACAAGCGTTGACTGCTCTTTTGTGAGAACGGTATTGAGCTGCTTAGCGATGAGAGCCGTACCGATTTCCGTACCCTGCTTAACATGGGAGCCGGGATGAAAATTGTAGTAATTTCCGGGAACATACTCCATCCGTGCGAGGTCGTCCGCCATTGCTTCTCTTGCGAAGCGGCGGATATTCTCGTCTGCGGCACAGGCATTCATGGTGTAGGGAGCGTGAGCAACAAGCTTACCGAAGCTGTTTTCGGCGGCGAATTTCATGAAATCGGCGGCATCCTGAGGATTGACCGGCTTTGCGGCACCGCCTCTGGGATTTCTTGTGAAGAATGCGAAGGTATTCGCTCCGATTTCAGCCGCCTGACGTCCCATAGCCATAAAGCCGCCTGAGCTTGACAGATGACATCCGATATACAGCATAAAATCATTCCTTTCAATTTAGTTTTACAATTGGTGAAGCAATAAAACAATACCGCACAAGTTCTGTACGGTGAGGTTGATATAATATGTATGGGCGGCCTTTGCGGTCGAACGTTATATTTCATCCGATATTTTATGTTATCCGGACATTTATGCGGACGACCAATGGTCGTCCCTACAAATTGTCACACGACATTTTTATCGTATGAATATAACGACGGGCGGACACATGGGTCCGCCCCCTACGAATTAATGTCAGCAGGTGTAATATTTTAATTTTATCCCGTCAGGGACACCATAGCTAAAGGCTAAAGGCTAACAGCTAATAGCTCATAAATAAAGGCTAAAGGCTTAATTCCGCATAACGTAAAATATACGATGAATACAATGGGCGGTTATATTATTCGATAGTAACCTTCTTCATTATCTGCGGATTTACAGGCTTATCTCTGAAATCAGTTGCTGTTTCTGCGATTTCGTCAACAGCGTCCATGCCCTCGATAACCTTTCCGAAAGCTGCATACTGACCGTCAAGGTGCGGAGCGTCATCGTGCATGATAAAGAACTGCGAGCCGGCAGAGTCAGGCATCATGGAGCGTGCCATTGAGAGTACACCTCTTGTGTGCTTGAGGTCGTTTTTTACGCCGTTTGATGAGAATTCGCCCTTGATATTCCAGCCGGGACCGCCTGTGCCTGTACCGTTGGGACATCCGCCCTGAATCATGAAGCCGGGGATAACTCTGTGGAAGGTCAGACCGTCATAGAAGCCGCTTTTCACGAGCTTCTCGAAGTTTTCGCATGATATAGGAGCGATTTCGGGATAAAGCTCTATTTTGATTTTCTTTCCGTTTTCAAGTTCGATAATAACCATTTTAAAATTCCTCCAAAAATTCAAGGTAATACCGTACAAAGCCGTAAGGCGGACTTTGTGCGGTGCTGTATTAGTTTGCCGTTCTTTCCCAGAGTTCATCAAGCTTCGATTTTGAGCCTGTTTCTGTCGGCGGAGATGTTTCAAATATCTCCGGCTCAGGCGGAGCTGTTGTTTCCGGTGCGGCTGTCGGGATGTTCACTGGCGGAGTATAACCGTCCTTAGTGACTATCTCCGGAGAAATTACTATTGTCGGACGGACAACGTCGGGATTCTGCTTTTTCGCCTTTTCCGTACCGGTTTTTCCGATTATCGCAAGAAGTACTGCCGCCGCTACTGCTATTACCAGTCCGATAAGCTTTCCTCGTTCCATAAGTCACCTCCCTTTTTCTGATATATACATTATACTCGTTTTTTCCGATAATGTCAAGGGCGGCAGCGTGACGGTATGTGTAAAATAAATATAGGCAATGTAGGGTGCGATGCCCACATCGCACCGCAGACGAATCACATTCATAACGGGCGGATGTAGGCATCCGCCCCTACAATTAAAATTATTTAAACATTAAAATCGTTTTGCGTGGTGACGCATTGACAAAACTTGCAATTTAAAATAAAGTGTGGTATAATAAGATGTTACATAAAAATATTAAGAATCAGGAGCAGAAAAATGTCAGTTTACCTTGATAATGCCGCAACAACAAAGCCCTGCGTTCCGGCAGTTGAAGCCGCCGTTGACGCAATGACTGTAAATTTCGGGAATCCGTCCTCCCTGCACCGTGCAGGTCTTGACGCTCAGCTTGTCGTTGACCGTGCAAGAAAAATCATTGCAGATTCTGTCGGAGCTTCCCCTGAAAATATCATATTTACTTCCGGAGCAACCGAGAGCAACAACCTCGCTCTCCGTGGAGCCTCCGCCGCTTACGGCAGAAAACGGCGTAAAATCGTGATTTCCGCTGTCGAACACGCTTCCGTTGACGAGACTGCCTCTGCACTTGAAAAATCCGGCTTCGAGATTGTCAGGGTTTCTCCCCGTGAGGACGGTCGTATTTATGCCGCAGATTTCCTCGCCGTGTGCGATGAAAATACCTGCCTTATCAGCATGATGCTCGTCAACAACGAAACCGGTTATATACTCCCTGTAAAGGAAACCTTTTCCGCAGTAAAGCGGAAATTCCCCGATATCATTACGCACTGCGACTGCGTTCAGGGCTATATGAAGCTCCCTGTGAAGGTTAATACGCTCTGTGCAGACCTTATGTCCCTCAGCGGTCATAAAATACATGGAGTAAAAGGTGCAGGAGCATTATATATCAGAAAGGGAATCAGAGTTCTGCCTGTTGTTACCGGCGGAAAGCAGGAAAAAAGTATTCGTTCCGGAACTGAAAGCGTTCCGGTGATAGCGGCATTCGGAGCCGCCGCAGAATATCTTGCACCGACTGTCGCACAGCGGAGCGAAAGAGCCTCGCAGCTGAAAGGATATCTCCTCAGCCGGCTGTCGGAATCGGAGAATATCGCCGTGAATTCGCCGGATGACGGCTCTCCGTACATTATAAATATCTCGGCAATGGGAAAGCGGTCGGAGATAATGCTGCATTTCCTTGAAAGCCGTGGAATCTACGTTTCAAGCGGCTCGGCTTGCTCAAAGGGCGTGCAGAGCGGAGTTCTCGGAATGTTCGGAATCACCGGAAAAAGAGCCGACAGTGCACTGAGAATCAGCATAACAGCGGAAACGACCGAGAACGAGCTTGACGAATTCGCAGACGCACTGAATGAAGGTCTTGAAAAATTAAGAGGATAGAAAGGATAATCGAAATGAAGGAAGTTGTACTTGCAAAATATGGAGAAATGGCTCTGAAAGGGCTTAATAAGCGTACCTTTGAGGATATGCTCACAAAAAATATCAGACGCAGACTCAGACCTCTCGGCAGCTTTACGCTGACAAGAGCACAGTCCACGCTGTACATCACTCCCGATGAGGAAAATACCGATCTTTCGGAGGTTGTTGACGCTGTCGGAAGGATTTTCGGAATCGCCGCTTACTGCCGTGCCTGCGTGTGCGAGAAGGATTTTTCCGATATCGCAGAAAAGAGCGTGGAGTATCTTGAGGACATCCTCAGCACAGCAGGAACATTCAAGGTGAACGCAAAGAGAGCTGACAAGGCATTCCCCATGAAATCGCCTGAAATCTGCATGGAGCTTGGCGGAATTATCCTTGAAAAATTTCCGCATCTGACCGTTGACGTGAAGAATCCTGAGGTGACTGTTACGGTTGAAATCCGTGATACGAACGCTTACGTCCACGGCGAGAATCTCAAGGGTGCAGGCGGACTTCCCGTTGGCAGCAGCGGAAAGGCAATGCTTCTTCTTTCCGGCGGAATTGACAGTCCTGTTGCCGGCTGGATGATGGCGAAAAGAGGCGTTCACATCGAGGCAATTCACTTTGTAAGTCCGCCGTATACATCCGACCGTGCAAGGCTCAAGGTTGAGACTCTCTGCGAGAAAATGACTCCCTACTGCGGAGGAATTGCGTTCTACTGCGTACCGTTTACGGAGCTTCAGGAGGCTATCAGGGATAACTGTCCGGAGGAGTTCTTTACAATTATAATGAGACGTCTGATGATGGAAATTGCCCAGAGAATCGCTGCAAAGGACAACTGTCTGGCACTGATTACCGGCGAGAGCGTTGGTCAGGTTGCAAGTCAGACAATGGCGGCTATTGCCTGCACCGACGCTGTATGCAGAATTCCTGTATTCCGTCCGCTTGTGGGAATGGACAAGACGGAGATAATTGAAATTTCCCGAAAAATAGACACATTCGAGACATCCGTCCTTCCATACGAGGATTGCTGTACGGTATTCACACCTAAGCATCCGAAGGTAAGACCTCAGCTTTCCGACGTCGAGAAGGCTCAGAACAGCTTTGATTTCGAGCCGCTTATCCGGAAGGCTGTCGAGGAAACGGAGCTTAAAACTTTTAATGCCTAAAAAGCTCTTAGCTCTCAGCCGTTAGCCTTTAGGGTCGCACACATGGGTGCGACTATGCCAATATCATTGTTATATCACATAAAGAATAGAAGGTTTCAACAATGGAAATTATGGAAAATAGTGGATGCACACCCGAAAATCTTGACAAAATGGTTACAGATGTTGTAGAATTATTATTACTGAGAGGCGTATCCATTTCCACGGCGGAAAGCTGCACAGGCGGTCTTTTATCAGAGCTGATAACGGCTGTTTCCGGTGCGTCACAGATTTTCCAGCTCGGAATATGCACCTACTCGGAGCAGATGAAAACGGAGTTCCTTGGTGTATCTCCCGATATTATGCGGAATTACGGCGTTGTCAGCCGTGAAACTGCTCTTGCCATGGCGGCAGGACTAAAGAAAATTTCCGGAGCTGATATCTGTGTTTCTGTGACAGGAATTGCAGGTCCCGGCGGCGGAACTCCCGAAAAACCGGTGGGAACAGTCTTTACCGGCTTTGATATCTTCGGCAGACTGACATCATCTCAGCTGCCATTCAGCACAATCACGGATTTCAGCCGTGCCGGCATACGCATGGCGGCGGCTTACCATATATTTGAAACGATTAAAAATGCACTTATGGAGGTGTAATACCGGAATGAACGATTTACACGGCGGTTCTGAGGAACTCACCAGAGCTGAGAAAATTAAAAGAATAAAAAAATCACTGCATCCGGAAGCACCTGCACCGAAGCCGGCAGTTCCCGAAGCTTTTGCACCGAAGCCGGCAGTTCCCGAAGCTCCTGCACCAGAGCCGGTCAGTGTATCTGCGGAATCCGACTGGGAACAGAAGCTTACACGCTTTCTGGAAGAAAAAAAACGTGCTCCCAGACCTTCCGGCGGAAGAACGGCGGAAAGTATTCTTGCTGAGCTTTTCGGCGAGGACTGCCTGACTTCCTCACCTGAGCCGAAAATCATCCCTGAACCAGTGCCGGAGCCGGAGGTAATTCCCGAACCAGTGCCGGAGCCGGAGGTAATCCCCGAACCAGTGCCGGAGCCGGAGATAATCCCCGAACCAGTGCCGGAGCTGGAGATAATCCCCGAACCAGTGCCGGAGCCGGAGGCAATTCCCGAACCAGTGCCGGAACAGGAAGTAATTCCCGAACCAGTGCCGGAACAGGAAGAATCCGGCAAAAAGAAAAAGGAAAAAAAGAAGAAGGAAAAGAGTTCCGGAGCAGTCACAAAGAAAAAGAAGAAAAGGACTTTCAAACAGCGATTCTTAGGGCTTTTTCCGCAGAAGGGCGACAAGGTTTCTGAAATTATCCGCAAGATTATCTTTCTGATTTCAATAATTGCAATCGTAGTCTGCGGATATCTCGTGGCTGACTACTACTTTGAACTCTGGCAGAGCAGGAAAATTACTGAGGAGGTCAGTAATCTCTACTGGACGTACGAAACAACAGAGCCGGCAACAGGCGAGGAGCATCCCGAAATCGAGCCGGACGGGGAGGGCAGGGAAAAGAAGGTCTACAAGCTTCTGCCCGGAGCAGAAAAGCTGCTCGACATCAACAAGGATGTTATCGGCTACATCAAGATAGACGGTACTCCAATTGACAACGTTGTACTCAGGGGCGAGGACAACGTCGAATACCTTGACAAGAAGATAAGCGGCGAAAAGAACAGAACAGGAGAGCTTTTCCTTGACTGGCGCAATCACTTTGACGACGTTGACGAGGAAGGTCATCTCAAGTACGGCAATTCGCACAATCTCATTATTCACGGTCATGCCATGAAGGATGAGTCGATGTTCGGCTCGCTTATAAAATACCGCACAACGGACGGCTATTACAGCGAGCATCCGATAATTTACCTCAACTCGAATTACAGCCACTATACCTATAAGATTTTCTCTGTTTTCGTTGTTGACGCAGAGGATAAGACAGATACAAGGATGAACTGCTGGGATAAGCTCAATTTCACCAGCGAGGTGGATTTCTACGACTTCGTAAACGACGCAAAAAGGAGAAATATCCACACAAATGACGTGGATGTAAAGTACGGCGACCAGCTTCTTACGCTGTCAACCTGCGATACCTACCTCGGCGACAGGGGACGTCTTATTATCATGGCACGCCGCGTCAGAGAGGGCGAGGATCCTCTTGAGGGAACTCAGAACAGCACCAGAAACCACAATATCAAGTGGCCTACGCTGTACTATAACTCGAATTCCGGCAAGTATGACCCCGATGATTTCGTTCCGTACAACGCACCGGCAGAGGAAAAAAAGCCTCAGTCCGGAGCTGAACAGCCAACATCCGCACAGACGACATCCGCACAGACAACAACGGTATCCTCAGGAGTGTGACATCTTATGAACAATAAAATAAAAACTGCGGTCGCTGCTTTGTCTGCGGCTGCTGCCGTTGGAATGGGAGTTTTCGTTTTTTCCATCAGCAAGGACGGAAATGACAATCCGACTGTAAGCTCCTCTCAGGAAATTACAGAGCCCTCCACTCCGGAGCCGACAACGGAATTCGTTCTGCCGGACGACTGGTCGAAAAATGTTGACTACGTTCCGTCCGACCACGGAATTACTCCGAAGGCAAGGGCAGTCAGCAGTGTGAATCCCGACTACATCGCATGGATGAAGATTGACGGTACTCAGGTTGATTATCCGATACTGCTCGATCCAGGCGAAATACAGGCGAACGACGGCTTCCACGGAGCTGAAAATGCCGGAGAGATATACTACTACCTCTACCGGAATATCTACAAGGCTTATGAATTTGCCGGCTCAATCTTCATGGATTACCGCAATGTTCTCAATGCCTTCGGCGATGAACAGTCGGAAAATCTGATTCTGCACGGTCACGATATGCTCAACGAGAGTATGTTCGGCTCGTTCAGAAGATACCGCAATGAGATCGGCTTCTACGAAAAATGCCAGTTTATGGAGATTGAATCAAAATACGGCAGGCAGGATTACGTTATCTTCGCATATCTCCCCACAAAGGGCGTGTACGAGGAAGGCGGCTTCAATTACTGGGATATGTGCGAGCTTGATACAAAGGAGCAGTTTGATTCCTATGTGAAAACCTGCGTTGACGGCTCAGTCCACGATACGGGAATTGACGTGCAGTTCGGCGACAAGCTTGTTACAATGTCCACCTGCTACAATACTATGGAGGATATGCGGTTTATCGTTGTGGCAAGAAGCCTCAGGGAAGGCGAGACAATCAGCGATTCCGCAAGCATCGCACATACACAGGAGTGGCTTGACGCACAGAAGGCTGCCGCAGAGGCGGAAGCCGCAAGCAGGGCAGAAGCAGAATCTGCCGCCGCAACCTGATTTATAGGTGATTTTTATGAAAAACAGACAATCTATGAAAAGTACTGCCGCTGTTCTGGCAGGACTTATCGCTCTGACGGGAACGGTCTCGCTTATCGGCTACGCAGCCGGTCAGGAGCCTTCCTCAACAACTGAAATCAGTACGGCTGAAACAAGTACGACTGAAATCAGCACGGCTGAAACCGGCACCTCCGCAAGCACAGCGGAATCTCAGGCAGGTACTGAGACTTCCACAGAAACAGCGGAAATTCCGGCGGAAGAAAGTACAGCGGAAATCGACTGGACAAAGGCTGATATATCGGCTTATGACGAAAGTCTGTCGCTTGTGAGCTACGAGGAGACAACTCCCGAAATGCTTGAAACAGTCGGAGTGAAAACGGCTTCTGAGGACGGCGATGAACTCACTGAGGAGGAATTCGCGGCTATGACCGAAAGACGCCGGAAAATCAAGAAGCTCTCTCCGTCCCTGACAAGAAAGGGAAGCAACGCAGAGCCGACAACGGTCGAGCTTTATCTCTCAGGAAAGCCGGTTGGTGAGATTCCGCCCTCTCAGGGAGTTGATGCGGAAGGTCAGCCCGGAAGCTTCACCTTCGTTACATACGGCTGGGGACACGGAGTCGGTCTCAGCCAGAACGGTGCAAACTTCTATGCTTCGTACAGCGGCTGGACATATCAGGATATCCTGTTCCACTACTATCCCGGAACGTTTCTGATGAATACCGGTCTGACTGACTACGAGGAGCTTACTGTCCGTCACCAGCCCTACGGTGAGGATACCCTCGACCTTGTATCGCAGATTGTATACAACGAGGTCGGCGGCTCCATGGCTTACGAGGCAATAAAGGCTCAGGCAGTTGCTGTATATACATATATAAAGTATAACGGCGATGATTCCAACGACCTCCGCCCGAAGGCAGATCCGCCGCAGATTGTAATTGACGCGTGTGCTGAGGTACTCGGAGAGGCTCTTTTCTATGACGGAGACTACGCTCTGACGATGTTCTATGCGTCAAGCGGAGGCTGTACAGCCAACTGCTACGAGATATTCTATCAGGATATTCCCTATCTGACGTGTGTTCCCAGCGATTACGACGGTGCCTATGATCCGCATTTCGGAACTGTTACATACATAAGCTCGGCGATGATGAGGTACAAGATTGAAACTGCGTACGGAATCACGCTGTCGGACGATCCCTCGAACTGGATTGTACCGATATATTCCGAGGATACAGGCTATATAACGGATGTTCTTATAGACGGACAGATGTACGTCAAGGGCTATGCGTTCTCGCTTGCAATGGGACTTAAATCGTGCAAGTTTGATCTGTTCTATACCCCGACAGATGAGGAAGAGGCAGGCGGACTTCTTGGTGAAGCACCCATGCCTGATGTTCCCATGCCGGATGTGCCGGTGTCAGGAATTCTGCCGGATATACAGATACCTGCCGAGGAGCCTTCAGAGGAGTCAACAGAGGACACTACTGAGGATCCCACAGGCGAGCCGACAGAAGCCCCCACGACTTCCGAAGATGTTACGGAGCCTTCAACAGAGGAGACAACAACCTCCGGAGATGTTACAGAGGAGCCTTCAGCTGAGGTGACAACAGGGGAGACAACGACTTCCGGTGATGATAATTAATAATTCGGAATGCGGAATTCGGAATTAATTGTATCGGCTTCGCCGATGGATTGAAATTTAAATGGCAACTGTTTTTTACGGTTGCCATTTGTTATTTTTTGATATTTTACGTTGTGTGGACATTTATGCGGACGACCAATGGTCGTCCCTACAATCGGATTCATATAATTTTCGGTATAATATTTTAAATCCGTCCCGAAGGGACACCACAGCTAAAAGCTAACGGCTAATAGCTAAAAGCTGAATTTATATAATATTCATGAAAATGCACAATTCTGTTGGTTGGATTTGTGCATTTTTGCACTTGTAAAATTTTTCAGTTCGTTGTATAATTATAGTGTGGTGAAAAAAGGTGATTGGATGGTGAAATTTCCAAAAAAATGGTGAAGTTTTCCACATCTGTTGAAAACGAAGTTGAAAGCGAGGCGAAGTTCATGAACGATCCGTTATGCGGTACCTTTTATCCAAGCATAGATCAGAAGGGACGTATGAGCTTCCCGACAAAGCTTCGTGAGATACTCGGTCCGGAGTTCTATCTCTGTGCCGGTCATGATAATCACTATATCGCCGTATACTCTCCTGAGGAATTTCAGGTGTACAGAAGCAAGCTCCTTTCCATTAAAGGTAAGGCGGGCAGCGATATCCGCCGTCTTCTCCTTTCCTGTGCCGATAAGCAGGTGCCGGACAAGCAGGGAAGAATCCTTATTACCCAGACTCTCAGAGATCATGCCGGTATAGGCGCTGAGGATGACGTTGTCGTTATCGGCTCTGAAAACAGGGCGGAAATATGGAAAAGGGCAAAGTGGGAGGAATTCAACAGCACTATCTCAATAGAAGATATTGCAGACGCGCTGTCAGACCTCGTCCTTTGATAACATTTATGACGTCCGGTGTGCTTACAGTCAGGCCCGTGAAAAAACGGTGTGCTTAGAGATTGCAGGCCCGGATAAAAGGAGTAAGGAAAAATGGAATTTACCCATGTTCCCGTGCTGGCACAGGAGTGCATGGAGGGGCTTGATATCAAGCCGGATGGCATCTACATCGACGGTACTGCCGGTGGCGGCGGTCACTCGTTCCTCATAGCATCCCGTCTCAGCGAAAAGGGAAGGCTTATATCACTTGACCGTGACCCCGACGCAGTCGCCGCCGCTTCACAAAGGCTGGCTGGCTTTTGCAACGCTCAGGTCATTCACAGTAATTACTCACAGCTGCGTGAGGTGCTTGACGAACTCGGAATCGCCGCCGTTGACGGTATCCTTATGGATCTCGGCGTGTCGTCCTATCAGCTCGACGAGGGAAGCAGAGGCTTCTCCTATCACCTTGACGCTCCCCTTGATATGCGTATGAGCAAGGAGGGGATCAGTGCTGCGGATATCGTAAATACGTACTCCGAGCAGGAGCTGGCAAGGATTATCTTTGAGTACGGTGAGGAGAAATTCTCACGCCGTATTGCAGCTAATATCGTGAAGGAACGTGCTGTCAGACCGGTTGAGACAACATCGCAGCTCGCAGATCTGATAAGACTCAGTGTTCCTCAGAAGGCAAGACGTGAAAAAAACCCATGCAAAAAGACCTTTCAGGCAATAAGAATCGCTGTAAACGGTGAGTTCGAGCATCTCTCGCAGGGACTCGACAGCGCATTTGCAAGCCTTAAGGCAGGAGGCAGACTTGCAGTTATAACCTTCCACTCTCTTGAGGACAGACTCGTCAAGCAGAGATTCGCAGGATGGTGCAAAGGCTGTATATGTCCTCCGGATTTTCCCCAGTGCGTATGCGGACGCAAGCCGCAGGGAACTCTTGTGAACAGAAAGCCCATTGAGGCAAATGAAAAAGAACTGGAAAACAACAACAGAAGCAGAAGCGCAAAGCTCAGGGTTATAGAAAGGAGTGCGGAAGCTGATGGCTGATAATTTCGCCTTCCTGTTTAACGACATCGACGACGATTTCAGCTATGTCTTCTCTGATGCTCCCAATGTATCCGGCAGTGAAGCGTCTGTACCGGAACCGCCGGACTCTGAAACGGAATCGGAAAAAGAAGAAAAGCCCGTTGTCAGATACAGACGTACCGAGGCAAGAAAAGGCTCGGTTTTCAGGATTATCGTAATATCCTTACTCGCTGCGGGACTGCTCGGCTCGGTTATCTACTCCCTTGACAGAAGAAGCTCCATGTACAACAAGGTGACTTCCTACAATGACAAGCTGGAGCTTGCAGAAGCCGAAAATGCCAGACTGCAGTCTGAGCTTGAAAGCAAAATGTCTGTGAAAAACGTCGAAGAATATGCAGAAAATGTTCTCGGTATGCAGAAGATAGATCCTTCGCAGATCGAATTCATTAAGATACAGACAGGTGACGTGGTGATTATTCCGGAGCAGAAAAAATCCTTTTTCGATAAGGTCGGGGATTTTTTTGACAAATGTGCGGAATATTTCAAAGGGTAGTACAAATATAAATATAAGGGCGGCAACGTACAAGGTCTCAGGCGGAGCTTGCAGTGAGCTGTCATAACTGCCCGTAATTATTAATGATGCTATCGGCAGAAATGCCGTAGTTATATGTAGGACACGGAGATACAGCGAGTGGTCGGATAAGGAATCACCTTCCCGGATCCGTGAGAATCCGGGAAAGGCGATTCTGCGCTTGGACAGCGACAGGATCCTTCGTCGTATCAGATGAAAAAGGACGTCTGAAGATGTTCAGAGGCGGGGCAGATTTTCTTACCCTGCCTTATTCTATTTATGCCAATTTACTGCTCCCCAAACTAAACCCTGCTGTCAGATATCCGGCACAAAGAAAATTTCTTTCTGTTCCGGCAAAGTTTAATTGGTGGAGCAATACAAGCAGGTCAGGAGGCTTTTATGGCAATTCACAATCCCTCGTTTTCAATGAGATTCAGGACAAAGGTCGTCATGACGGCAGTGTTCTTCGTTCTGTTTGCTCTCGTTGCTGCAAACTTCTTCAAGATATCAGTCGTCAACAACAAGAAGTATCAGGCAATGGCAAACAGCCAGCACTTCGGCTCGATTACAATATCCGCCCACAGAGGAACTATCTTCGACTCCGGCGGAAATGCTCTCGCAAAGAGTGCAACTGTGTACAAGGTGTATCTTGATCCGTCAATGTTCAAGACAGAGCTTGAGGAGCTTCAGAAGCGTATCGACAAGCGGAACAAGGACAAGAAAAACGGCGACTACAAGCCGGAATACGATGAAAACGGCGTTGAAAAGAACGCTCTGCCGGAATCCTCCTACGCATTTACTGAGCAGATGGTTGCCTTTGTTGCCGAAAAGCTCATGATAGAGCCGGATAAGATAAGAAAGGCTATGGAGGAGGATACGCAGTACAGCGTGCTTCAGGATCAGGTGGAAAAGCCTGTCGCTGACGAGGTTCTCGGCTTCTTCAACCAGTACGGAATGATTTCCCTTGCCGTTGAGGAGGATACAAAGAGATACTATCCGCAGTCGGAGCTTGCGGCTTCTGTTCTCGGCTTCACAACCGCAGACGGAAACGGTATCTACGGAATCGAATCCTACTACGATGAATACCTCTCCGGCATAGACGGCAGAACAATCTCGGCAAAGGACTCCAACGGAAACGAGCTTCCGTACAGATATTCAAAGACCTATGACGCCAAAAACGGCGATGATATATATCTTACAATAGATATGAAGATTCAGTATATCCTTGAACAGCACCTTCAGGAAATGGTCGAGGAGCACAAGGTTAAAAACAGGGGATGTGCTATCCTCATGAACGCCAAGACCGGCGAAGTCTACGGAATGGCTCAGTATCCCAGCTTTGATCTCAACAATCCATACAAGATAGACGAGGCAAAGGAGGCAGAGATCAAGGCGGAAAAGGACGAGACAAAGTCGAATATGCTTCTTGCCGCAGAGCGTGAGGCTCAGTGGAAAAACAAGAATATCACTGAGGTCTACGAGCCGGGCTCTGTATTCAAGGTAATTACAAGTGCGGCAGGCTTTGAGGAAAATCTTATCCTTGAAAATGATAAGTTCTACTGCAAGGGCTATGTGGAGCTTGAAGGTCATGCTGCCCCCATTCACTGTCACGATACTGCCGGTCACGGAACCATCCCGTATCAGGTGGCTCTGACGAAATCGTGCAACCCTGCCTTCATGGAGATAGGCAGACGTCTCGGCATACATAAATTCTCATACTACCTTGACGCATTCGGTCTTAACCAGAAAACGGGAATTGACCTTCCGGCGGAAAGCGAGGGCGTTGTAATCGAAGAAGAAAAAATGACTCACGTCGATCTTGCTGTACATTCCTTCGGACAGGGCGAAACTGTTACCCCCATTGAAATGATAACGGCATACTGTGCCGCAATCAACGGAGGATATCTGCTCCAGCCATACGTTGTTGACAAAATCGTTGACGAGGACGGAAATACCGTTCTCCAGAATGAAAGAACAGTCCGCCGTCAGGTTGTATCCGAGGAAACCTCAGCTAAGATGAGGGACGCTCTTTTCCATGTTGTTGAGGACAACAACGGCGGAAACGTTTCAATCAAGGGATATTCAATAGGCGGAAAATCCGGTACTGCCCAGCGACTCAGTATTACCAGTCAGGACGAGGAAATCACTGAGGAAGGCGAAAACAAGGAGATTCAGGAGTATGCGGCTTCGTATGTATGCTTTACTCCTGCTGATGATCCTGAAATTATACTCCTTGTAATGGCGGATATGCCAGACAAGACAAACAACCAGTATTACGGAAGCGTCGTTGCTGTTCCTACGGCAAGAGATATCCTCACCGATGTTCTTCCGTATCTCGGAATAAGCCCTGAATATTCCGACGAGGAAATAAAGAATCTTGATGTCAAGATTCCGCTGCTTGAAGGCTCGCTCGATGACGCCAAAAAGACTCTTGAAGGTCTTGGCATGAGATACGAGGTAATCGGCAACGGAATTGAGGTTGTGGCACAGTCTCCGCAGACGGGATCTGCTGTCGCAAAGGACGGCTGTGTATACCTCTACACGGAACAGGGACATACCGCCGACTACACGACCGTTCCCGATGTTGTGGGCGGATATCTCGACTGGGCTAACGAACAGCTTACATACTGCGAGCTTAATTACGTCGCACGAGGAGCAATGCGCTCTGAGGCTGTCGTGAGCAGTCAGTCACTCCCACCCGGAACAAGGGTTAAGGTCGGAACGGCTATCGAGCTTGAATTTACTGTCTACGAAAGCGGAGACTGATATATTGCTCAAAAATAAAGCAAAAAGGAGGATCTGCATGAAGCTTTGTGATCTGCTTGAAAATAATGCTCAGACAAATATCGGGGATATCGAAATATCCTCTCTGACGGACGATACAAGAAAGGTGACGGAGGGATCTCTCTTCGTCTGCGTGAAGGGCGGAAGCTTCGATGGTCACGATGCCGCCGCTGAAATGCTTGAAAAGGGTGCGGCAGCCGTTGTCTGCGAGCGTGACCTCGGTCTCGGCGACAGACAGATTATTACGGAGAATTCCCGCAGTCTTTACGGAAAGCTCTGTTCTGCGTGGTTCGGACATCCGGAACGTCAGCTGAAAATGATCGGAGTTACCGGCACAAACGGAAAAACTACCATTACAAGCGTTATCAAGTATATCCTCATGGCGAACGGTCACAAGACAGGTCTTGTCGGAACAATCTGCAACGAGATAGGCGATGAGGTTCTTCACACCGAGAATACTACACCGCTTGCATACGACTTCATGGCTCTGCTCCGCCGCATGGCTGACGAGAACTGCGAGTATGTAGTTATGGAGGTAAGCTCCTTCGGTCTCGTGCAGAACAGAATCGGAAGCTCTCACTTTGATATAGCAGTTTTCACGAATCTCACGCAGGATCACCTTGACTATCACAAGGACATGGAAAGCTACTATCAGGCAAAGAAAATGCTCTTTGATATATGCGATACGGCGATTATCAACGCTGACGATGATTACGGCAGACGTCTTTATGACGAGATTTCCTGCGACAAGCTGAAATTCAGCGTGAAATCGGCAGAGGACTTCTATGCGGACGGAATCAGGATACAGGCAGGAGGCTCCGGCTTCTGGTTCTGTGACGGTCATAAGTCGCACCTTGTAAAATCACGGATTCCGGGAGCCTTCAACGTATCAAACCTTACCGCCGCTATGGCTGTATGCCTTAAGGCAGGTCTTGACATCGGCGATATCATCTCTGCCGCTGAGTCCTGTACCGGAGTCAAGGGAAGATGCGAGGTTATCCCTACTGATACGGATTTCACCGTAATCTGCGACTACGCACATACTCCAGACGCTGTTGAGAATGTTCTCCGTAGCGTCAGGGAATACACGAAAAACAGGCTTATCTGCCTTTTCGGCTGCGGCGGAAACCGTGACGCGGCTAAGCGTCCGAAAATGGCTGCGGCTGCGGCAAAATATGCAGACAGACTTGTAATTACCTCCGATAATCCACGAAATGAGGCCCCCGAAGCTATCATCAGCGATATCATAAAGGGACTTGACGGCTGCGATATCCCGTACGATACCGTGACCGACAGAAGAAAAGCTATCTTTCATGCCTTGAAAATTGCAGAAAAAGATGATATAATAGTTCTTGCAGGCAAGGGACACGAGGATTATCAGGTTCTTGCCGGAATGGAAAAAATCCACTTCGATGAACGTGAGATAGTCCGTGAGGGACTTCAGCTCCTGCGTAAAAAGGGATAAGGAAGGAATCAGATAAATGTCTTACTGGATTATAAATCTTTCAGTCACACTGCTGTCATTCGTTGTTGCCGGAGTATCGGGAATATTTCTTGTACCGTTTCTCAGGCGGATTAAATTCGGACAGCCGATAAAAACAGAGGACGGTCCCCAGTGGCACGCAAGCAAGCAGGGAACTCCCACAATGGGCGGCTTCATGTTCATAATCGCGTCGGTTGCCGTTTCGATGATAGGCTACTGGATATACAGGCTCAGGGGCGGCATTGACGTTACCTCGCAGGAGGTTCAGCACTCGTTCTTCCGGATGCTCAGCGTTGTTGTATTCGCCGTGCTTTTCGGACTTATCGGCTTTATCGACGACTTCACAAAGGTTGCAAGAAAGCATAACGACGGTCTCAGTGCCATGCAGAAGATAGCTCTCCAGACGCTGTTTTCCGTGGGATTCCTCTTTGCACTGAGTAAATTCGGCGATGGCTCAACAAGGCTTGACCTCGGCTTCTGGGAATCTCCCTCACTCGGAATCTTCTACTATATCATCATGATTCCCGTGATTATCTACCTTACAAATGCCGTGAACCTTACTGACGGCGTTGACGGTCTGTGCGGCTCAGTTACATTTGCGGTAATGCTCGTATTTACGGTGTGCTGTGCAATTCTTAATGAAACAGAGCTTTCTCTCTTTACAATGGCTCTTGCCGGAGGCTGTCTCGGCTTCCTTATCTGGAATCTCAATCCGGCTAAGTGCTTCATGGGCGATACAGGCTCGATGTTCCTCGGAGCAGCAGTTACCGGCACCGGTCTTGTTCTCCACAAGCACCTGCTTCTCTTACTCGTGGCGCTCGTGTATATCATCGAGGCACTTTCAGTAGTGATTCAGGTATCGTACTTCAAATACACAAAGAAAAAGACGGGCGAAGGCAAGCGTATCTTCAAGATGACGCCTATCCATCACCATTTTGAAATGAGCGGATTCAGCGAATACAAAATCGTGATAACCTTCACTCTTACAGGCATTATTTTCGGAGTTCTGGGAATAATAACCTTACTGTAATAAACGTGGGAAAGGAGATGCTCAATGGCGTCAGGCAGAAAAAAGAAACAAACGACCTTTCAGCAGCTTTGGAAAACCTTTACAGGCGAAGGCAGAAACAGCGATCTCAGTCTCTCCTTCTTCGCATACGTTATGATTCTGCTTGTAGTCGGAATCGTGATGATGTCCTCTGCCAGCTATGCGTGGGCTTACAGCGAGCATGACGGAGACGGTCTTTTCTATGCGAAGAATCAGGTCAAGAATGCGGCTATCGGTCTTGTCGCACTGTTCTTCTTCATGAAGATGGATTACCACAATCTGAAGAACATCAAGCTGCCGGTACTCAAGAAATTCAATATCGCCGGACTTCTCTATTTTCTCGGTGCTATACTGCTTGTAGTCGTGCTGTTCATCGGAAGCGACGAGGGCGGTACCATGGGTGCGAAAAGATGGCTTTCTCTCGGAGCTTCACTGAGCTTCCAGCCGTCCGAGGTTGCAAAGCTTGCCATAATCATTTTCTTTGCGTACAGCATGGAGCGTGACGGCAAGAAAATGAACGATTTCCGTGTGGGAATCCTCAAATATGCCGGTCTCATGGGTGTATATGCCTTCCTTCTGCTTATGGAGCCGCATCTGTCCGGTATCATCCTTGTTGCGACAATCGCCGTTGCGATGATACTCTGCGGCGGTGCGAACAGAAAACAGTTCATTATACTCGGAGCGTCCGTTCTCGCGATAGCAATTGTAATCATCGTGGTTCA
The DNA here is from genome assembly GCA_045587105.1 of Ruminococcus sp. Lineage (GTDB taxonomy): Bacteria > Bacillota > Clostridia > Oscillospirales > Ruminococcaceae > Ruminococcus. The sequence goes on from JAZNBR010000056.1 coordinate 20,137, forward strand.
GGCGAATACTCCGGGAAGCTACGTTGCGGTAAGAATAAAATCGTGGCAGAATCCCTTTGCGGACGTCCTCAACGATACATGGCAGACAGCCAACTCCATTATCGCAATAGGCTCCGGCGGACTTTTCGGTCTCGGACTTGGAAATTCACGCCAGAAATATCTCTACCTCCCCGAAACAAAAAACGACTTTGTATTCCCTATCGTCTGCGAGGAGCTCGGCTTTGTCGGAGCACTTGCGATAATTCTTGTGTTCTTCCTGCTTGTGGTCGAGGGATTTTCAATAGCCGTCCGCTGCAAGGACCGCTTCGGAATGCTCATTGCAGTCGGAATCACAACGCAGATAGGAATTCAGACAGTTCTGAATCTGGCGGTTGTAAGCAATCTCATACCGAATACGGGAATCAGTCTGCCGTTTTTCAGCTACGGCGGAACGGCTCTGATAATGCAGCTTGCCGAAATGGGCATCATGCTGAATATCTCGCAGCAGAGGTATTATCCCGATGAAAATAAAACGAAAAAGAAAAAATCCGCACCGAAGCAGAAGAAGTCTCCGGAAAGCGGAAGAAATCCGGCATAAACCGGAGCGTGAACAGAGAAAGGTGATACTATGAAGGTACTTATTTCCTGCGGAGGCACCGGAGGACATATCAATCCCGGTCTTGCCATTGCAGATATCATAAAGACAAAATATCCGGACGCAGAGTTCCTTTTTGCGGGAACTCCCAACGGTATGGAATCAAAGCTTGTCCCGAAGGCGGGATACAGGCTTGAAACTATAAAGGTTGCCGGCTTCCAGAGAAGAATTTCGCTGGAGAACGTCGGCAGAAACGCAAAGGCTCTTGCGTACCTTGCGACCTCCGGAAAGAGGGCAAAGGAGATAATCAGCGGTTTTTCGCCTGATATCGCCATAGGTACCGGCGGATATGCCGCAGGTCCGGTTATACGCAAGGCGGCTAAAATGGGAATTCCCACTGCTATCCATGAGCAGAACGCATATCCCGGCGTGACGAACAGGCTTCTCTCCAAGGAGGTTGACTACGTTATGCTGACGGTCAAGGAAGCACTTGATTTCATGGACAAAAGCAAGTTCGAGTACAGCGTTACGGGACTTCCCGTGAGAAGCAATATCAATACAATGAGCAAGGCTGAGGCAAGAAGGAAGCTCGGCTTTGACGACAGCTTCACGATTCTTTCGTTCGGCGGAAGTCTCGGTGCAGGCTGCATAAACGATACCATGACGGAGGTCGTGAAGTGGCATACCGGCGAGGGACTTGAAATCAACCACATTCACGGCTACGGCGGCATGGGTAAGGATACCTTTCCGCAGGCGATGAAGGCGGCTGGAATTCCGCTGAAAAGCAATCGTCTGAGGATAACCGAGTACATAGACGATATGGATGTCTGTCTTGCGGCGGCAGATCTTGTGATATGCCGTTCAGGAGCGTCCACACTTGCAGAGCTTCAGGCAGCAGGAAAGGCTTCAATTCTCATTCCTTCACCGATTGTTGCAGGAAATCACCAGTACCACAACGCAATGGTTCTCGGCAGGGCAGGAGCCGCTGTCGTTATGGAGCAGAAGGATGTCACCAATGAAAAGATGGTATCCGAGCTGAAAAGGCTTTATGAATCGCCTGATACGGTGGAAATTATGTCGGAATGTGCGGCAAAGCTCCACCTTAAGGATACAAACGAGCGTATTCTTGCGGTAGTTGAAAAGCTTCTCGTAAAGAAGAACACAAAGTAACAAAGTAACAAACAATCCGCCCACAGCATAATATAAAAAAATTGCTGTGAGGTGATATAATGCAGAAACTGATAATAAACGGCGGCAGACGGCTCAGGGGTGAGCTTTCGCTTCAGGGCAGCAAGAACAGTTCACTGCCGATAATGGCGGCTTCACTGCTTTGCAGGGGAGAATGTACTCTTACGAACTGTCCGAGGCTTACCGATGTGTATTCTGCCGCAAGAATCCTGAACTGCGTGGGATGCAGATGCAATTTTTCGGGGAATACGGTCACGATTGATTCCTCGGTAATAAGCGGAACGGTTATTTCCGAAGCTCTCATGCGTGAAATGCGGTCGTCGATAATATTCATGGGTGCAATGGTCGGAAGTTCCGGCGAATGTACCGTGAGTATCCCCGGAGGGTGTGAGCTTGGTCCACGCCCGATAGATATGCACCTTGCCGCACTGCGGAAAATGGGTGTGGATATCAGGGAAAACGGCGGAAAAATCGTGTGCAGAACTCCGTCCGGAAGTGCAAGGGGAGCAAGGATTTCACTGTCGTTTCCGTCGGTCGGAGCAACGGAGAATATCATCCTGTGTGCAGTGACCGCTGACGGCGAGACTATCATAAACAATGCGGCAAGAGAACCGGAAATCTGCGATCTGTGCGGATTTCTGAGAGCCTGCGGAGCCGATATATCGGGCGACGGAGAAAGCCGTATTGTCATAAGGGGCAGAAAGAGGCTCCATGGCTGTGAATACCGTATCATGGCGGACAGAATCGCCGGTGCGACGTATCTTTCGATGACGGCAGCCACAAGGGGCGAAATTATACTTACAGACGCCTGTACCGCTGAAATGGAACCGTTCCTGTCTGTTCTGGAGCAGACGGGATGCAGTATCTATACACGGGGCGACAGAATCTACCTGAGAAGCGGCTCACGGCTCAGGGCGGTCAGGGAAAGGATAAGGACAATGCCGCATCCGGGATTTCCCACGGACGCTCAGGCAGTTCTTATGGCGGCACTGATAACGGCTGAGGGAACAAGCGTGTTCGAGGAGAACATCTTCCACTGCCGGTACCGTCACACGGACGCCTTTGTGAAAATGGGGGCGGATATACAGGTTCTCGGAAAGGCAGCGATAATAAAGGGAGTACCGTCGCTCTGCGGAGCATCGGTCGAGGCTACTGATCTTCGGGGCGGAGCAGCAATGGTCGCTGCGGCACTCTCAGCTGAGGGAACCTCGGAGATAAGCCGGATATCCCACATCGACAGGGGCTATGAAAAAATAGAGGAGGTCATCAGGGGACTGGGCGGAGATATCGTCCGCGTCTGATGACGAATGGAGATAATATGAAGGACGTTGAGAAAACAAGCGTTAAGAGGAACAACAGCCGCAAGCGTACAAGACGACGCGGACGCTGGATGAACCTCTACGGACTGGCAGTTGCACTCATTGTGCTGACGGTCGGAATAACATTCTGTTATACATTTTTATTCAATCTGAATGAGATAAGAGTCTCAGGAGAGTCGGATATGTACTCTGCCGAGGAAATCGTTGCGGCGGCAGGAATAAACAAGGGCGATAATCTCCTGAGACTTGAAACGGAAAAGAGCGAGAAGCAGATTCTGGACAAGCTGCTTTACGTTGAAACGGCAAAGGTGTCAAAGAAGTTCCCGTCATCGGTTGAAATCAAGGTAACACGCTGTATTCCGGCGTATAACGTCTTTCACGAGAACGGTGTTCTTCTGGTGAGCAAGAAGGGAAAGATTCTTGCGGCAAACAGCTCTCCGTCGGCAGAGGCAGTAAGCGGACTCCCGTCGATATACGGCTATGAGCCGTCAGTTGTGACAGCCGGAAAGATGCTTGATACGGAAAACGACCACAAGAACGAGGCATTCAGCGAGCTTGTTTCATGTCTGGCTACAAAGGGCGATGTCGATATAACGTCGGTTGATATGACAAACGAGTTTGCTATCACGGTCAACTATAAAAACGGAATGGTCTTCCGGATGGGCGGCTGGACGGATGTCGAGTACAAGCTCAGCCTTGCCGAAAGCGTCATGCAGGAGGAATCAATCAGGGGCAAAAAGGGCTATCTTACGATGATCGGAACGAATCAGTGCAGCTTCAGAATGACTGACAAGCCGGTGGGAAATTCCGGAGACAGCGGCACAGAGGATCAGCTCGGAGAAATTGCCGGAAACGTTACGGGAGAAGTAAATCCCGATCAGGAAGCACTTTTCGATGAGTTCGGAAATTACAGCGGACAGTCCGGAACGGAAATTCCTCAGGAGCAGTACGGTGATGATTACAGTCAGAGTGACGCTGTCGGAGACCAGTATAGCGGAGATACGGTGCTGTATTAGCCTGAAGGTCTGTACAAAATGAACTAAAATTACTCTTTGTGATTGTGAAATGTGCTGAAATTTGAAAAAATTAAATAATACCTTGCAAAAGAGATAATATTGTGCTAAAATAATATGTGTATTTATAGTGTATTATCATGTCTGTTTAAATATACAGGATAAAATATGTAGGAGGAGTATACAATGTCTGATTTCAATTACGAAGAAGCTCTTGAACCCGATGTAAATATAAAGGTCATCGGTGTCGGCGGCGGCGGCGGAAATGCCGTAAACTGCATGGTAGATTCAGGAGTAAGTAATATCGAATATATCGCAGTCAACACAGACGCCAAGGCTCTTAACAAGTCAAAGGCTACTACAAGAATTCCGATCGGTGCAAAGCTCACAAAGGGCAGAGGTGCAGGCAACAAGCCTGAAATCGGTCAGAGAAGTGCAGAGGAAAACCGTGACGAAATTGAATCACACCTCAAGGGTGCTGATATGATCTTTATCACTGCCGGAATGGGCGGCGGTACAGGTACCGGTGCGGCTCCTGTTGTTGCAAGAATCGCTAAGGAAATGGATATCCTTACTGTTGCAGTAGTTACAAAGCCCTTCCACTTTGAAAGAGAACAGAAAATGGCTCAGGCTGAAAAGGGTATCGCTGAGCTCAAAAAATACGTTGATTCCCTTATCGTTATCCCCAACGAGCGTCTCCTCGTTGGTCTGGACAAGCCCCTCACAATGATGCAGTCCTTCGCTCTCTCAGATGACGTCCTCAAGACAGGTGTAAAGAGCATCTCCGACCTCATCGTTGAGGAAGGTTACATAAACCTCGATTTTGCCGATGTATCCACAATCATGAAGGGTGCAGGCTACGCTCACATGGCTATCGGTCACGGCTCCGGCAAGGACAAGGCAAGAGACGCTGCAAATGCAGTAATCTCCAGCCCTCTCCTCGAAACATCTATCTCCGGTGCCAAGAGACTTCTTATCAATATCGCTATGTCTGAGGATATTCTCTCCTCCGATGTTGACGCTGCTACAAAGATGATCACTGATACAGCAGCTGAAGGCGTTGAGTTCATCTTCGGTACAGCTTTCAAGGAAGATATGCAGGATGAAATGACTATCACTGTTATCGCTGCCGGCTTCGATGAGGAAGATGGTGCAGGCGAAGCAGCTGAAGCTCCTTCTGTTGAGGAGGAAATCATTCAGATCGACAATCCTCTTATCGACGGACTCGGTCTCGGCGGAAGCACTTCCAAGCCGTCCGCTTCAAGTCAGGATTACGACCTCGACGATATCTTCAAAATGCTCGGCAACTAATCTGAATTCTCAGGCGGCTTCTATTAGCAGGAGCCGCTTTTATTTTTAGCTTAAACACAATAAGTCTGCCGGAATCAACGTATTTTTATATTAAATGCACTAAAAAAGACGTAAAATTTCTACATATTAGTAATTGAAATTCATTTTCGGATATGTTATAATATTTTAAAGGCATTTTATTTCCTTGAAAATTTTAACCTCGTTCATCCGAGGGGAAATGGAGTTTTTACAATGGCAGAATCAACAATTTTAAGAGAAACCAAAATCGGTCAGAAGGGCTTTATCAAAGAAGACGTTATGACCTACATAGACGAGCTTAATTCTAAGATCGTTTCCCTCGAGGATGAGCTCAAAAAGGGTGCTCCCGCTACTCCTGTCGATCAGCAGGAAATTATCAAGTATCGCAATCAGATCGACAACCTTCAGGAAAAGCTCAACGCTTCAAATAACGCTCTCAGAGCTGCTAAGAAGGAAGTAGAAGAACTCCAGCAGCAGCATGACTCCGATCTTAAGATCATCGAACAGCTTAAGGCTGGCGGTCCGGGTGCGGCAGCTGCAGCAGCTCAGTCCAACGCTCAGACAGCAGCAGCTCTTGAAGCAGCTAAGAAGGAAATCGACAAGCTCAACGCTCAGCTTAAGGAAGCTCAGGCTAAGGCGGCAGCTCCTCAGCAGAACGCTCAGAACGCTCAGAACGCTCAGGCTGTTGCGGCTCTTGAAGCAGCTAAAAAGGAAATCGACAGACTCAACGCTCAGCTTAAGGAAGCTCAGGCTAAGGCAGCAGCTCCTGCACCTGCTGAACAGGCAGCCAATAACGCAGAAATCGCTAAGGTTAAGCAGGAAATCGCAAGACTTACAAGCGAACTCGGCAATAAGTCCAAGGAAATCGCTGAGAGAGACAATACAATCGCTCAGATTACCAAGGATAAGGAAAATACAGCGGCTCAGCTCAAGTCCAAGGACGATGAAATCGCTAAGCTCAATGGCGAGATCTCATCACTTAATGGCGAAATTACATCACTTAAGGAAGCTGCAAGCGATCCTACTGCTCAGATGGGACTTATCTTCGCTGAGGCTCAGAAGACTGTATCTATGCTGAAAACTCAGGCTAAGGCTGACGCAGAAAAGACTGTATCAGACGCAACTGAAAAGGCTGAGGCTATCCTCAGTGAGGCAAATGCCAAGGCTGAAAAGACAATCAGCGAGGCTAACGTTACTGCTGAAGCCTGCATCAACGAAGCTAACGATCAGGCTAAGTCAACTGTTGACAACGCTAACAAGCACGCAGATAAGGTTAACGAGATGTCCTCATCAGTAAGAGCTATGCTCCTTAAGGAAATCGAAAGCGTTAATACTAAATTCAACGATATATCTTCAGTTCTCAACCGCCTTACAAGTCAGGCAACTGACCGCATGAGCGAGGCTCAGCTTATTATCGGCGACGCTAAGAAGTCAATCGGCAGTGCTGAGGGAATTCAGAAGGCTGAGGCTCCTAAGGCTGATTTTAAGGCTTCTGAAGCTCCTAAGGCTTCACTCTCCGATATCGGAAAGGAAGCTCCGTCGGCATCATCTGACGCTAAAAAGGACGATAAGTATGATCCCTTCGCAAGCATAGGCTCTGCCGGATCGTATGCAAGCAAGAATCCTGTTTATAATAACAACAATAACAACAGCAAGCCGGCAGCGGCTCCTGCACATTCATCTGCTCCCGCACCTGCATCAGCACCAAAGCAGAATGCAGCTCCTAAGAAGAATAACTTCGGCTTCGATATGGAAGCTCTCCTTAAGGCAGCAGAAGAAGAAGCAGCTAAGAATCCCGAAGAATAAGCTATATACCGCACAAAGTCCGCTGTATGGCTTGATACAGGCTTTGTGTGACGTGGAATTGCAGTTTTTTTCATATTCGGGTCTGCCCGATTCTGGTCCGGATCGGCAGACTCAGGCCTCCAGATCCGGAGGGGCTTAGCTCCTCCGGAATATACGACCGTGTAGCTTAAAAAGAGCATTGATATTCAAGGGTGCTGGTGTGAGTCCAACCGTGGTCAAAAATTAACTAAGAGAGGTATATCCAAATGTACGAAGACAAGACATTAGTCTGCAAAGAATGTGGAAATGAGTTTATTTTTTCTGCAGGTGAGCAGGAATTTTACGCTGAAAAAGGTTTTGTAAACGAGCCCCAGAGATGCAAGTCCTGCCGTGACGCAAGAAAAAATGCTGGCAGAACTGAAAGAGTTATGTATACTGCTGTATGTGCATCATGCGGCGGCGACGCTAAGGTTCCCTTTGAGCCCAAGGAAGGCAGAGCTGTTTACTGCAGCGAGTGCTTCGCAAAAATGAACGAGGCTTAATTGATGTCGTTAAGGTACAGTCGGATTTATTCCGGCTGTACTATAAGCCCTTTTGCCCGATTACGCTGTATCTGTAAGTTTCTGTCAGATTTCCGGCAGGATCTCACAGGGACAGCTTATTCGCTGTGCCAAACAATCGAAAGGATGAAATATAATGCAGGTAACAAAAGAAACAATTATCGGCGATGTTCTTGACGCAGATTTTGAGGTTGCACCCTTTTTCCTTGAAATAGGAATGCACTGTCTCGGATGCCCCGCGTCAAGAGGAGAATCAATCGAAGAAGCGTGCGCCGTTCACGGAACAGACGCAGATGCTCTTGTTGAGAAGCTTAACGCTTATTTTGCTTCTAAGTAATGGAAACCGGCGTGCTGTAAATTCTGCGGCACGCTGTTATTTTTTGATGAGAGGTGCATAAATGCTTGATAATAGATTAAAAATATGTGCGGATTTCGTTTCCGGTCGTGGAATTGCCGTTGATGTCGGAACGGATCACGCTCATCTTGCCGCTGAACTGGTAAATTCCGGTCGGTGCCGGAGAGTTATCGCTTCGGATATCAATGAGGGACCGCTTGAATCGGCACGAAAAACAGTCGAAAAGCATGGGATTTCTGACAGCGTAGAGCTTGTTCTCTCGGACGGGCTTGAAAATGTTGATCTTGAGGGAGTAACCGATATCGTGATTGCCGGAATGGGCGGCGAGACTATCGCTGAAATTATCCTTAATGCAGGAATTTTCAGCGACGATATCCGGCTGATTCTCCAGCCGATGAGCAAGCCGGAGCTTCTGCGAAAAATGCTGTATGAGAATCATTTCGAGATTGTGGAGGAAAAGGGCGTTGAGGTCGGAGATAAGCTATATACCGTGATTTGTGCTGTTCCGGAGCATGAAAATCACCGCCTTCTGACTGAGTATGAGGCTATCGCAGGCTTCTTCGCTGACGACGATGAGGCAGGAAGAAAATTCCGCCAGAAGGAATCTGAACGTCTCGGAAGGATTGCCGCATCGCTCGGTAAATCGGGAAAAACTGAGGAATCCCAGCATTACAGTTCCCTGAGCCTTCGTGTCGCAGAGGGAATCTGCGGCGAATCCCAGAAGGCGGTTTATGACTTTATAAACGAGAAATATCCGCTGTCCCTTCAGGAAAAATGGGACAATTCCGGCTGGCTTGTACGCACGGTGAACGCTCACTGCCGGAGGATTCTGCTTGCTCTGGACATCACGAACGATGTCGTTTTCGAGGCTCAGCGAAAGGGTGCGGACATGGTAATTTCACATCATCCGGTGATTTTCGAGCCGCTGAGGAGTATTCAGCCGGATAATCCGGTCTATCATCTCGTGCGGAACGACATTTCGGCTTTGTGCATCCACACAAACCTCGACATCGCTGAGGACGGCACGAACAGCGTGATTGCACGGAAAATCGCAGAAAAGATCGGCATTTCAGGAACCCCGCAGGCTCTTGAGGAGCTTGGAAACGGAAGCTCTCTTGGCTGTATCGTTGAGCTGAGTGAGAAAATTACGGCAGAAAAGCTTGCGGAAATTCTTCGGGAAATCTTCGGCTGCCGCTACATCAGGACGAATTCCGACAGCAATAAATGCCTCTCAAAAATTGCGGTTTGTTCCGGTTCCGGAGGCTCTCTTGCGGATATCGCAATGGCAAAAGGCTGTGACGCACTCATTACAGGCGATGTAAAACACGATGTCTGGATTTCGGCGAACAACAGATTGTTCACGATTTTCGACTGCGGACACTTCCATACGGAGAACCTCGTTCTGCCGGAAATCCGCCGTGTTCTTGAGGAAAAATTTCCTCTCGTTGATGTGGAAATTTCCGGGAATTCGACTGATCCGACCGTGTATTTCTGAGGTGGTATCATGAGTATTCTAACATGTCCCGTGTGTGGAAAAAACCTTGGATTTTCTGGGAAAACTTACACTTGTCCGGAGCGTCACAGCTTCGATATCTCAAAAAGCGGCTATGTGAATCTTCTGCTGTCGAAGCACATCGGCAGGACTGTTCACGGCGACAACAAGCTCATGCTTCAGGCTCGCCGGACTTTCCTTGAAAAGGGATACTACTCGCCCCTTCGTGAGGAGCTTTGCGGCATGGTGCAGAGGTACTTCCGGAGTGGTGCAATTCTTGATGCCGGATGCGGAGAGGGGTACTATACCTCAGCAATATATGGTCAGCTTGAACAGTCAGAAATTGCGGCGGAAATTTACGGAATTGACATATCAAAAATTGCGGTGGAAATGGCGGCAAAACGCAGAAATAACATCACCTATGCCGCCGCAAGCGTCTTTCACATTCCTGTTGAGGATTCCTCGTGCAGCATGATCGTGACACTTTTTGCACCCTATTGCGGAGAGGAATTCCGACGGATCCTTGCACCTGACGGAATGATGATAATGGCGATCCCGTCAGAAAATCATCTATGGGAAATGAAGCGTGCAATCTACGATATGCCGTACAAAAATCAGGTCAAGCCGTACGAGCTTGAGGGCTTTCGGCTGGAAGAAAAAAAGAGGATTTCCTACCGTATCACGCTTGAATCCCAAGAGGATATACAGTCACTTTTCTCCATGACACCCTACTATTACCGGACAGCGGCAAGCCAGAAGGAACGTCTTTCGTCGCTTGACAGGCTTGAAACAATGGTCGATTTCGAGCTTCTTGCATATCGGATTGACCGCAAATAATGGTCAGTTATTTACGGAAATACTGACCAAATTTTCAACAAAGGGAATGATTTCATGGCTCTTGACGGAGCATTTTTATACGCAGTGAAAACCGAACTCCAGCCGCTGGTCGGAGGTCGTGTTGACAAGATTTACCAGCCCTCACGAGAGGAAATTGTAATTACAATCAGAACGAAGCAAGGTGCGAAAAAGCTCTATATATCGGCAAATGCGAGCAGTGCCCGTGTCTGCCTGACGGACAGGAGCATCGACAATCCGCAGGTGCCGCCGATGTTCTGTATGCTGCTCAGAAAGCACATCGGCAGCGGACGTCTGATGGGAATCAGGCAGGATGGACTTGAGCGAATTCTTTACCTCGATTTCGAGTGCGTCAACGAGCTTGGCGACATCGTGACCGTTACGCTTGCCTGTGAAATCATGGGACGCTGCTCCAATCTTGTGGTCATCAGTCACGAGGGGCGGATTATTGACAGCATCAAGCGTGTGGACGGCGAAATGTCCCGTGAGCGGCTTGTTCTGCCGGGGATGACGTACTCGCTTCCGCCGAGAGACAGCCGCCTGAACTTCATGACAGCCACAGACGAGGAGATGATTTCCGCAATCCGTGATGCCTCGCCGGCGGAGCTTTCAAAGGCTCTGATTCGCTGTTTTGAGGGGATTTCGCCGGTTCTTGCCCGTGAGTGGACGTTCTTTGCCGGCAGGGGATTGCACATCGACAGTGACCTCATATCCGAAGATCAGCTCAGCAGACTGCTTTTTGTAATTAAACGTACTCGTGACCAGCTGATTTCCGGCGAATGCTGCTTCACTGTCGCAGGCACGAAGGATGGTCAGTTAAAAGATTTTTCATTCATCCGGTTGTCGCAGTTCGGGACATTGATGATCACCAAGGAACTGCCGAGTGCGTCCGCACTTCTCGATTATTTCTACTCCGAGCGTGACAGCTCGCAGCGTACGAAACAACGTGCCAACGACCTTTTCAAGCTTCTCGTGAACCTTACGGAGCGTGTTTCACGCCGAATTTCCGCCCAGCGTGAGGAGCTTGCCGAATGTGCCGAAAAGGACTACTTCAAGCTTTGCGGAGATCTCCTTTCCGCCAATATGTATCGGCTCAAAAAAGGCGATATTTCGTTCTCTGCGGAGAATTTCTACGAGGAGGGATGTCCGGTTATGGAAATTCCGCTTGACCCTCAGAAATCGCCCTCGCAGAATGCTCAGAAGTATTACAGCGAGTATAAAAAACGCATTACCGCCGAGGAAATGCTTACCGTCCGGATATCCAAGGGCGAGGAGGAATTACAGTATCTTGACAGCGTTTTTGACGCTCTTACAAGAGCAGATTCAGAGAACGATATCATCCAGCTTCGCCTTGAACTGCGTGATCAGGGATATATAAAATCTGCCGGAGGAAAGACAAAGCCGCCGAAGGCACTTCCGCCGATTGAATATAAATCGAGCGATGGATTTACGATTTTTGTCGGACGAAACAACTGTCAGAACGACCAGCTTTCATTGAAATTTGCCGAAAAATCGGACTTGTGGCTTCATACTCAGAACATCACCGGCTCGCACGTCATAATCGTGACGGACGGTCAGACTCCGCCGGACAGAACTATCGAGGAGGCGGCAGTTATCGCAGCCTGCAACAGTCGGGGACGTGATTCAAATCTCGTGCCGGTAGATTATTGTCTTGCCGGATACGTCAGAAAGCCTTCCGGAGCAAAGCCGGGAAAGGTCATTTTCTCAAACTACAAAACAGCTTTTGTACGTCCGGATACTGAGCTTGAAAAACAACTGAGGGTATAATTATGGCAAAGATTCTTACTGACGATTTCTTTCACCGTGACGCTCTGGAGGTCGCACCTGAGCTTGTCGGAAAGATTCTCGTGAGGACGCTTGACGACGGAACGGAGCTTCGTGAACGCATTACCGAAACCGAGGCATATCGCGGCGAGGAGGACAAGGGCTGTCATGCCGCAAAGGGACGCACGAAGCGGACGGAGGTTCTCTACGGCGAAAGCGGCAGAATTTACGTCTACCTCTGCTACGGCGTGCATTGGCTGATGAACGTCATAACCGGTGAAATCGACCAGCCGCAGGGCGTGCTTTTCAGGTGCGGCGAACTTCACAATGGTCCCGGAAAGCTGACGAAATTCCTCGGAGTTGACGGCTCCTTCAACGGCGGAAGCTTCTGCGGAAACGACAGAATCAGGATAGAGGACGACGGCTTCAGACCGCAGCTCACAACGGCTCCGAGAGTCGGAATTGATTACGCGGGGGATTACTGGAAGAACGTAGAATGGCGATTCATAGCCGACAGGAAGTGATTTTATGAACATTTACAGCGTGGGATTCCATTCGGTTTTCGACAGCGGATATGATGTCCGCCGGAGCGTCGGGAACGATCGTTTTTTCCTGATTTTTACGAAAAGTCGGGTTCTTCTGGATTTCGGAAACGGATATGCCGGATATCCGGCAGGAACGGCAGTTCTCTGCGGCGGCGGATATATCACCGGATTCCGTGCCGATTCTGAGCCTTTTATCTGCGACTGGATTGAATTCGGCGGTCAGAATGCCTGTGATTTCGTCGGCTCCCTTGATATCCGGCTGAATCACCCGATGAGAGTATCAGACGGCGACTTTATCAGCGGGCTTATCAGGAATATTACAACGGAATTTTACTCGCTCAGCTCCCGACGTGTGAATATGCTCGACAGCCTTCTGAAAACGCTCCTGATGAAGCTCTCGGAAACCGGTGTTCAGCGGAACAGTCCGCAGCTTTCCACAGTGCCGCACTACAATGAGCTTGTTGAGCTTAGATCGAAGATATACCGTAATCCACAGCTGAAATGGAATGTGGATTCAATGGCGGCTGACGTCAATATGTCAAGGTCGTACTTCCAGCATCTTTACAGCGAAATCTTCGGTGTATCGTGCATTACGGATGTAATAAACGGCAAGATTGAAAAGGCAAAGGAGATTCTCAGCGAGACGAACTGTACCATTTCGCAGGTTGCTTCGATGTGCGGGTACGACAACGAGGAGCATTTTATGAGGCAGTTCAAGAAGGTTGTCGGAACAACAGCGGCAAAATACAGGAAGAACGGATGAGGTGCGTAAAATGACGGAATATCTGAAAAAATACATGAAATCCATAAATGAACGGCTTTCCGGTTACAGCAGCCGCGAGGAGCTTGAGGAAATTTTCAGCGAGCATAAAGACAAAATCGCATTCATGCAGCATGAGCGTATTGTTCATTTCCTCGTTACGATGATGTTCGCCGTGATTCTCACGATATTCATGGCGGCAGTGCTGTTTCTGGAAAATCTCATGCTGATTGTCCTCGTGACGATCATCATAATTCTGCTTGGATTCTACATAAAGCACTACTATTTTCTTGAAAATACCGTGCAGGAGATGTACAGGGTGTACGACAGAATCCTCGAAGAACGCAGAAAAACAGCGAAGGAGGAAGAAGCTTGACGAAAAAGGAAATTGCAGCTCTTGCGTGCAGGGAGCTTGAAAGGCTCTATCCCGATATCGGATGTACTCTCGACTACGAAAAGCCCTACGAGCTGATGTTTGCGGCACGTCTTGCGGCTCAGTGTACGGACGCAAGGGTGAATATCGTCACGAAAACGCTTTTTGTGAAATATCCCACGCTTCAGGCATTCGCAGACGCCGATCTTCAGGAGCTTGAACAGGATGTCCGACCGTGCGGATTTTACAGGACAAAGGCTCTCAGTCTGAAAACAATGGCGGCACAGCTGATTGAGAATTTCGGCGGCGAGGTTCCCTCCACTATGGAGGAGCTTCTCACGCTGTCAGGAATCGGCAGAAAGACGGCAAATCTCATGCTCGGCGATGTTTTCGGAAAGCCGGCGATTGTTACCGATACGCACTGCATCAGGATTTCGGGACGTCTCGGACTTACCGAAAGCAAGGAGCCTGCAAAGGTCGAAAGGGAGCTTGTAAAGCTGATTCCGCCGGAAATTTCGTCTCATTTCTGTCATCAGACAGTCCAGTTCGGACGTGATATCTGTCGTGCGAGAAAGCCGGAATGCGGTATATGTCCGCTGAATTATTTCTGCAAGCACTATAATGAATTATGAGCTATTAGCCTTTAGCCATTAGCTTATGGTGTCCCTTCGGGACGGATTGAAATATTATACCAGAAAATTATATGAAACCGTTTGTAGGGGCGACCCTTGCGGTCGCCCATTGCATTTTGTATAGATGATTGACGGACCCACAACGACACAAAACAACGTAAAATAGCCGAAATAAGGTTTTATGGGGAGAAAAATTTCAGGAAGGTGATTAAATGAACAGGAAGCTTAAAAGGTTAATTTCATCCGCAGTATCGCTGACAGCGATTCTTACTCTCTCAGCCTCGATGACTGCTTATGCCGATATTGAGCCAAATCCTCTCATCAGCAGGAATGCTCCGGCATATGATAACGCAGGTGCTTCGTACTCCGCAAAGCAGGGCAACGACGAGCATTATTTCTCATTCTGGAACGTCAGCGCTCCGAATTATCTCGCCTACGATCTCTCAGCAGTTCCTCAGGAACAGCGTAAATCCGTCATGGCGGTGTGGTACAATACAAGCTCCTACGACGGAATAGGTCAGTATCAGTCACGGAACATGGAGCCTTTCAGCTACACTATCGAGGTGAACAAGGCTGATGGCGGCGAATATCCGACTGATGGCTGGGAGGTTGCTGTAACCGTGGACGACAACACGCTCAGCTCTCGTCAGCATGCCGTTGACATGGAGGGATACAACTGGATACGTCTTAATGTGAAGTCAACAGACGGCGGTACAGGCTCGAATATCAGCGTGAATTTTGATGTCCACGATATATCCGGCGGAATTTCGGACAGCTGGCTGTTTTTAGGGGATTCCATTACTGCCGGAGGAATGCACAACTGCTACGGCACAGGCTTTGCAACGTATGTTAATCAGCTTGACAGCCGCTATTTCCCCATTCAGGAGAACGGCGGAATCGGCGGAATACGCTCCGATGACGGCAAGGAGAACATCGACCGCTGGCTTGAAGCCTA
Source organism: Ruminococcus sp. (assembly GCA_045587105.1). Lineage (GTDB taxonomy): Bacteria > Bacillota > Clostridia > Oscillospirales > Ruminococcaceae > Ruminococcus. The sequence continues at coordinate 35,657 of JAZNBR010000056.1, forward strand.
TGGCGGAAAATACGTCAGCATTGCCTACGGAACCAACGACGCATGGGGCAATGACGGCTCCGGTGCGGAAACCTACTACAACAACACAAAGTACATGATAGACGCAGTTCTTGCGGCAGGGAAGGTTCCCGTACTGCCGAAGATTCCGTATTCCACCAATGCGGATGTTGCCGGACATCTCGGCGATTTCAACGCAATGATCGACAGGCTCTATGAGGAATACGGCGAAAAACTCGTTCAGGGACCTGATTTTGAAACGTATTTCCGTAAGAATCCCGAAGGTCTCAGCAGTGACGGAGTTCATCCTTCGTCCGAGGGTTATGACGAAATGAGAAGGCTGTGGGCGGAAACGATGTACGAGAGGGTGTACAAAGCGGAGACTGCTCCTCCGCCGGCTGATGAGCCAGATTACGGTGACGCAAATCTTGACGGAAATGTAAATCTCTCTGATGCCATTCTGATAATGCAGGCGATAGGAAATCCCGATATGTACGGAATTAACGGCAGTGATTCCTCTCACATCACGGAAAAGGGAGCGAAAAATGCCGATGTTTCCGGCGGCGGAGACGGTATAACCAACAATGACGCTCTTACTATCCAGAAATATCTCCTTAAAATGATTGAAAAACTTCCGGAATCTTAGGCAGCGTGACGCTGCACCCGGCTCACGTTTCCGTGCTTCGCACTCACTCTGTACGAGGCGGCAGTCTGCTATCGCATACGGCAGAAATACCTGACGATAATTTGTAGGGGCGGACACATAGGTCCGCCCCTACAAATTGATAACGTCAGAAATGTGAGTTTTTTAAATTCATCGGCGAAGCCGATACAATTAATTCCGAATTCCGAATTCCGCATTCCGCATTAAAATTCTGCCGTATGCGATAGCAGACTGCTGCTCCGTACAGAGTCACGCTGCATTAGGTTTTTGCCGTTTTCGATTTACATTTATTGTTCCCGACATCGGATTGCGAAACGTCATGCTGTGTATCGGGAGAACTGTTGGTGTCATGCTCGAAGTAGAGCTTATAGAGAGTAGCAACAAGCGGAACACCAAGAATCATACCGAGAATTCCGAAAAGACCGCCGCCGAGAGTAACCGCCGCAAGAACCCAGATTCCGGGCAGTCCGATAGATGAGCCGACAACCTTGGGATAAATAAGATTTGTTTCAAGCTGCTGGAGAATAATCAGGAAAACAAGGAACAGCAAAGCCTGCTTCGGACTTTCAGTGCAGATAATAAACGCACTCAGTCCGGCACCGGCAAAGGCTCCGACAATCGGGATAAGAGCCGTAACTCCGACGATAGTTCCGCACATGGCGGCATAGGGGAGATGAAGAATTGAAGCTCCGATGAAGGTCAGAGAGCCGATAATGATAGCCTCGATAAACTGTCCGATGAAAAATCCGGTGAAGGTCTCGTGGGCAACAGAGAAGAAGTGATAAATCTTCCTTGTGGTCGGTTCGCTCATATAGCGATTCATGAGATGACGTGAGTCCTCAGAAAGCTTATCCTTTCTGAAAAGAAGGTATATAGCGAAAATTGCACCGAGAAGAATGTTTGTTACCGTAGCTGTGACAGCTCCGATAAAGGCGATTATTGAGTTAAAGAATCCGAATGCACCGTCAGTAACCTTCTGGGCAATTGAATTAGTATCAAGCTCGATTTCGCTGAGCTGCTTGTAGATGTCCGGATATTCCTCAAGCTTTTTGAGTGCCCAGTCCTTTGTCTTGACGAAAAGAGGAGGTATTTCCGCATAAATGATCTTGATTGCACTTATAATCTCCGGAATAATAATGTTCAGTATAAGAGCGATGACCGCAATGACTATCGCGAATGAAAGAAGGATACAGACAGGTCTGCGGCTTCGCTGGATAAATCCGGTATTCTTTTTCGGGAAGTAGTGCTTTTCAAAGAAGCACATGATGATATTGAAGATATACGCCATAATACAGCCGATAAACAGCGGAACAAGAGCTTTCAGTGCCGTGAGTGTAAAGCTCTGTATCAGACCAAAATTCTGTACGATAACACAGACTGCAACCGCAAGAAAGGCAATAAAGACGTAACGTTTTATTTCTTTTTTATCCATTTCAGAAATGTTCCTCCTTTTCTGGTATTTTTTTTATTTTATAACGTTTCTGTGATAATCCCGTGTGAAAATTATTAACTTTTTGTAAATAGGTTATCAATAAAATTTTTTGCAGCTTTTTTCTTTACATTTTCATCAGGATGTGATATAATATTTAAAAGTTTGTAATTCACAGGAGGTTATTATCATGAATAAAATCAGAATCGGAATCGCAGGATACGGCAATCTTGGCAGAGGTGTGGAGCTTGCTCTCAGGCAGAACGACGATATGGAGCTTGCAGGAATCTTTACAAGACGCGCTCCCGAAACAGTCAATACGGCAACAGAAGGTGTGCCTGTATATCGTCTCAGCGACGCTGAAAGTATGAAGGATCAGATAGACGTTATGATAATCTGCGGCGGAAGTGCAACAGATCTTCCTCAGCAGACTCCTGAGCTTGCACAGATATTCAATGTTATCGACAGCTTTGATACTCACGCAAGAATTCCCGAGCATTTCGCAAATGTTGACAAGGCGGCTAAGGAAGCAGGAAATCTTGCACTCATCTCACTCGGATGGGATCCGGGACTTTTCTCGCTCAACAGACTTTATGCAGAATCAATTCTCCCCAACGGCAAGAGCTATACCTTCTGGGGAAAGGGCGTAAGTCAGGGACATTCCGACGCTATCAGACGTGTAAACGGCGTAAAGAAGGGAATTCAGTATACTGTTCCCGTTGAGGCGGCAATGGACGCAGTTCGTTCAGGAAGTCAGCCGGAGCTTTCCACCCGTGACAAGCATACAAGAGTCTGCTATGTTGTTGCCGAGGAGGGAGCAGATCTTGCCGCAATCGAGAACGAGATAAAGACAATGAAGAACTACTTTGACCAGTACGATACAACAGTGAATTTCATAACTGACGAGGAGTTCGATTCTGTTCACAACAAGATGCCTCACGGCGGCTTCGTGATGAGAAGTGCCATGACTGGCGACGGTGAAAAGACTCACCAGATGATTGAGTACTCGCTGAAGCTTGAATCCAATCCGGAATTTACAGCAAGCGTGCTTGTCTGCTATGCAAGAGCTCTCGCAAGACTCAGAGCAGAGGGGAAAACCGGCTGTATGACAGCTTTTGACGTTGCTCCGGCTTATCTCTCAAGACTCTCCGCTGAAGAACTCAGAGCACAGATGTTATAAGGCACCAGCGGTGCCCCCGATTCACGTTTCCGTGCTTCGCACTCTCTCTGTACGGCATGGTCAGTAATAGCTCGCTCGCTTAGACTATTACCTCGGCAGCAGCGTGACGCTGCACCCAGTTCACGTTTCCGTGCTTCGCACTCACTCTGCACGGAGCGAAAGTCTGCTATCGCATACGATAGAATTTTAATGCGGAATTCGGAATTGTGGTGTCCCTGACGGGACAAATTTAAAATATTATACCGGAAATTTATATGTAACCAATTGTAGGGTCGACCATTGGTCGTCCGCATAAATGTCCGTATAACGCAAAATAACAAAAAAATAATGGCGACCATTTTTGTGGTCGCCATACGTTTTTTACTTGATTATGAATTCAGCATAGACCATTTCTGTGTCAAAATCACCAGCATCTCTGAAATTCATAATTTCTTTTCCGATACGATATTTACCGTCAGATAATTTACCATAAAGCCATTCCCAGTCTACATCCCATTGAGTGGTACTCTCTTTCTGAATAATCCATGCTTCAGAAGTCCATGCAAGTTGGTATTCCTGAGGAAGATATTCAACATCCGCCCAGCCTGATTTTCCTGATTTCTGAATGACATAATAGCTTCCGGTGTTTAACTTTGCTGTATTTTCTCCGCCTGAATGGGTACAGACAATCGTCATGCCTTTTGAGGTTACATTTTCCGCTTTCAGGGTGATACCCCACTGGTTTGGTTTCGCATCGCTGATTTTATTTTCAATGCTATTCTGAGATGTACTTCCGTCAGCTTCTGAGCCGCATCCCACAACTGAAAACATACAGACCAATACCAGAATTAATGCTATAATATTTTTCATACAATCACGCTCTTTCAGGAATAATATTTTAATTCGTTGGTGTAGGGGGCGGTGCCTTCGACGCCCCGTTACGCACGGAAACGTGAATCGGGGACACCGCTGGTGTCGGGTGCAGCGTCACGCTTTCATATAAAAACCAACGCATTATGTTTCTAACGTATGCGATAGCAGACTGCCGTTCCGTACAGAGTAAGTGCGTTTACGCACGGAAACGTGAGCTGGGTGCAGCGTCACGCTGCCCGCTGGTGCCATTAAAATACAGCTTCGTCTATAACCTGCATTGTTTCAATGTCAAATGAAATAAACTTGCTTCCGCAGAGAATATACGCATAATCCCCTACATATACAGAGCGGCAGAAAATATCATTTTCGCTGTATTCTTCAATCTCACTGTCAATAGTTCCTCTGTACACGAATTCTCCGTCCACGAAATTGAAGAACGCATAGCCGCTTTCATACTCCAGATATTCGTAATCGTAAGCCCATGTTTCCTTCATTATCGGCACACCGATGAGATTCTTCTCCGGAGCGATAAGCAGAGCCTTTCTCTCCCATACAGCCACGGAATTTATCCAGCTGTTGTCGTCCTGAAGTATCTCGTATGTGTCGATAGCGTCAAGGTTGTAGGGGTCGGAATTGTCGAACATTGTCAGCTTGATACCCTGTTCGATGCCGTCCTCGTCAGCGGCTACACCGAAGCCGAGAAGCATTCCTTCCTCCCACTGCTGCATATAGGTGCTGTATCCAAGAATCTTGAATTCGTCCATGATTGTCGGGTTTGCCGGATCGCTGAGGTCAATTGCAAAGAGGGGATCTGTCTGCTCGTAGGTCACGACATAGGCTGTATTTCCGCTGAAATTAACGGACTTTATCTCCTCGTTAACGCCGAAATCAGTCAGACTTCCCACGATATTCATATCCATATCAAGAACATAAACACGGTTGTCACGCTTTGTGTGGGTATGCGATACAAAGCTCTCAGTGTGGGCTTTTCCGTTTTCATCGTACCATGTGTATTCCTGTTCCTTGTCCTCGTAGGAATCCTTTGTGGTCGCAATGCGGAAGTATCCGCCGTATTCGCTCATTGAGAACTGATCCTTGATTCTGCCCTCTACCTTGCCGTTTGCCGCAGGAGTAATGCTTCCGCCGCCGATAGCAATTCTTGTGATTTCTGTATCATCCCAGCCGATCGTGGTGTAGAGATTTCCGGCAGAGCTGTAAATTTCGCCTGTATAACCGGCAAGAGCCTTTGAATCAACGGCTGTGATTTCGCCGGAAGTGTTGAGGTCGATACTGCCGATAACTGTGCAGCTGAAAGTATTTCCCTCCTCAAGCTCCTCCTCAGGCATGAGGATATCCTCAGGTGCAAGGAATGTCGCAGACTTGCTCACGCCGCACTTTGGAACATAGCTGTCAAGCTGTTCCTCGTCGTCAATGTGGCTGAACTGCTGTGTTGTGTAGTCGGAAACGAGGTACATAATTCCGTCAGGAGCAATTCTCACGTCATCGTAGGAGCCTTCCTGATAGTATGTGTCGATAAGCTCCGGAGATTCGCCTGTTGTGTATACCGATACGAAAACTGCACTCTTTGTGCTGAAATAAGTTGATTCAGGTGTCTTGATCCTGTCACCGATGAGCGTATCAAATATAATATTTCCGCTGTTATATTCTTCATCTTTGCTGCCGGAAACAGTTCCCACAACGAGAAGCATATCGTTGTAGAGATACATATCGTTGACGTAAAGGCTCTTTTCGGTGTAGCCCTCTCCGAAAGCGTAGTCGGAAGTAACCTCGATGTCGATAGCCTCCGCAGAAGTGAACTCTCCGTCATCAACAGCGGCGATATTCAGCTTTGCGGATGTTCCGTTATAGTAGGAGCTGAGACCGAGACGGTATTCAAGAGCTCCATTTTCGCTGTTATACAGATAGTAGATGTATTCGCCGTCTGTCTTTACGATATCAGCTTCAAGAACGCCCTCCTCCTGATTGTGAGTTTCGGAATGCTCAGGAGCTTCTTCTTCGTCATCTGATACAGGAGGCTCATCTTCCGGTATTGTTTCAGTAGCAGCGTCAGTAGCGGGTTCAACCGGCGGTTCTTCTGGAACAGTTTCAACCGGAGGTTCTTCGGGAGCTATCTCTGTTGCCGGTTCTTCGGGAGCGGTTTCCGGTGCGTCCTGTCTCAGATCTTCATATTCTGCCGCCGGAACGGTTTCTGGCTGAGGAGCTTCTGCCGCACCATCGGAAGCGGAGTAGTCACCCTTGCCGACAGCGTCTGACGTACCATTTGTTACGGTCGAGTTTGTATCGACTGCTGATTCAAAGTAGACTTCATTTTTAACCATATCATCGTAATTTGTGAACTTATGATTCTCGTTATACTTTTCCTCAGCTTTTTTATACAGCTGGTATACTTCCTTGTAACCGGAAGCTCCGCTCATGTAAGAAGCCTGAACGTTTACGGTGAGATCATCGTCGTCGCCGAGATTGAAAACAGGCAGCTCCGGAAGCTTCTTGTCAGTGGTGGTTTCAACTTCTGATGTATTTTTTCCTTTATTAAATGAATCCCTTTGTCCTGCAAAATAAACCGATGTTCCGCAGATTACCGCACAGGCTGCCGCACCTGCCGTAATTCTTCCGGCGGTTTTCTTTATATTTCTTCTCTTTTTCGCCGGAGCCTTTTCGTCCAGCATGATTTTTATATTCTCCGGCTCAAGCTCAACCGGAATCGGCTTGTTGTTGAGTGTCTCTCTGATTTTTTCATCGTTTGTACTCATATTGCAAACTCCTTTCACGGCACATCCGGCGTCAGCTGAAGCCGCAGGACCTTTTTTATCGCTGACAGCCTTGCCCTTACCGTACTTGCTTTTATATTGCATATTTCTGATATTTCTTCGCTTGAATATCCTCCTAAAACGGACATCGACAGAAGCAGTCTGGAGCCTGTATCAAGCTTTTCAATCGACTCTTTCAGCTCGACTGACTCGAAGTCAAATTCGTTTATGGATGTATCCTCTTTAAGTTCGTCAGGAACTTCAAAATAATTCCGCTGGATCTTCTTTATTTTCGCAGAAAGTATCTTCATTATCCAGCCGCGGAAGCTTTCTGGTTTTTTCAGTTTCTTTATTGAGCAGAAGGCGTCCAGTACAGTTTCGCTCACGGCGTCTGAGGCGTCGTGGGAGCTTCTCAGGCTATACAGTGCGATATGGTACATATCCTTGTAGACCTTTGCGTATAGTCTTGAGAAGGCTTCACTGCTGCCCTGCTGTGCAAGACGGACATCTGCGGAGAAATCATTCATTACAATTCCCTCCTTTGAATCGATTCATGAATATAGTGTCAGAAACGGGACAAATTGACAATCAGCAGATAAAAAATCGGCTATATGCACAAAATGCCACACAGCGAATTGTACATATAGCCGAAAAAGTCATAGGTTAAAGGCGATACCTCACAGCTTTTGTGCAAAGCCGTCAGGCGTGCTTTGTGCGGTATTGCCTTAAGCGTTTGCCTTTCCGAGGAATGCCGCACCGATGATTCCGGCGTCGTTGCCGAGCTTTGCAATAACAATCTCAGCGTTCTTCTCGGAATTTCTTGTGTAAACTTCTTCCTTTACAAGTGCCTTTACAGGGAGAAGCAGAGGATCGCCCTCGTTGCACACGCCGCCGCCGATGCAGAGTACATCAGGCTGGAAGATGTTGATTGTATTTGTGATTCCTGCTGCAAGATACTTTATGTACTTGTCAACGACATCCTTTGCAGCCTTGTCGCCGGCTCTCATTGCGTCGAAGGATGTTCTTGCAGTCACCTTGTTCTTCTCAGCAGCCATTTCTGCCATTGTGCAGTCGGGGAACATCTCAATAGCTTCCTTTGTCATTCTGATAAGTCCTGTTGCTGAGGAATATGCCTCAAAGCAGCCCTTTCTTCCGCATGAGCACTGTGCTCCGTCAACCTCGATAACAGTGTGACCTATCTCAGCACCGGCAAAGTTTGAGCCGGAATAAATCTTTCCGTCAACGATGATTCCGCCGCCTACGCCTGTTCCGAGCGTGATACATACTGCATTCTTCGCACCCTTTGCCGCACCTGCAACGTATTCGCCGTATGCAGCTGCATTTGCGTCGTTCTCGATGAATACCGGCTTGTCGATTGTCTCCTGAATGTACTTCACCATGGGAGTATTCTTGAAGCCGAGATTGTTTGAGTACTCGATGATTCCTGTTGCACTGTTTGCGATGCCGGGAGTTCCCACGCCAATCCACTCGATATCGTCGATAGTGAGGTCAGCGTTCTTTACTGCCTGAAGTGCAACTCTTGCCATATCGTCAGCGATTTCCTTTTCAGGACGCGGACAGTTTGTCTTTGTGCTTGCCTTTGCGATGATGTTGTATTCCTCGTCAACTACTCCTGCAACGATATTTGTACCGCCAAGGTCAATTCCTACATAGTATTTCATTTTTAAATCCTCCTGTTTATTGTTGTCATAATTAAACTGCATGTGCCTTTTATATTAACTGTACCTGTTCCTGCCGGAACAAATACGCTTGAGCCTTTTTTAACGGGAATCCCCGATATATCGCCTTCTCCGTCCATTACAAGAACGTGTATGAAGGTATCTGAGACATTGAATTTAAATTCATCTGATATGTCATACTTTGTTGTAATGAAGTATTCGCATTCACACAGCGGACGGCACTCTGCACCGGAAAGACTTTTCTTCTCCGGCTGTCCGTATTTTTCAGAAGGCGGCTCCGGCTTCGTGACCTCAAGAGCCTTTTCAATGTGAAGCTCTCTCGGCTTTCCGTCTGCACCGATACGTCCGTAATCGTAAACACGATACGTCACGTTTGAACTCTGCTGAATCTCAGCGATAAGGATTCCCTTTCCGATTGCATGGAGAGTTCCCGGCGTGATGAAGAATACATCGCCCTTATGAACCTTCACACGATTGAGCTTGTCAAGGAGCGTATTTTCCTCAATTGCCTTCCGGAATTCTTCCTTCGTGATAGTCTCCTTAAAGCCGTAGATAAGCTCCGCACCCTCGTCGCACTCAGCGATGTACCACATTTCGGTCTTGCCGTTGTCGCCCTCGTATTTCCGTGCGTATTCGTTATCGGGATGAACCTGAACAGACAGATTATCCCTTGCGTCGATAAGCTTTATGAGAATCGGGAATTCCCCGAAAGCCGTGCAGTCTGTTCTGAATGCTTCGGGATGCTTCCTGAGAAAAGCGTCAAGCGTCATTCCGCTGAATTCTCCGCCTGATATAACGCTCATGCCGTCCTTGTGACAGCTAAGCTCCCAGCTTTCTGCGAGCCTGTCAAGACTGCTTTCCTTACCGAATTCCTCTCTCAGTCTTGTTCCGCCCCAGATGTAGTCCTTAATCGGCGGTATAAGTTCAAATGGCTTCATTTTTTCCTCCGTATTCTTCCGTGAATTCTTCAAGCGATCCGTTATACACATTGAAATCAATACATTCCTCGTCGCCGTCATAGCCTTCAAGACTGCCGGAATCGCAGTACTGCCAGAACTTCCAGTCAATGAGGTCAGGCTCCATGTTGACGCTTCTTATCCAGAGGGGATAGTCACTGAAACCTTCTTTGATATATCGGCAGTATACCGGAAGCGTAGTGTAGATTATTGGTTTTTCGCCGTAGTATTCCTCCAGCTGTTCAAGCAGAGGTCTGAGGATTGCTTCTGTTTCGCTTTTAGATGGCTTGTTGTTTTTCTTGTCGGCGTAGTATTCGATATCGACCACAGGCGGAATATCAATTTCATTCCTGCCGACAACCGAAATAAAGTTAGCCGCCTGAGTTTCGCCGGCACTGTCGAAGCTGAAAAAATGATACGCAGAGAGCTTTATATCTGTTGCCGCCGCGTTTTCGAGATTCCTTCTGGCTGATTCATCAACATGACCGCTTCCTTCGGTAGCCTTTATGAATGCAAACGATACATCCTGAGCCTCAAGCTGATGCCAGTCGATAAGCCCCTGATAGTTGGAAACATCCACGCCGAATACCGGATATTTATCACGGTTCACCCTTGCGGACGAATAATAGCAGGATGCCGTCATTGCCGCTGCGGTGAGGATTCCGCCGGAAGCAATACAGGTTATCTTTTTTATCAAATGCAAAATATTATCTCCTTTGTTCTTTGTCTACTCTATATAATACCCTATTTCGGCGAAATAGTCAACTGTTTTCTATAAAATTTTGGCACCAGCGGTGCCCCCGATTCACGTTTCCGTGCTTCGCACTCACTCTGTACGGCATGGTCGGTAATAGCTCGCTCGCTTAGATTATTACCTCGGCAGTCAATTATAAATGCCAGCGGGCAGCGTGACGCTGCACCCGATTCACGTTCCCATGTGCTGACGCACATTCCTCTGTACGGAACGGCAGTCTGCTATCGCATACGGCAGAATTTTAATGCGGAATTGGCACCAGCGGTGCCCCCGAAACACGTTTCCGTGCTTCGCACTCACTCTGTACGGCATGGTCGGTAATAGCTCGCTCGCTTAGACTATTGCCTCGGCAGTCAATTATAAATGCCAGTGGGCAGCGTGACGCTGCCCGCTGGTGCCTTAGATGTAGGCGTTCTTTTTGAGCAGAGCAGTGACAGTCCGTCCGATAATAGAGAGATATCCGATATCCGAAACAGACCATTTCTTAAAACGGCTGATATAGCAGAAGGAAATCATTCCCTTGATAACATTGTTTTCCGTCATGAGATACTGTACAGCACCGCCGATTTTCTGTGCGGTCAGCTGGGCGAAGGCGTTGTCGTCACGGCCTTCAAGCTCGTTCACGTTGTCAATAACAAAGATACCGTCGCCGGTAAAACGCTCTGTATAGGCATTTTCAAGGAGATATGCGGCATTCCTCGACTGTGCGTTTCCGCAGCTGAGAATCAGATTCATATCCTTTCCGGCAAAAACGCAGATATCGTCAATCCCGAACTGCGAGCGTATCTGCTCCAGAAGGACGGAAATATCGGGGATTCTTCCCAGCACGAGACTTTCCGCAAGCCGTCCCATAAAGCTGAGCGTTTCGGACGAGGAATTATTGTTGCTGAGATATACAATTTTGTTTTCGGCGTCCTTTTCAACGGGACCATGCTTTTCGATATCGTAGATAACGTATCTGTTTTGACCCTTCTGCTGTGCTATATACAGGGCTTTGTCCGCCTGCATGAAAAGCTCGTCGTAGTCGGAGCTGTCCTTCGGATAAGAGGAAATTCCCATTGAGCAGGTCAGCCGGAAATTTTCTGACCGGTCAGCGAAGGCAAATTCCGTGTTCGTGCGGATTGCCCTGAGAATACCACGGAGATCCTCCTCGTCCCTGATATCCTCCAGCACGATGAGGAAGCTGCTTCCGCTGATTCTTCCTGCAAGACCTCGTGAGCCTATTTCGTTCTTTATGATATCAGCAACACGGTAGATTACCTCGTCCCCGAAAAGATGACCGTAGCTGCTGTTGATTCCGGTGAAGTTGTCGATATCAAGAATCACAAGAGCAACGGTGCCGGAGGGCTTTTCCGCAAGAAGCTTTACTGCAAAGGAGGTCACGGAATTCTTGTTGAGAAGTCCGGATATGGAGTCCCTGTTTGATTCGATAGCGAGGTTGATATCCTTGCTTTTCTGACCGGAGCTTACAACGGAGATAATTCCGCTGACCTTTTTTAATTCGGGAGAATCGCATCGTGTAATTCCACGGAAAAGGCAGAGTTCACGTTTTTCTCCGCCGGTCAGGACAGAGGTTTCAATTTCGTGGTCAAAGCGGTACACACCGTTTCTGATATCACGGCACAGGCTGTTGAAGGCGTCGGTATAGCGTGACTGGATATATCCTGCGTTGATGGAATCCAGCCGCCATTTTTCGAGGTTTTCCCTTACAAGTACGATTTCACGGCAGCAGTCGGACATATAGATTTTAAGCTCCTCGGTTTCAAAGCTGTATTCAAAGGCAAGATCGCTTACAAGGCTGAGGATGTAGCGGTATTCCGAGATTTTCCGCTGTCGGAGGTACGCAAGCTGCTCCAGTGAAAAGACATCGCTGAAGGATATGCTGAAAAGCGGTTCATTGCCGGAGGATTGCGGAAGCTTTTTCACTGCGGCAAGGATATACCGTGTGATTCCGTTGATTCCGGTCATGCGGATTACCGTCCGACGGATTTCTCCCTCCGGAACCTCATTTATACATTCAAGGATTCTCGGAAAATCCTCGTCTTGTATGGTGCGGCGGATTGAGTAGATGACATCGTTGCCGAAATACCGGAAAAACACCTCGTCAGCACTCTGCGTGTGGAAGCTTTTATCCACGACAACACGTCCTATGCTGTACATTTCTCCGGTAAGAAATTCTCCTGAGTTTTCCATGTTTACCTCCTTCTTAATTGAGCCGTTAGCCGTTAGCTATTAGTAGGGTGCGATGCCCACATCGCACCGCATAACATATCACAATTTTTGACGGGCGGATGTAGGCATCCGCCCCTACAAATGGCTAAAAGCTTATTTCCTAATTAAAAGAAAATAGTGCAGATTCTTGTCGTAATAAGGGAATTCCTCGTGTGCAATGCAGGTATAATGCTCAAAATCCGGATACTCGCCTGACGCACTTCTCGTCACGATGAAGTCGGGAATTCCGGCTTCTGCACACCTGCGCTGAGCCTCCCGCATAGCCGGATAGTCAAGGTTATTCCGGCAGAAATACTTCTGGTCTGGAATAATTCCGGCGGCAAGGTAGAAGCCTCCGTCAAGGAAGCCGTAGTTGAGCAGTGTGGGGGAATCGGTTTTGTTTATGATTTCAGCAAAACGATACTGCGGAAGCTCCTTTTTGCTGTACTTCATGAGATATGTGTTCGGGCTGAGGAGAAAGGCACCTGTCATGCAGAGTACAAGTGACGCCGGAGCTGCAAATCTTCCGGCTTTTCGCATGAGATTTTCGGCACAGGGAACTACTGCCGCCCCGAAAATCACGGCAAACGGTGCAAGGATAAGCGGATAATAAAGATAGCTAAGATGTCCTGCGAAGGCTCCGAGAAAGGCTGTAATCAGGGATATTCCGCCATATTGCAGATATTTCTTTTTCCGGCGGACAATGGCAGAGATGATACCGGAGATGATAAGGAGAGTACCTATCGGCAGGAATTTTGCAGTAAAGACGGCTCCGTTTGCAAGATTGGTCAGCAGGGAAGTTCCCTCGCCGCCGTAGAGGAAGATATTGTTGTAGAAATATACCTCACAAAGGCTGAAAAGAGCGTCATTAGCGGCAAAGTATACTATCACCGGCAGAGAAACTGTCCCTACACCGAGGACAATGTAACTGCACATCCGGACAAGGGATGAAATACCGCTTTTCAGGGATATCACGGCAAGTACAAGGAACATACCGATGAAGAATCCAAGCAGACTGAACTTTGTCCAGAAGATTATTCCGGCGATAATTCCCATAATAAAGGAGCTTTTTCCGGACAGCGGAGCTTCATTTTCTGCGGCTTCAAGTCCGGTGATAAAAGCACAGAGTATCAGCGGAAGGCAGAATTCCTCTGCACTGTCTCCATGACAGAATGTATACGAGCCATAGACAGTCATTGCGAGAAAGGGAATCGCCCACAGAGAGGAATTCCCTGTAAACCGCCACAGAAGCCTGCCGGAAAGCGACAGGAACCATATACAGGCGGCAGCCTCAAAAAGGAAAACGCCGGCAAACGAGGAATCCGAGAGCATTGCGGCGGCGGCATGGAGCATATACAGCAGAGGTCCCTTGTGCTCAAAGAGGTCACGATAGGGGAGCATTCCCTCCGTCATTGCACGTCCGACAGTCATGTAGCAGTTAGCGTCAACCCAGTCGTTAAGGGGATAAAGCGGCGAGGATTTCGAGCAGATGAGAATCGTCAGAAATCCTGTCAGAGCGATAAAAAGCGGGCAGCTGACCTTATTTTTCATAATTCTCCTATAAAATACCGCACACGTCCGGAGCAGGAAATGTGCGGTTTTAGTGCGTTGTTAGCTTAATAAGCGTACTGCGAGGTTATGCCGAGGTATTCCTCAAGGCACAGACCGCTGTTGTAGACGGCAGTTGCCTTTTCAACGCCGATATAGCGTATATGCCAAGGCTCGTACTTGTAGCCGGTGATGTGGTCCTTGCCCTTAGGATAGCGGACGATAAAGCCGTACTTGTGGCAGTTGTTTTCCAGCCAGATAGCCTCGGGAGTTCCGGTGAAGCTGTCGTCGATGATGTTGCAGTCAATGGCAAGACCTGTCTGATGCTCCGAATGTCCGGGACGTGCCGAGTATGTATCAGCCTTAGCCTGACCGTCCATTGCAACGTAGTTATTGTATATCTGCCTCTGGGTTTCGTAGGAACGGAATCCGGATGAGCAGTAGATGTTGATATTATCGGCGGCGGCACCTGAAACGAGATTCATGAATGCGGAATAGCACTCGTTTGTGAGTCCGCCGGGATTATAGCTTGCCGGCAGAGCGTATGTCTTGTTTGCGATGAGGATTCCCTGTATGTAGGTGACTCCGTCAGCGACAGCTTCTTCCGGAGCCTCCTTTACCGTAACCGCAACGTTTGCACTCACGGCAGGATTGTCATCGGATTTTACGGTGATTACGCACATTCCCTCGCCGACAGCCGTGATATTTCCGAGCGAGTCAACTGTTGCAATCTTTTCATCGGAGCTTGTCCAGATTTCCTTTTTATTTTCGGCTGTTTCGGGAGACATGGTAACGATAGGCATTTTCGATCCGCCGACCGTGAGAGTTGCCTCGTAGAAGGTCAGTGAGATATCCGAAACCTGAGAAGCTGATGTTGTACCGGAGACTGTCTGTGAGGTACTCTCCGGAAGCTGTCCTGAAACAGGGAGTTCCTCAGCTCCGGCAGCTGTTGAAGCCTGAGATGTATTTTCGTCCGTACCGACAGGAATTGTAATTACTTCCGTATCCGTGCCGGACGTGGAAGCTTCACTTCCGGAAACAGTGATATTATTGCCGTTGTCGGTACGCTCCACCTTTCCGCAGGAATTTGCGGCACATACAGTGAGACAGGCGGCAAGAGCAGAGAATCTTCTGATAAGATTTCCTTTCATAATGGAACCTTCTTTCCTTACTGGTTCATATTTTTCCTGAATTCGATGAATTCCTCGTAGGTTCCCTGACGGTCAATGCAGCCGTCGGGAGTAATTTCAATAATTCTGTTTGCTGTTGTCTGGAGAATTTCGTGGTCGTGCGAAGCAAGAAGCACAACGCCCTTGAAGTTGATAAGGCTGTTGTTTACGGCGGTAATGCTTTCAAGATCGAGGTGGTTTGTAGGTCTGTCGAGAACGAGAGCATTCGAGCCGAAAAGCATCATGCGTGAGAACATGCAGCGTACCTTTTCGCCGCCGGAGAGAACATTTACAGGCTTGTATACGTCGTCGCCGGAGAAGAGCATTCTTCCGAGGAAGCCTCTGAGGTAGGTTTCAGTTTCGTCCTTGACGGAGTACTGACGGATCCAGTCGAGGATAGAAAGCTCACAGCCGTTGAAGTAATCGGAGTTGTCAACGGGCATATATGATGTTGAAACCGAAACGCCCCACTTGAACGAGCCGGAATCAGGCTGTTCCTCCTCCATGAGGATTTTGAAAAGCATTGTGATAGCCTGTTCGCTTTCACCGATGAATGCAACCTTGTCGTTTCTGCCGAGAGTGAAGCTCACGTTGTCGAGAAGCTTTACACCGTCAACTGTCTTGGAAATTCCATCTACCTGAAGGATATCCTTGCCAAGCTCCCTGTCGATATCGAAGCCGATGAAGGGATATCTTCTGCTTGAAGCCGGAAGCTCCTCAACGGTAAGCTTTTCGATGAGCTTACGTCTTGATGTAGCCTGATTTGACTTTGATTTATTTGCGGAGAAGCGTGCGATAAACTCCTTGAGTTCCTTGATTTTCTCCTCGTTTTTCTTGTTCTGCTGTTTTATCATGCGCTGGATAAGCTGGCTTGATTCGTACCAGAATTCGTAGTTTCCGACATACATCTTGATTTTGTTGTAGTCGATATCCACGATATGGGTGCAGACGTTGTTGAGGAAGTGACGGTCATGGGATACAACGATAACAGTACCGAAGTATTCGGCAAGGAAGCCTTCAAGCCACTTTACAGCGTCGATATCGAGGTGGTTTGTAGGCTCATCGAGGAGTATGATGTCGGGATTTCCGAAAAGAGCCTGTGCAAGAAGAACCTTTACCTTTTCGTTACCGGAGAGAGTTGACATCTGCGAATAGAGGATATCCTCCGGCAGACCGAGTCCCTGAATAAGCTTTGAAGCGTCAGATTCAGCCTCCCAGCCGTTAAGCTCTGCGAATTCACCTTCAAGCTCAGAAGCCTTTACACCGTCTTCTTCGGTGAAATCCTCCTTAGCATAGAGAGCGTCCTTTTCCTGCATAATTTCGTAAAGACGTGCATTTCCCATAATAACCGTATCGAGAACGGTATATTCCTCATAAGCGAAGTGATCCTGTCTGAGAACGCTGAGACGTTCCTCCTTGGGCATTACGACATCGCCGGAAGCCGGTTCAAGCTCACCGCAGAGAACACGGAGAAAGGTGGATTTTCCGGCACCGTTTGCACCTATAACGCCGTAGCAGTTGCCGTTTGTGAATTTAAGGTTTACGTTTTTGAAAAGTGTAGTTCCGCCGAACTGAACACTGACATTGCTGACTGTAATCATGATACCTCCATGGATTATTCTTTCTTCTTATTTTATGCTATTATATCATTATACCATTAAATCAGCGATATGTAAAGCTTTTCGGCGAAAAAACATTCATGTCATTTTTATTTCGTAGGGGACGGTACTCACGACGTCCCGTTAATTAAACGACATATCATCGGGGCGTCGAAGGCGCCGCCCCCTACACAATTATATTTTTCATAAAGTTTTAGTTGTTACAAGGTAGTAGGGGCAACCCATGTGTTCGCCCGAAAAAACAAACAAATTTCTTAAAACGGTCACATACATAGGTGTAAACTTTAATCTGCGAGATTCCGGACATCAGTAATATTTTTTTCGTTTACGATAGCTTCGGTTATAATTTCATCGAACTGCTGCCGGAATTTATACGGTACAAGGTAAGTCGATGTGGTGCAGTCCGACGCACTTTTTCCTGTCTTGATTGATATAGCCGGTTCTTCACTCTGGGTTACATTTTCAAGATCGTCATAGCCATAGACCGTCGCCATGCCGGAGGCTATGCGTATAAATCCGACTTCTTTGTTTTTAATGGTCACGGAATATTCTTCACGCAGACCGTGATGTGCCTGTTCAAAGCCGGAAACATCAAGCTCCGTGATAAATTTATACAAATCGTCGTTACCCCTGATTTTTCCGCTGTATGTGGTTCGGAATGTCCAGTTTTCGTCAGTGATTCTGCACCAGCCGGTGACGGAGCATTCGTTGAGATCAGCGTCAGCGGTCATATCGCCGATGCGGAAATTAAGCTTTTCTCTGCCGGAAGTATCAGAAGAAACGGAATTTCTGCATCCGGCAAATAAAAATGTACATAATAATATTGCTATGATTTTTTTCATAAAATCAACTCCTTTATAATAAAGTGGCTGGATTCTTCGGGAATGATAATTATGAAATAAAAAATCAGCCGTATGCACAATTTCACATGGAAATTTTTGTGCATACAGCTGAGAGCTGCATTATTCGGGCAGCTTATCAATAAGCTTTAAGAGAAATTTCTGGATTGAAAGTGAATCTGCGTTTGTAAGACCAGAGCCGGGAGTGTTTACATCTCCGTTGATTTCGCCCTGCTTTGTGATGCGGCTCTTGTCTGTTCCGTTCACACCGTATGCGTCGGGATTTCCGATAGCCTGCATAACGAGGATAGCGTCAGAAAGATTTACTGAGCCGTCGCAGTTAGCGTCGCCGTAGTCTGCTTCAGGCATTGTTGTAGGCTCAGTAGTCGGCTCAGGCTTGGTAGTTGTAGTAGTTGTAGTAGTTCCGGGTTCGGTGGAAGCGATGTTGTAATAATCGGAAAGCGAGATTCCGTTTCCAGCCTTTCCAAGCGGAATCTTATGGTCAAGGCTGATGAACTTTCCGTCCTCTGTCTGCCAGAGAGAAGGCTCAACGAACTCATATTTTTCCATATCCCATTCAGTCCAGTTTGTACCGCCTGCAATAAGTCCGCCGGTATCACCGGAGTTCTCATTGAAGCACCAGAAAGTATGGTGAATACGTTTTTCGATCATATAGTCACGGAGGAGTCCCATCCATTTTCTGTTGTCGCCGGTGGGATCATGTTCAGCGTCAAGGAATCCGCCCCATTCGCCCATGAGAAGCGGAGAGATCTTTTCCTCAATGAGGAATGCCCATGAATCGTACCAGTAGTCTTCAAGGAGCGTTTCACGGGTGAAGTTCTTCTTGAACCATTCCTGTTCCCATACGAGGGGACCGTAATCGTGTGGTGAGTAAACAAGCTGATCCTGATGTTCTCCGAGATCAACGGGATAATCTCTTACGCCGCGGAAGTTACCGCCCCACCATGCACCGTGGAAAGGCTGTGCGTCCGGATTGTCGTAGTCGGAGTAGTCAACAGCGGGAGAATTCCAGTCCCTGCCGTTTTCAAATTTAGGATAAACCTCGATACCCTCAACCATTATGAGGAGATTGGGATTCTGTTCAAGAACAGCAGCCGCACCTCTTTCAGCGGCATATTTCCAGTTGTTTTCGGCTGTGGAGTCGTCCCAGATAGCCATACCCTGACCGTCGTTCTTGCCGTGAGGCTCGTTTTTGAGGTCGATTGCGATAACAGTATCGTCGTCCTTGTAGTATTCAGCGAACCATGCAAGAGCTTCGAGCCAGTCTTCTGTGCTGTAATTGCTGTCGTACCAGAGAGGAATCTGATGTCCGTTTGAAGCAGTTGTTGCACAGTGGATATCCATCATGATCTTGATACCATTTTCTCTGCACCAGTCAACAGCCATATTCCAGATATCGAAGCTGTACTTGGGAGTTCCGCCCTCGATACCTTCAACGGTAAGCTCAGGGTTAGTCCATTCGTTGATCTTTACCATGTAAGGATCGGGATCACGGTTCTTCCACTGGAGAAGAATCTGAGTTGACATCGGCACACGGAGGAGATTGAATCCGTGGTCAGCGATCTGATTGAGTGCGTCGTGCATATTGAGACTCCATACGCCGTCGAAGCACTGGGTAGTAACGTTGTAGCCGAACCAGTTACATCCTGTCAGCCATACGGGATTTCCGTACATATCGACGATTTCCGCATTTTCGTTTACATGGAGCCAGTCGTCGTGGTATTCATCGGGAGCAGCCGAAGCGTCCGCCTGAATAGTTTTCGGCTGAGATTTCACAGCGGCAGGAGCCAGCGTGAGCATCATTGCCGAGGCAGCCGCAAAGGCGGCTATTTTCTTGTAAAATTTCATGATTTTTCTTCCTTTCTGTAATTTGACTTGATTTTCTGAATTTTGCCGGAGATAAGTGTATTCTGCAAAATTCCCCCTCTCAATGAAAATGCAGAGGTCTCCGGAATATTCAGATACGTTATTCACACATTAATTATATAATGTTTTTCAATATTTGTCAACAATAGGGATTAAATTATAAAATTTTCCTTAAATAAATCAAGGTCATAGTGTTATAATACTATCACGGCATCAACAGAACCGTCTAAACGGTTCATAAAAATAAAATCAAAAGGAGATTTTTACTATGAAGGGTGAAATGACACAGAAGGGCAAGGAAGCTCTTGAAAGATTCAAGATGGAATCAGCAAGCGAGATGGGCGTAAATCTTAAGCCTGGTTATAACGGAGATCTTACCTCAAGAGAGGCAGGCTCTATCGGCGGACAGATGGTCAAGAAGATGATCGACGCTTATAAGATGCAGTAACAGAATAATAATGAAATACGCTCCTCATCTGAGGGGCGTATTTTTAAATGCGTAATTGTGGTGTCGGCATTCGCCGACGGATTGAAATCATCTGTTGCCACAATCGGATATTTCACGTTTTGCGGACACGTCACGCTGCTGCCGAGGTAATAGTTTAAGCGAGCGAGCTTTTACTGACCATGCCGGACATAGGAATGTGCGTCAGCACATGGGAACGTGTTTCGGGGGCACCGCTGGTGCCTATTTATTTTTTCTGCGTACAAGAACGGCAACGACATCGGGACCGATATTTGAAGCAACAGCTGCTCCGACAGCGGCGAGCATTTCAGCCTTTCTGCCGGTACGCTTGACAAGCTCCTTTTCGATTTCCTTTGCAAGAGTGTTATCACGTCCGTGTATGAGAAGATACGGACTCTGTGGAGTCATATTTCTTTCAACGCAGTCAACGAGCTTCGGAACGATATTCTTTTCGCCCCTGATTTTCTCAACTACCTCTGTTTCGCCGTCAGCAAAGAGGATTATCGGCTTGAGTCCGAGAAGCTCTCCTGCAAAAGCGGCAGCAGCGGAAACTCTTCCGGATTTTTTTGCGTATTTAAGATTGTAAGGCACAACGTAAACGCCGCATACATTGAACCAGTCCTCAAGATATGCGATAATTTCCTTAGCGTCTGCACCCTTGCGGATTTTCTTTACAGCCTCCATGATCGGGTAGCCGTAGAATACTGTATAGCATCCGGAGTCAAGGTTGTAGATGTTGATTTTTCCCTTTGCTTCGGGATTGTTCTCGAAGAAATCCTTTTTTGCGGTGAGGGAGTTGTTGAATGTACCTGAACCCTTTGAATTCAGTGAAACGCTGATAATATCGGTGTATCCCTGATCGTAGATTTCCTTGTAGGCTTCTTCGAATTCATAGGGATTGACCATAGCGTGCTTGGGGATTTCGTTTGACTGAGCCATCAAATCGTAGACCTCCTGAGTGCTCTTGTCGAAGATTTCACGGAAGGTCTCGCCGTTTATGGTAACCTTAAGGGGAAGCACCTTGATTCCGAGCTCCTGAATAGTTTCAAGAGGAAGATCGCAGCAGCTGTCTGTAAGAATCATAATTTTTGACATAATAATCACTTTCTTTCTTTAAGATGATATGGTTTCCGCCGGCTTACCATGTAAACTGAGTGAGCCTGCCTTCACGGGAAAGATCAGGGTAATTCCACTGACGCAGTACCTCGTAGACTGCAATTGCGGCGGAGTTTGAGAGATTAAGACTGCGGAGTTCATTCCGCATGGGGATACGGACACAGCTTTCAGGATTAGCATAAAGCAGATTCTCCGGAAGTCCCTTGTCCTCACGTCCGAAAACAAGATATGCGTTGTCCGGATAGGAAACATCACTGTGAACGTGACGTCCCTTGGTTGTGAAGAAGAAAAAATTTCCGTCACGATTTTTTTCAAAGAAATCGTCAAGACTGTCGTAATATGTGATATCGAGCTTGTCCCAGTAATCAAGACCGGCACGTTTCAGGTGCTTGTCCGAGACTTCAAAACCGAGCGGACGGACAAGATGAAGTCTTGCACCGGTTACGGCGCAGGTACGGGAAATATTCCCTGTATTCTGCGGAATCTGAGGCTCGACGAGAACGATGTTAAGATTATACATTCTGGCTCCTTGTGAATAACCTCCGTTCTGGTACAGATAATAATACAGCGGATATTCCGCAAATACGCAGAACTGGAGTTGTAAAAATATGGATAAAAAATCTCTTGTAAAGGGAGCAGCAGTCGGGGCGGCAGCAGGATTTGCCTGCTATGCGATATCAACGGCTTCTCCCATGAAAAAATACAGCATAAAGAAAAATGCCGGAAGGACTATCAAGGCGGCAGGAAGCCTTATTGACGATCTTAAATCGGTGCTTATGTAGTACTTCCGCCTGTATTTTTTCTGTAATTAAGGAAGCTTTCAAGGATGATCGTAGCGGCGACAGCGTCCACGACCGCTTTGCGTTTTTTTCCTCTTGTGTTGGTGATATTGAGGGCGGAATGGGCAGAGACGGTCGTATTGCGTTCATCCCAGAGCGTTACGGGACATCCGGTGAGCTGACCGAGCTTTTCAGCGAAAAGACTGCATTTCTCAGCTCTTTCGCCGATAGTTCCGTTCATGTTTTTCGGGTATCCCACTACGATATGCTCAGCACGCTGCTCTTTTGCGAGGGCAGCGGTTTTTTCTATACATTTATCGAAATCCTTTTCGGCGATAACGCAGACAGGCGAAGCGATAAGCTCGCTTTTGCCGCATACGGCGATGCCTGTTCTTGCGTCTCCGAAGTCAACTGACATAATAATCATTGTATATTCTCCGTTTGTAAATCAGCGTGATCTGAGGAACAGATATCATGCCGCATAAAAAGTCTGTTTTCTTCATTGCGGCGAACAGAATATCCAAGTCGTTCATAGAGTTTCAGGGCAGATGTGTTTGAACTTTCAACATGGAGAGCGATATATGCGGCATTTATCTCAGCCGCATACGATTCAGCTTTTTTTATAAGAGCCGAGCCTATACCCTGACTGCGGAAAGCTTCTGATACAGAAATATCATCCAGATAAACGAATTTTTCCGATTCGTTATGAACTTCAATTGCAATGTAGCCTATAATGGTATTATTGCATTCAGCAACGCATATCCAGTCATCTCCGCCAGTGAAAAATTTGTCCAGATAACCTGTTTCGTATCCGTTTTGTGCTTCTGTATAAATGCTTTCCAGCATTGCGATAAAAAGTTCCTCTATGCGTTTTTTATCGTCAGAACACGCTTTTCTAAGCGTGAAGCTCACCACGGCTGAACAGTTCCGATGATATCCCTGACGGATGCGATATTCTTTCTGTCAAGGAAATTGTTCATTTCGTCAACGATTTTTACAGGAGCAAAGGGATCAGTGAAAATAGCAGCTCCTACCTGAACAGCGGAAGCTCCTGCCATCATGAGTTCAATGGCATCAGCACCGGAGGAAACTCCGCCCATGCCGATAACAGGGATTTTCACAGCGTTTGCCACCTGCCATACCATGCGGACAGCAATCGGGAAAACAGCGGGACCACTCATTCCGCCGACATTGTTGCGGAGGATAGGTCTGCCGGTATTGATGTCGATTCTCATGCCGAGGAGAGTGTTTATCAGCGAAACAGCGTCGGCTCCTGCGTCCTCGACAGCCTTTGCGATATCGGTAATGCTTGTGACATTGGGGGAGAGCTTCACGATAAGCGGCTTTGAAGTAGCCTTTCTCACCTGACGTGTAACCTCAGCTGCCATATCGCAGCTTGTTCCGAAAGCCGCACCGCCCTGTTTTACGTTGGGACAGGAGATATTCAGCTCGATCATGTGAACGTCTGTATTTTCAAGCTTTTCAGCGACCTGAATACATTCTTCAACGGTAGAACCGGCGATATTTGCAAGAATTGTAACATCCTTTGTGAGCAGATAGGGGAGTTCCTTTTCGATGAAGTAGTCGATTCCGGGATTCTGGAGTCCGACGGAATTAAGCATTCCTGAGGGAGTTTCAGCTATTCTCGGAGCAAGATTTCCGGTGCGTCTGTTAAGAGTAGTTCCCTTTGTGGCGATTCCGCCGAGTTTGCTGAGAGGATAAAGCTCCTCGTACTCATGACCGTATCCGAAAACGCCGGAAGCCGGAATTATCGGGTTTTTGAAGTCAACACCGCAGATTTTTACAGAAAGATCAGCCATTACCAGAGCACCTCCTCAGCCTTGAACACAGGACCGTCCTTGCAGACGTGTGCGAAATATTCTTCGTCGTTTCTTTTGGTTTTGCAGGCACAGCCGAGACACGCTCCGATACCGCAAGCCATGCGTTCTTCGAGGGAAATTTCGCAGTAAACGGAATTTTCCCTGCAGATTTCAGTAATTCTTTTCAGCATGGGAGTAGGTCCGCAGGCGAATACTGCGTCAACTCCGCCGTTTCTGACAAGTTCCTCAAGGGGCTGAGTTACAAAGCCGTGAATTCCGGCAGAACCGTCGTCGGTGCAGAGGATTGTTTCTGCTCCGGCAGCGGCGAAATCCTCCTGAAGGATAACGGCAGAAGCGTTTCTGAAGCCGGAAATTACAACTGCCTTTTCGCCGTATGCCATGGCAAGGGGAAGCATGGGCGGAGTTCCTATGCCGCCGCCGATGAGGATAACCTTTTTGAAATCCGGATTCACGGTAAATCCGTGACCGAGAGGAGCGAGCATATCAATTACATCGCCCTTGTTGAGATTGGCAATCGCTGATGTGCCCTCGCCTCTGATTTCGAAAACGATGCGGAGAGTTCCCATGTCGGGATTAATTCCGCAGATGGAGATAGGACGGCGGAGCGTGAAGCTGCCTGTTCTGATGTGAACGAACTGTCCCGGTACAGCGACCTGTGCTATTTCCGGACAGCTTATTGTAAAGCTGTATATATTTCGTGCGATAGCTGATTTCTCAGTTATGAGATATTTTCCCTGTGTGTATTTCATACAGACCTCCTGTTCAGATTTTATACAGAAATATTATACCATATTATTTTGGATTTGACAAGCATTTTGGGACGGATTGAAAAATTTATAACTGCCGGAAAAAATAACCGATTGTAGAGGGCGGCGTCCACGACGTCTGTGTTTTTTAATGTGTAATGCGTAATTCGTAATTATGGTGTCCCTGACGGGACGGATTGAAAATATATGTAACAGCAATATGTAGGGTGCGATGCCCACATCGCACCGTTGATATGCCGCTTAATTAACGGGACGTCGTGGGCACCGTCCCCTACAATCGGCTACATATGAATTTATGGTATTATAATTTAAATCGTCCCGTCATGCACACCACAAGCTAAAGGCTGACGGCTAAAAGCTGATAGCTGACAAGCCTTGACATTCAGGAATTTATGTGGTATAATCTGAAAATGAAAATCATTTTCAGTTTGGAGAAAAGTATGAAAAACGATTCAGGATATAATACAAGACAAAAGGAAAAGCTTCTTTCCTACCTCATCTCAAAAAAGGACGGGCATACAAACGTTGCCGGAATCAGTGCATATCTCGCTGCTGAGGGAACTCCCGTGGGTACTGCGACAATATACCGTCAGCTTGACCGCCTTGTCGATCAGGGGCTTGTCCGCCGTTATACCATTGACGGCAAGACAGGAGCGTGCTATCAGTACGTTGACGGCAATGACGGATGCCACCAGCATTTCCACCTGAAATGCAAGAACTGCGGTGTACTTATCCACACCGACTGCGACCAGCTTTCCGGAATAAACGAGCATATGCTCCGGCACCATGGATTTACTGTGGATTCGTCCATGACCGTGTTCTACGGTATATGCTCCGATTGCAGGGGTGATGCCGTATGAGACGATATATCTGCATTTTTACAGCAGCAGTCATGATGATTTCCGGACTTCTCACCGGATGCACACCTGCCGCAAAGAAGGACGGCGATAAGCTTTCCATCGTGACGACGTGCTTTCCGCCGTATGATTTCGCACGGGCAGTTGCCGGAGATACCGCCGATATAACAATGCTTCTCAGCACCGGAGCCGAAGCACATTCATACGAGCCTACTCCGCTTGATATAGCGAAAATCCAGAACTGCGACGTTTTCATCTGCATAGGCGGCGAGGACGAGGTCTGGGTGGACAAGATACTTGATTCTATTGATTCGTCAGATATTGAGGTTGTCCGGCTTATCGACCACGCTGAGCTTCTTGAAGAAGAACCTGTTGCCGGAGCTTCTCCGAATGGTCACGATCATCACCACCACCATCACGAGGAGCATGACGATCACGGCGGCGAAGTCAGCGAGGAACACGCCGACGGTCATATATGGACATCTCCGGCGAATGCAATGAGGTGTCTTGAAGCTGTGAAAACTGCACTCTGCGTGGTTTCTCCGGAGAATTCTGACCTCTACAATGCCGGTTACAAAAGCTATAACGAACAGCTTTCCGGGCTTGACAGTGAATTCACTCAGCTTATGGAAAATGCGGAGCACAACGTTATCGTTGTTGCAGATCGTTTTCCGTTCCGCTATCTTGCCCACGATTACGGCATGGAATATTTTGCGGCTTTCAGCGGATGCAGCTCTGAATCAGAGCCTTCCGTGTATACAATGGCTTTCCTGATAGACGAGCTTCTGGAGCATGATATGGATACGGTTTTCTGCCTTGAATTCTCCACCAGAAAGCTTGCGGAAAAGCTTGCAGATGCTGCCGGAGCAGAAGTCCTGACGCTTAATTCCTGCCATAATGTCTCAAAAGAGGATTTTGAAGACGGCGTGACATATATCGACCTTATGTATGAAAATCTGAAAAATATCAAGGAGGCTCTCTCGTGAAAAAAATACTTGAATGTGATAAGCTCAGTGCAAGCTACGACGGTACAAAGGTACTCAGCGGACTGAGTTTTTCCCTGAATGAGGGGGATTACCTATGTATACTGGGCGAAAATGGTTCCGGCAAGAGTACTCTTGTGAAGTGCCTGCTGGGAATAAAGACTCCCGACAGCGGAAAAATAATTCTTGGTGACGGGCTTAAATCCACGGATATCGGATATCTTCCGCAGCATACAAACCTTGCAGCCGGATTTCCGGCAACTGTTGCCGAAGTCGTGATTTCCGGATGTCTCGGCAGAAGGGGACTCCGCCCGTTCTACTCCGCAAAGGAAAAGGAAACAGCCAGACGTGCAATGGAACGTCTCGGAGTTGCCGACCTTGCAGACCGCAGCTGCCGTGAGCTTTCAGGCGGTCAGCAGCAGAGAATGCTCCTTGCAAGAGCAATGTGTGCGGCAAAGAAGCTCCTTCTTCTGGACGAGCCTGTTTCGGGACTTGATCCTGCTGCCACAGCGGAAATGTATCAGCTTATAGACGACCTCAACAAAAAGGACGGAATGACCGTTATCATGGTATCGCATGATGTTGTAAGATCGCTTGACAATGCCAGCAGGATACTCTGTCTCTGCTGCAGCGAACACAGCTTCTTCGGCACACCGGAGGAATACGCAAATTCCCACATAAGCAGCAGATTTTTAGGAGATTGAATATGTCAGAAAATATCAGATTAATGTTTACCCCCGAATTCTTCGGAGCAATACTTCTTCCGGCTCTCATAGGCGGACTTGCAGTAACGATATGCTCGTCACTGCTCGGAGTAACGCTTGTTCTCAAGCGGTATTCCATGATAGGCGACGGACTTTCACACATAGGCTACGGAGCTCTTTCCGTTGCGGCGGTAATGAATCTTGCACCGCTTAAGGTTGCACTGCCGGTAGTGATAATCGCTGCATTCATACTTCTCAGGCTCAGTGAAAGCAGCAAGCTCAGCGGAGATTCCGCAATTGCACTGTTCTCAACGACTGCTCTTTCAGTGGGAATCCTTGTTTCCTCGAAGGCAGGCATCACCAACGATGTAAGCCACTATATGTTCGGAAGTATTCTTGCCATGAGCAAAAGTGATGTTATCATCAGCGTGGTACTTTCCGTTATCGTGATTGCGTCATTCATCCTTCTGTACAACAGGATATTCTCCGTCACCTTTGACGAGAATTTCGCAAGAGCTACGGGAGTAAATGCCGGAATCTACAACATGATTTTTGCCGTTCTTACGGCTGTAACAGTCGTACTCGGTATGATGATGATGGGGGCATTGCTTATTTCAAGCCTTATAGTAATTCCCACGCTTACGGCAATGCGGATATGCCGCAGCTTCAGGGGAGTGGTACTCACAGCGGGAGCCGTTTCTGTCGTGAGCTTCCTGATAGGAATGTTTATGTCATTGCTGCTTAATACAGCTCCCGGTGCAAGCATTGTTATCGTGAATGTAATATTTTTCCTCTGCTTCAGTCTTTTTGGGACGATCTGCCGGAAAAAATCCTGACATCCTCTGTTTCATCTTCCGGAATATCCACAGGAACGGATTCTGAGGGAATGTAAATCTTTGTATCATCACAGCACATTTTAAATCACCTCCGCTTGTTCAGGCAATACCGCACAAAGCACGCCTGACGGCGTTGTGCGGTATAGTCTTTATTATCTGCTTCTGAGTGGGGGAATATACGCTGGACGTGCCGATGATTTATCTCATGAATTTGTGGTATATATTGATATATATTTATGCAAAATGCTGAATTTCGGCAAGAGGTGCGGCAAAATTCAGCAGATATATTGACAATATGACAGATTTGTGATAAAATCAACTCAGAAAATTTTTTTCAAATATTTAAAATTCTGGAGGTATTTACTATGGCATTTTGTACACAGTGTGGATCACAGTATCCCGACGGCGGCTCATGCACAAATCCTGCTTGTCCCGGCGCTAAGCAGGCAGCAGCACCGGCAGGCAACGCTTTTGACGGCGGCTTCAATGAAGCAATGGATAAGGTGAAGAAGAACAGCAGCACTATTATAGGCGCAGTTGTTGCATTTATCGTTCTTATTCTTGTTATCGTATTCATTGGCAGTCACACAGGTGCTAAGGGTGCGGCTAACAAGTACGCAAAGAATCTTTTCAAAAAGAGCGGCTTCAAGAGCGTTAGCAAGGTAACAATGCTTGACGATGCTTACAAGGAATACAAGAAGTCCGATGATTTCGATGATGCTAAGGATGAGCATAAGGAAGAAATCGAAGATATGAAGGACGAAGATATCAAGGTTAAGGTAAAGAGCGTTAAGAAGGGCAAGAAGCTTAAGAAGGCTGCACTCAAGGGTGCAGAAGCTTACTTCGAAGAGCAGGCTGAAGAATACGATGTTGATGACGATATCGATGTAAAGAAGGGCTTTGAATACAAGATCAAGCTTAAGTACAAGGAAGACGGCGATTCTGATACAGTAACACAGAAGATCTGCGTTGTTAAGGTTAAGGGTGACGGCTGGAAGGTAATTCCTATGTCAGCTGACTACCTCTCCTTTGATGAAGATGACTTCGATTTAAGCGACTTTGGATTCTAATCAATAATAAAAGCAGGGGCGGACCAATGTGTCCGCCCTTTATATTTCATCGGGTATTATGCATTATGCGGATGACCAATGGTTGTCCCTACAAATTGTTATACGATATTTTATCGTATGTAAATAACAAAGGGCGAACACATTGGTTCGCCCTTAGTTATGATTATTCCTTGTATCCGCCTTCATCCGCATATTGTTCAAGATCAGTCAGCGAACCGGGAATCAGCTTCCAGCCGCTGTCCTTGATCTTCACAATGTACGGTTCAAGCTTTGTGGAAGTATTGTTCTCGCCGGATATCACATCAAGCTCAATGCTGTATCTGTAACCTTCCGTAACAGAGATTCCGCTTAAATCAACATCATACGTTTCAGCCTGTTCTCTGAAATAAACTTCCGCACCGAAAAGCATCTTTTCAGAAAGCTCATCGCCTTTTTTGACGCTTTTGACATCAAAGCTCATGCTTTCCATGTCGAGATTTTCAACCATAGCGATGTAATTGGTTTCGTCCGTTTCAAAGTCATCGCTGTTCCGGTAAGCCTTAAAAACCTCGTCAGGCATCTGGACTTCCTGAAGATCACCGAAACGCTCCTTATTATACAGGCTGTATGCGTATTTTTCAGCCGCCGCCTTGTGAGAATTCTTCTCTGCCTTTTCATCCTTGCTGTTCAGCACAAGAACAACAATAACAACTGCGACTATTAAAACGACCGCCAGAAGAAGCACAGCTATAATCAGAGCTTTCGGTTTCTTTCCGGCAGATTTCTCTGTGATTTCACGAGTTTTTCCCATTGTAACCTCCACGATAATCCCGCTATATATAAGTAATCTTAGCCGTAATAATATTCAAGGTCTTCGGCATCCATTGTAATAATCTTCCAGCCATCGCCCTTGACCTTCACTGCACATACATTCTGAGTTGTGGTATCCTTTTCATCGTCTTCCTTATACTCAAACTTAATCTTATACTCATAGCCATCGGAAACCTCAATATCGTCAATATCAACATCGTAATCCTCAGCCTGATCTTCAAAGTATTCCTCAGCGGCATCAAGAGCATCATCTGACAGCTTATCAACCTTCTTGACGCTGTCAACAGAAATATCCATGTCCTTCATATCGATGCTCCATTCCTTGTGATCGTCCTTATCGTCATCGAAATTGTCAGACTTCTTGTATTTCTTGTAAACATCTTCAAGCATAGTCAACTCTGAAACAGTCGTGAAGCCGTTTTTATCATACCTATTTTCAGCGTATGACTCTACTGCCGACTTGTGGGAATCTGCCTTCTTCTTGTCGTCCTTTTTCTTATTGTTGAGTACAAGCACGAGAACAACAACTGCCGCAATGATAAGAACTACCACAAGTGCCAGTGCGATAAACACGCCCTTTGAAGTCTTTTTGGACGGCTGTGCAGATGTTTCCGTCTGTGCGAATGGGTTTGTGTTCGGATTTACTGCAGGAGCCTGATTTGCTCCGGTGCAGGCAGGATTTGTGCAGGATCCGCCATCGGGATACTGTGTTCCGCAATATTTACAGAATGCCATAATAAAAAACCTCCTTGATTTCTGCATATTTTCCGCAGATTTTCTTGTATTTTACATTTTACCACATAAAAGCTTTTATGTCAAGGGTACCAGCGGTGCCTCCGGCAGCGTGACGCTGCATCCGACACCAGCGGTGTCCCCAACAGAGTCACACTGCTTGACAATGTGACAAAATTATGATATAATATAAAATATTATAGAATATCCGAGATTAAGGGGGATTTATCATGGATGATATCAGGGACATTTCAAACAGCACAGGCTCAGAACAGAGCAGCAGCACTACTCAGCAGAATACCGGAAGTCAGCCGAATATGTACGGACAGTACGGCGGCTACGGACAGAGGACTCAGTATGGACAGTACGGCGGTTACGGACAGAGACCGGATCCGCTGGAGGATAATCATCCTGTAATTCCGGTGAAAGAAAAGAAGAAAATAACTTTGCCCGTTATTATTCTTGTAATCGTAGTACTGGTTGTTTTTGCGGTTATGATGATAACGCTCGGACCGGCATATTCAGCGGCAAGAAAGTACGGAAAGGCTCTTGCAGACGGCGATAATCCCGAAAAGATAAGCGAGATGGTTTTTCCTGAGGGTTACCTTAAGAGTTCCGGTGTGAATTATGACGCTTACATTACAAGTGTGAGTTCAGCTCTTTCGTCGATACAGTGTATGGGCGATCTTAAATTCAAGGGTGTAACGATTGGTAAGAAGATTAAATCCGGCGATCTTGATGATATCGAAAAATACTACAAATTCGTTTTTGAGACCTCAGGCTACAAGAAAACCGTCAGCATAGAAAAGGGATATGAAATAAAACTGAAATTCAAATCAGGCGGCTCAAATCAGCCGTATGAATGCTGCGTTGTAAAAATGAAAGGCGAGGGCTGGAAGATATTCCCTATTGAGATTGATGAGCTCACAAGCCTTATGAGCATGATTAAAATGATCGAAGATATGGGACTGGAATACTGATACAAAACAGATTAAGGAGGATTTATCATGGATGACATCAGAGACATTTCAAACAGCACAGGCTCAGAAAAGAGCAGCAGCAATACTCAGCAGAATACCGGAAGTCAGCCGAATATGTATGGTCAATACGGAGGGTATGGACAGTATGGACAGAGACCGGATCCGCAGGAGAATACATTCCCTGTAACTCCGACAAAACAGAAGAAAAAAGTATCACTGGCAGCTATAATTCTTGTAATTGTAGTACTGGTTGTTTTTGCGGTTATGATGATAACTCTCGCACCTACATATTCAGCGGCAAGAAAATACGGAAAGGCTCTTGTAAAGGGCGAGAGCGTTGACAAGCTCAGCGAAATGGTATTTCCGGAAAAGCTCGTAAAGAATGGCGGAGAAGTCTACGATTCGTACAAGGGAGTTGTACAGGACGGTCTCGACGAAATTGAAAGTCTTGGCGACGCAAAGTTCAAGGGCGTAAAGCTCGGCAATAAAATTAAGTCCGGCTCTCTCAGTGATATCGAAGAATATTATAATATCATCTGCAAATTTGCGTCAATTAACGTGAATGTAGAAATCGAAAAGGGCTATGAATGTGAAATAAGATTCAGTGCCGGAGGAAGCAACTATTACCAGAAATGCTGTATAGTTAAAATGAAGGGCGAAGGCTGGAAGGTGTTCCCCGGATCGCTCAGCGAGCTTCAGACTGCTATGATTATGCTCGACAGAGTTCAGGATCTCGATTTCTGATAAAATAACCGCACGGAAATATTCTGTGCGGTTTTTGTATTGTTTTTTTTATGCAGATATGCTATAATCAGGGAAGAAGCAATTCAGGGAGGTGCGAGCATGGATACAAACCGTGATCTCAATTACAGGCTTTTCATTCAGAAGGAGACGAATTTCATACGCACGGATATCCGGACTGAGTACGACAGATACACAACAATCAGCAGCGGAGACGTTGAAAAGGTCAGGGATAATTTCAGAGAATCAAGGGCGAATTTCAGCGAAGGCAAGGGAGTTATGTCTGATGATCCCGTCAGGAACATGATATATCATCTCGTTGTCTGTGCCGCAATGGTATCACGTCTGTGCATCAAATCCGGTATGGAACATGATGTTGCATATACGCTGGGTGATATTTATGTGAGAAGGGCGGATAAATGCAAGACCGTTGATGAGGTGCTTGATCTGATGGAAAATATGCAGGTTGATTTTGCCACTCGTATGAGGGTACTGAGAAAGGTCAATGCCATTTCGATTCATGTAAGGCGATCCATTGATTATATATATGACCATCTCCATGAGCCTATAACGCTCAGGCTTCTTGCGGAACGTGAAAAGCTCAATCCGAGCTATTTTTCCAAGCTTTTCCAGAAGGAAACAGGCTGCACGCTGAAATCATATATAACGCAGACGAAGGTAAATACTGCAAAGAATATGCTTAAATATTCAGATTTTTCCATACTTGATATATCGCTCTCACTGGGCTTCTGTACCCAGAGTGCTTTTACAGCGGTATTCCGCAGATATACGGGACTTACTCCTGCAAGGTACAGGGATATGTCTGTTATTGATTCGTGATATACACAAAATGAAAACGCCCCTCATCTGAGAGGCGTTATTATTATCTTGATTTCATGCTGCGTTCGATTTCACGCTTTGCATCTCTTTTTGCAGCGTCATCACGCTTGTCATAGAGCTTTTTACCCTTGCACAGACCAAGCTGAACCTTTACCTTTGAATCCTTGAAATACAGGCTCAGAGGAATAAGTGAAAGACCGTCCTGCTTGACTGTTCCGAAAAGCTTGTTTATTTCACGGCGGTGCATAAGGAGCTTACGCACTCTCATAGGATCACGGTTGAAGATGTTTCCTTTTTCATAAGGAGAAATGTGCATTCCTTTTATCCACAGCTCGCCTTTGTCGATTGAACACCATGAATCTTTAAGATTAACAGTACCCTGACGGATAGATTTTACTTCAGTTCCGACAAGTTCAATTCCAGCCTCATAAGTTTCGAGGACGAAATAATCATGACGTGCCTTGCGGTTTTCGGCGATAGTCTTTGTTCCTTTTGAACGCATAGAATACAGCTCCTTTCATCTTTGCCATGAAATATTATACAACATTACATATTCAATGTCAAGTGCAGTGTCAGGAAGCATTCGCAGCAATTCTGAATATTTCTGCGACATCCTCAGAGCTGAGACTTACAAAGCCGCCTGTTTTTCTGTTGCCGAGACCAAGCTTTTCCACGAGAACGGGGATATCCTCAGATTTAGCACCGAGTTCAGCGAAATTTATCGGCATTCCGATATCGTGGAGGAATCTTCTGAAGCATCTGATTCCGTTCATAGCTGTTTCCTGCGGATTTTCAAAATTCATCTCGCAGCCCCAGATTCTCACAGCCGCCTGAGCGAATCTCATAACGTTGTGATTCATAACGAATTCCATCCATGCCGGCATGACAACGGCAAGACCTGCACCGTGAGCGCAGTCGTAGAGACCGGAAAGCTCATGCTCGATTTTGTGGCTGTTCCAGTCCTGAGATCTTCCGACGCCGACAATATCGTTGTGAGCGACAGTTCCTGCCCACATGATATTTGCTCTTGCCTCGTAATTCATGGGATCTGCAATAACTCTCGGAACTTCCTTGACCATAGTCATGAGAACAGCCTCGCAGAGTCTGTCGGTGATTTCGACTTCTGTTGTATTTGTAAAATAGCGTTCAAAAACGTGAGCCATAATATCGGTAGCACCGCAGGCTGTCTGATATGCGGGGAGAGTGCAGGTCAGCTCAGGATTGAGGATAGAGAAGCGTGGTCTGAGAAGATCAGAGCCGACATCTCTTTTAAGCATACCTTCTTCTTTAGTTACAACGGACGCTCCTGAGCCTTCGCTTCCGGCAGCGGCTATTGTGAGTACTGTTCCGATAGGCAGAGCCTTTTCAACTCTCTTGCCTGTGCCGTAGAAATCCCAGAAATCGCCGTCATATGGTACACCGAGAGCGATACCCTTTGATGAGTCGATACATGAACCACCACCGACTGAGAGGATGAAATCAACACCTTCACGGCGGCAGAGATCAATTCCTTCGTAGATTTTTGTATCACGGGGATTTGGCTGAACACCGCCAAGCTCAACGTAGGGGATGTTTTCTGCGTCAAGAGAAGTCTTTACACGGTCAAGAAGACCTGATTTTACAGCGGAGCCGGAGCCATAGTGGATAAGTACCTTTGTACCGCCGAATTTCTTGACATATTTGCCGCATTCGTTTTCTGTTTCCCTGCCGAATACAAATTCAGTGGGACTGTAAAAGCTGAAATTTTCCATGTTTTTTCCTTTCGTGGCTGATATGCAGCCTGTTTTTATTTCTTTGAGAAACTGAAAGTCATGTTTCCAGAATTATTATACCATGATTCGGGAATAATTGCAATAGTAAACATAAAATTTTAATTATGTTCATTATAAGTCTGCAATTGTGACAACAGATGGTGATGCTTCGTGAAAATCGGCTTTCCGGAATAGTTGACAAATTCTGCGATATGTGGTATAATATTCTGGAATTTTCAAAACAGGAGCTGACAAATTTGAAAAATACATTTGGTTCAAGTGTTTCAGTAACAATTTTCGGTGAAAGTCACGGCACTATGATAGGTGCTGTGCTTGACGGAATTGCTCCCGGTATCGCAGTAGATGAGGAATTCATCGCTGCTCAGATGACCCTCAGAAAAGCCGCAGGATCTATCTCGACAGCACGTCATGAGGCTGACAGAGTAAGGATAGTAAGCGGCGTTTTTAACGGAAAGACTACGGGGACTCCCATTACCTTCATTATTGAAAATCAGGATACAAGAAGCCGTGACTACGGCGAGCTTGCATACAAGGCACGTCCCGGACACGCTGATTTTACAGCGTCTGTGAAGTATCACGGCTATCAGGATTTCAGGGGCGGCGGACACTTCTCCGGAAGAATCACCGCAGGTCTTGTGGCGGCAGGAGCCGTTGCGATAAATGCTCTTAAAGAAAAAAATATCAGAATAGGTACACATATTCTCTCATGTGCCGGAGTATGCGACAGGGGATTCTCAGACAATCCCGAAGCTGATATAGAAAAGCTTGCGGATTCTGCATTTGCTGTTCTTGACGACAGCGTGAGAGATGAAATGATATCAGCGATTGAAGCAGCCAAAAGCGTCGGAGACAGCGTTGGCGGCAGACTTGAAACGGCTGTGACGGGACTTCCGGCAGGAGTCGGCGAACCGTGGTTCGATACCCTTGAAAGCGTTCTTTCGCATATAATTTTCAGCATTCCGGCTGTAAAGGGCGTTGAATTCGGTGATGGATTCGCTCTTGCAGATATGATGGGAAGTCAGGCGAATGATCCCTTCTGCTCACAGGATGGAAATATTGTGACGGAAACAAATCACTGCGGGGGAATTCTCGGCGGTATCTCAAACGGTATGCCGATAATTATCAGAACAGCGATAAAGCCCACACCTTCTATATATAAGGAACAGAATACCGTAAATCTTAATACATCTGAGAATACAACGCTTGTCATCAACGGCAGACACGATCCGGCTATAATCCACAGAGCAAGAGTCGTTCTTGACAGTGCAGTTGCTCTCTGTCTGTGCGATCAGCTTGCACTGAGATTCGGCACAGACTGGCTTAAGGCATAAACATATAATCTGAAAGGAAGTAAACATATATGGCAATGAATATTATCAGACAGCTGCCTCATCCGTCAGAAATCAAGGCGGCTCATCCTCTTACTTCGGAGCTTCTTGAGGTAAAGGCAAGACGTGACGAGGAAATCAAAAAGGTTTTCAGAAGTGAATCAGACAAGTTCCTTCTTATTATAGGACCATGCTCCGCTGACAATGAGGACAGTGTTCTTGATTACATCACACGTCTCCGTGAGCTTCAGGAAAAGGTGAAGGATAAAATTCTTATCATTCCGAGAATCTACACAGGAAAGCCCCGTACTACCGGCGACGGCTACAAGGGAATGCTCCATCAGCCAAGTCCTACCGCAATGCCTGACCTCAAAAGCGGAATTATTGCCGTGAGAAATCTTCATATGCGTGCTCTTGCTGAAACAGGCTTCAGTGCCGCAGACGAAATGCTTTATCCCGAAAATTACAGCTATCTTGACGATCTTCTTGCATATATTGCAGTAGGTGCTCGTTCTGTTGAAAATCAGCAGCACCGTCTTGTATCAAGCGGAGTTACAATTCCTGTCGGCATGAAGAATCCTACCGGCGGCGATATATCCGTAATGATGAATTCAATTACTGCGGCTCAGCACGCTCACGCATTTATTTACAGAGCAAGCGAGGCGAGAAGCGACGGAAACCCCTATGCACACGCAATTTTCAGAGGATATGTAAACGATAAGGGACAGTCCTTCCCGAACTATCACTATGAGGATCTTTACCGTCTTGCTGAGGTCTACGCAGAAAGAGACCTTAAGAATCCGGCTCTTATCGTAGATACTAACCACTCAAACTCCGGAAAGCAGTATCTCGAGCAGATTCGTATTGCAAAGGAAGTTCTTCACAGTATGCGTCACAGCACAGAGATCAGCAAGCTTGTAAAGGGACTTATGATTGAAAGCTACATCGAGGACGGAAGCCAGAAAATCGGCGAGAATATCTACGGAAAGTCAATTACTGATCCTTGTCTCGGCTGGGAAAAATCAGAGAGACTTGTTCTTGATATTGCAGAACTTTTATAATATAATGCAAAATACGTAATTATTGGGGCGGATATTATCCGCCCTTTTTAATTCGTAATGCGTAATTGGCACCGGCGGTGCCCCCGATACACGTTTCCGTGCTACGCACTCACTCTGTACGGCATGGTCAGTAAAAGCTCGCTCGCTTAGACTATTACCTCGGCAGGCAGCATCATGCTGCCTTGTGCAAAGTTTATTATTTTTCTATTGACTTATAGCTGATTTTGGTATATAATATAATATGAGAATCTGTAATGATTCAGCAAATTATAACAGTCAGGAGAAAACGGTATGAAAAATATTTTATTTGCAGCGTCAGAAAGCGTACCTTTCATAAAAACAGGCGGACTTGCCGATGTAGTCGGTGCACTTCCGCAGTATATCGACTCCGGTGAATTTGACGTAAGGGTAATTATGCCTTATTATACCTGCATTCCCGAAAAATACAGGAATGAATTCAAGTATGTGACTCATTTTTATATGGATTACGGTATGCATCCGGAAAATCAGCACGTTGGTATCATGGAATATGAATACAACGGCGTGAAGTTCTACTTTGTTGACAACGAACACTACTTCTGCGGAGATACACCGTATTCCTCAGACCTCAAATGGGATATCGAGCGTTTTACGTTCTTCTGCAAGGCAGTGCTGGCAATTCTTCCGGTAATAGACTTCCGTCCTGATATCATCCACTGTCACGACTGGCAGGCTTCGATGATTCCGGTATTCCTGCACTCCACCTTCGCAACGAATCCTTTTTACAGCTCAACAAAAACGGTAATGACAATCCACAACCTGAAATTTCAGGGTGTATGGGATGTCAGAGCGTTCAAGTATAACACTGCTTTGCCGGATTATATGTTCACTCCGGACAAGCTTGAATTCCACAAGGACGCCAATATGCTCAAGGGCGGACTTGTCTACGCAGACTATATCACAACGGTCTCCGAAACCTATGCCGAGGAAATTAAATACCCCTTCTACGGCGAACAGCTTGACGGACTTCTTCGTGCACGTTCGGCTTCTCTGCGTGGAATCGTCAACGGTATTGACTATAAGGTTTTCAATCCTGCTGATGATAAGCAGATCTTTGCTGAGTATAACTCCAAGACGTTCCTGAAAAAGAAGGCTGTCAATAAGGAGAAGCTTCAGGCAGAGCTTGGACTTCCCGTTGATAAGGATAAGTATATGATCGCTATAATCTCACGTCTCACCGACCAGAAGGGTCTTGATCTCGTGAATTATGCTATTGAGCAGATCTGCGATGAATTTACGCAGTTCGTGGTGATAGGCACAGGCGATCCCAGATATGAGAATATGTTCAGACATTATCAGTGGAAGTATCCTGACAGAGTTTCTGCGAATATCCTTTATTCCGACGCTCTTGCACATAAGCTCTATGCTGCCGCAGACGCAATGCTGATGCCCTCGCTCTTTGAGCCGTGCGGACTTACCCAGCTTATCTCGCTGAGATATGGTACAGTTCCGATTGTAAGAGAAACAGGCGGTCTTAAGGATACAGTCCAGCCCTACAACGAAATTGACGGAACAGGTACAGGCTTCTCGTTTGCGAACTACAATGGTGACGAAATGCTCGGAGTTATCAATTATTCCAAGCATATCTACTATAATCACAGGGAACAGTGGGATAAGATGGTTAAGAGAGGCATGGAAACTGACTTCTCATGGAACAGCTCTGCACGTCAGTACGAGGGTATGTACGACTGGATGATCAACTGGTGATCTATGGGGAAAACTGAACTCAGAGGCGCCGTCTTTGATATGGACGGCGTACTTATTGACACAGAAAAGCTTTATGTACGCTTCTGGCGGCAGTCAGCAGCGGATTTCGGCTATAATATGACTGTCGAGGATGTTTTCGGAATACGCAGTCTTGCAAGAAAATATGCCAATACGAAGCTGAAAGGGAGGTTTGGTGAGGAATTCCCATGCAATCAGGTGCGTGAACACAGGACTGAGCTTATGGACGCATATATCGCAGAAAACGGCGTAGAGACGAAAAAAGGTCTTTTTGAAATTCTCGGATATCTCCGTGACAGGGGAATAAGAATCGCAGTTGCGACCGCTACTCCAAAGGAGAGAGCAGTGAAAAGGCTTGAGGAAATCGGTGCTTTGCCGTATTTTGATGCGATTGTCGGCGGTGATATGGTTCAGAACGGAAAGCCGGAGCCTGATATATATCTGAAAGCTGCTTCTGAGCTGGGACTTCCGCCGGAAAGCTGTGCCGCCTTCGAGGATTCTCCCAACGGCATAAAAGCGGCTTATTCAGCGGGATGCCGTGCAGTTATGATACCTGATCTCACTCCGCCGGATGAAGAAATACTTCCGATGCTCAGTGCGGTATATAATTCTCTTGAGGAAGCAGTCGGCTTCTTTGAGGATGGGAGGTGCTGAAATGCCGAGCGTATCTGAAATTTTTGAGATACCGAAGTTCTACTACTTCAACAGCGGAAATCACTACTCCGGAAGCAAGGGGGATTTCTCTTACAAGATCATTACCGGAGACAGCCTTAAGGCAATGACGTGGCACGGGAGACTCTGCTCCATGAAAGCACAGATTGAACATGAACAGGAGTTTGAACGCTCCGAGGAAGGCTTTGCCGCAATGGTAAAATGGCTTGAAGAACGCTGCTGCGAAAAATAAATTATATCAGAAAATCCCCTCTGTTTAAGAGGGGATTCGTATTATATATTACAATTTTCATCGGTAAGGATATTTATGTGTCTGCTGTAACGTCTGGGTATATTTATTCCTACGAGATAGCCGATAGAACGCAGAAACTCAGAGATAACCGCGAAACCGTCCTTGTAGAAGGCCTCGATTCTTTTATCCTTGAAGGGGATATTCTTGTAATCAGGCGGACACACGAAGGTCCAGTCAGCTCCGCTTCTGTCAAGAACAATACGGAAAAAACGGTCAATATCCGTATCTCTGAAGCCTGCCTTGGTCAGGAGAATATGATGCTCGACTGCTTCGTCTATATGGCTCATTATTGCTGTATTTCCGTCAAATGATATCAGAATCAGAAGCGGTTCATCTGCTGATACAGCCTTGTTAACTTCTTCTTCTGAGGGATATTTAATAATATTCATTGTAAATCCTCCTTTTAAATAATTATATCATGATTCTGAAGAATCGTCAACAAAAAATCACGTCCCAGATAACTGAGACGTGATATATTTTTTACCATTCTCCGAACTGCGGATTATCCGAAGGAGTATCCGTTACAGGCGGGATATACTCAGTAACCGGAGGAAGAGTTGCAGGCGGATCAGTCACTGGCGGCAGAGTTACAGGCGGATCAGTAACGGGAGCCGTTGTCTGGACAGGCTCAGTAGAAACCGTTGTTGTTACAGCCTCAGTAGCCGAAGTTGTTGTGGTGGTGATGACATCCGTAGTCTGGCTTACCGTTGTGGTTAAAGGCATTTCACCGTCCTCGGGGATGTAGTATACAGTCAGCTTTTTGCCTTCCTTGTTGCTGAAAATGTCGCCGGGATAGATTTTCTTTCCCTGAACCTGAAGTTCAATGATTGAATTAGGCTTTCCGTAGTAGCCGTTTGAAGCAATGAACTGGTAGTTGAAGTCGGAGATTCCGGCTTTTTCA
This sequence comes from Ruminococcus sp., assembly GCA_045587105.1. Classification (GTDB taxonomy): domain Bacteria; phylum Bacillota; class Clostridia; order Oscillospirales; family Ruminococcaceae; genus Ruminococcus. The sequence continues at coordinate 76,542 of JAZNBR010000056.1, forward strand.
AGGCGGTTCTTGTATTCAGAAACAGTGCAGTCTGCGAAATCAGGGATCTGTGCTTCTTCCTTACCTTTGCTTACCTTTACCTTTACAACAGTACCCTTTGAGATCATAGTTCCTGCCTCAATGTCCTGTTCAAAGATCATGTCGGTATCGTAATCGTTGTTGTACTCATATTCGGGATCAAGCACAAAGCGATCCTGATATTTATCCTTTGTAAGCTCGAAGAAGCGTTTGTGAAGATCAGGCATTTCGATATCCTCAGGGAGCGTTGTTGCGGAAGGATCGGTTGTACCTGAAACAACATTGTCGGTAACGGATGTACCGCTGTTGAGAGTATCGGATGATTCGCCATTTCCGCCGACACCGAGGATATTGGAGATAACGACAACAATTATAAGGAGAATAGCGAGAAGAAGGATAGCGATAATAACCGGAATCTTTATCTTGTCAACGGTGTTCACCTTTTCGTAGCGGTAGTCATCGTAATCGTTGTTTACCGGAGGCACATAGTTCCTCTGCGGCTGAGGCGGCATCGGAGGCGGATAAGCCGGTTTCTGGACAGGACGCTGTCTGATATTGTATTCCGGCGGAACTTCATTTTCGCCGTACTGAACAGTTTTTGCTTCCGGAGGAGCCGACGGTACAGGGATAGTTCCTGTATGTCTAACAGGTGCCGGCTGTTCAAAGAGGGTAGTTACGAGTTCAGTGATAGTCTGGACGCGGTTGCAGCTTTCGAGATTCATGCCGTTCATGATAACTCTTGAAACGTGCTGAGGAATCTGCGGATTAAGCAGATGCGGCTCATGGAGATCATCATGCTTTGTGCGGTCGATGGAATCAACAGGCATACATCCGGTAAGAGCGCGATACAGCAGAGCACAGATACCGTAAACGTCAGTCCATGAACCCTGACGGCTGCTGCTGCTTGCGGAATACTGTTCCGGAGCCGCATAGCCTTTGAAAAGCTCGTATTCAAGACCGGCATTGGCAGTTCTGACAGCGGAGATGCAGAAGCTTGAAAGTCTCAGCTCGCCCTTTTTGGTGATATATACTGTGTCGGGACTGATAGCACGGTGAATGATACCGGCATTATGGAGACGTCCGATAGTAGTGAAAAGGGGCGGGAAGATTTTAGTCACCTGATCCCAGCTGAGTTCTCCGGCATTTTCCTTGAGGAAGTCAAGAATTTTAACGCCGTCGATGTGTTCATAGACGGTATAGGTAGTGTTGTTCTCGGCGAACATATCGAGAACGGGATTGATATTCGAGTCATTCCTGAGCCTTGCAAGAGATTTGTTAAGCTCGGTATACTCAGCCATGAAAGCCTTGTATTTAGCGAGATCGTTGTAATTTACGCTGATAGTTGCCTTGTTCTTTACACGGGTGCAGAGATTTATAGGCATATATTCTCTTAAGAGTACCTTACAGTCGGTTGATATATCATAGCCGGCGTAGGTAGCACCTTCGCCGTTGTATTCAAGAAGGATACCAACGAGGTAGCGGTCATGAAGAAGAGTTCCGGGTGATATATATGCAGGATTAGAAGGAGTTCTCTCATCGTATCCGCAGTTCGGACATATATGGAGATCAGCGTCATATTTTTCCATGCACTTGTAGCAGTATTTACGTTCTCCCAAAGCAATACCTCCTTATCAAATTAAAAAATACTTCATATTTATTGTATCAGCAAACCGGAAAAAAGTCAACCTTTTCGGCGTGCTTATTACGGAATCGTCTGAATTTGTATTTTTTCTGTAACAACTTTATTACATTAACCGTATTATTTGTAACATTTACTCTGATGAGAGGTTTTATATCCGGCAGCATTGCTAAAGCTTATCTGCGGAAATGTCTCACGGAGCGAGACTGCTGAGTTCCTACCTATTATAATATGGTCGATTACATCTATGCCGAGATGTCTGAGTGCGGCGATTATTTTTTCTGTTGCTGCAATGTCGGATTGTGACGGCTCAGCAGGACTGTCGGGGTGATTGTGAGCGATAATGATGAATTTCTTTTTGCTGTTAACGGCGAATCGGATGATATTACTGCAATCCGCACTGATTTCTGATGATGTTCCGGAGGAAACGGTATAGCTGTCGGAAACCCACAGTCCTTCGGTGAGAGAAGCGGCTGAGAAGCATTCTGTCCGCAATCCGGCACAGAGGCTGCTGAAATATTTTTTCGCCTTGTCGGCAGAGTTTATGAGAAGCTCTGATTTCCGGCTTGCAGATTTTTCACGGCATATCGCAGGAATCAGCTTTAGCAGCACAGTCTGGCTGATATCAAGCCCGTACATTTTCATAAGAAGCTCAGTGGAAGCGTCAGCAACAGAGCTGAGACTTCCCAGCGATGAGATAAGTCTGTCTGCCGTTTTTTCTGAGGCTCCGGAGCAGCTCAGAAGGAAGTCGAGAAGCTCGCTGTCCGTCATCGACTGCACACCAGAGGATTCTATCTTTTTTCTCAAAACTTCTTTTCTGTTCATTCTGTGTACTCCTGTGAAAATCCGAACGCTCCTGATTCCTTCATGGAGAAAGAGTCGTTTCCATTGTATATAATCATATCTGAAAGCACTGCTCCGAGGAGCTTTGCAGTTTCGGCGATAGTATGGGTAAAGAAGAAATCGCTGCTGTCGGGAAGAGCCGGCTGTCTTGTGTGGAAAATTCCTGCCGCAATCCGGTCTGTGCCGCACCTGATGATTATTTCCGCGATATATCTTGCGGTAACGGTATCGCTTTCCCTGAGGGAGCTGAGACTGATGTTTTCGCAGTGAATAATTTCACGCTGAGGACCGACAGCCGCAACAAGAAGATGATCATCGGGGAAATCCGGAAAATTAGCGGAAAAATAGGATTTGAGGTCGTCGGCGGAGTCAGATATCCGGACTTCTCCGGAATCAGACTGATATCTCCGGCACAGCTCTGCGGCGGCACTGATAAAGCAGGCTGTTGAGGGACCGATACCTCTGACCTTTCCAAGCTCGGCGGCAGAAGCGTTCATAACCTTTTCAAGGCTGCCGAAGTGTTCAATCAGACGGTGGGCAGTGGGATTTGTATCTGCTCTCGGAATCGTATAGAAGAGAAGCATTTCAAGAAGCTGGTGAGGAAAAGCGTGATTGCAGCCATTTCTGATGAAATTCTGTCTCATTCTCATGCGATGATTGCGGTGTATGTTATGGGAATCCATTGTTTTCACCCTCATTAAATAATAGACTGTGTATTATAATGCACTCAAAAAGTGCAAAAATAAAGATTAAAATACATATTGGCAAAAAACATATACAAAAAATGAATGATTTTGTCATGAAGATGATTTAAAAGTACATATAACAACAATTGACTTTAAGTATAAATTGTGTTATGATTAAATCAGTAAAAAGTTTCGGACAGGAGGATTACAATCATGAAATTCAAGAAAATTGTCAGCGGCATCATGTCGGCAGCGATGGCACTGACAGCATTCGGCGGAATGAATCTCAGATCGCCGGAAAGCGTACTTAAATCAGAGGCGGCAGGTGCAAGCTGGAAATTTGACCTCGGAGGAAAGGGTGCAGCATCCGGATATACCGGCGTATCGGCAGCTGACGGATACAGCTCCGGAAGGGGATACGGCTTCGTACAGACAGGAAATGTGTCAAATGTATCAGCATCCGGCTCAGGAGCACTCAGCGACGCAGTTCAGTTCAACAAAACAAACGCAGAGAACACCTTCAACGTTGATCTCCCTAAGGGACTTTATGAGATCACTGTTACAACAGGAAACACTTCCCGTACAAGCATAAAAGCGGAGGGAATGCTCCAGCTCATAAATCTCACCGGAAACAACGCTGTTGACAAGTTCCAGATCCCTGTTACAGACGGACAGCTGAATATTCAGGCTGTTGAGGGAAAATCAGGCACAGCGTTCTCAATCAGTGCAATTGAGATAAATCAGCTCAATGATACTGGTGTTACAAATCCGACTGTGTGGATCTGCGGAGATTCAACCGTTGCGAATTACTATAACACATCCGCAAGCTCTCAGCACGGTTGGGGACAGTTCTTCGGAAGCTATGCTTCAACAAAGGGCTTTATTGTCCGTAATATGGCTGCAAGCGGTCAGTATGCAAAGGGCTTCGTTGACGCAGGACAGTTCAAGCCCATTGAAACATACGGCAAAACAGGGGATGTATACATTATATCCATAGGCATCAACGATACCAATTACTCCAATGCCACAGAGTACTACAATACTGTTACTGATATGGTAAAGAAGTCCAAGGCTAAGGGTATGGACGTTATCCTTGTAAAGCAGCAGGGAAGAAGAAGCGACCTTAACAAGAACCCTCTCCTCGGCGGACGCTGGTTCGGCGGCGAACTCGATAAGATCGGCAAGGAACAGTCAGTACAGGTTGTTGATCTCTTCACTGCATGGCAGAATTTCGGCGTATCACAGGGATATAATGCAATGGCATCCTATTACGCAACAAAGAACGACGGCTCAGCAGACGATCTTCACCAGAGTACAAAGGGCGCTCAGAAGCTTGCAGAACTCATGGCTGGTCTTGTAGATCTGAATGGAAGCGGAACTCCTCCGACAGAAACTCCGGATGATCCTCCGGCAACCCGTGAGCCAAGCGAAATGGATACAAGCAAGGCTTATATGCTGAAAAATGTCAACAGCGGACTTTACCTTGAAGTTGCAGAAGCTAAGGCAGAACCCGGAGCAAATGTTCAGCAGTGGGGTGCAAGCGGTGCATCAGCACATAATACATGGCGTCTGAAGCACAAGGGATACAATTACTACGAGGTATGGTCTTATCTCGGAGATCAGGGTACATATCTTCTCGATGTTGTGAACGGAAGTGCAGACAACGGTGCAAATATCACAATAAATACGAATACAAACACAGGGGCACAGTGGTTCCGGTTCTTTGACAACGGCGATGGAAGCTATACTATCGTTTCAAGATGCTCCGGCGATGCTGGTGCAGTTGAAGTTAATGCAAAGTCAACTGAACCCGGTGCAAATATTCAGCAGTGGGTTGAAAACGGCGGCTACAACCAGAGATGGATTCTTGAAGAAGTTGCATATCCTGCGGCAGTGATCACAACCACAACAACTGCGGAAAAGACTACCACAACTACAACTGCAAGACCTTCTACGGATGAAAAGAAGCGTTACGGCGACGCAAACAACGACGGAACAGTAAATCTTTCTGACGCTATTCTTATCATGCAGTTTATCGGAAATCCTGACGCATACGGAATCAACGGCTCAGATAATGCTCATATTACACAACAGGGAATTGCCAACGCAGACGTTACCGGAAATGGCGACGGCATTACAAACCTTGATGCGCTGTTTATCCAGAGAGTGCTTCTCAAGCTGGAGACAATGCCTGAGGTTGAGGATAATCCTCCTCAGCAGGAAGAAAATCCCAGTGTATACTTTGCTCTTGACCAGTCATGGGAACTCGGAACTGATGAAGCTACCAACGAAGGCTTCACAAAGGATGGCTATGTAAATCTTGACAACGTTGTTGACAGTAATATCACATGGACAGTAAACGTTCCTCAGGACGGAAATTACTACGCTGCTTTCAGAGTTGCTAACGGTACAGACGCTGACAGAAAGATGAAGGTCTATGTCAACGGAAACACAAGCTCTTACTGGATGCAGCCCTTTACCGGCACAGGAAGCTGGACAACATGGGAAGAAAGAGGAATCGTTCTTCCGCTTAAATCAGGCACAAACACAATCAAGATGGTTTCCGTAACAGAAGGCGGATCACCTAACTTTGACACACTGACACTTCAGCTCACAGACGAGCCAATCGCTGAGATATACGATCCTTCATCTGAACAGGAAAAGAATCCTGTTGTTTCAGATAAGCCTGTAATCTACATTGCAGGCGACTCAACTGTACAGAGCTATAAGGCAAGCTATGCTCCTCAGCAGGGCTGGGGATATTATCTCCAGAATTACTTCAACAGCAACGTGACTGTTTCAAATCACGCTCTTGCCGGCAGAAGCTCAAAGAGCTTCTACGATCAGGGAAGATTCCAGACGATTACAGACAGCCTCAAGGAAGGCGATTTCGTACTGATTCAGTTTGCAATCAACGATGCCGGCTCAAACAAGGCAGAGAGATATGCTCCGGTCTGCGGAAACGTTGATAATCCTGCAGACGGATCGTATGAGTGGTACATGACTCAGTTCATCAAGGATACACTCGCAAAGGGAGCAACACCTGTTCTTGTGACAACTGTTATCGGAATGAAGGCATATTCCGGAGGAAAATTCGTGAACAGCTATAATAATTACTGTGACGCCTGCAAGAAGCTTGCGGCAAAGTACAATATTCCGTGCATAGATCTGAATTCTCTTATGGTAAGCCATTATAATTCGGTAGGATATGATACTGCAAAGAGTTATCACCTTATGGGAGCAGTATCTGGTTCCACGGACGGAACACATTTCTGTGAGAAGGGTGCCGATATCGTTGCAGGCATTGTTGCCGGAGCGATAAAGTCCCAGAAGATTGCCGGACTTGCAGAATACGCAAAATAGTAAATCAAGAGGAGCCGTATATCGGCTCCTTTTTTCTTATTTACAGAAAAAGGAGCGTTCTCATCGGAACGCTCCATATTTCTTTCACTTCACGGAAATTATGCTCTTTCAACCTTGCCTGAACGCAGACATCTTGAACAAGCGTAGATATGACAAGGAGTACCCTTGACGATAGCCTTTACACGCTTTACATTAGGCTTCCAAGTTCTGTTTGTACGTCTGTGTGAGTGTGATACCTTAATTCCAAAGGTAACGCCCTTTCCGCAGATTTCACATTTAGCCATTAGGTTGCACCTCCTTAATTGTTTCAAAAAATACAACATTAATATAATATCACATCTTTTGGAAAAAAGCAAGCCTTTTTTTAAAAAAATCCAAAAAAATTTTCAAAAAGTCTTTTTGGTACAGAAATTATGTGAAAGAAAGTAAAAAATTTCATTTACTGCTTGAAAAAATAATCAGAATGTTGTATAATGAATAATAGTATGGGAATTTATTATCACAACGGCAGAATCTGCTGAATCTGGGATTCCATGAAACGAAAGGATAATTATGGATATAGAGATTTTTCTTAAATATTTTGCCCGTGCAATGACTCTTTTACTCGTACTTCCTCTCCATGAGGCGGCACACGCAGGAGTTGCACGTCTTCTGGGTGATGATACTGCCCAGCGGCAGGGACGTCTCACGATAAATCCGTTCTCTCACCTTGATCCGATCGGATCTGTGCTTATAATGCTCACTGGATTCGGCTGGGCAAAGCCTGTGCCGGTAAATCCGATGAGAATGAAGAAATACCGTGCCGGATTTGCACTTACAGCTCTTGCCGGACCTGTTTCAAATCTTCTGGCGGCAATTGTAGCTGCCTTCATTCATGCCGGAATCTGTGCTACCGAGGCGGGATTCAACGCATACTTCGATTTCTACTTCAGGGACGAAATCTCACCGCTGTTCTGTGCGGCAGTCCTCATGGAATTCCTTGTTGCTGTCAATGTGGGACTTGCACTGTTCAATCTCATTCCGCTTCCTCCTCTGGACGGCTTCAACGTTCTCCGCTACTTCACAAGTGAGAAGTTCGACCGCTGGTTCTATATGCACCAGCGTGAAGTACAGTTGGGATTCCTTATTTTCCTTGTTGTTTTCAGCTCAATCGACAGCCAGTATAATCCGCTTTATTATCTCACCGGTGCCGTTGAAGATTTTGTATGGTGGCTCACATCATGGATACCCACTTACAGAGGTTAAGCCATGGATTCTATTTCATTCAAGCTGGAGGTATTTGAAGGTCCGCTCGATCTGCTCCTCAGCCTCATAACAAAGCATAAGCTTGATATCTGCGATATTGAAATATCAAAGCTTCTGGAGCAGTATCTCGCCTATATAGATCAGGCTCAGGAACAGAATCTGGAGCTTGCCGGTGAATTTCTTGAAATGGCGGCAAGACTTATATATATAAAGACAGCGTCGCTCCTTCCTCAGCCGGAGGAAGCGGAACAGCTCAAAAAAGAGCTTGAAGGCGCACTTATTGAGTATTCACTCTGCAAGCTCGCCGCACAAAGACTCGCCGGAGCCTTCGTGGGCGGAAATATCTTCGTCCGCAAGCCGATGAAGATCAAGGCAGATATGACCTACCGTCTTGTGCATGATCCGGGCTGTCTCGTTATGGCATACAGCGGTATTTCCCGCAAATCGCTGAAAACCGAGATTATACGTCAGACGGCGGAAAGCAAGATAAATTCCGTTGTGAAACGACGGATTGTCTCTGTTATGTCGAAGGTGGTGCATATTCTCAGGGAACTCTATACTACCGGAGAAGCCTCTATGGACGGCATTTATCAGGGGGTTACCGACCGTTCTGCAAGAGTGGCAACCTTCCTTGCAGTGCTGGAGCTGACAAAATCGGGCAGAATTACTATAAGCGACGACAATATGACGATATACTTCAAAGGCAGAAAGGACGGAAAGAAACCATGGAAGTCAAGGAAAAACTCGGCTCAATAGAGGCTGTACTCTTTGCAAGCGGCGAACCGGTGGAGCTTCTCCGTCTCTCGGAGGCGTGCGATGTTGACGCCGGAGCAGTTCCGTCGATGATAAGGCTTCTCAATGAACGCTACGACGACTGCGGAAGCGGTTTCTGCATAAAAAAGCTCGACAGCAGCTATCAGATGTGTACCCGTGAGGAATTTGCTCCCTGTATCAGAGCTGCTCTCGAAACAAAGAAATATGCTCCTCTTTCAAATGCCGCAATGGAGGCACTCACGATAATTGCCTATAATCAGCCTGTTTCAAAGGGCTTTGTAGAAAACGTCAGGGGAATTGACAGCTCCTCTGTCATAAATAATCTCATTGAAAAGGGACTCGTTGAAGAAGCCGGACGTCTTGATGTTCCCGGAAAACCGCTGATATACCGTACAACACCGGTCTTTCTGCGAAGCTTCGGACTCAGCTCGGTATCGGAGCTTCCGCCGCTGACAGGACAGACTGTTGATGATATTCCTGACAATGAAGAAGAAAACTAACGAAAGGAACGGCAGGAAATGATTATACTTAAAATTCTGCTGATTATACTTCTTGCCGTACTCGGTCTGATACTGCTGGTACTTATAATGCCGGTCGGCGGAGAAGTGAGCTTTATCGGCGGAAAGCTGAAATTCAAGGTGAAGCTCTGGATATTAAACGTCATGGATTCGGAGGGCGGAGGTATTCTCGGATGGCTGAAAAAACGAAAATCCAAGAAGAAGCCGTCAAAGAAAAAGAAGCCGAAGCCTCAGAAAAAGAAAAAATCAAAGAAGGATAAAAAGAAGAAAAAGCCGGATATCGTGATTGATACTCCGATATCAGACGTTCCGGTACAGGATGCCGGACAGACTCCGGAGCAGTCCGGAGCCGAAAGTACTTCCTTTGAAGAAAATATTTCCGAAGGCGGAGAACTCACCGTGACCGGACAGGCTGAATCCACGCAGACAGGATTCTACACAAGCGGTGACGACGCCGATGAGCCGGAGGCTGAAGCTCCTCAGGACGAGGACAGCGAAGATACGGAAGATAAAAAGAAAAAAGGCAAAAAGAAAAAGGAAAAAGAAAAGAAATCGCTGGACGAGCTTGTCGATATGCTCATTGATATCTGGGGAAGTGCAAAAAATCCTCTCTGCCTGATTTTTAAGGCATTCAAATTCAGCGATCTCTACATCGACTTCATTATAGCAAACGAGGACGCCTACAAATGCGCTCTCAATTACGGAAGAATCAGTGCTGTGACCTATCGTGGAATAGCCCAGATGAGCCGGATATTTACGGTAAAGCTTAAAACAGTCGATATCCAGCCGGCTTTCGGCGTGAAAAAGGGAAAATTCGACGCGGCGTTAAAGCTTCATTTCCGTGCAGGTACGTTTGTTATAGCAGGACTATGGTTCCTGGTAACATATATATTCCGGGTATTTATTCCGGGAAAGTTCAAGAAAAGAAAAGCAAAAAAATCTGCCGCAGTGCAGAAATAATACAGAATTGAGGTTTTTGTTATGAATACAGGTAAAACATCCGTAAGCGATCTCTTAGGAATTTCAATGGAAAAAATCAAGGAAATGGCTGATGTAAACGCAATTATCGGCGATCCCATAAAGCTCGATGACGGCACAACTATCATCCCGATTTCCAAGGTATCATACGGCTTTGCATCAGGCGGCTCCGATCTCCCGTCAAAGTACGATAAGAATCTTTTCGGCGGCGGTGCAGGTGCCGGAGTTTCAATCAAGCCTGAGGGCTTCCTCGTTGTATCGCCCGACGGTACGGCAAAAATGGTTTCAATGACTCCCTCCAGCGATCCTATCGGCAACGCTATTGAGAAGGTTCCGGTTATTGTAGAGAAGGTTCAGGGAATCATCAACAAGAAGAAGGAAGCTAAAAAGGCTGCCGCTGAGGAAGCTTCAGAGCCGGCTGCGGAATAACATTCCGATAATCCGCATATCCTTTACAAAAAGCACGTCTTTTGTGGGGGTATGTAAATGAAAAAGCTTTTTTCAGTGCTTGCGGCGATTTTTGTCGCAGCGGGAATCCTGCCGTTTCGCAGCGGAATTGTCTGCTGTGCCGAAGAACCAGAAATATCGGCAAAAGCGGCTGTTCTGATCTCTGCTGATACGGGCGAGATCGTCTATGAACACAATAGCAGGCAGAAGCTTCCCATGGCAAGCACTACCAAGATAATGACGGTACTTCTGTGTCTTGAAAGCGGAGATCTCTATGAGGAATTCGTGGTTGACAGCGAAGCAATAAAGGTCGAAGGCTCGTCTATGGGACTTCGTGAGGGGGATATCGTTACAAAATATGCTCTCTGCTGCGGAATGCTCCTTCCCTCCGGCAACGACGCCGCCAATGCTGCGGCAGTCAGAATAGCCGGAAGTATTGAGGCTTTTGCCGGCATGATGAACGACAGAGCACAAAAAATAGGACTTTCAAGGACTTTTTTCGTCACGCCCTCAGGTCTTGAGGGGGAAGGTCACGGTTCGTCTGCATATGATATGGCGATTCTTACAAGGGAAGCTCTGAAAAACGAGATGTTCCGTGAGATATGCTCGCAGTCCTCCATACAGCTTGAATTCGGGAATCCCCCGTACAAGCGGTGGCTTAAGAATACGAATAAGCTTCTGACCATGTGCGACGGCGTTTTCGGCGTGAAAACGGGATTTACCGACGAAGCCGGAAGATGTCTTGTTTCGGCTTGCACCCGTGACGGAATGGAGCTTATCTGCGTTACGCTCAACGACCGCAATGACTGGGAGGATCACAGCAGACTCTATGATTATGGCTTCGGATGCGTACGAAAAACGGAGGTTCCGGTTCCGGATTCCTTTGAGCTTGAGCTTGCCGGTGCCGCTGAGGAAAAACTGAAGGTTGCTCCTGAGGAGCTTCCGGTTACAGTGACATCCAAGGGAAACAGCACCGCGGAAATCAGCCTTCGTGTGATAGCTCCGCCGTTTGTGTATGCTCCGGTAAATCGGGGAGATATAGCGGCTCAGCTTGAAATAAGCTTCGGCGGACGTGAGGTCAGAAGGATTCCTCTGTATGCTCAGGAGGACGTTTCCGTGAAGAAAAAGGCTTCTTCAAAGAAAAAGAAAAATTGGTTTGAAAAAATAATATCTGAGGTCGGGAGGATTTTCTCCTGACAGAAAAGGTTGATAAAGTGGAAAAAATCAGAATTCAGAAAATAATCGCCGACAGCGGCGTATGCTCACGCAGAAAGGCAGAGCAGCTTATCGCTGAGGGACGTGTGAAAATCAACGGACGTCCTGTAAAAGTGGGCGACAAGTGCGGCTACAAGGATCTGGTGACAATCGACGGCGAGAGAATTTATGTCCCCAGAAAAAAGAATTTCATATACCTTATGATGAACAAGCCGAGAGGCTATGTTACGACTGTTTCGGATGAACTCGACAGACGCTGTGTAATGGATCTTCTTGAAGGCGTTGAGGAACGTGTTTACCCTGTCGGACGTCTCGACCGTAACTCGGAGGGACTCCTTCTCTTCACAAATGACGGGGAATTCGCTAACAGCATTATGCACCCGAGCCGCCATATCGCAAAGACCTACCGTGTAACTGTACGTCCCGACATAAACGACGATCAGCTTGTTGCTCTTTCGGAGGGCGTTGAGATCGACGGCAGAAAGACACTTCCTGCAAGCGTTATCGTAAAGGATAAGCAGCAGGGACGCGTGGTGATTCTCATTACAATCAAAGAGGGCAGAAACCGTCAGATCAGAAAAATGTGCGAGGCTGTCGGACTTGAGGTTGCACGTCTCCGCCGTATCAGCATTGGTCCTCTGAAGCTTGGTATGCTTAAGCCGGGAACCTTCCGTGAGCTTACTGCCGAGGAGCTTCGTGCTCTGAGAACGGCTATCGGCAAGGAGAAGTAAAATGCTCGAAATACAGGAAAAATTCGGCACAGAGGGCTACGAGGAGCTTGCAAGGCGATCTGCCGGATATGAGCTTCACATCACCGAGGCTCTCGATGGCGGACAGGCTGTGGGATTTATTGCATACGCCTATAAACCGGACAAAACAGTAATCCTCGATTACGACGACGGCGGCGAGCTTATGCTCTGCGATGGTCTTGTAAGGTCAGTTCTTTTCAAAAGCTGCCTTAAAGGAATCGGAACAGCTGTGTTCAATCTTCCCGATGAGAAAAAATACGAAAACATCCGCAGACTGCGTTTCCTTGAACAGGGAAGCACAACTGCTGAGAATATCGACAGCTTCATGAACAGCTGTCAGAACTGCAGACACAATCAGAATGACTGAGAGGGAATTTCCCTGAAATACAAGGAAATAGACCTCGCGAAAGGAGAATGACTATGCCAATAAGAATACCGGCTGATCTGCCGGCTTTTAAAACATTAGGAGACGAGAACATATTTGTCATGTCGAAGGACAGGGCAGAGCATCAGGATATCCGTCCGCTTAAGGTAGTTATTCTCAATATAATGCCTAAGAAAATTGAAACAGAAAGCCAGCTTCTCAGACTGCTCAGCAATACACCGCTTCAGGTGGATGTCGAACTGCTCCAGATGGCTTCGCACGTTTCACGCAATACCTCACAAGGACATCTTGAAGCTTTCTACAAGACTTTTGATGAAATAAAGGATAACCGCTATGACGGAATGATAATTACCGGTGCTCCGGTTGAGCTTCTTGAATACGAAGCGGTTGACTACTGGGACGAAATCGTGAGGATCATGGAGTGGTCAAAGACTCATGTTTTTTCAACTCTCTACATCTGCTGGGGAGCTCAGGCAGGACTTTACTATCACTTCGGAATTCCGAAATATGCCCTTGAACAGAAAATGTTCGGTGTTTTTCCGCACAGGGCAGAGGTGAGCAACTGTCAGCTTCTCAGGGGATTTGACGATATATTCTATGTTCCCCATTCAAGAAACACGGAGATACGCAGAGAGGATATCGAGAGGATTCCGCAGCTGGAAATCCTCACATCTTCCGATATTTCCGGCGTTCATATAGTTGCCAACAAGAACGGCAGACAGTATTTCATCACGGGACATTCAGAATACGACCGTGATACACTTGCAAATGAATATCGCCGTGACCTTGACAAGGGTATTGATATCCAGCTGCCGTATAATTACTTCCCCGATGATAATCCGGACAATGTGCCGCTGTTTTCGTGGAGATGTACGGCGAATCTGATGTTCTCGAACTGGCTGAATTACTGTGTTTATCAGCGTACTCCTTATAATCTGGAGGAGCTTGAGGTGCGCAGCTGGAACTGGGAAACAAATCTGTAAAAAAATTAACAGCATCCATATGGGTGCTGTTTTTAATGAGGAAAAGCTTGTTTTGGTATTGTTATTTTTTCCAGAAGTAAATTTATAAACTTACGACATCTAAAGCTATCATAAATCTTTGCTCTTTTCGAAGGTATTTGCTAATACTGCCTTGCAAAAAGGATAAATCTGCTTTATTTTTTATCAAACAACATTGTAGGGTCTGCTTTGAATTGAAGCATATTAGCACTTTCAGCACCATTATCTCCACCCTTCCTTTGTACCGTTATATTTCCTAAATGTACATTACCGGAAGGAGTAAACTTGACTTTACAATCACCAGCATAAATACTAATGGCTTCATTTACCGCCATTAGCACCCAATTGTACTCGTTATCTAGCTTTTGAATCACTAATGTCCATTCAGCGGCAAAACGACCTCGTCCCCTTATAACATCGCTTATTATCATTATAATGTTTTTTTGAAAGAAATTGTATAGGTGTTTTTGTTCGTCTTCCGTAAATTCGTTAATAAACATTCTTTTGGGATTTCGACAGTCTGTTCTTGGCGGCAGTTCGCCATCGAAAAGCATTAGTAATTCTTTGGTTTTATCATCTATATGCCACATATCTATATAGGCATTTACTTTGCGTTTTTCGACTTGATTAAAGCCTTTTTTACCTCTAACTAATTTCACCTGTATATTTTCAACGGAAACAAGATTTGCTTTTTTATTCTTCTTGGTGATTTCTATTTCGATAGTGATATTAATATCTGATTTATATCCTTTTTCTCCTATCTTTGAAGCTTTTACAAAAACGATTTCATCTAAGTTATACATCATCGTTTTCAGCCACTGTTGTGCATCTGTGTCTGTTCGCCAATTATTGAATTTATCTGCAACTTCTTGTTCATTTTCAAACCCGCCTTTGGCGATTTGTGAACCTGTCATAGCCATTAAAATACACCTCCGATATTAATGATTTCCTCTATGATAAATTGTAATACATCGACAACGACACTATTTCCGAATTGTTTATAGGCAACATTGTCATTATTTGCGATTTTAAATCTATCAGGAAATCCTGTAAGTCTGGCACATTCTCTCGGTGCTAAGCGTCTAAGTTTATCGTCAACTAAGTATATTCCTGTTTTTGCACCAACACCGCCACCATAAGCCGAAAGTGTGATTGCCGTTCCAAGTGTACTATAAATTCGTTCACCTTGACCGCCTTTATTAACGATGCCTAATCTTAGTGGAACGATACTTCTTTTTTCGTCAACCTGTTTCATTATAACGTCATTACGAATAATTTCGTATTTGGCAGTTAGTTCTTTTGGTAAGAGTATATTCTTGACTCTTTTTTTTAACGGAACAGGTTTAGGAAAAACAAATTCATTTATTCCTAAATCATTGCGAAAGGCTAACATATAAATCCTGCTTCTGCTTTGAGGGATTCCATAATCTGTTGCATTTAATATATCACAAAAAAAATTATATCCTAATTCTTCCATTGTTTTCTTAACAACTGCAAGTGTACGTCCTTCATTATGCGATGCAAAGTTTTTTACATTTTCCATAAAGACAAGTCGAGGTTTTTTTTCTTTAACTATACGAGCAACATCAAAAAACAAAGTTCCACGACTGTCATCAAATCCTTTTTGATTTCCGCTAATTGAAAAAGCTTGACAAGGAAAACCAGCACATAGAATATCATGGTCGGGAATATTCTTTGCGGGTATTTTGGTTATATCGCCAGTTGGTTTAATTCCAAAATTATTATAATATACATCAGCTGCGTCTTTGTCCCATTCACTTGCGTAAATTACATCCGCACCAAAGCTTTTGAACGCTAAATGAAATCCGCCTATACCAGCAAATAAATCAACTATTTTTATATCTTTGAGTGCAGTTGCATTTGATACACGTTTCATTGTACCCTCCAAGTTGAAAAGGATTAGAATTGATGATTTCTAAATAATTATATCACAGACTAAAAAAAAAATCAATAAAAATTAATTGTCTAAAACGAAAATCTCGTATTCAATGTTTTACCGGATGTTATGCGGACAGCTGCAATGGCTATCCCTACAAATGGTTGCATATATTTATGGTATGATATTTTAAATTTGTCCCGTCAGGTACACCATAATTCTGCATTCCGAATTAAAATGACGTCGTTCTGCCCGCCGGTGCCTCACGCTGCTTCACTTAGCATTATAGATATGCGGTTCTGTATCATATCAGCCGCCTGTGAAGATGTGTATTCTCCGGCAAAAAAGAGATCGGTTTCCTCGCTGATTATCGATGAAATCATGCTGCTGCTTACGGATGAAGTTACTGATTTTATGCTCCGTACAAAATCAAGATAACGTTCCTTATCCGCCGGAGTCATCGGATTTATGTCGATTTCCTGACCGGTGTTCCAGTCGGTAAATGTTTCGCTGATGTAATATTTTTCTCCAGAATCTACGAGAAAATACGGCTTTTCGAGTGCACTTTCTGCCACAATTTCAAGACCTTTTTCCGTCACGGGGATACCGTCGCTCGTTGATGAGTAGTGCGAATCGTCAAGAAGGCTTCTGATAAATTCCCATGCACCGTCCTTGTTCTGTGATTTCTCCATAATGGAAAAACGTCTGTCAAGGAGCATTTTTGAGCCTTCTCCGCTGTTTGTAGGAAATCCGGCAAAAATGACTTCCTCATTGCCGAAGGTTCCCTGAACCTGTTTGTTTATGTCACGGAACGAACTGAAATACATAATCGACAGAAGTGACGTATCACTGCGGCATGATCTCCGCTCAAAATCGTACTCATCCACCCCCGGAAACTGATCGGCGAATTCAAGAATGCCGATAAATTCGTCAGAGTCAAAATTGCAGGTAAAGTTCAGGTGATCGACAAAGGAATTTCCGTCGTTTGTGAGGAAGGAAAGTACAGCTTTTTCGTTGTTTCCGGATTCAAAAAGATCCATTCCGTCAGGCATATTTCCGTAGGTGCTTCTGAAATCATCGAGCGACCAGTCAGAAGTTCCGACGTATTTTTTCTTTGCTCCGATAGTCTGAATCATAAAAGTCGGCTCTATGGAGTAAAATTTCCCGTCAGTTTCGCACGCTTCGAGGTAGTTGCTGAGGAAGGCATCACGGGTAAAGGTTGTGTCGCTGTCCATGAATTCATACAGATCAGTGAAAGCTCCAATGCCTGTAAGGAGGGCGGTTTCGTTAGTATCAAGATAAACCATATCAGGATTTTTTCCCGATATTATGTCCATATGAAGGTCATCGAAAGCCATTTCATGTCCTTGTATGCTGTATTCCATTCCTTCCGAGTAATCTTCAAGCTTAATGCGGAAACGTGTACTGTTGGCGTTGAATTCAGATATTGCAGACGAAATGGTATCTGAATCTCGGGTGACGGCAATGGTAAGTTCGCTTATATCGCTGATTTCGGCTATGTCACGGACGGAAAGACGTATAAGACCGGAGCTGTCTGCGGCGATGAAATCACCGTCAGAAAGCGGACAAATCATTCTTATTCCGCTGAGACCAGAGGAGACAAGATCAACTTTCCGTTCAATTGAATCGGCAGACTTCAAGCCGAAAATTGCCGAATTATTGAGGATAAAGCCGGAATAATCTGCGTTTCCCGTAATAAAAGCACCGCTGATACTTTCAGGAAGCTCAATTTCAGAGCCGGAGACTTCAAGGGTTCCGGTATCAAGTTCACGGATGGTAACACTTCCTTTACCGGAGAAAGTTCCGGCAATTCTGCCGTCAGAGAAGCCAATCACAGATGAAATACCATTTTCCGAGCTTTTCAGAATATTTCCGGAATCGTCAACAGTCATGCAGACTTCGCCTGTACCTATGAAAATTCCGTTTTCATTGCAGACAAGGCTGTTTATTATTGCACCGTCGGTATCAATTTCGCTGTCGGAGATGATGCTGCCGTCAGTTCCACGGATACTCAGCCGGCAAATACAACCGGATTCATTGAGGGTACACGTTAAAGCGTATATTTTGTCGCCGCATATATCAATAAGAACTGCATTGTCAGTGCCGGCAGATTCCATGTGAAGATCAACAGGACGGTACATAGAAAAATCGTTGTCAGTAATAAAGCATTTAACAGCTCCGGAGCTGTCCATGCCTGTTATAAAGATGTTTCCTGATTCCTCGTCGAAAAGAATATCCGTAACTGCTGAAATGCCGTTCGGCATGGGGAGAGCGGATTTTTTGTAGATATCTCCGCTGTCTGAAACGGAGATTTTTTTGACGCTGTTTTCGTTTTTCTTGTCAGAGCCGCTGTTTTTCGCAGAGCTGCACGAAACGGCGGTCAGCATGGCAAGAATGCAGGCGATTAATTTTCTGATTTTCATATCTGAAATTCCTCCATTATTTTTTTGAAGTTCCCTTATACTAATAAGTGATTTTCAAGGAGTAAAAAGACGAAATTTATCTGAAAATATTTTCTCAATTTGTTAGTATGTGATAACACGATGCTTTGAAGAAATATTATTTCTTTCTCATGAATATAATGAAATGAAAGGTTATACTAATGAGGTGAGGATATGACAAATATAAAACGAAGGAAAATCAGAAAAATTGCAAGGAACAGTGTGCTTCTGCTGCTTCCGCTGGGAATTGCCGGTGCGTCAGTCGGAGTGAAGTCACTCAGGGATATGCTTTCGGAGACGAATGCTGTATCAATCGAAGAAACACCTTCTGCCGCTGTTCCGGCGAAAAAAGGGAAGGATACCTCTATATATGCGGAAGCTCCGGCGGAAAGAACAGACGATGATATCCTCTGCGGAAGCCTGATTCTGTCCGAGGGGTTCGGAATCACCGCCGGAACAATTGAGGATCCCCTGCTGAAGCTTGAAAATCCGCTTGAAACCGTAAATGATAATCCCGGCGAAAAGCCCTATCCCACTGAGGAGCAATGGACTGCCGGAGGGGAAATAATCCGCACAACATACACGCCGTACAGCGGAACAACCTTTTTTGACCTTGAAAATTACGGTCAGGTGAACAATAAGACGGATATTCCGAACGAAACGCTTATAAAGGAAAGCCGCTGTCTGCCTGATTTCACGATAGAGGATACATCCGAGCCGCAGGTTCTTATATATCATACACATACAACCGAGAGCT
Source organism: Ruminococcus sp. (assembly GCA_045587105.1). Classification (GTDB taxonomy): domain Bacteria; phylum Bacillota; class Clostridia; order Oscillospirales; family Ruminococcaceae; genus Ruminococcus. Next base: position 95,519 of record JAZNBR010000056.1, read on the forward strand.
TTGAGCCGTATGTCCGTGAGAAGTACGATGCCGGATTCAATTACCGCACTACCGATGATACAAAGAATATGGTCATGGTCGGGGATGCGATTGAAGCGGAGCTTGAAGCAAGGGGAATCGGAGTTATCCATGTTGAGACTATCCACGATTATCCTTCCTACAATGGCTCATACGGCAGGAGCAGAGAAACAATCGTGCCGATACTGGAGCAGTATCCGAGCATAAAGGTAGTGCTGGATATTCACCGTGACGCCATATCCGGAGAGGGAATTGCCTATCAGCCGTATGTTGAAATTGACGGAAAAGAAGCGGCACAGGTTATGATAATATCCGGCTGTGACGACGGAACACTCGGTATGCCGTCGTATATAAGAAATTTCCGTTTTGCGTGCCGGCTTCAGGAGCGTCTTGAGGGAGATAATCCCGGACTTACAAGACCGATACTGTTTGATTACCGCCATTATAATCAGGATCTCACAACAGGAAGTCTGCTGATCGAGGTGGGGTCGCATTGCAATACACTTGAACAGGCACAGTATTCGGGACAGCTGATAGGGCGGTCACTCGGCGGAATGCTGAACGATATGAAAGAGGATTAAATGATCAGAAAAAGAAAAAAAACCGCAGTCAGAGCAGTATTTCTATATATACTTCTGACTTGCGGTTTATGGATGTTTTTAAATTCATATACAAATTCGTATAACAGACTGTCCAGAGAGAAGATATCGCCAGCCGGACTTGACGTTCACGGTGATATGGCATATATCGAGGTACTGGAGCACGAGATAAATCTTGATCTTTCTGCGATTGCGCCAGAAAGCAGGCTTTATTGCGGAGCATATCTGCTGTGTCCGGATGAACTCAGGCTGACGTGCTGGCTTGCGTCAGTCTGCGATGGCTTTTGACTGCATACAGGAGTAAAAGCTGTTGAGCTCACCGGAATAGATGAGCGTTGAGCCGGGGAAATTCCGGAAATCATCGGGCTTGTAGAGGCAGAAGGGCTTTTCAAGGCGGATACCGATTTTATTCATGGTGTATGCCACGAACTGCGAGCAAACGAAGCTTTTTTTTCTGTTCCATTCTATATTGAAATAAACCGCAAGCAGACCGAGAATATTGTATGAATATACGTTGTGATTCTCGTGGAAATGCTTTATAATCCGGTTGAATTCAGTTTTCTGCGAGCGTGTAACGGGAATTCTGTATATTTCGCAGGGGATGAAATCGTATTTTCCGAGAGTTCCCTTGCCTACGATTTCCTTGTTGAACGTAGCAGGAAGGGGAAAATGGCAGTATGTTCTGCAGAAGCTGTACATTTCGGAGAGTCTTTCATCACCTGACAGAGATACATGATTGTATGGCTTTTTTGTAAAGAATCTGAAAAAACGGGCAGGTCTTGTGCCGGTCTGAGTCATAATGAGATAGATGTAATCTGCCAAAAGGTTCCCTCCTTTGCGGTCATTTTTTTTATTATAACATATATATTTGAAAAATACAAGAGTTTTTAACAAATTAGTATGTATAAAATAAATATAGGAAATGTAGGGTGCGATGCCCACATCGCACCGCAGACAAATCACATTCATAACGGGCGGATGTAGGCATCCGCCCCTACAAAAGTAATAAATCTATATAATATATCTGCCTATGAAAATTTTACACATACAACAAATATATGCGGCTGAAATAAATTCTGATAAAAATGCTGACTATCACATCAGCGGAGCGATGATTTTCATAATACTTCCGACAATTTTGTAGTAAAGCTTTTCGTTTCTGATAGTTTCGGGGGTCACCTGCCGGCATTTTGCAAGAGTTTCCTCGAAGTCGTTTTCTATATCGTGAATGGAGTCGGTTTTGTAGAGGTAGGTTGCACATTCGTAGTGATGATAAAGGCTTCTGTAATCGAAGTTTATAGTACCGATGACAGCACGTTCATTGTCGCAGACGCAGACCTTTGCGTGGACGAAGCCGGGAGTATATTCATAGATTTTCACACCTGCGCTGATAAGGGCTTTATAATGCGTCTTGGCGAGGGCGAAGGCTGATTTCTTGTCGGGGATTCCGGGCAGAATGATTTTTACGTCAACGCCTCTTTTTGCCGCAAATTTAATAGCGGATTCAAGCTCTCCGTCGAGGATAAGGTATGGCGTCATGATATGAACGTAGTCTGATGCACGGTTAAGGATATCCATGTAGACTGATTCGCCGACCTTATCATCGTCAATGGGACAGTCAGCGTAAGGCATAACGAAGCCGGAAGCCTCTATTTTTTCATCCGGCAGAGCGAGGAATTCGTTCCATTCCGGATTTCTGACGTTGATATTCCACATCTGAAGGAACATCAGTGTGAAGCTCTGGACGGCATTTCCCCGAAGCATGACTGCGGTATCCTTCCAGTGACCGAAGCGTTCCTTTTTGTTGATGTATTCATCGGCGAGATTTACTCCGCCGTTGAAGGCAACCTTGCCGTCGATAACGAGGATTTTACGGTGATCCCGATAATTGTAGTGCGTGGATATGAATGGCATCAGCGGAGAAAAAGCCCTGCATTTTATGCCGAGATTTTCAAGGCGTTTGCTGTAATCGAAGCTGAGACCGGAGATTTCGCACATACCGTCGTACATAACACGGACATCCACGCCCAGACGAGCCTTTCTGATGAGGATACTGAGGATTTTTCCCCACATATAGCCTTCTTCGATGATAAAGTATTCCAGAAAAATGAATTTCTCAGCCTTTTCAAGCTCGTCGAGCATTGCCGTGAACTTGTCCTCTCCCTGAGAAAAGAAGGTTGTCTGAGTGCCGGAATATACCGGAAAACAGCCTGTTCTGCTGAGATAGTGATGGAGATCGCTTATTCCGGATGAGATGATATCAGGATTGTTTATGACAGTTTCATCCTGAGTAAGCTTGTTTTTTGTTTCGTTTATGAGATGAGTTGCAATAGCCTTTGTTGCGATATGTCCGAGTCCCTGCCGTGTAAAAAACAGCAGGAGAGTTCCGGGGATAGGAAAGAGCGTTATGAGAGTAAGCCATGTGAGCTTGGAGGTCGAATCCATACTGCACCTGAACAGATAAAATACCATGACAATGGAGAAGAGCGTCTGCAAGGTGAGGAAATACGGGATTTTTTCAGCCATAAGTCCGTAGAGTGCGGCGAACAGCAGAAGCTGAAATGCTATGAGCAGAATAAAGAAGCAGAGTCTGCTGAAAACGAAGCTGAGAAGACCTTTTTTGTGCTTTTCAAGCAGTTTTGTTATATCATTGTTGTTATCCATGTAAATCCTCCTTCTGTAATATGTAAAGATTATAGCAATTTACAGGGCTGTTGTCAAGGCGACGATATTGATTATGAATCTTATAAATCGTCATAATATACAAAATATGGAGAAAAAGCAATTGTCTGTCGATTTATTCTGCTGATTATACTATAATTATATATGAATATGCACGGAAAATACCTTTTCAGTTGTATTAGTGTTATAAGAATCAGTCGGGTGGGATGATATGAAAGAAAATGCTGCACTTAACGCCTTTATGAAATACGGAGATATGGTTCTGAGAGTTGCTTTTAGTCATACGGGAACTATCAGCGACGCAGAGGATATAACTCAGGACGTCTTTCTGACGCTCCATTCAAAGCCGGTGGATTTCAGCGGTGATGAGCATATAAAATCGTGGCTGCTGAGAGTTACGCTGAACAAATGCCGGAATTTTCATAAAAGCCTGTGGATAAGAGGAAGAATCGACACGGACGACAGGGGACTTGATGTTCTTTCGTGCGGAATGAGTACGGATGAAACAGTGCTTCTTGACGTTGTTATGACGCTTCCGGAAAAGTACAGGACAGTCCTGTATCTTTATTATTACGAGGGCTACACTATAAAGGAAATAGCCGGAATTCTCAGAAAGAACGAGAATACCGTCAGCTCACTGCTTCAGAGGGCAAGAGCAAAAATGAAATCAAAGCTGGAGGAGGAATGATATCGTGGATGAGAAAAGATACATAAGCACCTTTGATAAAATAAAATGCAGCCGTGAATTCTATATTAAGATGAGAGAACAGCTTTCCGAATCCGGCGGCGGATCCGGTGAGTATGCCGATACAGTCAGTCATGTTGATGTGGCAGTTCCGCAGACACGTCGTTATGCGGCATTAGGAACAGCCGCCTGTATTGCGGTATGTGCCGCAGGCTTCGGAATCTGGAAGCTCTCCGACCACAGAAGTGCGGATAAAAGCAATGTCGAGACAGATGATATTGAACGCATAGAGAATCCTGTGATAATGCCCGTAACTACGCAGCCTGTCACAACTCAGCCTCCGGTTTCCGGAAATGAGGATTTCATAAAAGAGGGCGAAACATCAGATTTACTGGCAGATATCATACAAAAAACAGAATCCGGAGAAGTAAAGCCCATGTACGATCAGTCTCCGGACGAAAATGACAACAGCTATGTGGTGAATTACGATCCGGCTGAACTCAAAGGCTGGCTTGAACGTCTGCGGCAGATATACTGGACGAAAAAGACGATAACCGCAGAGGAATTTCATGACTACTACAAGCACATCACGATAATGGGCGATCTGTATTTCACAACAGACGGCATAATACGTCAGTGCAACGGAAAATATGAGCTTCACACACCGGAAAAAATGGGAAGCCGTACTGTATACGATAACACATTGAAAAAAATGACGGTCAGAAGGTATCAGAATCTTGAGGAATTCCTGACGAATTACAAGGAGCTTTCGCCTGTAATGACTGCGGATATGGAATACAATGTAGTAGTTAATGAACTTAATTATATTAAGTTAGACGAGTTTGCCGGAGAATTCATCGGTTTTTACATTGATCTTGAGTACAAAACAAGTGGCAAGGTTTATTATGACCGTAACGATGAGATTTATTTTACTCATTCGTACGGCACACAAACTATTAACGGAGAAGAACCCTATGAGCTTGATATCGGGTGTGTTACGAATGGCGACTTCACAGATAGTATTGTTTTGTCAGACGAGAATGCCTTTCCGAGACTGTGGCCTACAGGTTCTGCGTTGGTTGAAGACGGCATTGTGAGAGGCATTTTTAATCATGTTTACCCAAGTGATTTTGAGGGATTTATGAATTATGAGTTCTATAAACAACTGATACCGGGGGACTATTTTATACTCAGGAATTATATTATAAAGGAATACAGAAAATTCATGGAGAATTTTGCCGGCTCAGGACTTGCACTTGACGATGAGCTTGTTGTCAAGACTTCAACAGATGAAAACGGCGAACTTATGCTTTATGTTATCATGTATAATGATAATGACAAGGAGAATTGGACGCATGATTCGGCAATATGCTTTGCAATGAATGAACAGGGAGTAATAACCAAGTTTGTGGAGTATGAAAAAGGCAGACTGGTTGCAGAATGTAATCTTTCCAACATAAAATATGAGGATTTTGAAGTACCTGAAAGCTATGAAACCTTCAGCAATGCCGCAACAAAGTATGTCGGCGAATAAAAAGTAATATATAATCGGAATTCTATACGGATTCCGGTTATTTTTTGTCCTATTTGTGAAGATATGTTATATAAAATATTGCATGTTTTTCAATTTTAACTTATACATAATTTACAAAACCGTTGACAAATTGGTTTAAATGTGGTAAAATATGTATGATACATTAATTATATCGTGATGTATTTTCAGATGTATTCAGAACAGCGAGGTGAAGAATTGTGAGTTCAATGCTTGATACTTTATTCGAGGCTCTTTCTGTTATTTCAGAAGGCAGTCATATATACCTTTGCGACTTGAAGAGAGACTACTCCCGCTGGTCGAAGAATGCCGTTCAGTATTTCGGCTTGCCGGGAGAATATATGTACAATGCCGGAGCTGTCTGGATGGATAATCTCCACCCCGATGACAGGGAAAATTATGCCCGCAGTATAGACGAAATATTCAGTGGAACTGCTGACAGCCACAACATGATGTATCGTGCAAGAACCCGTGACGGAAGCTATGTTATGTGCAGCTGCAAGGGCATCGTTATTAAGGATGATGCCGGAACTCCCATATTCTTCGGCGGTACTATCAGAAATCATACCGTACTCAGCTATATCGACGGAATCACCGGTCTGAGAAGTCTTTACGGACTCATGGAAGATGTCGGTGTTATGAAAAATCATGAAATATCATACACTATCCTCATGATAGGTATGAACAACTTCTCGGCAATCAATGACAGCTACGGATTCAGCTTCGGAAACGATACACTCAGCAGCTTCGGAAAGATGCTTGAAAAGCGTCTCGGACATCTCGGAATGCTGTATAAGCTGGACGGTACAAAATATGCACTTCTCAGCTGGGAATCCTCTGCCGGAGAAATCGCAGATGTATACTCAGTCATAAAAAAAGAAGCCGCTGAGGGCTTCAGCGTTGACGGTGAAAGAGTAGTTCTGTCCGTGAACGGCGGTCTTGTCTATGTTGATGATTTCAGTCTTTCAAGGGATACTATCCTCTCCTGTCTGAAATACACATACTATCAGTCGAAGAAATTCAAAACGGGCGAGCTTGAAATATTCTCCGATCATCTCAGTGACGGCGGCAGACGCTACATCGAAATGCTGAATACTATCAGAAACAGCATTTCGAATAACTGTGCCGGATTCTTCCTCTGCTATCAGCCGATAATTGACGCCGGCAGCGAAAGGCTCAAGGGCATGGAGGCTCTTATCCGCTGGAGAAATCAGGAGTTCGGTGTTGTTCCGCCGGGTAAGTTCATCCCGATCCTTGAGCAGGATTCTGTATTTACAGAGCTCGGCAGGTGGATACTCCGCAGGGCTGTTTCCGACGGTGTGAGATTTGCTGAACTCAATCCGGATTTTCTCGTTCATGTGAATATCTCGTATGTTCAGCTCCAGCACAGAGGATTCGTTCAGGAGCTTAAGGATATCCTTGATGAATCAGGATTTCCGCCGGAAAATCTCTGCATAGAGCTGACCGAAAGATGCCGTCTTCTTGATATCGGACTTCTTAAGAATCTTTTCAGGGAGCTCCGGCAGATCGGCGTGAAGATCGCTCTTGATGACTTCGGAACAGGCTTTTCATCTATCGGAATTATCAGGGAGCTTGAGTTTGACTCCATCAAGGTTGACCGTGATTTCGTCAAGAATATTGATGTGAGTGCTGCCGATCAGAAGACAGTTCACTTTATCTCGAATCTTGCCGACGCTTTTCAGGCTGATGTCTGCGTAGAGGGCGTTGAAAACGATAGAATACGTCGGGTTCTTGGTGATTTTGAAGTCCATAGCCTTCAGGGAAATTACTATTCCGAACCGATTATTATGGAGGAATTCGCAAAAAAATATCTTCCTTCTGACAAATAAGACAACGTATGAGGTCTGCTGTATTAACGGCAGACCTTATTTTTGTTGTTAAAATGCACAAAAAACATAGTTGAAACTATTCGTTTTGCACTTTCCTTGCTAATTTCACTGTGTTATTCTTCATTTTTTGCGAAAAATACTTGCAGTTTTTTGTGAAATGTGATAAAATATATTGATAGATATTAAACATGAAGAATAATAAAGGAGAGTTATATGGCAAAAATTAAGGCTGCTGTGATATTCGGCGGTACATCAAGAGAATACCGGTTCTCGCTTGCTTCAGCATCCGAGGTGATAAGAAATATCCCCACAGACGAATATGAGGTTATCTGCATCGGTATCACCAAAAAGGGAAGATGGCTCTATTTCCCCGGCGATCCCGATGAAATCGCTGACGGAAGCTGGGAAATGAATCCTGACTGCGTTTCTGCAATCCTTTCACCTGATCCTATTCACAGAGGAATTGTGATTATTGAAAACGGTGAGGCTTCGTTCAGGAAAATAGACGTTGCATTCCCCGTACTTATGGGAAAAAACGGAGCTGACGGTACAGTTCAGGGACTTCTCGATATGGCAGGAATCCCTTACACCGGCTGCGGACTTTTAGCTGCTGCGTCGTGCATGGATAAATCACATACACACATGGTTCTTGATGATTTCGGAATCCGTACCGCAGAATGGAAGCTTATTACGCAGAGAGAACTCAGCATGATAGATCAGCGCTGTGAAGAAATTGCCGGAAAAATGGGTTTTCCTCTCATGGTAAAGCCGGCTAACAGCGGAAGCAATGCGGGTACAAGCATCGCTGAAAATATGGAGCAGCTTGTTGCCGCCGTGAAAATTGCATTCTCCAACGATAACAAGGTTGTTGTTGAAAAATATATAAAGGGCAGAAAGCTTGAAGCAGCCGTTATGGGCTATGATACACCGTTTTCTTCGGAAATAGGCGAAATTGTCCCGAATGGTACGGACTACGATCCGACAGATTTCAGCGTCAGCAGCGGCGATGATCTTGTGATTCCTGCCGATCTTTCAGCAGACGTCAGGAATATGATTCGTGAAACGGCTGTGAACGCATACAAGGCACTCGGCTGCAAGGGATATGCAAGAATTGATTTCTTCTACACCGAGGAAGGTCAGCTTCTGCTCAACAAGATAGGAACCTCTCCCGGACTCCGCAGCAACAGCGTCTTTACAAAGCTTATGGCTCATCTTGGAATGGAATACTCCTACCTTATCGGCAAAATCATGGAACAGGCAATCGAAAATGCTGATAAGCTGTATTGAGTTTGTCTGTGTGCACCAGAGAAAGGGGTGAGGCTATGAGTAGGAATGTAACGATATCCCTGACAAGTATCCAGTGGCAGGACGATGAGAAATCTGAAACCGAGCTTCTTACGAGAGCAAGGCTTGCCCACGAGGACGGCTGGGATATAATTACCTACGAGGATACCTCGGCAACAGGGTTTGAAGGCTCTGTTACCACTATAAAAATAAACAAGGGGAAATCGGCTTCGATAATCCGTGAGGGATCTGCCAATTCTGTTCTCTGTCTGGAAACAGGCAGAAAGCATTACTGTCAGTACGGAACTCCCTACGGTAACCTTCAGATAGGCGTTTTTACCCACCAGATAAAAAATTCGATAGAAAAGGACGGCAGAGTATACCTTAAATATACGCTTGACCTTAATTCGTCCTATCTCTCGGATAACGAAATAATAATGACCGTACAGAATTCTTGATGAAAGGAATATTTATAAATGTCAGACCTCATTAACAAGGCATCAACACAGCTTCGGGAGCTTATTACAGCGGCTCTTGAAAAGCTTACTGCTGAAGAAGCAGTTCCGTCAGTACAGATTCCTGCTTTTGCAATAGAAATTCCCGCAGATAAGTCGCACGGCGATTTTGCCGCAAATACCGCAATGGTATGTGCAAGAGCATTTAAAATGCCGCCAAGAAAAATTGCGGAGCTTATCTGTGATACCGTAGATCTCAGCGGCACACTCTTTGATCGCTGCGAGGTTGCAGGACCGGGCTTCATGAACTTCTTCCTCAGCCGTAAGTGGTTCTCGGATGTCGTTGAAAACGTCCTTGAAGAAAAGGAAAATTACGGAAAAACAAACTACGGCGAAGGAAAAAGCGTTCTTGTGGAATTCGTTTCTGCAAATCCGACAGGTCCTATGCACATCGGAAATGCAAGAGGAGGAGCTATAGGCGACTGTCTTGCAAGCGTTCTCAGCTGGGCAGGATACAGGACGGAAAGAGAGTTCTATGTAAACGACGCCGGAAATCAGATTGAAAAATTCGGAAAATCACTCTCTCTCAGATATATGCAGCTCTGCTCCGATGAAGGTCAGGCTGTAATGAAGGAATGCGGCGGTGATACCGAGAAAATCTGCATTGCTCTCTATGAAAAAAGCGGCGAGGGACAGACCTTTGAAATGCCTGAGGATGTATACCTCGGTATGGATATCATCGAACACGCAAAGAATTACTTCGACCTCAACGGAGGCAGTCTTGCAGAGACAGAGGACGAGGCACGCAGAAAGGCTCTCGTTGACTACGCACTTCCGCTGAATATCGCCGGTCTGGAGCGTGATCTTAAAAAATACCGTATAGTTTACGATAACTGGTTCCGTGAGAGTACCGTTCACGAAAAGGGCGAGACAAAGCAGATTGTAGACAAGCTCCTTGCTTCCGGAAAGGCTTACGAGCAGGACGGAGCAGTATGGTTCAGGGCGACTGATTACGGTATGGACAAGGACTTCGTACTCAGGAGAAGCAATGGTCTCTACACATATATAGTACCGGATATCGCATATCACTATGACAAGCTTGTTACAAGAGGCTTCGACAAGGCTATCAATATTCTCGGTGCCGATCATCACGGCTACGTTCCGAGACTTAAGGCGGCTCTTGACGCTCTCGGCGTTGATTCCGCAAAGCTTGACGTTGTGCTTATGCAGATGGTTCGTCTTGTCCGCAAGGGCGAGGTTGTAAAGCTCTCAAAGAGAAGCGGAAAGGCTATTACTCTTGTTACTCTCCTTGACGAGATTCCGATTGACGCCGCAAGATTCTACTTCAATCTCCGTGAAGCAAATTCGCAGTTTGAGTTCGATCTTGACCTTGCAGTTGAGCAGTCATCGCAGAATCCGGTGTTCTACGTTCAGTACGCCCACGCAAGAATATGCAGTCTGCTTGCAAATCTCAGTGCGGAGGGAATTGAAATTCCGGAGAAGGCTGAGCTTGATCTCCTTGAAAATTCCCGTGAGATTGAGCTTATCCGTCACATTGCCTCACTGCCGCATGAAATTGATCTTGCTGCAAAGAGCTACGATCCGGCGAAGATTACCAAGTATGCTTTTGATCTTGCAACGCTCTATCACCGCTTCTACGATGGCTGCAGCGTAAAGAATGCAGGAACTCCGGAGCTTATGAACGCAAGAATTCTTCTGTGTCTTGCGGTAAGACAGACTCTCAGGAATGCTCTTGAGATTCTCAATGTTGACAGACCGGAAAAAATGTAAAGGCAATACTGCACAAGCTCTGTGCGGAATCACTTAAAAATTACAGTCTGGTTACAGAAGAAATTACTTTATTGTTACTTCGTTGGTGATTTTTTACAACGAAAATATGCTGAAAATGTTGATTTTGTAGGCTTCGGGATAAAAGTTAACAGTTTGTTAACAAATTCAGCTTCAAAATATGTTACAATTTGTAATATATTGAGGAGCGATTCCTGATATTTATCCCTTGAAGGCTTACTCAAACTAAAAATGGCACTGCGGAAAGCTCCGGCTTCCTCAGTGCAGCGGAAATCTATATTCAAAATTATGAGAAGGGATGTCAATTATGTCCAACAGATTATTTCAGGGTTTAGTTCATCAGATGCGTGACACAATCGACGCTACAATCGGCGTTGTTGATGAAACAGCAACAATCATCGCCTGCAGCGACCTTACAAAGGTAGGCACAACAAATGAGTTCGTTTCTCTCGATCTCAGCGATTCACACGATATCTTTATCCGTGACGGTTTTACATACAAGCCGTTCGGTTCAAGAGTAAAGCCGGATTATGCCGTTTTTGTAGAGGGTGTTGATGACTCTGCTGCAAAATATGCAAGCATTCTTGCTATCACTCTTGCAAACATCAAGCAGTATTACGATGAAAAGTACGACAGAAACAACTTTATCAAAAATGTTATCCTTGATAACGTTCTCCCCGGAGATATCGTAATCAAGGCAAGAGAGCTCCACTTCAACGCTGAAATCAGCCGTGCAGTATTCCTTATCAGAATTATCTCTGCAAACGATATATCCGCTTACGATGTTATCCAGAACCTCTTTCCGGATAAGAACAAGGACTTCGTTTTCAATATCACAGAAAACGATATCGTTCTCGTCAAGGAGCTTAAGAGCACAGTTGACGCAAGAGATCTTGAAAAGCTTGCACGCTCTATCGCTGATACACTCAGCAGCGAATTCTACACAAGAGTCAATGTCGGCATCGGTACAGCTGTTGTCGGCGTAAAGGATCTGGCACGCTCCTTCAAGGAGGCTCAGATGGCTCTTGAGGTTGGTAAGGTATTCGATACAGACAAGGTTATCGTAAGCTATGACAACCTCGGTATCGCACGTCTTATCTATCACCTCCCTACAACTCTCTGCGATACCTTCCTCCACGAGGTATTCAAGGTTGGCAGCATTGAGTCACTTGATCACGAAACACTCTTTACAATCCAGAAATTCTTTGAGAATAACCTCAACGTTTCCGAAACATCAAGAAAGCTCTTTGTACACAGAAATACTCTCGTATACAGACTTGAAAAAATCAAGAAGCTTACAGGACTTGATCTTCGTGAGTTTGATCACGCTATTATCTTCAAGATCGCTCTTATGGTCAAGAAGTATCTTTCTGCAAATCCTGTCAAGTTCTGATGCCCCTCCGTCGGAGGCTCCGGTGTGCCGGACAAGCTTCCTGACCGCTTCTAAAATTAAGGCAGGTGTAATCTCAATTGGTAGAACTTAAAAACGTATCCGTAACCTATTCCAGCGGTGTTGACGCACTCAATAACGTCAGCCTGAAGATCAATGACGGCGATTTCGCCTTCGTTGTAGGTTCTTCCGGTGCGGGAAAAAGTACTATGATCAAACTGCTTCTGAAGGAAATAGACGCTACAAGCGGTGTAGTTACCGTAAACGGCTACAACCTCAGCAAGCTCAAAAGACGGAAAATTCCGGAATTCCGCCGTACTCTCGGCTTCGTTTTTCAGGATTTCCGCCTTATCCCGTCAATGACGGTCTACGAAAACATTGCTTTCGTACTCCGTGTAATCGACGCTCCCATTAAGTATATACGCAAGCGTGTTCCCTATGTAATAAGCCTTGTGGGACTCCACGCAAAAACGAATTCCTATCCGGACGAGCTTTCCGGCGGCGAAAAACAGCGTGTCGCTATTGCAAGAGCTCTCGTGAACGATCCGCAGCTTATCATCGCGGACGAGCCGACAGGAAACATAGATCCGGAGCTTTCCTACGAAATCGTTGACCTCCTCAAGGGTATCAACGATCAGGGAACTACCATTCTCATGGTAACTCACGAGCATGATCTCGTCCGCCACTTCGGAGGACGTATCATCAATATCACCGGCGGAGAAATCGTCTTTGACGAGGTTATTCACGGAGCAAATGACGAAATGCTTCCTGGCTCAGAGCCTGATTATGCAGATCCCGATATACAGGGCGACGGCGTGTACGGTCAGGCGGAGGAAATTCCTGAAGATCCGTCAGGAATACTCGGCAGCGGTGAGGACGCCTTCTTCATTGATGATGAGGACATCGCTCAGCCGGCAGATCCTATTGCAGAAATGAGTACTGATGACGTTATTGCGGCGATTACAGGTGAGAAAACATCGGGAGGTGCAGACGTATGAAGCTCAGCGGAATAAAATATCTTGCCGATCAGGGTGTTGAAAACATCTGGAAAAACAAGATGATGGCTTTTGCAACCTTCTGTGTTCTGCTGATATCACTTCTGCTTGTGGGAACAGCTACACTTATATACATAAACATGGATTCCATGATACTCGGTCTCAATGATAAGAATGAGATCGCAGTATACCTCCATACAAATACAACTGACGCTGAAATAGAACAGATTGAGGCAGATATAAACGCTCTGCCGAATGTCAAGTCCGTTGAGTTTATCCCAAAGGAGGAGGCTCTGAAGCGTCAGAAGGAGCTTTATCCTTCAGCTGAAGCTATATTCAACGACTACATCAAGGACGACGCAAGCTTCATGTCTGACGGCTTCAGCGTTATCGTTCATGACAGCGGAAAATGTCATGAAACTACAAGCTCTATTGCTTCATTCAGTCAGGTCAAGAATGCGGCTTCGGCTCCGCAGGTAGCGGAATTCCTCCGTGAACTGCGTCGTGTCGTTACTGTTGTGGCAGGAGCCATAGTAATCGCTCTGGCAGCAGTATCCATGATAATGATCTCAAATACCACAAAGGCAAGTGTTTTTGCAAGACGTGAGGAGATCCAGATCATGAAGTACGTCGGTGCTACAAATGCCTTTATCCGTCTGCCCTTCTTCGTTGAAGGAATGGTGACAGGTCTTTTTGCCGGAATCGGCGGCTTCTTCATCACATGGGCGGCATACAGGTCGATTTTCAACGTAGTAATGGAAAGAGAATACTTCATGAGTGCAATCGGAATGGGACATCTTATTCCCTTCGGTGAAATAAGAATATGGGTGCTTCTTGCATATATCGTTGCCGGAGCATTCATCGGAGCGCTCGGAAGCGTTATCAGTACAAGACGTCACATTGACGTATAAATACCGGACTACTTATGAAAGGAGTATAGCGGCGGTCATTATAGCTGTTCCGCATGAATATGAATAAAATAAGTATGCTAAGAAAAACACTTTCTCTTGTAATCTGTTGTGCAGTTTCTGTCTCACTGGTGGCAGGATACAACGGCTCGTCCGGAAGCCGCAAAGCAACAGAGGCTTCTGCTAAATCTCTCAATGAGATTCAGGCGGAAAGAGAAGCAAACGAACAGAAAATAGCAGAGCTTGAAAATACAATAGCGTCTCTTGAAGGCAGTGCAAGTGATCAGAAGGCATATCAGGAAAATCTTCTTGACCAGATTACTCTTATCAAGGATAATATCGCACTGCTGAACAGCGAGCTTGAAGCTCTTGAAGCTGATATAAAGGCGACCGAGGAAAATATCGGTAACCTTGATAAGGAAATTGTCAATCAGGAAACTGAAATCGAAGAAAAAATTGACATTTTCAAGGAACGCATGAATGAAATGTACGTTTCAGGCAATGAAAATATTGCGTCAGTTCTGATCGGTTCATCAAGCTTCTATGACGTTATGTCAAGAATAGATATGGCAAATCAGATGGCAGAGTATGATGAAAAGCTCATCAACGGACTTCTGAGCGATATCGACCAGCTTGAAAAGAACAAAAGCAGTCTTCAGACAGAAAAGCTCACGCTTGAAATGAAGCGTGAAAGTCAGGAAAAACGCAAGGAAGAAAAAGAAGAAGCACTCAGCGAGCTTGACGATAAAATGCAGTACACTCAGCAGGAAATAGACCGTCTTGAAAGAGAAAGACAGATCGCTGAGGGAGAAATAGCAGATATCAACAGCATTATCGCATCCCTTGACGCAGAGGAAGAAGAAATCTATGAGACTATCCGCAGAGCGGAGGAGGAAAAGAAGCGTCAGGAGGAAGAAGAACGCAGACGTCAGGAACAGCTTGCTCTCCAACAGCAGCAGAGCGGCAATTCCGGTTCGTCATTGGGAACTCCTTCCGTACAGCAGCCGATATACACACCGCCAGTCCAGAGCTCAGGAAGTTTTATCTGGCCTGCACCGGGATTCTCCTATATTTCGAGCTATTACGGACCTCGCTGGATTTCGGATTTCCACAACGGTATTGACATAGGCGACGCCGGAATTCATGGCGGAGCAGCAGTTGCTTCACAAAGCGGTACAGTAATTGCTGTAAGCAGCTCGTGTACGCATGACTATCCGAAGAGTAATCGCAGAGAGGCTTGCGGATGTGGCGGCAATTACGGAAATTACGTTCTTATCCTGCATGACAGCACATTCTCCACAATGTACGCACATCTTTCTTCGGTAAGTGTTTCTGTCGGCGATTATGTCTCACAGGGACAGGTTGTCGGATATATCGGAAATACGGGTTTCTCTACCGGAGCTCACCTTCACTTTGAAGTCCGTGTAAACGGTAATACACAAGATCCAATGCTTTATGTAAGCAGGTAAATTGAAAGATATGAAAAAATTAAGAATATTAAGAAAAACAATCTCTCTTATAGCTTGCTGTGCGGTTTCTGTCTCACTGGTGGCAGGATACAACGGCTCGTCCGGAAGCCGCAAAGCAACAGAGGCTTCTGCTAAATCCCTCAATGAGATTCAGGCAGAAAGAGAAGCAAACGAACAGAAAATTGCAGAGCTTGAAAATACAATAGCGTCTCTTGAAGGCAGTGCAAGCGATCAGAAGGCATATCAGGAAAATCTTCTTGACCAGATTACTCTTATCAAGGATAATATCGCACTCCTCAACAGCGAGCTTGAAGCTCTTGAAGCTGATATAAAGGCGACTGAGGAAAATATCAGTAACCTTGATCAGGAAATCGTCAATCAGGAAGCTGAAATCGAAGCTAACGTAGAGCTTTTCAAGGAACGCATGAATGAAATGTACGTTTCAGGCAATGAAAATATTGCGTCAGTTCTGATCGGTTCATCAAGCTTCTATGACGTTATGTCAAGAAT
>JAZNBR010000057.1:0-4786 GCA_045587105.1 Ruminococcus sp.
AATTCCGAAGTCTGCTCTTTTTTATTGCAAAAAGCTTTCACAAAGTTTCAGACGGTTTCTTGTTCGTTATGCCGAATTGATTGAGAAGTAAATTCTCGATTGGTTCGGCATTTTTGTTTTCCCCTATACATTATATAGAAAGCGAGATGATAGCTATGAAAAAAGTCACATTCAATGCTATGCTCAATCATAAGGCTTACAGCTACGAGCCGATGCAGATTGAAGTGCAGAAAGTCATTCCCCTCTACGGTAAGAGGTTCGAACAGATGAGAGATCATCCCCTTGAGGATTCACCCGAAATCATCGAAAACAGAGATCTGATGTATATGAAAGGCAATACCGCCCACTGCATTCTCTTCCTTGATGCCAACGGCAGCGATGGAATCCTTGTTGAAGCCGAGGGTGCTGACTACGCTCGGAAGTCACAGTTCATTCCGAATGCAAGAGCAATCATTGAGGCGAATGACATTACTGCCGGAGAACGTCAGCTCCATGCAGAGCTGAAAGCTATGGCTGACCGAATCGCAGAGCTTGCTCACACAGGTCAGAAGCACTTCGTCTTTGAAGATATGCTCGGCGATGAAGATTTGAGAGTTCTGATGATTCGAACGGTGGCAGAAATGCTTGACAGACGTGAAGATCTTGCAGTGGTTCGTGACCACTACCTCGGAATTACAGGTCAGACAGATTTCACGGTAACTGCCAAGCCCACACAGGAAATGAAGTTCTATTGTCCCCTTGAGATTCAGGCTGAACCACAGATCTACGAAACAGATTGGGATGCACCATATGAAGATGACCTTGAGGTTATTCCGTCAAGCTGTGCTTGCGGCTGTGAGGAAGAAATCAATGCTGCCATTGAGAAATACTCCGAGCCAGAGGAAAAGCATCGTGGACTGATGGTATATTATGATGCAAACTCACCTGTCAATGAAAAGGTTGTATCCGCATTTCCTTCCGTTGAGGTCAGAAACGGAGAGCTTGTGGGAGTCCTTACCTGTCAGGTTACAGAACCGCTTACCGACGCTGAAATGGCAGAATTCAAGGATTGGTGGACTGGACAAGCAGCAGACGGGTTTGGGGAATCGATGGAGCAGAAAGAGATTCGTACCGACTCATTCGGTACAATTTACGTCAGCTTCTGGAACCCCTCCGACAGCTGGCAGATTGAAGTTGAGATGATGGATGAAACCAATGATATTGAGGAAGAAGAAAGCTTCGATATGTCGATGTAAAGGAGGAATTTTATGAGTCAGTTTCCAAGTCGGAAAGAAGTAGAACGCATCAAAAAGATGTATCCAAAAGGTACAAGAATTCAGATTGAGAGGATGAATGATCCGTATCATCCGATTGAACGTGGAACGAAAGGCATTGTTGACCATGTGGATGACGCAGGCACACTTCATTGCATTTTTGACAATGGACGCACTCTGGGAGTCGTTACCGATGCAGATATTTTTCATGTCATTGACAGATTGAATGTTCCTGTTGCTGAGCGTTACGCTTGTCTTCTCGGCTCTGCAATTGATGGCAACAAGCGACTCCACAGTGTTCAGGAGGTTGCTGAGTTTATCTGTAAGCATGGTCAGTACGGCGATGTACGAATCACAACTATGGAAGGCAAAGAACTGCTTGATACCTTCGGCATCTATATCAACAAGATTTCGGATATGGAATACCGTGAGGAGCTTCTCAAGGTGCTGATTCCGATGCAGCATGAGGTGGAAAATGCTGCGTTCTCGGATGATGAGGATATGGACGAAACAGAAAATGTGGATATGTCCATGTGATACAAGCCCGACTTGATCGGGCTATACATATTGAAAAAGCACGAAAAATGTGATATAATATAGAAAATGCTGAGAGGCATATAAATCAGAAAATATGGAGATGTAGTAATGATAGAAACCAATCAAGATGCATTTGTTTTTTGCGAAAACGAAATAACCCCTTATGAAAAAACAATTTATACATTAGCTATGGCTTATGCGGAATCTCCTATATTTGACATAGATGATGTGATGATAAGTGAGTTATCACATTTATTATTAGTAGACGAAGAATTGCTAAAATATGCATTATCAGAAAAAACTTCTTTCCATTATAAAGCTGTTTTAATAAAATTTGGTAACGAAACGGTTGATTGTACTGCATATTTTAAAAATACTTTTTTTACTTCCATTATAAAAATATATTCTGCATATAAAACGCTAAATCAAATATCTGATGCAACTGATATGAAGTCGATTCGTAAAAATATCGAACTTATACGAGCCGCTATTTTTTATTTTGATACAACGAATGCGTGTAATGCAACATATGAATGTATGTTAGAGCATAAATTTTCACTAAAACATACTGTTTTTGATTCGGGTCCTTTCCCACCTGCGAATTATCTAAATATGTTATTAACATTGCTTATAAGTGATGATTGCTTGGAGTATGATAAGTCATTATTATCAATAACCTCACATTTAGCCCAATATGAATTACAAACTCGTTTTAATGCACTATACTTGATTATGATAACTCAAATCATTATGCATTCTCCATTTTTTGAGGAAGAAATTCATAAAATGGCAATGGAAATGTATGAACACTTGATGTTTATACTTAAAAATGGTAGAATTATATCTATTCAAGTTAATTCATTGTATTGTGATTTAGCAATAAGTTGTGATGATAGAACGAAACGAGATAATACAACTCGACTGCAAATACTTTATGGTTATGATAATTTTGACACGTATGTAATGAGGGTTGATCTTTCTCACCAAGGACAACCATTTATTCATTTTAACAACGCTTCTCCAGGAAAAGTATGTAGTTATCTTTTTTCCAAAGAGGAATATGAAAACATAATCTCTCGGTATCCGTTACTACAATCATGTTTTGTGGAATACAACAATGATAGGTGGGCATTAAAAGAACGAGTAAACTGTGAACTGACTAACGAAACAGAAACAATGTTCGACGTTGTAGAATCAGAAAAAACTCATAAAGGAGTCTTTTCTGAACAATTTTCAGAAGAATGTGTTCTTAGATTTATAGATCTGTTATCAAATATGCTTCCTTTGAATTGCTTAACACCTATTGATTTAGATGGAGAATATGCAAGAAAGTGTTTTAATTATGATATTCTTATGCGTAATACAACGTTGTTATATTGGGCTTATATTTCCAACGACTCCAATTCGGTAAAACAAATTAAAGATGATATAACTGATAAAGCAAAAAGGTACGGTATAATTACTTCTCTAGATGATTGTGATGAAGATTCATTGTTTTTGATTTCTTATATTCTACATATGGCAAAAGAAAATGCTTGTATTACTCCGTAACTTGTCACTAAAAATACAACTGAATATATGTTACATAGCCATTCGTGAGAAATCACGGATGGCTTTTCTTATACCCAAAAACACGAAAGGAGTAAATGAGAATGATAAGATATTTCGAGGCTTTCGCAGGTCTTGGCGCATTTCGTTCGGCTTTTGAAAAGGTCGGCGGTTTCGAATGCGTCGGATGGTGCGAAATTGACCGCTATGCGCAAAAGGCTTACAGAGCCTTGTATGACACAGGAGGCGAAAAATTCTATGAGGACATCACAAAAATCGATTACGGAGGTATGCCGGATTTTGATTTGCTCGTTGGAGGACCATGCTGCCAGTCATTCAGCGTCGCAGGGCAGCGCAGAGCTTTTGAGGATGATCGAGGAACCCTGTTTTTCGACTTTATCCGAATCCTTGAAGCCAAGCACCCCAAGTACTTTATTGCTGAAAACGTACCCAACCTGCTGGGCATATCGCAGGGGAAATGCTTCCAGGCAATCCTTGAAGCGATTTCAGAACTGGGGTATAGCATGTGCTGGCGTGTGCTTAACTCTGCCGGCTTTGGAATACCGCAGTCCAGAAAAAGGCTATTCCTTGTCGGACATCTTGGAGAAAGATGTCCCGGCGAAGTATTATCTTTCGGACGAAGCTATGCGAAAAATGGAACAGCAGGAAAACCTGAACAGCTGATTGCAGGCAGTCAGGGTTCAAGAGTGTATTCTACAAACGGAACAGCTGTGACGCAGTGCAGCGGTTCGGGTGGCAGAGGCGGTAAGACAGGATTGTATCTGATTGACTACAACCCACCGCCTCACCTGACAGAGATTGCAAGATGTATCACAGCAAGACAGGACAGCGGAATCAGTAACCATAAGGGTGAACATTCCGCTGTTTTTGTTGTTCTGAATGAAAATCCGCAGATTACAGACAACGCAAGGTGCTTGCACACAAGAATGGATATCGGCGTTGGAAAAGGCACTCACAAGGGCGAGCGTTCGGGTGTACTGCTTGAAGAACCGAGGGCAATTATTAACCCATTCAAAGAGGAAGTTTACCAGAATGGACGCAGAATCAAAGAACCCGGTGAGCCGATGTTTACAATTACTGTGACGGATAGGCACGGCATTGTTCACAGAGGAAGAATCAGACGTTTAATCCCGAAGGAGTGTTTCCGATTACAGGGATTTACAGCAGAACAGTTTGAAAAGGTAAAATCGGCAGGTATATCCGATTCGCAGCTTTACAAGCTTGCAGGCAATTCTATCACGGTTCCTGTGGTGGAGGCAATCGCAAGAAATCTTTTGAAATTTGACAAGGAGTTGAGAGAGCGTGGAAAATATGATTCAGACATTCGTCAATGAGGAATTCGGCACGGTGAGAACGCTCATGAAAGACGGTCAGCCGTGGTTTGTGGGAAAGGATGTAGCAGTAATTCTTGGCTATAATGAGCCGCA